>CAYQLZ010000068.1:0-1592 GCA_964418665.1 uncultured Dehalococcoidia bacterium | reverse complement strand
TCCCAGCCCCCTTTCTCAGGAGCCTCAGGGCAGCTTGATTCAGGGAGATTCCCTCTCGCTTGGCGAGGCCGTGCATAGCGGAGCTCAGTTCGTCGTCGAATCCCCGTACAGTCAATTGGTTCATGTCACACTCCTCATGAGTCATGAATAGAGGCATCACGAGTCATTCTAGTGGGTATTCATGCTCTCAGTCAAGACTCTTCGGTCAATTCAATTCCTACGCGAACAGTCTCCACGTGAGCAGGCCGACCACTGCGAGCAGCACGAGGATCACCACGCGGGCGACGTTGAACACTTGGTTGGTCATCTTGTGATCGGCGACCTCCTTCTCGTGCGTCCTCTCAAGCTTATAGTGGGCCAGCCTGCCGTCGGATAGGGCCTCCTTGGCCTCGTCTCGCTCCCGTTCCAACTCGGACGCTCTGCGCTCCGATTGGGACAGTTTCCGCTCCAACTCCCTCACCGTCCGCTCAAGCTCCCGCTCCCTGGCGACAGCCCGGTTCAGCAGCTCCTCGTCGCTGATGTATTCCCCCTCCATCCGCACGTAGACGCGGCGTCCCTCCCGGCGGACCTCGACCTCGCCCGTCCTGATCTTCCGGTCGAGGGTGGACAGGGAGACCTCCAGCTCTTCCGCTGCCTCCGCTTTCGTCACCCAGCGGACCTGCTCATCCATCGCTCTTCACCTTGACCTGTGGCTGGCGCCTCCGCCTCCAGTTGAATAGACCTCGGCCCCCGGCGTCGGGCGCATCCGCTGGTTCCTGCCCCCCGGCTTCGTCCTCGGGCTTCTGCGCCGCCTCCAGGGCCTCCACGCGCTGCGTCAGGCTCTCCACCAGCGCCGCCAGCTCGTGGGATACTTCGAGCGCCACCTGTATCCTCGCCTCCAACCGGTCCACCGGCGTCGTCTTCTCCCACCCCGGATCGTCCATGTTGGACATGAGCCGCCGGACGGCCAGGTTCATCCTGCCCGTCAACCGTTCCCGGCGCAGGGCCAGAGCCACCGTCTTGCGGTTCACACCCAGCAGGGCCGCCGTCTTGCGTTGTCCCTCCCGCTCGACCAGCCACTCAACGACCCACTTCAGGTCGGGGCGGTCGTCGTCGGCCCTCGATGCCCGTCCGTCATTCATTTCCGTCCTCTACAGGGGTGGCCCACTTTTGCAATTTTCTCCATTTTTCGCCTGAACCAGCCCTTTACTCAAAGTGTTCGCTAGAACTGTCCGGCGTACTCCGAAATCGGCGTGTTTTCATAGCTGAGTTGGCCCAGGATGCCCGCTTCTCCCCGCGATCAAAAATCGTGTCGCCCACCCCCACCTCGTATCCCGCCAAAACCGATGGGCCAACCTGGGCCACTGAAGCGGCCGAACCCCCAAATCCTGCCCGCATCGACTCCCCGGACCCGCCGGACGGGTTCATCCGTAGCTGTTTCGTCGCTACCGGCTGACACGTCAGGGCCGCAAAAGTGCAAACAGGCTGTTTCCAGAGACGCCACTAAGTTTAGCACAGGTTCGCATTGCAGAGCCTGATACGTTGCGATGCGTCAGGGCGATGCGTCAGCCCCGTTTCGTAGCTGAATCAGGGGTAAATCAGCACCCCTGATT
>CAYQLZ010000067.1:268-1758 GCA_964418665.1 uncultured Dehalococcoidia bacterium | reverse complement strand
CTATCGCGTGGCGCCCAGGCATGTCGCTCCCGCGGTAATTCGTTACTACCTGACGCTGGCTCGTGTGGATGCCGGCATGGCTCGGCGGCTGAACACGCTCTCCCGGAGCCGCCTGGCGACGGGGAGGTGTCGGAAGGACCTGCGCTTGAGGGTACCGCCGGAGCTTCTTGCGTGGTTACGCGACGTCGCGGTCGCTACAGGAGGAGCCACCAGGAGTGCGATGGTTCGAGGCGCAATCGTGGCGGCGAAGGAAGACGTACTCGACGATCGCGCAAGAAAGCGGCAACGGCATCTGGAGGCGATTGCCCGGGCCGTCTAGAACCTCCCCTCCCCCACCCCAAACCCCTCCACCCCCCACTTCCCCTCCTCCCCCAGGCAGAAGTCCGCCATGACCCGCCCGATCACGCTGCAGAACTTGTAGCCGTGGCCGGAGAAGCCGGCGGCGATGAACGCGTCGTCCATGGCCGGATGGCGGTCCAGGATGAAGTGCTCGTCGGGGCTGGCGATCAGACGCTCCAGAAGCACCTGGGCTCGGCGCCATCCAAAACACCCTGCGCGATGCACTGGCGGACCGGCTCTTCGGCCTACTCTCTCTCCTCGATGACGTCGCCACCGGCTCCTGCCCGCAGGATGGCGACTTCGATCTGCGCTCCCGGAAGCCACCGCGCGGCATCGCGGGAAATGAAGAGGAGCGCCACATTGCGGGGCACTTCATGCGCGTTGACGCGCCGGACGATATCCATCTTCCTGCAGATGGTCCGGGCGTCCGCTTCCTCCAACAGCGCGCTGCCGCAGCCCGAAAGAGGACGTTTCTGGATCGGTGCGACACGCCTGCCCTGCAGGTTGTTGGAAGTGCCTCAGCGCTCTATCTTGGCAGAGTAAGACCACGCTCGACTCGGATGGTTCATGAACTAGCCGGGATGAAATGGATGGGAGAGAGTCTCATGGAAGGTGTATGTATGTCTGGTTGGAGGAGGGGCAGAGGGCTTTGGACCGGCATTGTGGCCCTCGCCTTGCTGAGTGGGTGTGGGGTTACAGGACCGGACCTGACCCAAGGCATCACTGTGTTCGAGCATAACACGTACCGCGGCAGCCACCGCACCTATGTCGACGATCACAATCTCCTAGGCCTGGGAGATTGGAGTAGTGGCATCTCTTCCATTAGGGTTGCGTCGGGATGGCAGGCTATCGTCTACTCGGACAGGGATTTCGCGGGCGACAGCCTCATTGTCACTATAGACATCCCGGACCTCGAAGCGATTGGGAGAGGCGGCGGCTTACCCGGCCCGTGCTTCCTCACCAACTGGGGCGATTGCATCTCGTCAATACGGGTGAGGCACTCCCCGTAAGAACTCGCACACCGAACCGCAGCGCAGGAGTCGACGGCACTACCCGTCCCCAACTCACAACATCCGCTCGGAACTCACCCAAACCTCCCCAACCCCCAACCCAACCCCACCACCCCCCCCATAACCACAAAACCCCCGCAA
>CAYQLZ010000067.1:0-258 GCA_964418665.1 uncultured Dehalococcoidia bacterium | reverse complement strand
TCCACCCCCCACTTCCCCTCATCCCCCAGGCAGAAGTCCGCCATGACCCGGCCGATCACGCTGCAGAACTTGTAGCCGTGGCCGGAGAAGCCGGCGGCGATGAAGGCGTCGTCCATGGCCGGGTGGCGGTCCAGGATGAAGTGCTCGTCGGGGCTGGTGGTAAACATGCACGCCACCATGCGGCGGGTGGGGCCGTTCGCCTCCGGGAAGTAGGCCGCGATTCCCTCGCGCACGCCGGCTTCGTCCTCCGGTGAGCAT
>CAYQLZ010000066.1:0-1914 GCA_964418665.1 uncultured Dehalococcoidia bacterium | reverse complement strand
GGCATCGTCCGCGATATCCTCGCCATGGGCGCCCGCCCCATCGCCCTCCTCAACTCCCTCAGATTCGGCCCCCTCGACGATCCCAACAACCGCCACCTCTTCAACGGCGTCGTCGGCGGCATCTCCTGGTACGGCAACTGCATCGGCGTCCCCGATGTCGGCGGCGAAATCGCCTTCTCCCACTCCTACTCCGGCAACCCCCTCGTCAACGCCCTCTGCGTCGGCCTCATCGAAAACGACAAGCTCGTCAGCGCCACCGTCGGCGACCGGGGCAACCTCCTCATCCTAACCGGCTCCGCCACCGGCCGCGACGGCATTCACGGCGCCTCAACCCTCGCCTCCCGCACCTTTGAGTCCGACGAAGAAATGCGCCCCACGGTGCAGGTTGGCAACCCCTTCCTCGAAAAAGTCCTCATCGAAGCATGCCTCGAAGCCGCCGCCTCAGGACACCTCGTCGGACTCCAGGACCTCGGCGCCGCCGGTCTCAGCGGGTCCACCATCGAAGCCGCCGACCGCGGCGGTCGCGGCATACGCATCGACGTCTCAGCCGTCCACCGCCGCGAGGACTCCATGACCCCCTATGAGGTTATGCTCTCCGAATCTCAGGAGCGCATGCTCCTCGTCGTCAAGCCCGGATCCCGGGACAAGATTACCGCCATCCTGGACAAATGGGACCTCCCCTGGATCGTCCTCGGTGAATCCGAAGACGGTCGCCGCGCCCGAATCTTAGAGGCCGGCGTCCCCGTCGCGGATCTACCCGTCCAGGCCCTCACCGAGCCTACCCTCTACAGGCTGGAAGGCGTCCCCTCCCCCGAATCCGAAGAAGCCGCCGCCTATCCCCTCCACCACCTCCCCCTACCCAGCAACTCCCCCACCGAAATCCTCCTGCAGCTCCTCAAATCCCCCAACATCGCCTCGAAACAGTCCGTCTACCGCCAGTACGACACCCAGGTACAGACCAACACCGTCCTCACCCCGGGCGCCGCCGACGCTGCCCTCCTGCGCATCAAGGGCACCCGTAAGGGCCTCGCCCTGTCAACCGATGGCAACGGACGCTACTGCTACCTCGACCCCTTCGTGGGCGGCGCCATCGCCGTCGCCGAAGCCTCCCGAAACGTCTCCTGCGTCGGCGCGGAGCCCGTCGCCCTCACAGACTGCCTCAACTTCGGCAATCCGGAGCGGCCCGAAATCTACCATCAGCTGGAACAGTGCATTCGCGGAATGGCCGAAGCCTGCCGCGCCTTCAACCTCCCCGTCGTCAGCGGCAACGTCAGTCTCTACAACGAGACCCGCGGCGACTCAATATTCCCCACCCCCATCATCGGCGCCCTCGGCCTCACCCAGAACGTCGAACGACGGGCGAGCGCCGCATTCCAACGCCCCGGCCACCTCGTCGTCCTCCTCGGAGCCTCCGAGATTGATGGCCCAGCCGAAGCCCTCGCCGGCAGCGAATATCTGGAAGTTGTTCACAACCTCGTTGCAGGCCGCCCCTCCATCGACCTGGATCTGGAAGCGAGAGTCCAATCCCTTTGTCGCCAGGCCATCTCCGAAGGCCTCATCGCCTCCGCCCACGACTGCTCTGATGGCGGCCTCGCCGTCGCCATCGCCGAGTCCTGCATCCTCGGCCACCTCGGCTTCACCCCCACCTTCGACCTACAGGGACGCTGGGACGCAGCCCTCTTCGGCGAAACCCAGTCCAGGATAATCGTATCCCTCCCACCCGAAAACCTCCCCCGCCTTCAGTCCCTCGCCGACGATGCAAAAGTTCCCCTCATCCCCCTGGGCAGCGTCGGTGAAAACACAATCACCCTCCCCGGGCCCATCATCCTCCCCCTCCAAAACGCCGCCGACGCCTGGCAAAACGCCCTCCCCTAACCCCCGCTTGTCCCTGCGAAGGCAGGCACCCACTCTCTC
>CAYQLZ010000065.1:0-1969 GCA_964418665.1 uncultured Dehalococcoidia bacterium | reverse complement strand
CTCAGCAGGGAAACCCACTGCCAACCGACATCGCGACCGGAGTACCGGACGCCGACCGCCAAGCCATCCAGAATTGCCATTCCACCTTCATCGACATCATCAGACGCGAGGGAAACTCCGTCTGGACATGGTACATCGCCAACACCACCGGCCCCATCAGGCTCACCGAACAAAAAGTCGATCGCATCGTCGCCAACCCTCCCTGGGTCTCAATGGCCGACATCCAGGTCGAATCCCGGAAGAGAGCCCTGGAGCGCTTCGCCCAGCACGACTTGAACCTGTGGACTGGCGGCCGCGACGCCCCGCATTTCGACATCGCCCAACTCTTCCTGAAGCGGGCCAGAGAACTCTACCTCCATGACCCGTCGACCGACCCTGCAGCATGGGTCGTCAAGAAGTCCGCCCTCCGCGGGCGCTCGTGGACCCGCTTCCGCCAATGGCACGCAGACACTCTCGCCCAATCCATCGACCTCGAAGCCGTTCGGCCTTTTGGAAACGGCGACTCCCGACGCTGTTGCGTGCTCTTCGATAATCGCAAGGCCTTCGGACTTGCAACCGACGACCCCGACAACATCACTGTCGAAGCAACCAACGCCCGGCCTTCAACCCACACCAGCCTCCAGGAAGCCCATCGCCTTCTCCTCTTTCAAGCCGCACCCACACCACTCCCACGGCAGTCGTCAGCCTTCGTCGATCGTGCGCACAACCCACTGTTCCGTGAGGGCGCCACCATCACTCCCAAGGTCCTCACCATCGTCAGTTCAACAACTTCCGCAGATCCCGGCTACTGCACCGTCACCACTACCCGCTCCAGAAATGAGCCCTGGAACGAAATCGATCCCCAAACCGGCGAAGTTCCCGCCCACTGGCTTCGATCCCTCCTCACCTCCAACGAGCTTCTTCCATTTTCAATCCGACCCTCCCTTCAGACAGCCATCATTCCCTATAGTCATCAAGGAGAACTGGACGCCGCGGCAGCAGCAAACAACCGCTTCTGGACACAGCTCGATGCCTTCTACCGCGAGCTCCGCGGCCACGGCCGTGGCACCCCACCAACCCTCCTCGACCGCATCGACTACAACCGAGCCCTGTCCCGCCAGTCCCGCAAGGCCGGCAAACGGCCAACGGTCGTCCTGCAGCCTGCATCCGGAGACGTCATGCGAGGCGCGCGCGTGCCGCCCGGCATCGCAATCCTTCAAGACACAATTCACTATTTCCAGGCTAGGACGAGCGACGAAGCCGCCTACCTCGTTGCCCTGCTGAACGCCCCTTGCCTTACTCGCGCGTTTGCCGAATCCCGGACCAGCGGGCGCCATTTCAAGAACAATCCCTGGCGTGCCATCCCCATACCCCGATATGACCGCTCCGACCCCCTGCACCGACGACTCGCCACCCTCTGCAAACGTGCCGAAAACACCACAGCTGCATGGCTTGCCGAAGCCCCGCTCCCCCACGGACAGGTTGCCGCGTCCGGTCGAATCCGCCAAATGCTTGCCAAACGGCACCAACTGCAATCCATAGACGACGCTGCCCGCGCACTGCTGCCAAATCACGCCGTTCACAACTAGGGCTCGAGTCCTGTAGGGGGCGAAATCCTAAGGATCTCCGCAACCCTCGACGAGGCCAATGATGAACTCTGCCACCTCGTCTTTCGTTTCCGCAATTGCCTCCTCCGCAAAGCCGGCGAGCCTCACCCCGCCGGCCTCACAGACCAACCCCGGGCCATTCATCCCCGTCCTCTCGAACACGTCGTCAGCGCGGCCTTCGCCTCCTCGTTCCTCTTCCTGCCAATCCGGTTCGACACCGAATTGTGCCCGTTACTTATCAACGCTCCCTCCGCCATTGCCGCATTCATCAGCCGCTCCACATTGGATCTTCCTGCGACCTCTGGCACATGAAATCCTGACGCCCGCCCGCCGATCACAACCGGACCGAACCGTTCTATCCGGCCGGAAGGAGCACGGACCGA
>CAYQLZ010000064.1:0-2682 GCA_964418665.1 uncultured Dehalococcoidia bacterium | reverse complement strand
GTAACACCTCGTCCCGCAACTCCCTTTCAACTGACCTGCAACCAGGATCGTCCGAACGGTCAATCAGTTCTCCAGGGTCCTCTCTCAGATTGAAAAGCTGGCTGGGATACCCGTGATAGTAAATGTACTTCCACTCGTCGCGCCGTATCATCCGCTGGAAGGCCCCCTCCGGTGGTCCGAACTTGTCCGTGCAATACTCTGAAAAAGCCGCGTTCTCCCAGTTAGGTACTTCGCGCCGGCCGTCAACCTGGGGCAGAAAGCTCCGCCCGACCGAGTTCGGCAGCGCCGGCGCTTCCATTGCGTCAAGCATCGTCGCGGCAACGTCAACCGCGCTCACGACGCGCTCGCAGCGCTGCCCCCCCGATATGCGGCCGGGCCAGCTCACGATCAGGGGCACGCGCACCGACTCTTCGTAGAACACATGCTTCCAGAAGAGGCCGTGCTCGCCCTGCATGTCGCCATGGTCCGACGTGTAGATGATAAGCGTATTCTCGTCCAAACCGTTCTCGCGCAGCGCATCCAGAATCTGGCCAATCATCGCGTCCGTGCGGTACACCAACCCCGCATAGGCCGCACGCGCCCGCCGGACCTCAACCTCGTCCATCACCTCAATGCCGGTCGACTGCCGCCACCAGCGCAAAAAAGGATGCTGCTCCTCGAGCGGCGGCGCAGACTTGCGGGGCGGCGTCATCGAGCCCGCGTACCGGTCGTAATCCTCCTGCCGGGCCACATAGGGCGGGTGCGGAAGCATCAGCCCAACCGAAATACTGAAAGGATCCTTGAGAACGCCGGCCCTCTTCTGGACGCCCAGCCGGTTCAGCCTCCCAACCGTTACCGCGGTCACATCTTCGTCATGCACCTGGTACGCGCTCTGACCGGGCCCGGAGCGTTCGAGACTCAGATGATGCGGGCCCGCCGTAACGCTGAGAATCCCTCGATCCGGCCCCGGATTTCCCGGATGGTTCGCGCCGTGATCGCCCACAAAACGGGATGCGTAGCCATGCAACTGATCCGGCCCCACCGAATGCATCCGCCCAACCAGCTCAGGCTGATAGCCCGCCGCGCCCATCGCATGGGCTATCGTTGGAATTCTCGAATCAAGGCCATGCTCATTCGTCCAGACTTCATTTTGAAAGGGGTGGCGTCCACTGAGCATGGACATCCGCGAAGGCACGCAAATCGGAGAGCAGCAGTACGCGTTGTCAAAGACCACGCCGCTCGCAGCCAGGCGGTCCAGGTTCGGCGTATCGACCAGTTCATCCCCATAGCAGCCTGTCACATGAGGACTGTGCTGGTCGGAATGAATGTATAGAAGGTTGGGGCGGTTGACTTCGTTCATGGCATGCTCCTGAGCCCCCCTTTGGGGGTGTCTGTCTTTGGTCCAGTCAACATGAGCTGCTCCTTGAGTATGTTCCCGTACTCCCCCCGCTTGGCAAAGGTTCAGCTAACGGCTTCAGTGAACTCGGAAACGGGAGCAGGGAAAGAAGTACCTTGTAGGTGCCCAAGGCTGTTTCACGGAGGAGGCCCGGCCTTGTAAGTTGGTCGGCAGCCGCCACTGGGAAAGTGGTAAGGAGGCCTGCAGAAGAGAGAGTAGCAAACGCGGTCAAGTGTGGCAAATTCTGTCGACAGGCCTAACCGATCTACTGACAAATGCTCGCATCCGCCACTGTACCAGCCGTCTACCGGCTAGGTACAGGTGAGTCTCCAATTATGGCATGAAAACTTGGCATTGACCTGTCAACAAGCTCGAATCCCAAATGTAGGCCAACTTCCCTGGCAGCGAGCGCACGCCCGCCCGGCTATGAAGTCGTTTAACAGAGGTATCCTCCGGTTTCAATTCCTGTCTAAGGAAACACCCATCACCGGGGGTGCAATTTAGGTTGGGGGTGAAATCTTGTACGCCTCTGCGAAGGAATAAGTTACAGCCCATTGGCGTCCCCAGACAGGGCAAGTCCCGTCGTCCCTGACCACTAGAGTTTGGCGGACGGGCCTTCGGCCCTCCCTTGTGCGGGGGTCCCCGCGACGCCCCCGCTCTACACTATGCTACGTTGGCGCCGCGTTGCCTGCGTACCTTATATGCCACCGGTCGCCCTCCCACGTCCCGCCGCATAACCGTCTTCTGTGAATAAGGTAGGGGCAGGCCTTGCGCCCTGCCCGCTCCCACCTCCAAATTGGCCTGCACCCATTACCCAAGCCATTCGCATCAAAACCTGTAGCCTGATTGCGTTGAGATTGAGGTCAGAATAGAGCGCGAATAATTGGAAATCCACTCCAGGTTGCTGAATCGCTAGCAGAAGTCGCCGGGGCACGGGCATCCAGTCTTTGAGATCATACAATTTTCCCTTCTACATGACACCTTTCGTACAATTTCAACTTCGTATCCCTACCTGGAGGGGATCTCGGAAGTATTTCGAAGCTATGTCCCAGTTTGATGCAATCACCCTGACCCATCAACCAGGGCAATCGCAAACCTTTAGAAGGGTTGACAAACTGGGATAGGGATTTATTCTCACGCTAAGACTTTAGAAGAAGGGAAGACGTGATGAATGAATCTTGGGAGGCGTTTGACAATCACTTTAGGGAATTGGAGGATCCGCGCGCAACGGTCAATCGGCGCCATCAGATGGTGGACATGCTGGTGATAACGATATGTGCAGTCCTGTGCGGTGCGGATGATTGGGA
>CAYQLZ010000063.1:0-2690 GCA_964418665.1 uncultured Dehalococcoidia bacterium | reverse complement strand
GCCCCTACGGGGATCATCATGGTTGAGGGAGTGGGGCGTTGGTAGGGAGTGGGTTTCTGGCGTACGCAGGAACAAGAGGGGGGTTACCAGTCGGGTGGGGCGTTCCAGAGGGCACGGAGCCAGGCCCAGGCTTCGTCTTGCTTGATTGACTGGAGTTCGTCATCTTCCAGACCGGCGTCGGCGAGGACGCGGGCTGGGTTTTCGATGAGGTCGGAGCGGAACATTTCGTTGTTGGCGCACTTTTCTATGAAAGCGAACATGGCCTGGCTGGGCACGGTGGCACCTCCTTTAGTGGTGGGGGGTAGATTCCGGATTTCGTCGGAATGACGAGTTCCAATTGGGTTGGGGTTAGCGGTAGGGGAGGCCTCGCTTGTTCATGGAGTCTGTGAAGGCGTTGAGGGTCTCGGATGAGGCTGCGGCGATAGTGCGAACGTCGCCGACGACGTGGCAGAGCATGAAGCCCATTTCGATCATGTCGGCGGAGATTTCGGCGCCGGAGCCGTGGTGGCATGGGGCGACGCCGGCCTTGCGGGCGGCATCGATGATGCGGCGGCAGGCGGCGAGGTGTTGTTCGTTGTTGTGCCAGTCGGAGATACTGACGCCCATGTCGAGGGAGAGGTCGCTGGGGCCGACGTAGAGGCCGTCGACGCCGGGAGAGGCGGCAATGGCCTCCACGTTATCGAGGGCTTCCATAGTTTCAATCATGACGAGGCAGAGCATTTCGTCGTTGGCGTTGTTTACATAATCAGCCTGCCCGGCGGCAAGGGAGGCGCGGCTGCTGCCGATGCTGCGGTTGCCAGTGGGGGCGTAGCGGCAGGCGAGGCCCGCGGCGGCGGCTTCCTCCGGGGTGTTGACCATTGGGACGATGACGCCGTAGGCGCCGGCATCGAGGACGAAGGAAATATAGTCTGGGTCGTTTCGGGGAACGCGGACCATGGGCATGGCGTCGGTGTTACCGATGGCCTGGATGCAGCTGATGATGGAAGCCTGGGTAACGCCGATGCCGTGCTGCCAGTCTAGGGTGACGGCGTCGAAGCCTGCGTGGGCCATGACCTCTGCGACGTAGGGATTACCGGAGGAGCACCAGCCCATGACGGCGGGGCGGTTTTGTCGCCAGAGCTCCTTGATTCTGTTCTTTTTCATCGAATGCGCCTCGGTTGGATTTATGGGATTCTCCGGGATGGCGGGGTGATTTGGTGGGAGTTAACCCCCATCCCTTCGACAGGCTCAGGACAGGCCTAACCTTCCCCCGTCAAGGAGGAAGGGAGAAGACTGGATTCCGGCCTTCGGCGGAATGACGGAAAGGGGAAGGAGCCGACAAGGGACGCCCCTACGGAGTGGAGGGGGAGCGGGCGACCACTACGGCTGCCCCTACGTGGGGCGTGTGGGCTGTTGTGGGGGATGGGTCTGAGCAGGTACGGCATTATCGTTGGCGGGCTAGTTTGACGATGGTCCTGATCTGGGGGCCGTGGGCCGGGTTGTGGCGGGACATGGCGTCGTCCATCCATTCGGGGCCCATGTTGGCGTGGGGCATTTCGCAGACGTAGAGGTCGCCGTGGGAGTCTACTGCGATGCCGTGGGGGGCGGTGAACTTGCCGGGGTCTTCACCGGGGGAGGGATCGCCGAATCGGGTCTGGAGGTTGCCCTGCTTGTCGTAGATGCTGACGCTGTGGCCGAGGCTTGGGGCGTCGATGATATAGACGTGGGGGGGCATTTCGGCGACGTAGAAGTTTCCGTGGGCGTCCATGTCGAGACCGGCGGCGCGCCAGATTCCGGGCCACTGGCCGAGGAATTCGCCATTGGCGGAGAAAACCTGGACGCGGTGGTTTTCGCGGTCGGCGACGAAGACATTTTCGTCTTCGTCAACGACTACGTTGTGGGGAACGACGAATTGGCCGGCGCCGGTGCCGGCTTCACCCCAGGAGTAGATGAGCTTGCCCTCTGGGCTGAAGCGGTGGATACGGGAGTTGCCGTAGCCGTCGGCGACGAAGATATCGCCGGAGACGGGGGAGATGGCGAGGTGGGCGGGGCGATTTAAGGGCTGGCCGCTGAAGCGGTCGGAGGGGCCACCGATGGTCTGGAGGAGTTCGCCATCGGGGGTGAACTTTCGGATGACATGGTGGCGGGTGTCTGTGCAGTAGATTGAGTCGTCGGGGCCGATGGCGATGCCGTGGGTGCCGCCGAAGACGCCGTGTCCCCAGGAGGTAACGAAAGTGCCGTCGGGTTCGAAAACGACGACGGGGTGCTCGCCGCGGGTATAGACGTAGATTCGACCCTTGGAGTCGACGACTGCGCCGGCGCAGTCGCCGAGTAGGAAGCCTTCGGGCAGGCTGGGCCAGTCTTCGACAACGGTATAGTTCCAGTCACCGGATCCCAGAATGGTGGCCATGTTCACCTCCAGAATTGCCTTGGAGGCCAGCATAGCTTAAGGGGGAGGAAATGTCACGTATTCGGAGGAACATTCCAAGTTCATGGTCTAACGGAGGTGTTGCGGCGTCGGTGAGCGCGGCGATTGGAGGAGGGAGGGCGACCACGAGGGTCGCGCCTACCAGGGAGATGGGAGGATTGGGGTTGAGGGAAGGGATTTGTGCGGGTAGGGAGTGGGTTCCTGCTTCTGGAGGAGCAAGGGAGGGGGGAATGACCCTCACCCAACCCTCTCCCAGGACGGGAGAGGGTAAGACGGGGACGGA
>CAYQLZ010000062.1:0-2831 GCA_964418665.1 uncultured Dehalococcoidia bacterium | reverse complement strand
GTGACAAGACACACAGACAACATTATGTTATATTGTATGGGTCAAATGAGCCGTACGAAGGGCCGTGTAAAGGCCCGTATAAAGGCCGTATAAAGGCCCGTATAAAGAACGAAAAGCGAGTACCTTGTGTATGAGGCTGGTGTTGAGGACAAAGCCGGTGTTGAGGACGAAAAGAGCAGGGCGTTATCAGTCGAGGGGCCGGGGAGCCGGCTGGACCGTAGCTCTGGTCGCTCTGGTGGCTCTCCTCGGGTCGGGTCAGACCGCGCCCGAATCGCAGCCCTCCGAGTCGCTGAAACAACGCGTGACGGCCTTTTGGGAAGCCCGTCTCAAGGGAGATGAACTCACCGCCTATCAATACGAAGCCTATAGCCACACCGGAGAAATGACCGCCACGCAATACATACAGGCCCGGTCGCCCGCACTGAAATATATGGCCTACACCATCGACACCATTCAGGAACAGGAAAACGAAGCCCAGGTCACTGTCAAGCTGCAATATCAGATGTCCATTCCCGGCATGGTTGACTTGCCGATGGCAATGGCGATAAAAGAGCGCTGGGTTCGTTTTGATAACCAATGGTACCGTAACCTCGAATCCGAAGAATCCGGCAAGGGGAATCGCCAGCCCGAAAAACCTGGCAAGGGGAAGAGCCAGCAGGGCTAAATGTTTGCTTGACAGGATATGAGAGATTCATTATGGTGCTCAGCAATCATGCCGCACGGGGAAAACCGAAAGGAAACATTGATGTTCGGGCGGGCCCCGCAAGGGCCATATGAAGGAGGCGAGGTATCGGTGAACAACAATATAAACAAGTCCCCGGTGGTTGGTGAACAGATGAGCAACACGACACACAAAACAGAAGAGAGAAGGTTTCAGGAAGAAAGGAGAGACGTGATGAAGATGGATAGATTTTTCACAGGCTTGGTCGCGTTGGTGGCAGGCTTGGCCCTATCGGCCGGGAGTGCATACGCAACCGAGGGCTATGTGATGGGTAACCCCGGGCCGGTGAAGCTGGTTCCCCATTACGAAATCGGAGACACGAAGGCCACCATCATTGGTGTGCAGAACATCGCTTCCGGTGACAATGATTCCAATGAATGCCAAAATACCGATACTGCCATGACTGCCCTGACTGATGCCACCGCCGTACCTCAATGTGCGATGGACTTCGATCGGGATGATCGAACCGCCCCTACGCTTCCTGCCGCTACTCTTACTGCTCTAGATGGCAGCGTAGTGACCGCGGCACAGCAAATGAGGATGGCCACTGCCCAAGCCAATGCGGACGACGCCCAAAATCTCGTTGTCACGGCCGTCGCCTATGGTCCGTCAGGCGAGGAGCAGCACAGTGCGGATATCTGCCTGGCACCGGGTGGATTCGGGTATTTCTCCCTCCAGATGATGGGCTCGGACATGGACATGGACATGGCAAATGGCGCGGTGCTCACCATGGCCGATGGGATTGGCGTTGACGGCATGATGACGAGTATGGATGACGCCGGGAGAACGATTACCGAGCCGGCCCATGTCTACAAGGGCTTTGTGGTCCTGAGCGCTTCGCATAGAGTCACATTTTGCGACGGGAGAAAGACGCCAAACGATGAGCCGGTAAGGGTGAACACTCCCTCCGACAATCTCCCCAGGGCTGCCACTGGCACCGATGCGGCAACTAACCGTGACATATATATTACCAATCCCGCCATTGCCGCGTGGACTATTGTCCAGGATGTTGGGGATGGCTTCTTCGGGGTGGAAGTGCCGACTCCCTCCGTGACCATGGCGAGGACACCGACCAAGGTCATCCAGGCCGACTCCCTGATGCTTGACTGCTATGATACGGATGATGACGCGGCGATCGCCGGGGTCGCAAATGATGCGGCCACTGCCACTGGCGGCAATGAGGTGACCTTAAATGCGAGCCAAAACGTTGTTAGAGGTAGTAACGATGAAGAGGACTCCGAATGGAATATGATGAAGTGCGGCCTGATTCCCGAACGGCATAATAACGACAGGCGCCACCGCCTCGACCCGGTTGATACTGCTGGTGGTGCGACGGCGGCTAACTACCCGGTAGGGGCCCCGGACACCAGGGGACCGCAGGATGATGCAGCTGTAACAGATGGCACCGCCGGCTTTGCCACTCCCCGCGCGCGTGCTTTCGTCCGGTATGACACGATGGATGAGACCATGGTCTATGCGTGGATGGGTGCGGAAGGCACCGCGCTTGATATCACCGTCCACTGCGAAGAGGGGATGGAGACGGAGATCGACGACCCGTCTGCGGATACGATGTCCACGCTCGGGACGGCGACCATTATGGTGCCGGGCATGACCAAAATGATCGACCCCGCCATGGGTGAGGTCGGTGATTTTACCGAGACGTGTATGGGCACCCGCGGGGTGTTGGAAATCATGATGCCGGATGGCAGCAACGCAGGGATGGTGTGGTCCCATATTAAGCAGATGGATGGTCACTACCGCATGAACTTCCCTGGATACAGCATGGCCGATCCGACGGAGTGCCGTACGGTGGCTGGGGACGTGGCTGCTGTTAATGATGATGAGTTGGCTCGTATAGCAAACTGCATGTAAAGCCTGTCTCATCATTCAGTTCATAGACAAGACGGCAGGGGCTGCGGCTCCTGCCGTCTTTTTTTGTGCGGGGGGGGAGGGGGGTTGGGGTTGGGGGTGAAGAAGACGGAAAAAACCCCCAATGCGAAAAGCCGCGAGGCCATTCATCCCTGAACTCGAACCACATCACAAACAACACCGCTGACAAGGGGACTGGAAGCCGGCGTGGGAATGCCATGTGGAACCAAATTGGCTTTTG
>CAYQLZ010000061.1:0-2897 GCA_964418665.1 uncultured Dehalococcoidia bacterium | reverse complement strand
ACCTGTAGTCTCCCTTGTTCCTTTTGGTTCAACGTCACATTCTCCATGATGTGACATTCTTGCTGAACAGTTAACTACTGACACTTATGCTGAGCAACAACATAAAAAGGGCGGACGAAAACTGTACCACCCCTGACCTTCCGATAGAGTCGAAGGAGACTCTGAGGGAGGTGAGATGGATGTACGTGGTGGATCTATATCTTCGTGTGCGGAAGGCCTGCCTGGTTGAAGGGACGAGCATTAGGGAAGCATCCCGAGTGTTCGGAGTACACAGGACACGGGACGGAAGATGCTGACCAACCCGGTGCCGCCGGGGTACCGCCGACAGCGTCCTCCTCAACTTGTCCCATTATTGCTGACGTTCTACATGCATACCGGTAGAGTTGAAGGAAGCAGCCACAAACGATCTGAGTTCGCTCAACCTCTCATTCTGCCAGCCTCCTCCGCCGGAAAACGTCGTCGTGGGAACTCCTGGCGAAACCAGCGTGGTGGTGAGCTGGAATGCTGTGCCCAACACCAGCAAATATCAGGTGGAGTACTATAACGAATGGTTAAGTGATTGAGTTGTGGACGATGACACCATTACGGGCACCACCCACGCCGTGGACGGTCTGCACTGCGGTAGGAGGCACTGGTGCGGGCCTCTTCGGCAGCGGTATCACCTATGCCGCCGTTTGGAGTGAGCCGTCCCCATTTTTGCCGGAGACCACCGGGGAATGCACGACGCCGGTGTTTGAAGAAGTTGAGTACACATTTGAGTTGGCAGAAGACGCAACGGTAGGTGGTGCGATTGGGACAGTAACGGCCACGGACCCCAATAACGACACGGTGAGCTATACCATCACTGGTGGAAACGAAGAGGGCAAGTTCTCGATAGACGCCAGCAGCGGAAGCATCAACGTAGCGACGTCTCTGGACTACGAATCCATCTTCTTATACGCGCTGACGGTGGAAGCCAGCGACGGCAACGGAGGCACGGCCACAGCATCAGTAGAGATCCGGGTGACGGACGTGTCGGAGGTCACGCCTCCTGTGCTGCGCGAATTGGACACGTATCTCAGAATCAGGGCACGCAGCTTCGACCTCTCGTGGAATAACGTGAACGGAGCAAACCAGTACCGGATCGACGGCTCCGCCGGTAAGTGGACCAACCTGGAGGCCACAGCGGGCACGAGCCAGAGGTTCACGCCGGAGGGCGACATTAGGTGCAGTACCACCCATGAATTCAGGGTACAGGCCCACGGGGACGGAGAGACACATCCGGCACGTTGGGGATCCCGCTCGCACGCGGTCAGAGCCGCATTGCGGGCCTGCGTCTTTCCGCATGCTCCCACAGACCCGACCGCCACGAGGGAGAACGGGTCAGTTGTGCTCACTAGGACTGCGCCGGCCGGTTCGGAGGTTACGGCCTATCAGATCCTGCGACGGAGGGCTGTAATAGAGCCTCAGCTACTCGTGTTGGTAGTAAATACCGGGGGGACCTGGCACGACCTACACCGACAGCACGGTTTAGGCAGGGGTGCATTACATCTACCGCGTAAAGGCCATCAACAACACTGTTATCGGGCCTATCTCCAACAGGGCGGAGGTGAGGATACCCAGGTGAAGCAGAGGCTTTAATGCAATAGTACCTGGCTTCTTGGACCAACCGCTCGACCTACTGTCTGCTGGCTGAACGGTATGAGCCAGGCCGAAAACGCAAAATGCCGCATATATCGACGTACAGAGGGGAGGACACCCATGACAGCGTCTTCCCCTCTGTGTTTGTGCATGAGTGCCCTAGAATAGCTGTAGTGTTTGCGGTTGTGCTTGAATTGCCTCTGCCTCCGCGCCGGCAGTCTCAGTGCCCTGGACCGCCCCATGCCGAGGCCGGTTGCGGCGCCGTGTCGGAGGAGCGGGATTCCTTCACAACCATCTCCCACCAGACTGGACAAAATCAAGAACCTTTTCCATTAGATTCAACATCAACATCTAGACGTGGTCATCATTCGGCTTTTGCAGCTTAGTGTGTCCTGCCGATGGGTCCGATGAAATAGGGCAAGAGCATCCTGGCTCAATCCCTCGGCTACACCGCCCATTTCCTCCACGGCTACATCTTCTTCAGGGCCATGGCCCAAGCCAGGGTGGGCAACGCCTTGGACCGCACCTTCCGCTCTTCCCTATCCCCGGACCTGTTCATCCTCGATGACCTGGGCCTTCACCGCCTCACACACCAGCAGTCGGCTGACCTCTACCAGCTCATAATCAGTCGCCATCGGGTCTCCAGCTTCGTCATCACATCCAACAGGGCCGTATAGGAATGGCTCAGTCTCTTCGACGACCCCATCCTGGGCAACAGCGCCCTGGACCGGCTGGCCAACGCCAGCTACCCAGATCGTCATCGAGGGCACCAGCTATCGTTAACGGCTCTCTCCTCCTCAGAGGTTGATGGCCTCAAAGGGGGTGGTTGACCCCTCACCAAAGACCTGACTATATTCCTCACCAGTCACGCCCGGGGTGGACTAATGTATGTGGCAATGACTGGCATATAATTCATGGCGATCTACACAAAGGGATTCAGCAAGAGAAACAACCTGACTCACCTAATGTGTTTCGAGGAATTCTAAAGCGTTTAGACAGTGATTTCACGGGAGAAGGAAATAAAGAGGTGATGAGACGGAAGAAGGTCGCGTTGATAGGGGGATCCAATCCCAGGTGGGTGTACCTGTCGCGGGACTGGTTTGATTTCCGGTAAGCATGTCATTCTGAGTGATCGCGAGAGATCTCGCAGTGGTTCGGTGGCGAAGACGCTGGTGAGATTCACACCCTACGCCATCTCTCGGCTGGCGTTGATCAGGGCGGTCTCGTTTCCCGCCAGTTACCGGGCAGAGAACATGCCTGTGAAGGGAATGCTCGCT
>CAYQLZ010000060.1:0-3258 GCA_964418665.1 uncultured Dehalococcoidia bacterium | reverse complement strand
CAAGGCCCACGCTGCTCGTGGTCTTTGACGACGAGCTTGCGTCCATCCACTTCCTGAATATGGCGGGGGAGGAGATGACCCGAGATGGGGTGACGGTGCCCCTCCTTGTCTCATACAAGGGCTTGCTGGAGCGGGTGGGTCCCCTGGGCAGAGCTTGGCGAGAGACAGCTGGAGCGGAGCCGGCATACGCCTTTTCTTAGCCAGGTGGAACGCGATAAAGGCGTCAGACCGAATCCCCGTCATTGATGTAGTCCCATTCCACGCCGTGCCAGTATCTGGGCTTGAAGACGGTTGTGGCGGTCCATACCTGGAGTTCATTTGAAATGGCTTCATCTGGTAACCTCTAGGTGGGCAATGAGTGGGTGCTCCAAACAACCGGACACGTCGAAAGAACCTCCACAGAATGATTCACCTGTTTGCAGTACTGCTCACGCTATTTCCCGGCTTCGGAACCGGATACTTGCTGCTTGGTCGCTCCCGGCAATTTGTTGTCCATTTCCTGTTCAGCTGCTTTCTGGGGTCCTTTGTCGCGGTTTTCCTGATTATTGAGATCCCTCCGGTCCCGGCGGCGATGGTTGTCGCGATGGCTCCTCTGCTGATCTTGAACATCTTTCATGCCCATAAGCTGTGGCTCGATGTACCCGGTGAGGACACCGGGGAGCAAGTCGATCAGAATCAGTCCCCCAGCAGCGTGGGTCCGATCGTTGCCCTCGCCATACTGGTTCTGGGCGTTGTTCTGGCGCTATTTACCATACCTATGTTCATAGATGAGGAAAAGCCCGTAAGGGTCGGCGCAACTAGGCTTGAGAGGATAGTTTCAATGCTGGACAAGCACCAACTTGTCCATAAAGCGCGACTCTACAACAAGGCCGCCGAAAGCTACTATCAATGGTATGGAGTTGAGCCTGGGGGCTTCACCCTGGAAATCTATCTTCCCCGTGCGTCGACTTTCAGAGAAATCGGCTTGATGGCACGGCGCATTGGAAGGTTCACAGACGACCTTGTATATGCAGAAGGCTTCGAGGTCTATGTATTGAATACCAATGACAGGAATGCTCTGGAGCGGCTTGCCGCCGATTTGAGAGAGGATCGGCCACCGGATTGCAGGGACGATGACGAAGAGGGGCTATGTGGTTATGAGCCCCTTTGACAAGGAAATCTGGCGACTCTAGGGATGGAATTACGTCAGCCGTTAAGGCCTTGGGAAAAGGCGTCAATTAAAGCTGAAAACTCTTCGGTAACAACTTCGATGAGGCAACAGGCCGGCAAGAATGATTGTCGCTGTTCACCCCCAGAATTGTCTATTCTACAGACGCATTCCTTCGATTTCGCTCCCGTCCAGATTGTTCTCCAAAGATGGATGTACAGGAGTTGGCTTCGCCTCACCAACAGTCAATCCTTCGAGCACTTCGGGTGGCGGCCCTGCCGGTAGATTGCGTGGAGTGTGGAGGGGAAGAGCACGGCCAAGGCTTTGTGCCGAGAGCCTGCTCCTTTGCTGCCGACCCTCCCACGTTCTGGAATTAAGGTTAATTTCAAGGGTCTACCAGCCAGAAATCCCAGCACCATTCCTATGACACAAAATGACACGATCTGGCATTCTCAAGAGACTGTACAATAGAAAAATGCAATTGAGGTTTGGTTAACTCATAGCATGGCCGGGCTCATCAAGCTTCTAGCCATAGCCGTAGCGTTCTTTCTCATTGCGGGACTCCTCATATCCTTAGGAACCGTCCGCGGCTGTTCTCGCAGCGCCTCGGAAGCCGCCATCGCAGGGGAGATTAGAGACGTTCCTCCCTCCTTCAAACTGTCCGCATCCCAACTCGTGTCGTCGTATATATCCGATGAAGACTCCGCAACTGTCACCTACAACCAGACTGTAGGAATCGTCGAAGGACCGTCCATTCTCGTTGAAGAGTCCAATCACTTGAGATTCTATGTGGACAGGGTATGGGCTGTTCGATGCTTCCTGTCCGATGAACAGGTGAATAGAGTCCGCGACCTGCGTGGTTCCCGCATCAGGGTTCGTTCCGGTGGTGTCTATGGTGCCTTCGAGAGTAGAGGGATCGGTTCCGGTTGGCCGGTCTCATTTACCTCTCTGCCGGTGTATGCTCTAAAGGGAAGAGTCGAGGGGATCAACAACAAACATCTTACCGTAGACCTTCGAGGGTGCATCGTACAGGAGTCTCCATAGTGTCCAGGAGGGTTCGATGCCCATGCATTCGACCCGACTTGCTCCCAAGGAATTTTCTGACGAGATGTTTTCCCCGAGAGGGAAGTGAGGCTCCTCGATTTCACAGTATCTCTTGCGATGTGGGTTAAACTCCAATTCCGGTTGATTGTCGCCGGGCAAGGTTTTCATGAGTGGGTTTTGGCATCCCCATCGCCGATGGAAGCAGGATATGGAGCAGGCCCAACCCGGCGGCGAGATCGAAGAGGGCGACCAGGTGTCCTGGGTTCGGGGTTGTTCCCCTTCTCCAGCGCCTGAGCGTCCGGTTGTCCACTCTGAGTAGCCGAGCGAGCCCCCTAGATGAGAGCCCCACCGCCTCCCTGAAAGATTCCAGCCTTTCCGGGAAGTCGGGCGGGAACAGGGAGGGTTCAATGCGATAGACCCACTTCTGCCGCCGTCCCGCCATCCCTAGACCCTCACATCCTTCACCCTGCCGCCGGTTTCCTCAATTTCAACGGTGCACCTGAAATTCATCCACTACCCCTGCGCAGCGCGTCGAAGTCGTCCTTCAGCAGGATATTGAGCCCACCCGGCAACCTGCTGGCAAGGCGCACCAATGAGAGCATTCCGCCGCCGCCGGGCCAGCAACCCCGACGCCACCTGAGCATCTGCCTGCTGTCCACGCCAATGGTCACCGCCATTCCCTCCCAGGAGAGGCCGGATATCTCCTTGATGGCGGCCAGTCTCTCGGGAAAGTCATCGGGGATGATGGGAACCCCGGGAGGAAACCGGACCGGTCGATGGCGTCCCTCCCTAATCATCAGGTATCTCCACCAGGAAGAGATCGTCGAAGTCTTCAATGCCCAGAATTTCCATTAGGCGTCTACGTATCGGCGGCGAGGTTCCCCTCCAGCCGTTCATCAGACGGGAGAAGTGACCATGGGAGATTCCCAACATGTCAGCCAGGTCATTCTGGGAGACGTTGTTCCGGTTGATCCAGTCCCAGACGGGCTCGGGCCGGAGCTTCACCACACCTGCGGAACGTCTACGCGGCATTCTTACCCTTCCCTGCATTGGGGTCGGCATCCAAG
>CAYQLZ010000059.1:0-3610 GCA_964418665.1 uncultured Dehalococcoidia bacterium | reverse complement strand
TTGAAACGTGGGACAGTTGGGATGTGCAGGTGGATGGGAGGGGAGGGCGACCGGCCGGTCGCCCCTACCGGGGGACTGCAGCTGTGAGGAGGGATTGTGTGTGGGGAGGGGGTGGGTTGCTGGGTGCGGAGGAACAAGAGGGGGTGGGACCCGCCTTTGCTGAGGCATGGGAAGGAGGGATGGGGAGGTTTGAAACGTGGGACAGTTGGGATGTGCAGGTGGATGGGAGGGGAGGGCGACCGGCGGGTCGCCCCTGACGGGGGACTGCAGCTGTAAGTAAGGTTTGGTTTTGGATAGGGATTGGGTTCCTGCTTTCGCAGGAACAAGAGGGGGTGCCCTATGCCTTCGGCGAGCTCGGGGGAAGTTTGGAGGCTGCTCCTACCTCGATGTGCGGGGAAAGGGGAGAAGAGAGGGCGACCGGCGGGTCGCCCCTACCGAAGACCTTTTCATAACCCCGAATATAGCAATTTCGATGCGATGGACAGTCATTTCGCGCCCAGATGCCGAGCTTCTGGATTGCGGCTTTCGCCGGGATGACGGTTATGCAAGGGTCTCTAGGATGGGAGAGGAGGGGGGGTTAGGGGAGTTTTAGGCGTTGGCCGGTGCGGGAGGACTCTTCGATGGTGTTGATGAGGCGGTGGATCCGGAGGGCGCGGTTGAAGTCGGGTTGGACGTTTTTGCCCTCGCGGATGCCTTGGCCCATCAGGCGGAAGAGCTGGGCAACGTTGAAGCCGGGGCCCTGGGGAACTTCGGGTGGAATCGTTACGAGTCTATCGGGGATGGGGAGTTCCTTGAGGTCGGTTTGGTCCTTGCGGGCACCGAAGAGACGGGGTTTGAAGATTTGAGGGTAGCTTTCTGAGGTGGAGACGAGGGTGCCTTCGGAGCCGTAGATTTCCATTTTCCAGCCGCTGGTGTGCCAGGGTACGTAGGCGATGATGGCGGAGACGGCGGCGCCATTTGTCAGCTTTCCGCCGATGATGATGTGGTCCGGGGAGGTTACAGGCACGTAAGTCTGAGTGTCGGAGACGTAGCGGTGTTTGAGTTCCGTGGTGACCTGGGCGGAGATTTCGTCGAAGTCGGAGACGCAGAAGGCGAGGGCGTCCAGGGTGTGGCCACCGCCGATGGTGAGGGCGGAGGCGCCGTTGGCGTACTCGGCCTCCCAGATGTCGGCGGATTCGAGGTGGATGCGGCCTTCGGTAAAGAGGAACATGTTGCAGCTGAGGACCTGGCCGACGTATCCCTCCGCGAGGAGTTCCTTGAGGCGGAGGAGGACGGGATCGCCCTGTGCCTGGAGGCCGATCATGGTGCGGACATCCTTGCCGCGGGCGGCTGCGGCCATGTCTTCGGCTTCGGGCAGGTTCTTGCCGAGGGGCCATTCGGAGAAGACGTGCTTGCCGGCGGCGAGGGCGGCGAGGACCATTTCGCGATGAAGGGTGACCCTGACAGAGACGGAGATGAGGTCGAGGTCCGGCTGGGCGATCATCTCCCGGTAGTCGTGGTAGTAGTTGGGGACTCCGTAGTATTCGGCGGCGGATTTGGCGCTTTCGGGTCTGCTGGTGCAGAGGGCGGCGATTTCGAATTTGGGGAGGTTTAGGAGGGCGGGGAAGTGGGCGCGTCCGGCCCAGCCGACGTTTGGGTTGGCGCCGATGATGCCTACCTTGATCTGTTCTTGTGACATAGTGCGTTGCGGGTACGCTTTCGCGTTCCTTTCTGTGGGGTTGAATTGGTGTTAAGGATGGGAGGGCGGTTCGGGTTCGGGAATCACGCCCATCCCTTCGACAGGCTCAGGACAGGCTCAATCTTCCCCCATCGAGGGGGAAGGGATAAGGCCAGGGATGGGCGTCCACTGGGGGCTTCCCATCGAAATGTTGGAAGTGTGGGGATTGGGAGTCTTGAATAGGCGGTGGCGCTGGGTTGAGGATGGGTTCCTGCCTGCGCAGGAACAAGGGCGGGGTTAGCGGATGCGGCGGCCACCCTGGAAGACGGCCCAGATGTTGCGGAGGGCCTGCATGTCGTAGAGGGGGTCGCCGTCGACGAGGATGAGGTCGGCGAGCTTGCCGACTTTGATGGTGCCGACGTGGTCGAGGGTACCCGTAAGTTCGGCGGCGAGGCCGGTGGCGGCGCGGATAGAGTCCATGGGGCTCATGCCGGACTGGACGAGGAGTTCCATTTCGCGGACGAGGGTGCCGTGGCGGACGGGCGCGCCACCAGCGTCGGTACCTGCGACGATTTTGACGCCGTACTTCATGCAGCGTTTGACGCTGGCGATGGAGGAGTCGCGCTGGTGCTCGTAGCGAGCGAGTTCGGCCCAGGGCATGTTCCAGCGTTCGGCGGCGCGGATGGGGTAGTCCCATGTGGACTGGGTGGGGACGTGGTAGGTGCCCTTTTCGGCCATGAGCTTCGCGGTCTCGTCGTCGATGTGGGTGCCGTGTTCGATGGAGTCTATGCCGGCGGCGACGGCCTGTCGGGCGCCTTCGAAGACGCCGGGGGTGTCTTCGGGCCGGGCGTACCAGCAGTGGGCGGCGGCCTTGAGTCCGGCGGCGTGGGCCATGTCTGCGACGAGCTTGGCGACATCGTAGCCGAGGGTGCCGTAGCCTGAACCGTCGTCGTGCTCGCCGGTGGCGCCGACTTTGATGAGGCCGGCGCCCTGGGCGATCTGGGCGGTGATTGTCTCGCGCATCTGGTCGGCGGTGTTGACGGTGCGCATGTTTGCGCCGGGCCAGGTGGTGGGGAACTGGATCCACTGACCGGAAGCAGTGATGCGGGGGCCGGGGATGGCGCCGGCGGCAACGGCGCGGGCGAGGGTGATGGAGATGCCGTGGGGGGAGCCGACGTCGCGGGCGGAAGTCTGGCCGGCCATGAGGGCGCGGCGGGCGTTGTTGACGGCGCGTTCGAAGAGGACATCTCGGTCGTCGGCCTGCTGGGACATGATACGGACGCCGTCCTTACCACCGTCGCCGCAGAAGTGCTCGTGGCAGTCGAGGGTGCCGGGCATGAGGGTGAGGTCCTGGCCGTTGATTTCCTCGTAGTGGGAGCGGTTGAGGGAGGAGAGGCTTCCTTCTCCGATCCAGGAGATGAGGCCGTTTTCTACGACGACGCTGGCGGAAGGGACGGGATCGGCGCCGGTGCCGTCGATGAGGTTAACGTTGCGGATAATGAGATTCATGTCGGTTTCTGGCCTCCAGAGGGGGGATGGCGCCGATTGTATCCGTCCTCTGCGGAAGGGTCAACCGTGGTGCGGGAGAGGAGGAGCTTGGGGGGAGGACTTGTTGAGATACTATCGCTGACACGAATAGGGCAACGAATTATTCGTTTCGGGATTGGCAGGCGTAGGCGCGATTCGATTTTGCTTTCGAAGAACTGGGATATTGGGGTGATGCAGGCGTGAAATTGGGGAATTTGGGCCATTTTATTCGTTTCCTGAAATTTTGGGGGAAAATCGGGGATTGTAATGAGAGGGTGTCGCAGTAGGGGATGATGTGTTGGGGGCGGAGAGGATTTGGGGGGGTTGCGGTTGTTGAGGGCATGGATAGAGGTTAGCAGGGGAGGGGGTTGTTGGACAATGGGGGAAATGTCACAAGGTAGGTGGGGGGGTGGTGGGCGCTGGGCG
>CAYQLZ010000058.1:0-3957 GCA_964418665.1 uncultured Dehalococcoidia bacterium | reverse complement strand
CCGATCACGCCGAACAATCCGGGAAATCCATCTTCAGATAATCTGCGAAACAACACGGGGCGCGGAGGAGAGATTGCGGGACCGCTGCGAGGCTGTCTATGGCATCGAGGGAAGCAGGTTGGCGGTGGAGACGGTCCTTGTAGGAGAAAGATCCTTCGCTGTTCGACTGTAGGGGTGGTCGGTGATGATACCGGAGGAGGACTTTCGTTGAGATCTAGCGCCGACGTGGGTTTCGTTTCACGCGGCGGTTCCGGTCAATCACCGCGCGGGTGAAGTCCCGTGGGATCGTATGTTTCCCGAATTCGACGTAGGGGAACGCGGTGAGCTCGCCGGGGTCCTCTGTCCAGTCGCCCATGCCCCTCAGCGCGTCGATCGAGCCGAGAATGGCGTCGACTGCGTCGTCCGCCTCGATGTGCGTCAGGCGTTGTCCCCATCGCACCACCCACCAACCGTCCCATACGGTGTCGGTCACTGGTGCTCCCTCCGTTGGGTCAACCCATGCAGTCCGCTGGTGGATGTCGGCGTATGCTGGCGGCGCCGCGTGGGCTAGTAGTCGCAGAGGTAGTCGGCGCCGGCTTCGGCGTAGGTCGCGATGTCGTGGGTGGTCATCCAGAGCTGGATGTTCGTGAAGCCGTGCAGTCGTGACCAGAAGTAGGAGTAGGCGCCCTGCATCTGGCCCGGCATGTATCCGGTGCTGAGGGCAATCGACTGCAATTCCCCGAGGAAACCGGCGTCGCAGTGGCGATTGTTGTCCCCGTATCGTCGATAGCAGAGGTCGTGGTTCCTGCACGCCGCGTCCCATGCATCGACCGGAGTGGGGTTTTCGTCGGGCGCCGGCTGGCCTTTCCCGCACCAGCAACCGTAGACAGGGGCGACGCCGCCACATCCGGAGAGCAGGAGCACGATGGCAGAAACGATGAGGAGTCGGTACATGGGGTGTCGAGGCGTAGGGAGGAGTCGGAGGGCATGTGGAGTCAGGGGTTGGTCGGAGGCTACCACGAACAAGGAGGGAGAGCGCGCAAGAGAGAGGGGACGCCGGGGAGGGGGGAGACAGTGCTGTCCAGGAGGAGCCTCGTGGAGGGGCGGGAGTGTGGTGCAAACGTCTCTTCAGGAAGAAGTGGATGTCCAGGGGGTGCCGGCGACCTGGTCGAGGGGTGGAGGGTGATTCGAAGATACGAAGTGTTGGAAATCCCGCGGGGAGAGGTGTGGTGCCCCGATCATGGAGCGTACTGGACGAAGAGGGGTGCGAAGCGGAGGGCGGCGGAGGTTGCGAAGTGCGGGGTTGAGGCGGCGACGATCGCAATTGTGCCGCTGAGGTTGGTATGGGAGAGAGGTTTTCGGTGGACCGGTGACTATGAATCGCTGGAGCCGTTCGTGAAGCCGATGCGGGCGTGATCTGCCTGGAGGGGTGTTCGCTGCCCGGGGAATCTGGTTCGGGCGGGAATGCAGATTCTGTCCTACTCGGAGCGGGACAGAGGGGCGAAGAAAGGATAGTCGCAGTCGCAGGAAAGCCCTGGGGGTCAGTCGTTGGAAGGGGGTGGGGTCCAGTCTCGGACGTACCAGAACAGCGGCAAGGCGGTGGCAAGCCCTCCGCCGATGAGAAGGGCGAGGAGGGTCCCAACGGGAAGAGGGTAGCCTCCTTCGATATCGGCGAGCTCGACGGCCCGCAAGAGCAGAAGAGCTGTGATGGTCAGGCCGCCGATGAGGATGAGGGCGGTGAAGAGAAGTTCACGGATAGTCGCGTGGCGAACGCGATGTATGGCGGCGGAGACAAGGGCTGTGAGGCGCGTCATTGGCGAAAGCCTCCTTGGGTACAGGGGGGAGAGTGTAAATGGTTGCGCCCCTCGGTCGGTATCTCGTGTTGACCGGCACGAGGGAACCAGGACAGTCCCGGGGCGCGGAGGAGAGATTGCGGGACGGCTGCGGGGCGGTCTATGGCATCGAGGGAAGTGGCGTGTAGGCGGGAGAGACGGCGCTTGTAGGAGAAGGCCCCTTCCATGGCCGACTGTAGGCGTGGTCGGGGATGTCACTGGTGGAGGATTGTGCTTGTGGTCTAGCGCCGTCGCGGATTTCGTTTCGCGCGCTGCTGCCGGTCAATCACCGCACGGGTGAATTCCCTTGGACGAGCACGTTTCCGGTATTCGACGTACGGGAATGCGTCGAGCTGTACGGGGTCTTCGGTCCAGTCGCCCATGCCCCTCAGCGCGTCGATCGAGCCGTGAATGGCGTCCTCTGCGTCGTCCGCCTCGATGTGTGTGAGGCGTTGTCCCCATCGTACTACCCACCAACCCTCGAAGACGGGGCGGGTCATCGGCGCTTGCTCCGTTGGGTGATGTAGTGTAGCCCGGTGGTTGGACGGGTGTTACCGGCGAAAGATGAAGCCGCCGGGGCGTGTGGGATCTTCCAGCGTTTGGCGGCCGTGTACGTCGAAGGTGAGTGGACGGGTGTGATGGAATCCTTCCCAGAACTCCCACTCTCGGCGCATGCGGGATTGGGCGGCCCGTCGAATGTTGGAGTGCTTGATCGCCTCGGTGGCGCCGGCGATGTAGGCGGTGTCGTTCATGGGTTGTTCCTCGGGAGGATCTGTTGGAGTTGCCAAGCGAAAGCGCGTGCGGATGCTCGCGTGACTCGGTAAATCCACTGGGTGGGAAGTTGTGCTTAGAGGGCATCGACGATTGATTCGAGTTCATCGGCGAAGGTGAGGGGGCGGCCGGTGGTGGAAAAGCTGTGCAGCGTGTCGGCGATGGACTGAAGGTCGGCCGGGGAGAGGATGGTGGTGTGGCCGTGTTCGATGGTGCGGCGACCTTGGGAGTCGATTTGGTAGATGACGAGTTCAAGGTTCATGGCGATAGCTCGTGGCAAGCAGCCCGGGGGTGGGACCGGGCTGTCTGTTGTGTGGTGGGTGGGGACTGGACTGGGGTGGTGATGGACTTCGAGGCGTAGGGTCGGGCGCCAGGGGATCAGCACGTCCTCTGTTGATGGTAAGAGTCGATTTCGGCCAACCCTTCACGGAGCGCACGAATCAATGCGCGTAGGGTGTCTGCGTCGAGAGATGCGCCCGAGTAGGTCTTTCGGTCCGCGGCGTGTCTGGATAGTACGGTGGGACCCTGTGCCCGAATCTGGAGCTCCACGAATCCCGGTGAGTGACGGAATACACGGACGCAAGGGGTGTTCCTGTCGGGACCTTCGCCCGGTCGCAGAATGCGGGTCTCGGTTCTGGCGTTGATGATGGTGTCGTTCATTGGACTGTCCTGGTGTCGGGTGGAGGTGGGGAAGATCAGCGCTTTCCGGCGGTGAGCTCGATGAGGTGGGTGTTGATGACTTCGAGGGAGGTCTCGTGGTCGATGTGGCGCATGTGCCCGTTGGTCCGGACGTAGACCGAGGAGTCGGGATACTGGGCGTAATACGCGCGGATGAAGATGGCGGTGTCGAGGGAGAGTGTGAACGAGGCGATGAAGCGCTCCTCGTTGTCGACCTTCTCGTAGGCGCGGAACGTCATGGGGAGGGCTCCGTGGGCTTGGGAGAGGAATTCGGACAGGGGGTAGGGACGGGGTGGGCGTCAGGCGTACTTGCCGCGGTCCATCCACCGGCCCATGTCGTAGAAAACTTCGAGGACGAGCTCGTTCTTGCGGTAGATCTTGTAGGTAGTGCTGCGCGCGGCGCGGCGGATCTTGCGGCGGACGTAGTCGATGGCGTCGGGGTAGTTTCCGAACATGTACGGGATTCGCTGGGGGCGACCCCGCGAGATGGGAACGACGGTGTGTTCGATGTACATGGGGAGGATCGGGACCTGTGGCCGAAGGGAGGAGATGGTCCTGGCGGAGCTCGTCAGGAAGTTCGATGGGAGGGGTCTTGACTTGCTTGGTTGTAGGGTGGGTTAGCTATCGCGAGAGGATGGAGGGGTGTTGTTTCGCACGTAATTTCGTAACGGATTTCTCAGTTTGTTTCTGATCGGGC
>CAYQLZ010000057.1:0-4364 GCA_964418665.1 uncultured Dehalococcoidia bacterium | reverse complement strand
AGGCAGGGACCCACTCTCTCCCCCCACTTTCTACTCCCAACACTCTACAAACCCCATCTTTCCCCCTCTCCTTCTACCACAACCGCCATTCCGGGCGAAGGGCAGCGCAGCCGAGAAATCACCCCCCACTCCCTTGTCCTCGAGAACGCGGGGACCCATTCCCTCCCCCTACCCCCAGCTCGTCGGGTCCACCCCTCTGTGCGGCTCCCACGCCCTCTCCAGGTTCTCGTGAAACTCCCTAGGATGCAATGGATAGAGCCTCACCAACCCGCCATTCAGCCGGATAAGCTGTATCTCCGTACCCAAAGGATGCATCTTCACCTCTATTTCCCGCACCTCGGAGTAGCTCACCACCTTCACTCTTGGCCGCCCGTAAACCACCACCAACGCCCCCTCGTAAATCTCGTACCTCCGCGCCGCCAGCAGCCAGTGCCCCCCCGCCAGCACAGTCCCCAACGCCAAAAGGATCGCCGCATCCAGAATCCTGCTGTCCCAGGAATTGGACCCTAAGGCGGCCGCCGGAATGGCAACCACCACTAGCGCTATTCCCAAATACCAGATGAAGTTGGAGAGGAACGTCGTCCGGTGTCTTTCGCTGTAAATAGGCCCGGATTCACTCATGACCATATTCTAGCACAACCCAATTTCCCTGTTATCACGGACTCAGAATCCCGCCTCACAGCACCATCTGCAGGCCGCGCTCGAATCCGGAATCACGGTCGCTTCAAACGCCCCCACAGCCACTCCTCAAGCCCCACCTACCCTATTCCCCCCATTTCAGTTACAATTTCCCCACCTAATTTGCATTCTCAGGAGTTTCACCACCTATGAGCGAAGACACCAAGTATATCTACCGCTTTAGCGAAGGCAACGCCCAAATGCGCAACCTCTTGGGCGGCAAGGGCGCCAACCTCTCCGAAATGGTCCATCTCGGACTCCCCGTCCCTCCCGGCTTCGTCATCACCACGGACGTCTCCCTCACCTACTACGACCTCGGCAAGCGAATGCCGGACGGCCTCTGGGAAGACATCCAGGCCAACATGCACCTCCTCGAAGCCGACGTCGGACGCAAGCTCGGCGACGTCGATAACCCCCTTCTCCTATCCGTCCGCTCCGGCGCCCGAATCTCCATGCCAGGGATGATGGACACCATCCTCAACCTCGGCATCAACGATCAGGTCGTCGAAGGCCTCGCTAAGCAGATGAACGACCGCCGCCCCGCCCTCGACGCCTACCGTCGCTTCATCCAGATCTTCGCCGATGTCGCAATGGGAGTCCCCGGCCAAATCTTCGAAGAGATTATCGAAGACCACAAGGAACGCGCCGGCGTCACCCTCGACCACGAGCTCCAGGTGGACCACCTCCTCGCCCTCATTGCCGACTTCAAAGCCGCCGTTGTCGAACACTCGGGCAGCGAAATCCCCTCCGATCCCTGGGAGCAGCTCCGTCAGGCAGTCCTCTCCGTCTTCGAAAGCTGGAACAACCCTCGCGCCATCCAATATCGCGACTACCACGGCATCCCCCACGACTACGGCACTGCCGTGAATATCATGACCATGGTCTTCGGCAACACCGGCCCCGACAGCGGCACCGGCGTCCTCTTCACCCGGGACCCCTCCACCGGCGCCCGCCGAATCTACGGCGAATACCTCGCCAACGCCCAGGGTGAGGACGTCGTCGCCGGCGTCCGTACCCCACAGCCCGTTGCCCAGATGCAGCACACCCACTCGGAAGTCTACGAACAACTCATGGGCCTTGCCCAGCTTCTCGAAAACCACTACCGCGACATCCAGGATGTCGAATTCACTATCGAACAGGGCCGCCTCTTCATCCTCCAGACCCGCAACGCCCAGCGCACCCCCGCCGCCTCCGTCAAAGCCGCCGTAGACATGGCCGGTGAAGGCCTCATCAATCAGATCGAGGCCATCCAGCGCGTCCAGCCGGACGAAATCAACCGGCTCCTCGTCCCTCGCTTCGAACAGCAGGCCCGCGCTAATGCCGTCGCCGCCGGTTCCCTCATCGCCCGCGGCACCCCCGCCTCCCCAGGCGCCGCCGCCGGTACCGTCTACTTCAACGCCAACGAAGCCGCAGCAGCCGGTCTCGCCGGTGAGAACGTCATCCTCGTTCGCCCCGAAACCAACCCCGACGACATCAATGGCATCCTCCAGTCAATGGGCATCCTTACCAGCCGCGGCGGCACCACCAGCCACGCCGCCGTCGTCACCCGCGGCCTCGGCAAGGCCTGCATCGTCGGCACCGAGGAAATCTCCTTCAGCCGTGACGGCTCCTATTTCCAAGCCCGCGGGCGCACCGTCCGACAGGGCGACAAGATCAGCATCGACGGCGCCACCGGTGAAGTATTCCTCGGCGAAATCGACACCGTAAGCCCAGACCTCGATGAACTCGACGAAGCTCGCCAGCTCCTCGCCTGGGCTGACGATCAGCGTAAGCTCGGCATTATGGCCAACGCCGATACCGAGTCAGACGCCGCTCGCGCCCTATCCCTAGGCGCCGAAGGCATCGGCCTCTGCCGCACTGAGCACATGTTCCTCGGCCCCGAACGCGTCGCCGTCGTCCAGCAGGTCCTCATGAACGCCGCCGAAGTCGAACGCTGGGAACGCGAAAACCCCGCCGTAGACGTGGCCTCCATGGGCGAAACCCTCTCCGAAGACCTGCCCCCCGCCGTCCACACCTACTACCGCGCCCTCAACCACCTCGAACAGCTCCAGGAGGAAGATTTCCGCAAGATCCTCGGCGTCATGGGCGACCGACCCGTCATCATCCGCCTCCTCGACGCCCCTCTCCACGAATTCCTCCCCCGTTACGAAGAACTCCTTGGCAACTTGGCCGAACTCCGTGCCTCCGGCGCATCCCCTGAGGCCATCGCCAAGGAAGAAGCGGTCCTGGACCTCCTCGAAAAGTCCCGCGAAGCCAATCCCATGCTCGGCCATCGCGGCTGCCGGCTCGGCATCACCTTCCCTTCAATCTACCGCATGCAGATCAAGGCCATCATCGCCGCCTGCTGCGACCTCATCGAGTCCGGCATCACCGTCCAGCCCGAAGTCATGATCCCCCTGACTTCCCACGCCAACGAGATGAACCTCCTCCGCCGTCGTCTCGTCAAGGTAGCCGACGACATTCAGAAGGAACGCGGCGTCGACGTACCCTACAAGTTCGGCACCATGATCGAAGTCCCACGCGCCGCCCTCACCGCCGGCGAAGTCGCCGAAGAGTCCGACTTCTTCAGCTTCGGCACCAACGACCTCACCCAGACCACCTTCGGCTACAGCCGCGACGACGCCGAGGGCAAGTTCCTTCGCTCCTACATCGAAGACGGAATTCTTCCCCTCGACCCCTTCGTCACCATAGACACAGACGGCGTAGGCGAACTAATCCGCATCGGCACGGAAAAAGGCCGCAGCCTCAAACCCGACCTCGAAGTCGGCATCTGCGGCGAGCACGGCGGAGACCCCGACAGCATCGACTTCTGTCACCGCGTCGGCCTGGACTACGTCAGCTCATCCCCCTTCCGCGTCCCCGTCGCCCGCCTCGCCGCCGCGCAGGCCGCCCTCCGCCACACAGACTAACCCCTACCTCCCCCGTAGGGGCGACTCTTGTGGTCGCCCTCTTTTACCCTCCTTGTTCCTGCGGTGGCAGGAACCCACCCTCCACCCACGCCACTCCCTCAACACTAACCCCCAAACCTCACCCTTCTCCCTCCCTCCTAGGGGCGACCCTTGTGGTCGCCCTCTTTTACCCTCCTTGTTCCTGCGGAGGCAGGAACCCACCCTCCACCCACGACACTCCCTCAACACTAACCCCCAAACCTCACCCCCTCTCTTCCCCGCAGGGGCGACCCTTGTGGTCGCCCTCTTTTACCCTCCTTGTTCCTGCGAAGGCAGGAACCCATCCCCTGGCCCTGCACAACACTCCCGACACTACCAACTCTCCCTTCTTCACCCACCCCCCAACCGCAAAAACGGCCAGTACCTGAACCACACCCGCCCCCTCATCCACGACCCGCGAATCGGCCCCAACCGCCGGCTGTCCAAACTCGCCCCCGCATTGTCCCCCACCACAAACCACTCATCCTCCCCCAGCTTCCATTCAATCTCCCACAACTCCGCATCACTCTCCAATTCCAATGTCGTCATCCCATCCACCACCGCCCGGTCCACAACCATGCCCACCCGCTGTCCCGGCAACGCCAGCACCCGCTTCAACATCACCCGGTCCTCAACGCTCGGATGCACAAACACCACCACGTCCCCACGACTCAACACTTCTGCATCTCCAGCCACCCCCCACACCACCAATAGGTCCCCCGCAAAAGAGTTCGGATCCATACTCCGCCCCATCACCCG
>CAYQLZ010000056.1:0-4744 GCA_964418665.1 uncultured Dehalococcoidia bacterium | reverse complement strand
AGGAACAAGGATTAGGATGGGGGATTCTTCGGGTTAATTTCGATGGGATGGGGATGAGATGTGGGCTTAAGGGGGAGGGCAGGTTTCAAACCCACCCCTACCGGGAAAGATGCGGGAGGCAGGGGAGTGGGTCCCCGCGTTCGCGAGGACAAGGGAGGGGGTTGGATTGACACGTTTGGGGATGGGGCATAGCATCATGGGTTGTAAGGAGGGGCTATGAGCAAGGGCTACGACGTTGTGGTGGTGGGGGCCGGGAACGCGGCCCTCTGCGCGGCGCTTTCGGCGTCGGAGGCGGGGGCTTCGGTGCTTGTGCTGGAGAAGGCGCCAGAGTATTTCAGGGGTGGCAACACCTACTTCACCGGCGGGGCCATACGGTGCGCCTATCAGGGTCTGGAGGACGTGAAGGCGCTGATTCCGGACATGTCCGCGGAGGAGGAGTCGGCGCTGGACGTGGGGAGCTACACGCAGGCGGAATACTACGATGACCTGATGCGGGTGACGGAGGGGATGAGCGATCCGTCGCTGGCGCAGATTCTGGTAAGCCGGTCTCACGCCACGTTGAGGTGGATGCAGGACATGGGGCTCCGGTTCGTGCCGCTCTACGGGAGGCAGTCGTTCATGCAGGACGGGAAGCACCGATTCTGGGGCGGGCTGGTGGTGGAGGCGGTTGGGGGAGGGAAGGGGCTTTCGGACCAGCTATTCGACGTTGCCAGGGAGCGCGGCGTGGAGGTGTGGTATGAGTCGAAAGGGACGTCGCTGCTGACGGACGAGCGGGGAGGGGTGTGCGGGGTGAGGGTGCAGACGCCGGAGGGTGTGCGAGACGTGGAGGCGCGGTCGGTGGTGCTTGCGTGCGGGGGCTTCGAGGCAAATGCGGAGATGCGGACGCGGTATTTGGGGCCGGGGTGGGAGCTGGTGAAGGTGCGTGGCGTGCCGTATAACACGGGGGACGGGATTCGGATGGCGTTAGAGGTGGGGGCGCAGTCGTTTGGACACTGGAGCGGGTGTCACGCGGTGGCGTGGGACCTGAACGCTCCGCCGACGGGAGACCGGAACGTTACGGACCTGTTCCAGAAGCATTCGTACCCCTTCGGGCTGATTGTGAACGTGGAGGGGAAGCGGTTTGTGGACGAGGGGGCGGACCTGCGGAATTATACCTACGCCAAGTATGGCCGGGAGATTATGAACCAGCCGCGCCGGGCGGCGTTTCAGATCTTCGACGGGAAGGTGAAGCACCTGCTGAGGGACGAGTACAGCATAGCGCAGTGCACGATGGCGGAGGCGGACTCGCTGGAGGGGCTGGCTAAGGCGCTGGACATCGACGTTGGGGGGTTGGTGGAGACTGTTGCGTCGTTCAATGGGGCGGTGCAGGAGAGGGAGTTCGATCCGACGCGGCTGGACGGGAAGGGGACGGAGGGGATTTCGCCGCCAAAGTCGAACTGGGCGCTGCCAATTGACACGCCGCCTTACCTGGGTTACGCGGTGACGTGCGGGATAACGTTTACCTTCGGAGGGCTTCGCATCGATGAAGGGGGGCGGGTCTTGAATACGGAGGGGACACCGGTGAGGGGCTTGTATGCGGCGGGAGAGCTGGTGGGGGGACTTTTCTATCACAACTACCCCGGAGGTGCGGGCCTGATGGCGGGGTCCGTTTTTGGGCGGATTGCCGGGGCGAGCGCGGCGGGAGGTTAGGTCTTGTGGAGAAGGGAGGTTTGGTTCATTGTAGGCGAGAATTAGGCGTCGACGGGTGGCGAGATTCTTCGTCGCGGAGCCTCCTCAGAATGACATGTGGGGGGAGGGCGGTTCGCGAACCGCCCCTACGTGGGGTTGTTGTTGAGAGGGAGGAAGAGTGGGCCCCCGCGTTCGCGAGGGAACGGGAGGGCAAGGGTGATGGTTGAACAGAAGGATATTCAGAGGACGGTGCTGGTGGTGGAGGACGACGATTCCCTGCAGGAAGTGCTTGCTTATAACCTGTCGCGCAAGGGTTACCGGGTGGTGCAGGCGACGGATGGGGACAGGGGGTTGGAGGTGGCGCGGGAGGAGAAGCCGGACGTGATTGTGCTGGATATCATGCTGCCGGGGCTGGATGGGCTGGAGGTGTGCCGGATTGTGAGGCGGGAGATGGCGACGCCTATTCTTATATTAACGGCGCGAGACCAGGAGTTGGATAAGGTGGGGGGTCTGGAGTTGGGGGCGGACGATTATATGACGAAGCCGTTCAGCATCCGGGAGCTGATGGCGAGGGTGGGGGCGCTGATTCGTCGTCGGGAGATGGACGTGGGGCCGCGGGAGACTGAGAAGAGCATCAGGGTTGGGGGGCTGGCGCTGAACCTGGAGGCTCGGACGGCGCAGATTTCGGGGAAGTCGTTGGATCTTCGGCCAAAGGAGTACGATCTGCTGGCGTTTCTGGCGTCGCATCCGGGGCGGGCGTACACGCGGAACGATCTGCTGGACGAGGTGTGGGGGACGGAGTATTTCGGGGACCCACGCACGGTGGACGTGCACATACGGTGGCTGCGGGAGAAGATAGAGAAGGAGCCCGGGTCGCCGCGCCACATTATAACGATTCGGGGGACCGGCTACCGGTTCGAGGAGTAGTCTGTTGGAAGAGGAGAGAGGAGGGAGTCACCCCCATCCCTTAGAAAGACTCAGGACAGGCTCAATCTTTCCCCCATCGAGGGGGAAGAGGTAAAAGGGGAGGGGGAGAGAGATATGAACGCAATCAGCCGGGGGGATGCGCGGTTTCTGCTGGTGTGCGGCGTCGTTTCGGCGGTGGTGACGGGGGCCGGGGCTGCTTTTCTGGCGGTGCGGCTGGAGGATGCGACAACGTCGGTGGTGACGTTGGTGCTGACGGGCGGGGGGGTGTTCGTGCTGTGTGCGCTGATGGCTTTGATACGGGTGCGACGGAGGACGGGTCCGCTGCGGCTGTTGACGGGGGTGGTGAACAGCCTGGCGCGAGGGGACCTGGACCAGAGGATGCCGACGGGCAGCGTTCAGGAGACGCGGGAACTGGCGCAGGCGCTGAACGTGATGGCGGACAGCGTGAAGGGAATTGTGACGGAGCTTTCGGAGGAGCGGGACAAGCTTTCGACGATACTGGCGACGATGACGGATGGGGTGGCGCTGCTGGACGATGAGGGGCGGACGACGCTGGCGAATCCATCGGCGCGGGAGTCTTTGGGGCTGCCGCCGGATATGAGGGAGGGGCAGAGGTTCATCGAGGTGGTGCGGGACCACGAGTTGAGCGAATTGGTGGACCGGTGTCGACAGGCGAGGGCGCCGCAGATATTGGAGCTGCAGCTAACGAGGCAGCGTCGATTCTTCAACGTGATTGCGACGCCGTTGACGCTGCAGGGGAGGGAGTCGGTGCTGCTGGTGCTGCACGACCAGACGCAGGTGAGGCTGGTGGAGACGACGAGGCGCGAATTTGTGGCGAACGTGTCCCACGAATTGCGGACGCCGCTGGCTTCGATTCGGGCGTCGGCCGAGACGCTGCAGGATGGGGCGATGGAGGATCCGGAGGCGGCGGGCCAGTTTCTGGAGAGGATCACGCATAACGCCGAGAGGATGTCTGCTTTGGTGCAGGACCTGCTGGACCTGTCACGGCTGGAGAGCGGCGAGGTGAGGCTCAACCTTTCGCCGGTGGACGTGGGGAGGGCCATTCGGGAGGTGGTAGGGGAGTTCGACGAGCAGGCGCGTGCGAAGGGGTTGTCGATAGGGGCGGACGTGGGGGAGGGGTTGGAGGCGAGCGCGGACGAGGGCCGGCTTCAGCAGGTGCTATCCAACCTGGTGGAGAACGCGGTGAAGTTCACGCCCAGCGGTGGAGAGGTGGAGGTGGAGGCGGAGAGGCGGGGGCGCTGGCTAGAGGTGCGTGTGCTGGACAGGGGGGTCGGCGTGGCGGCGGAGGATATGCCGCACGTGTTCGAGCGTTTCTACAAGGCAGACAGGCTGCAGGACCAGGGGGGAACGGGGTTGGGACTGGCCATTGCGAAGCATATAGTGCAGTCGCACGGAGGTCGGATTTGGATGGGGAGTCGAGAGGGAGGGGGGAGTGTTTTTGGATTTACGGTGCCGGCGTCGCCGTCGGTTGGTGGGAGATGAGGTAGAGGTCCCAGGGGGTGTGTGGGGGATGGGGTGATCGTTGGGGGACGGAGCGGATGGTAAGGCGAAGATTTTGATCGGATGTAATTTGTTCATTCGTGAAAGGGAGTGTGGATTCTGCCGTGGGAACGTTCAGTTGTCCGATTCGGATAGCCAGTATGGACGGGGACAGGTCTCGTGAGATGGAGGCGACGGTGGATACGGGTGCGGCCTTTACGACATTGCCGGGCAATATTCTGCGGGATTTGGGCATTGAACCGGTGGGTAAACGGAGATTTCTGTTGGCGGATGGGCGGCGGGTCTGGAACGACATAGGGCGGGCCTGGGTGACGATTGACGGAAAGAGCTAAGTCACACTGGTGGTGTTTGGGGGAAGATGATGGGCCGCCGTTGTTGGGGGCATATACATTGGAAGGGCTGGCCCTGGCGGTGGACCCGGTGGAACAGCGTTTGGCGCCGAGTAGCCTGATCATGTACCAGCTGGAGTAGGATGGGTGTAGGGGGATTGGCTCCTGATTGGGTGGGAGCGGGATGGGGGTTGTGGTGATGGAGGGAGTAGGGTGTGGGTTGCGAGTGGGTTCCTGCCTACGGAGGAACAAGGATTAGGATGGGGGATTCTTCGGGTTAATTTCGATGGGATGGGGAT
>CAYQLZ010000055.1:0-4979 GCA_964418665.1 uncultured Dehalococcoidia bacterium | reverse complement strand
CATCTCCGCCCCTCCCTTGTTCCTGCGGAGGCAGGAACCCACCCTATGCCCACCCACTCAACTCCCGTAGGGGCAACCCTTGTGGTTGCCCTCTTTCCCCTCCCTTGTTCCTGCGGAGGCAGGAACCCACCCTATGCCCACACACTCAACTCCCGTAAGAGTAACCCTTCTGGTTGTCCTCTCCACCCCCTCTCACCTCCCCTCCCCCAACCCACCCTACCCCACAACCCCCTAACCCCCCGGCGGCAGCGTCTCCCTCACCCACTCCGAAAGGTCCTGAATCTCCTCCTCTATGATCTGGTGCGCCATCGGATACTCCCGGTACACCGGGTCGTATCCCGCCGAAACCAGAAACTCCCTCGACGACCGGCCCTCCTCCACGGCAATCAATGGATCATGCACCCCATGGGCAATGAAAATCGGCTGCCCCCGCTCCTCCGGCAGACGCTCCAGCATCTCCTCCCGTTCATCGATGCGGGCGCTCAACGCCGCAAGCCCCGCAAACGTCCCGGGCCGCGGCAGCCCCACCTGGTACGTCATCATCCCACCTTGCGAAAATCCCCCCAGCACCGCCCGACCCTCGGGGACACCGTGCATCTCCATCATCTCCTCGATGAATCCCGCTACAGCCTCCTCCGCCCGCAGAACATCCTCAATCGTCTTCTCTCCCAAAAGTGGCGTCCACGCATAACCCGTGAATCCCGGCCCAACCTGCATCTCCAGCGGCGCGTTTGGACACAGGTAGACGTAGCTCCGGGAGTCAATATACGAAGCCAACCCCGCCAGGTCGTGCATATTCGCCCCAAACCCGTGCAGCAGCACAACCAAAGGAAAGCTCCCACCCGGCTGGTAGTCCACCGGATAAACCCCCACGTAATCCAACCCGCCTGCGCGACCCTGAACCATCCTCATCCCAGAATCCTACCACCCCCGCCACCAAACCCCAACTCCCCTCCCCACTTTACCCTCTCCCGTCCTGGGAGAGGGCTGGGTGAGGGTAAAATCCCCTTGAGGCAAAGGCCGTCCACCCCTCCCTAACCCTCCGCCCACCCCTGAAGATCCGAAGGAAAGTCAGTCGTCCCATGGTCGTTTTCCCGTCGTCCCCAATACGGTGTCGCAACACACCGTCCAGCCGGCAGGCATACTTTCCATCCTCACAATCCGCTATCATGAAAAACACAATCATCCCTGATTCCCTGGGGAATAGAGAATGAAAATCCGCGTCCTCGGCGCCCACAATCTGGAGACCCCCGACACCCGCCACACCTGCTTTCTCGTCGACGACACGCTCGCCATCGACGCCGGCAGCCTCATGTCCGGCCTCTCCGACAACGAAAAGGACAGCCTCAAGGCCATCCTCCTCACCCACCGCCACTTCGACCACGTCCGCGACCTGCCCAGCCTCGGCCTCCAGACAATGGACAACGGCGCAACCGTGGACGTCTACGCCCTCCCCGACACCCTCGACGCGCTGACCACCCACCTCCTCGACGGTCTCCTCTATCCCAACTTCACCGTCCGCCCAACTCCGGACCGCCCCAAATACCGCCTCCACCCCATCGCGCCGAACCGCCCCTTCAACGTCGGCGGCCTCGAAGTCCTCCCCATCCCCGTACCCCACGGCGCCCCCGCCGTCGGCTTCATCCTCCGAAAAGGCTATACAACCGTCGCCTTCACCGGCGACACAGGCGGCGGCCTCCAGCCCTTCCTCGCCAACACTCCCCCACCCCAGCTCCTCTTCGTCGAAGTCACCTTCTCCGACAGCGACGAAGACCGCGCCCGCTCCAGCCAGCACCTCACCCCCAACCTCCTCGGCCAGGAACTCCAAGCCGCCCGGCGGCAGGGCCTCCCCATCCCCCACATCGTCGCCGTCCACCGCGACCCACGCCACGAACAACCCATCATCCAACAACTCGCCCAACTCTCCAAACGCCTGAACGTCACCATCACCCCCGCCTACCCCAACCACCCCTTCCACGCCTAACCCCCAATCCCGCTCCCACCCAACACCCTCCCCACTTCCCGTCCCGCCTCCCTTCCTTGTATAATCCCTTTTTCTGGAGGTGGCTCCTTGCCAGGTCTGCTTCACAGCTTGGGCCTTCGCGACCATCAGCAGAAGCGGCGCAGCTTCTGCAACCACCTCAACGCCATCGGGGTCGATGCTCACGAGGCCCCGAAAGGCCGCCCCGAGGAACTCTTCCGCGAAAATCACGAGATCTCCATCGGCCTCATCCAGCTGCAGGACCCCCACCTCGATTGGGCCAACGTGGTCCAGGGCAACTACAGGGGCAGAATGCCCGGCGACCTCCTCTTCATGCGCACCCTCGGCCAGCCCTTCTACTACCGCGTCTGGTACGGCGTCTACGACCCCAACCTGAAGCTCGCCAATCCCTCCCTCCTCTTCCGCTCCAAGCGCCTCCGCTCCTTGAAGTTCATCGGACGCGCCGTAGACGTGGTCTGGCACAACGAACTCCAACCCGTAGTCCTTGAACCCATGACCAGCGACCCATCCGTCAAGCAGCATCTGATACAATCTGGGGTGGACGTGGAGGTCATGGCCTTCCCCGACGGCTACTGGATTATCTCCAACCGGGAGGCCGCCCGCCCCCCGTCCAGGCAGATCTGGGAGTGCTACCAGGCCGTCGCCGAGGGCCTCAAACGCTCCAGCAAAAGGATCGATCTCGACAAATTCATGTAGCCACCGTGGAAGTCGAATCTACAATCTGACAACAAGAATCTGCGACTGCACATATAGTCCATAGATACAGAAAAAGGGGGAAAAAGAATGATTACCCAAGCCCTTCCGAAATCTCCGCCGGATATCTGGCGACTAATCCGCCACGGCGAATACGACGGCGTTACCGGTAGCCTTGCCCCCGGCTACGTTCAGGCAAACCTCGTGGTCCTCCCCAGGGCCCAGGCCTTCGACTTCCTCCTCTTCTGCCAGCGCAACCCCAGGCCATGCCCCCTTGTCGAAGTCATGGAGCCCGGTCAGTTCGAACCCAGGCTCACCAGCGCCGGCTCCGACATTCGCACCGACGTCCCCCGCTACCGCGTCTTCCGCCACGGCGAACTCGTCGACGAGGTCACCGATATCAACAGCCTCTGGAGCGACGACCTGGTCTCCTTCCTCCTCGGCTGCAGCTTTACCTTCGAGTCCGCCCTCGTCGAGGCCGGCATCCCCCTCTGGCACTGGGAGACCGGCAAGAACGTCACCATGTTCAAGACCAACATCAGCACCGTCCCCGCCGGCGGCTTCTCCGGCCCCATGGTCGTCAGCATGAGGCCCATCCACCACACCAAAATAGTCCGCGCCGTCCAGGTAACCTCCCGGTTCCCCGGCGCCCACGGCGCCCCCATCCATGTCGGCAACCCCCAGGACATCGGCATCTCCGACGTCCACCAACCCGACTACGGCGACGCCGCCGACTTCAAGGAAGGCGAGTCCCCCGTTTTCTGGGCCTGCGGCGTCACCCCCCAGGCCGTCGCTCTCGAATCCAAGCCCCCCTTCATGATCACCCACGCCCCGGGCTACATGTTCATCACCAACATGCGAGACACAGACCTCGCCGCCCTCTAGAGAATTACGCCCCACACGTCGAGGAGAAAAATGACAAACGCAACCATCGAAGACATCATCCTCCAGAAGGACCAGCGCGGCATCGTCGCCCTCAGGCCCTACCTGCCTGAAGACTTCTGCACCCAGGCCGCCCGGTACGTGCTGGACCGGCCCGGCACCACCCTAATTACCACCGGCTTCTACATCCTCTACGGCGACGCCGTCGAGACCGACGGTCCCCCCGGCGCCCTCGCCATCGGCAACGCCCTCGAAGCCCTCGGCCGCGACGTTATCTACGTCACCGACAAGCACTGCGGCGAAGTTATGCAGACCCTCGCCGGCCCCGAAGCCGCCGTCGTCGAATTCCCCATCGCCGGCCCCGAAGAGAGCCGCGAATTCGCCCAGGGCCTCCTCGACAGGCTCAACCCCTCCCTCCTCATCTCCATCGAGCGTTGCAGCCCCTCCCAGGACGGCCTCTACCGGAATATGCGCTCCGTCGACATCACCCAGCACACCGCCCGCGTCGACGCCCTATTCGACCTCCACGAACACACCGTGGGCATCGGCGACGGCGGCAACGAAATCGGCATGGGTCTCCTCCGGGACACCATCCCCACCTTCCCCCGCCTCCCCCAGGACCCCGCCTGGACGGCCTGCAACGAACTCATCATAACCAGCGTTTCCAACTGGGGAGGCTGGGGCCTCGCCGCCGCCCTCTCCAGACTCACCGGCAAGAACCTCCTCCCCTCCCTGGAGGAAGAGGCGGACCGCATCCGCAAGTGCGTTGACATGGGTGTGGTGGACGGATTCACCGGCGAAGCCAAAGCCTCCGTCGACGGCTTCCCCCTCGACGAATACAACCAGACCCTCGCCCAGCTCCACGAACTCCTAGCCCGCGAAGGCATCCCCTCCCCCTGACCCCCTCCGCTCCCACCTCCTCCCCCTCTCCCGTCCTGGGAGAGGGTTGGGGTGAGGGTCACTCCCTCCCCCTCCAACAACGCCCGCCGCGCATCACAAAACCCCTTCCCCAACCCACACCCCCCCAAATCCGCCGTCACGCAGTGACCCCTACAACCCCGTAATCTCCAGCGTCTTCACCTCCCCGGAGGCGATGTCCGCCACCCGGATCGCGTGGTTGTTCGTGTCCGCTATGTACAACTTCCCGTGGGCCGCCGATATCCCCCCCGGCTCGAAGAACGACGCCGAAGACCCCACCCCGTCCTTAAAGCCCGCCTTCCCTGACCCAAGGAAGCTGAACGACGCCCTATTCTCCGGGAACACCTTCTTGATCTTGTGGTTGTACGCGTCCGTCACGTACAGGATCCCGTCGTGCAGGCACAGCCCCAGCGGGTGCTGCAGCCGCACCTCCGTCCCTATCCCGTCCACGTCCCCGAACTCAAACAACCCCCGTCCCACAATC
>CAYQLZ010000054.1:0-5278 GCA_964418665.1 uncultured Dehalococcoidia bacterium | reverse complement strand
GGAGAGGGATGGGCTGCTATTGGGTGGAGCGGGATGAGGGTTGAGGGTGGGTTCCTGCCTGCGCAGGAACAAGGGGGTGGGAGAGTTCGGCGGTATCTGTTTGCGGGTATCACGCCGATCACCCCCATCTCAATCTTCCCCCATCAAGGGGGAAGAGGTAAGGGGGAGGGAGATGGGTGGTTGGAGGATGAGTTGGCCGTGGGTATAGAGTAGGTTCCTGCCTACGCAGGAACAAGGGAGGGGGAGACGATTTGGGAAGAGAAACTGATACTGAGAAGGAGAGAGAAATTAGATGACCAACGGCGAAGGCTACAAGCGGGGGATGGTGATAGTTGCCCATCCAGACGACGCGGAGTTTGGGTGTTCGGGGACGGTGGCGACCTGGTGCCGGCAGGGTATGGAGGTAGTGCAGGTGATATGCACGGACGGAGGCAAGGGATCGGACGATCCGAATATGACGTCGGAGGAACTGACTGAGATACGGATGCGAGAGCAGCGAAACGCGGCCCGGGTGTTGGGGGTGAAGGAGGTGGTGTTTCTGGGGTACGAAGACGCCATGCTAGTGCCCACGTTGGAGCTCAGGAAGGACATAGCGAGGGAGATCCGGCGTCACCGGCCGGATGTAGTCATCTGCCCCTCGCCGGTGCGGAACCTGACGGAAGGGCCGTACATCGGGCACCCGGACCACATAGCGGCTGGGGAGGCGGCATTGTCGGCGGTCTTTCCGGCGGCGCGGGACAGGTTGACTTTCCCGGAGCTGCTGGAGGAGGGGTTCGAGCCACACAAGGTTGCGGAGGTGCTGATAACGGACCGGAACACCGCGGACACGTGGATAGACGTTACGGAGTGTATCGAGGTGGCGATCGAGGCGCTTCAGCAGCACGAGAGCCAGGTGGGGCACTTCGACGTGGCCAAGAATATGCGGTCCTGGCGGGCGAAGATTGGGGAGCCGAAGAACATCACCTACGCCGAGTGTTTCAAGTCCTACAAATTCCGATAAGGCTAGCTGAAGCGGCAGTTTCATAAGTTAAAGGCGCACCGATGGGAAGCAGTGAGGGCGCAAACCATCGTATAAAGGGTAATTGACGAATAGAGTTCGTCAGGTTGCCTTGACACTCCGATTCCTCGTGGATATGATGGGGCCACCGAGTCCAGTCGACATAATGTCAGCTCGGAGTTCTGCGGAGGGGTGTTGGAATGGCAGAAAGAGACATCGCGCTAATGGCGCACCTGATGAGAAGGGCGGGGTTCGGGGCGACGCGGGAGGAGTTGGAGGCGAGGGTAGCCAAGGGCTACGGGGCTACGGTGGAAGAGCTGGTCTGTCCTGAGGAGCAGGGAGTTCCGCCCATCGACGAGGGGTTGATCTTTCGTCATAACCCAGGGTTCGAGATTCCCGGTGGCAACCCCACCAACGGCCAGGCCCACTGGATGTACCGTTTGATAAACACGCCAAGGCCACTGGAAGAGAAGATGGCGCTGTTCTGGCACCACGTGTTTGCTACGGGAAACTCCAAGGTGGACAACTGCGACCAGCTTCTGGCGCAGATAGACATGTTTCGGAAGCATGGGATGGGGAACTACCGGGACCTGCTGGTGAATCTGGCAAGGGACCCGGCGATGATCTTCTGGCTGGACAACAACGAAAACCACAGGGATGCGCCCAACGAGAATTGGGGACGGGAGCTATTGGAGTTGTTCTCGATGGGGCAGGGGAATTACACGGAACAGGACGTGAAGGAGTGCTCCCGGGCGTTTACGGGCTGGACTATTGCGGCTAAGATTCCGCGTCTTCCGTATGGCCGCTATCCGTGGAGCTTCGAGTATCTGCCGCAGGACCATGACGACGGGGAGAAGGTATTCCTGGGCCATCGGGGCCGGTTCAACGGGGAAGACATCATTGACATTGTGGTGAGGCAGCCGGCGACGGCGAGGTTCGTGGCGCGCCATCTGTACAACTTCTTCGTGGCGGACGAGGTGCAGGTGCCAAGCTGGCTGGACGTGGCGCCGAGGGACCCGGTTGCTATCAACATGCTGGGGGAGACCTTCATCAGTTCCGGTTACGACCTGCGGGAGACGCTGAGAATGTTGTTCAACTCGGACTTTTTCAAGGACGAGAGCGTGTGGTACGCCAAGGTGAAGAGTCCGGCGGAGGTGGTGGCCGGTACGATGCGGCTGGTGCAGGACCACGTGACGCCGAAGCCCGGAATGGCGCCCATCGGGTTGGAGACGAACTACCAGGGTCAGGCGCTGCTGGACCCGCCCAGCGTGGAGGGGTGGCACACGGGGCAGGAGTGGATCGATAGCGGTTCGCTGCTGCGCCGGATAAATTTTGTGGCCAACCGGGTGGGGGATTCGAGCCTGCCGGGGGTGCAATCGATCATCGAGAGGCTGGCGGGGCGGGGGAGTATGAGTGCATCTGAGTTCGTAGACGGGTGCATTGACCTGATGGGGCCGGCGAGGGTGGAGGAGAATACGCGGGAGGAGCTCATCGCCCACGTGGAGGCGGGCGGACCGGTGAGCAGGGGAACGACGGAGGATGAGCGAGCCGAATTCGGCCGGCGGGTGGCGGACGTTTTGCGGCTGGTAGCTTCGACGCGAGAGTACCAGTTCGGCTAGATTTCAGGGTTTCGGAGGAGGTAAGGCTATGCAGACGGTAATGGTCCGGGGCAGGGTGTACAACTACAGTCATACCATAGGGCGCAATGCGACGGGAGGGCCGGGGTTTCGGCATCCGGTGGACCTGGCGTTGGGCAGAGACGGGACCGTATACGTGGTCAACCGGGGGGATGAATTCCAACCCTGCCAGAGGGTTAGCGTTATAACTATCGACGAGGAGTTCGTTCGGGATTTCGGCGGTTCGGGAACAGGGGACGGCGAGTTCGTCTGGCCGACGGCCATTGCGCTGGACAGCGACGAGAATGTGTACGTGGCGGACGAGTGGCTGAACCGCATTTCGATATTCGACAAGGACGGCAATTACCTGGGGAAGTGGGGAATCGCCGGGAATGGCGATGGGCAGTTGAGCGGGCCATCGGGGATTGCTTTTGACGGCGAGGACAATCTGTACATAACGGAGGAGTTGAACCACCGGGTCTCCAAGTTCAGCAGGGATGGGCGTTTCATTCAGAGTTGGGGGAGCGAGGGGCAGGGAGCGGGGGAGTTCAACCACCCGTGGGGCATTGCTCTGGACGGGAGGGGGGATGTGTACGTTGCGGACTGGCACAACGACCGGATACAGAAATTCACGCCGGAGGGGGAGTTTCTGTCGAGCATTGGCAGCGCGGGGGATGGGCACGGCCAGTTGAAGCTGCCGAGCGACGTGGCGGTGGACGACGAGGGGGACGTGTACGTGACGGACTGGTGGAACAACAAGGTGGAGGTATTCGACCCGGAGGGAAGGCCGATCACGACGTTTATCGGGGATGCGGAGGAGCTTTCGAAGTGGGCGCAGGAGGCGGTGGACGCCAACCCGGACTATGTGAAGGCGCGGCTGAGGGTCAAGAGCCTGGAACCGCAGTGGCGGTTCACGAGGCCCACGTCGATAGAGATTGCGGAAGATGGGAAGATACTTGTAATCGACAACCAGAGGGCGCGGATTCAGATTTATCAGAAGGAAGCAGACTGGGTGGACCCGCAGTTCAACCTGTAGAGGGAATGGCGTGACGGGATTGGTTTTCGGAAGGGCGCGACAACTGAAAAGGCGATGCACAGCGACAGTTGATGTACGGATTGCGTAGGGAGATAGGCCGGTGGGCCAAGCTTCCACAATTCATAGTCAATTATGTTGACACCGCAAAAAAGCGGGAGTATTCTTGGCGATAATGCTCAAACTAGCTCAGAAGGGGGAAAGATGACAACGAAGAAGGTTAGTCATGTTGTGAAGCGCCCCGGGCTTCGACTGAAGGACCCTGCATATGAGATTCCGGTAGCCGAGGATCTGGCGACGACGCCGGGAATCCGGCAGAACCAGAAGGATGTGGACTTCTATTCCAGGTCATACCCCCTGGAGAGCCAGAACATCGAGTACACCGCAGACCGGGCCTGGGTGTGGACGGTTTACAGCCCTGAGGAGGCGGAGTCGCACCTGGAGCACGAGCGGCTGCAGGCGCCGGTGGTTAATGCCGCGGCAACGTCCGCGGACGTTGCGCCTACGGCAAAGCCGACGGGGAAGGACGTGACGGAGGAGATCAAGACGAAGGCCCGCGAGCTTGGTTTTGGCGAGGTGGGGATGACCCGCTACGACCGCCGGTATACATTCAAGTACAAGAAGCGGTGGACCAGGTTTGAGCACGCGATCTGCCTCGCGTATGAGCAGGACTATGAAAGGACGCAGTCGATACCGAGCAGCTTTGCGGAGTACACCCACTTCGGGACGTACCGGACGATGAGCCAGCTGGGTCTGATGATGGCGGACTACATCCGGAGCCTGGGCTACCATGCGCAGATCCACAGTCCGAACGACAACAGCGCACCCTACATTCCCATGTTCGTCGCGGCGGGCTTGGGGCAGTTGGGGGCCAACGGACAGCTGCTTTCGCCCCACTTCGGTTCGCGGGCGCGGTTGATGGTCATCACGACGGACGCGCCGGTGACGTATGACGAGTCGGTGGACTACGGCATCCACAAGTTCTGCGAGGTGTGCCAGGTCTGCGTGAATCGTTGCCCGGGTCGAGCGCTGATGAGAGACAAGGTCTGGTGGAGGGGCGTGGAGAAGCACAAGCTGGTGTACGAACGGTGTCGCCCGGTGATGGCGCGCTATTCCGGCTGCGGCATCTGCATGAAGGTGTGCCCAATTCAGAAGTATGGGATGAAGCCGGTAATGGAGCACTACGTGGAGACGGGCGAGGTGCTGGGGAAAGGTGGCCACGAGCTTGAGGGGTACAACATCGAGGGGAAGGGCTACTTTGGACCCGGACAGCTTCCCCACTTCAACCACGACTTCTTCGAGATCCCCCACGGCCGTTCCGAGGACGTGTTGTTCGAGGAGTTCAAGGCGAAACTGAACGCCCACCAGGTACCGGACGGACCCGCGGGTGACGAGGTGCTGAGGCAGTTCAAGAAGGGTGTGGAGGAGATTCTGGCCCAGCCGGAGACGGACTCCATGTTCGCGGTGCTGCCGGAAGAAGCGTAGTCTTTCGAGTTAAGGAAACTATTGGGGCGCCGACGATTTTCGTCGGCGCCTTTGCTTTTGGTTGGGGGAGGGGGAGGGAGACCACAAGGGTCGCCCCTACGGGGATCATCATGGTTGAGGGAGTGGGGCGTTGGTAGGGAGTGGGTT
>CAYQLZ010000053.1:0-5414 GCA_964418665.1 uncultured Dehalococcoidia bacterium | reverse complement strand
GGTAGGGGCAGGTTTCAAACCTGCCCTCCCCCGCTCCGAGCCCAGCGCTCCCATGCGAGCCCAACCTCCTCTTAGGGGCAATCCCTTGTGGTTGACCTCTTCTCCCCTCCCTTGTTCCTGCGCCGGCGGAAACCCACCCTCCGCCCACATCCCTCTCCACCCATCAGTTACCCTCCTCCCTGTCAACATCACCCGCCGCCGACACCAAACCCCTCACCCACACCCAAGCCCCAAACTTGCCGTCATGCAATGACCCGTCGTGCAATGACCCCCTACAAACCCATCATCCCCGCTGCCCCATACAACATCGCCTCCACCTCCGACTCCGATCCCCCCTCCGCGTAAATCCGCACCAAAGGCTCCGTCCCCGAAAGTCGCACCATCACCCATCCCCTCTCGAATCGGAATCGCCTCCCATCCGTCGCATCCGTCGAAACAACCCTCATCCCCCCTATCTCCCCAACCTCCCCACTTTCCGCCAGCGCCCGCTGGAACTCTCCCCTCTTCCCCACGTCGAACGGTACGTCCCGACGGTCATACCTCCACTCCCCAACCCTCTCATACAACATCGACAACAGCTCCGAAGGACGCTTCCCCGTCCTCGCCATAAACTCCAGGAACAACAAGCTGCTCAAAATCCCGTCCCTCTCCGGAATGTGCCCCCGAAACCCGTAACCACCGCTTTCCTCTCCCCCCATCAACGCATTCTCCTTCATCATCAAAGGCCCCGCATATTTGAATCCCACCCCCGTCTCCAGCACCGGCACGTCATAAATCTCCCCCAACCGGAACAGCATGTCCGACGATGTTATCGACTTGACGATAGGCCCCCGTTCCCCTTTCACCTCCAGCAGGTAGAACGCCAGCAGCGCAAACATCTGCAGCGTGTTGAAATACCTCCCCTTCTCATCCAAAACCCCCAACCGGTCCGCATCCCCGTCATAAGCGATCCCCACGTCGAAACCCCCACCCGCCAATAGCCTTGACGCCTCCAACAAGTTCTCCGCAATCGGCTCCGGCTGCTGCATACCTGGAAACGCCGGATTCACCTCCCCTCTCATCTCCCTCACAACGCCCTTCGAACCCTCCATCAGGCGCGGCAAATACCCAGCCCCAGCGCCATGCATCGCGTCCACCAGCACATTGACCCCCGAGCCCCTGATAGCGTCCAGGTCCACCATCCGGCCCATCTGCTCCAAATACTCCGGTACCGGATCAACCGCCCTCACCAATCCACTCACCAACGCCTCATCCATACCCATCCGGGAAGCCCCCACGACCTCTGCCTCCCCCACGTGCTCCTCCAACCTCGCCACAATCTCCGTAGACGCACTCCCCCCGTAATGAGGCTTGAACTTCACACCGTTCCACTCCGGCGGATTGTGGCTCGCCGTTATCATCACCGCCCCCGCCGCTCCCCAATTCGGCACACTGTAGCTCACTACCGGCGTCGGACTCACTCCCCCGCACAACAAAGCCTGAATGCCATTCCCCGCCAGAGTCTCCGCAGCCCGACGTGCAAAGTCTTTCGACCCAAACCGCGTGTCATACCCCACCACAACACCCCGATCCCCCCAACCCAACTCCTTCACATAGCTCGCCACCCCCTGCACGCACAGCCCCACGTTCTCAAACGTAAACTCCTCCGCAATAATCGCCCGCCAGCCGTCCGTCCCAAACCTGATCGCCACAATCAACCTCCATACTCCTCAATTGCCCCAGAATTCTACCACCCCGACTCACACCTAACACGCACACCCGTAGTGGCGGTTCGCGAACCGCCCTCCCCCTCTGTCCACACATCACTCCAACCTGGACACAACCCCTCCTCCCACATCCCTCTCCGCAAAACCCTGTCCTGAGTGCAGCCTAAGGATCTCGCCATGCTACGCCCCCTTCCTCTGGACACCAACCCTCCCGCGTACTACGATGACACCCACAAGATCCCGCAACCATCTTACTACTCAAGGAGGCAACATGAAGGGAGTCGACGCAGTCGCCAATATCCTCAAGAAGGAGGGTGTGGACTTCATCGGCTGCATCCCCTACAACTCTCTCGAAGAAGCCGCCGCCGTCGCAGGCATCCGTCCCCTAATCTTCCGCCAGGAACGCGTAGGCGTGAACCTCGCCGACGGCTTCAGCCGCGTCACCAATGGCCGCGGCGCAGGCGTCTTCACCATGCAGGCCGGTCCCGGTGCCGAAAACGCCTACGCAGGCGTCGCCCAGGCCTACGCCGACTCCGTCCCCATCCTGCTCCTCCCCGCTTCTGCCCCTCTCGATCGCGCCGGCGTCCGTCCCACCTTCACCCCCTCCCAGAGCTACGCCTCCGTCACCAAGTGGTCGGACCGCGTCAACATCCCCACCCAGATTCCCAACATGATGCGAAGGGCCTTCAGCCAGCTCCGCTCCGGACGCCCCAGCCCCGTCCTGCTCGAACTCCCCTCCGACATCCTTTCAGCCGACGTCGATGAATCCCTCGTCGATTCCTACCGCTCCGTCCAGAAATTCCGCAGCGGTTGCGACCCCAACGAAATCCGCGAAGCCGCAAAGGCCCTCCTCGCCGCCAAGCGCCCCGTCATCCACGCCGGTCAGGGCGTCCTATACGCCGAGGCTTGGGACGAACTCCAGCAGCTCGCAGAACTCCTGCAGGCCCCCGTCATGACCACCCTCTCCGGCAAGAGTGCCTTCCCCGAAAACCATCCCCTCGCCCTCGGAACCGGCTCCGCCACCACCACCGGCCCCGTCGTCCACTTCGTCAATAACGCAGACCTCGTCTTCGGCATCGGCTGCAGCTTCACCCGCACCGGCTTTGGCGTCACCATCCCCTCCGGCAAGGTCATGATTCACTCCACCAATGACGACTCAGACATCAACAAGGACTATTCCATCGACGTTGCCCTCTGGGGCGACACCAGGCTCGTCCTCTCCCAGCTGATCGACGAAATCAACGCCCAGGCCGGTCCCGCCGCCAACCGCAACAATGGCCAGATGGCCGACGAAGTTCGCGCCGTCCGGCAGGCCTGGCTCGACCAATGGATGCCCAAGCTCACCTCCGATGAAGTCCCCATCAACCCCTACCGCGTCATCTGGGACCTCATGAACACCATCGACCGCAAGAACTCCGTCGTCACCCACGACTCCGGCAGCCCCCGCGACCAGATGGTCCCCTTCTACGAGTCCATTTCACCCCGCGGCTTCATCGGCTGGGGCAAGTCAACCCAGCTTGGCTACGGCCTAGGCCTCGCCCTTGGCGCCAAAATGGCCGCCCCGGACAAGCTCGCCGTCAACGTCATGGGCGACTACGCCTTTGGCATGGTCGGCCTCGATGTCGAGACCGCCGTCCGCGAGCGCATCCCCATCCTCACCATCATCCTAAACAACTCCGCCATGGGCATCTACGAGTCCCACCGCTTCCCCACTGCCAACGAACGCTACGGCACCAAGTTCCTCACCGGCAACTACGCCCAGGTCGCCGAAGCTCTCGGCGGGTACAACGAAAAGGTCACAACTCCGGACCAGATTATCCCCGCCATCCAGCGCGCCCAACAGGTCATCTCCGAAGGTCGTCCCGCCCTCCTCGAAATCATCACCCGCGAGGAACGCGCCTTCTCCCACAAGGACCGCTAGCCGCCCCCACCCTCTCACAACGAAAGGCCGCTTATGTCAACCAAAGTCATCGCAAATACCACCATCGTCACCTGCGATCCCGGCCGCTCCGTCCTTTACGATAGCGCCATCGCCATCAAGGGCAACCGCATTGCCACCCTCGCCGCCACGCCCCAGGTCCTGGCCATGTATCCCGATGCAGAGGTCATAGATGGGCGAGGCAAAGCTGTCTTCCCAGGCCTCATCAACTGCCACGCCCACCTCACTGCCAACCTATTCCGCGGCATCTCCGAGGACTTCGGTTTCCCCTCCAGCTTCGCCTTCCCGGAGGACGTCCGCGACATGATCTCCGACGAAGAGACCACTGTCATGGCCGCCCTCGGCGCCATCGAAGCCGCCCGCACCGGCGGGACCACCACCGTCGAAATCGCCGGCGGCATCCACCGCTACGCAAACATGCTCGATCAGACCGGCATGCGCTGGGTCCTCGCCGAAAATACCGCCGATGGCATCGTCCCCCCAACCTTCCGCGCCGGCGAACCCGTCCACGCCTACTCAGACCGGCTCCGCTCTGAATGCCTCGAAAGAGCCACCCGCCTATTCGAAAAGTGGCACCATCAAGGAGAAACCGACCGCATTACCTGCATGGGTTCCACCGGCCTGGTCGAGACCAGCTCCCCCGCCCTCTTGCGGGACGTCCACGAAATGGCCGAAAAGTACGACAGCCGTTACACCATCCACCTCAACCAGAGCCGCCTGGAGGTAGAATCCCTCATGCTCATGCGCGGCGTCCGCCCCACGGAAAGTCTCTTCCACAACGACTATCTAGGCCCCAGAATGCTCGGTGCCCACGTCCGCTTCCTGTCCCCCTCGGAGATTTCCCTCCTCGGAACGACCCGCTCCAACGTCTCCCACCAGCCCGCCATGGCCGCCCGTCGCGCCGTCATCCCCCCAATCCCAGCCCTCCGCCACGCCGGCTGTACCATCGGCATGGGCACCGACAACAACACTCAGGATATGGTCGAAGTCATGCGCACCGGCCTCTTCACCGAGCGCATCATCCGCGACGACGGTATGAATCCCCAACCTGAAGACATCCTCGCCATGACCACCATCGGCAGCGCCTCCGCCATCGGCATGGACCAGGAAATCGGCTCCCTTGAAGTTGGCAAGAAGGCCGACCTATTCATCATCAACACCCAACGCGCCACCCTCGTCCCCACCAACCGCATCGTCTCCTCCTTCATCCATAACGGCCAGCCCAGCGACATCGAGTCCGTCATCGTCGACGGCGAATTCGTCCTCAGAGACGGAAAATTCCTCAACCTCGACGAAGAGACCATCATCCGCGAGGCCGACTCCATCGGAAAATCCGTATGGCGACGCCTCCTCGCAAAATACCCCAACGTCCCCTTCCCCCCAACCCTGGCCCCCTAATCCCCTCTCCCCCCTTCCCACACCACACCCTCCTCCCTCTCCATACCCGGTAGGGGCTGGTTTCAAACCAGCCCTCCCCCATCCCTTGTTCCTGCGCAGGGAGACCTTTGTATCACCTTAATCTCCGCCCCCTCTTACCTCCTCTCCCGTCCTGGGAGAGGATTGAGGTGAGGGTCATTGGGGTGGCGATGGGGCTGGCCGGTGGGTTACGCAAAAGTCTCCGCAGGCAGGAACCCACTCTCTGCCCACGCCACACCCTCCTCCCTCTCCACACCCTGTAGGGACCACCGGCGGGTCGTCCCCTCATTCCCCCTCAGAACGCAGTGCCCCCCAATATGTCATTCCGAGCGCAGCGAAGCGTAGTCGAGGAA
>CAYQLZ010000052.1:0-5562 GCA_964418665.1 uncultured Dehalococcoidia bacterium | reverse complement strand
CAGAGGCCAGGGTCATGGTGACGCATGGCCAGGGGTCCTACCACTTTCGAACCGGTCCTGGGGGAGCAGGGCTCGACCCCTCAACCTGATTCACGCAGCGGATAAGCGCTTGTCCCTCCTGGGGCCGCCGTCGGGAGAGCAGTGCTCGAGCCCTTGGGCTGGCACCCCGCGGGTGGCTGTTCGGAGAGCGGCGCTCGATCCTGTGCAGCCGTTCCCGGATCCGGGGGACGGGAATCCTCCAGGTTTCTCGGCGGGAAACGCTGGAAAAAGCCAGAAACAGGATTCATTGATAGCACCGGCCCACACCGGTGTCAACGGTTTCGGGGTGGGCAGGGGGAAACCCGTCAATCCGCTTTAACTAAACTCTCACAAAACCCTAAGTGGGGCCGTGGCAGGTGCCGCTAGACTCCACCGGAGTGCCATAGAGCAGTCCCTTCCGCCTGGCTCGTTCGAGGGCCTCGCGAACCCGCCAGGGCATGCGGCCTCCGTCCATGCACTTCCCCACCGTTCTGGGGCCAACTCCAGCCTCCCATGCCCTCTCACCAGGTCGTGCAGCAGGGCCATCAGGTGGAGGACGCGCAGCTCACCAGCGTCCTCACCTCTGCCGCCCACAGTCTCCTCGGGTCTCATGGACCCACATACCCGGGTAATTCAGCCGACGCCACACCCGTGGCCATCGGAACTGCCAGGTTCGTCCTCGCTACAAATTGCAGATTTCGTGGCAACCGAAAGTTGTCAAAATTCGTTGGCATCTGAGGGTCCTGTAGGGGCGAATTCATGCCCCAATCAGCTTTGAGACCGAGCCGATCTGCAACTTGCCGAGAAGTTCGAATTCCTGTACACGCCCACGACATAGAAACCACCCTCAACGGCCCGAATCGCCCGTCTAAGGTTACATCAATGCAATCCCCTCCAGGGGATAACCCTCAACTCCCTCATCGCAGAAACTGGGCATGCACTCAGAGGCAGGCAGCCACCCCCCGAGGGGTGTACCGCCACATCAACGGGGTGAAGATGGAGGGTAAATGCAAAGGGACAGAGAAAGGCAGAAGTGCACAGGAAGCCGGGGTGGGAGGAAGGATACCCCCATCTCCTACACCGACGAGCAACGGGAGACGCTGCGGCGCGGGCTGCGCATCCTCGCTCGGTTGATTGTCCGCGCCCACCTGCGGGGGCAATTGCCGGTGCATCAACCTGAGCCAGGAGAAAAAGAATGACAGGGTCACCCTGGACGGCGTTGTCGGCGTGGGCGGCAAGCCTCATAACCGCGGAGTCCGTGGACCTCCCCGCCGTTCGCCTGAAAGGCTGCAACCCTCCACTGTGGGTTGCGCGCGCTCCCGGCATCCGCCTTCGGCTCCTCTCCCGCGACCCGGCTTTAAGCTTTTCCACCCGGAACCCCAACGCTCATGCCACCCGTGACCCGGCCCGATTCCATGCCCGCCATGGTGCTGAAACTCCTACCCAACGACTGGGCTGCCATCACCCGTCCATGCCCCCCGTCAACTCCCTCAGCCGCTTCTCCAGCCGCTCCACCAACTGTACATCCCACATGTTCCCGTGAGCCGCCCCAACGTCACCGGTTGCAACCCCCATCGACCACACATACACCCCCTGAAAGTGCAATTGCAGCAATACAATAAGTGCAATAAAAGTGACACCAGCCCAACAACGGGAAGGGATGAAATTCATTCCTCCCATACCACCCATTCATGGCTGAATCAGCCTTGGAATTGCACTAATTGCACTTCTGCAGTCAGTTCCGTTTTCCTGTACACCCCGTCCACATCCAAAACGGCCTTTTGTGATTGCACTTCTACAATTTCGGCTCCGGCTGGGGGCATCCTCAGACAACGGGGATGGAAGCCTCTGACGTGTCATCGCCGACCCCATGAGCGCACACCCCCACACCCCCTGACGCTAGCACCGGAGCAGCTGAGCCCTATTCCGACACCCCAAAATGCCACTTGCATTTATGCAATTATCGTTCCCAAAAGTGGGAACGGGCCCTTACCACAAAGTGCTTGCAACAACGGCTCCGAATTCCCTTATTTCCGCCAAATTCACGCCTGAAATAGCCCTCACTTGTATTTTTACAACTGACGCAAATTCCTGTACACGGGTATGACATTGTTTCTGGCCACGATTCGTTACCTCCTCGTAAGGGGTCCCTTCGGTGAGGCCCCCTCACTCACCATCACATTTCAGACCGCCGGAAAGCTCTCAGGATGGTACGATCGGGGACACCATTCTCAGGAGCAGACGCTTGCGTCTCTACACAACCCTTGGCGCATAGCAACTGAAGAGGACGGTTGTCTCCCTTGCCGGCGCAGTGGCAATGCTGGCGCTGGTTGCTGCGGCCGTGGGATGCGAGACGGACGAGACAGCCTTCGAGTCTCCAACCGCCACGACCACACCGGCACCTGATCCCGTCGACCATGCTATTGCCACCGTGTCGGCTGCCGCCGGTGGTTTGACGACAGACAGCGAGGCTTGCCTGAGAGGCTTGTATGCCACTACGGACATGGCTGGACTTCAGGCGGGCTCAAGGAAGAACCCGAAGCTATCCTCCTGGTCTCCCGCTTCCTGCGCTGCATACCCGCTGATGAATGGCTGGGACTTCGGGACTACGAAACCGGGGAATACAGTTTGTCTTCGCTCAGGTGCGTCGACGAGCAGATCAGCATTGATCGGTTCGTAGAGGCCATTTGGGGAGACTCGACCCAGATTACGCCTGGGGAGACCGTTCAAGGACTCCAATCCTGCGGCCTGGAGTCCTTTCCGATCCCGTCTCCAGGCAAGGGCGGAGACGGGGCGTTCAATCAGGTCAGCCTGCTGTGGCTCATGCACGACCCCGCCCTGCGGGGCCTCATTGACTGCCTGCAGGAAACCCCCTCTTGCAGGAACTGGACGCCTTTTTCTCCGAAGCCAGTGCCGACCCAGCTCCAGAGATTCCAGGCTGCCTTGAGCAGCATGCGGACAAGCTTCCTGCGGGAGGCGAAGCGTCCCACCGTCTCAATCTTCCTGTGGATTCACAGAAGCGATGGGACCTACTTCATGAGGCGGGCTATCCAGAGGACGTCGACGGCGGCGATGCCTGCCGCAACCAACCGGGGAAGGACGCGCAGGGTGGGGTTCAAGGCGGGGCCTACGCCAAGCCCGAAATATAAGACGATGACTGCAAGGACGAAGAGGAGGACGTGAGCAACGATTTTCTCCGCGTTCGACCTCTCTCACGACTGAGTAATCGGTCAACCCCGATATAGCTTGTTACTGAAATCTCTGCGATGTACTAGGCTGCCTTGCGCGTCCATAATGCACAGTGCTTCAGGCCATTATTGTTCACATAATACATCAATCCCCCGAGGGACTTGCGGTCCGTGGCGGGCACCAATTCCATGCCGTGGGCCCGGAGCGCCCCTACAATCCTTCGCTCGTCGAAAAGTCGGAAGGACCGAACGTCGTCATAGTCCGGGTCATGTATCGTGACCATGCCGCTGCCGCACTTGAAGATCATCTGGAGTACGCCTCCCGGCTTGGTTATCCGGCATAGCTCGGGAAGGGTAGTCTCATAGACGTGGTCTTCACGCAGGTGTTGGATGACCGCGTTGCACATGACAAAGTCGAACGTGGCCGTTTGGAAGGCTATTCGTTGAGAGAGGTCGCCCACCCTTACCCGACCCTCAAGGAAGGGATGCAGCCTGAGTGCCGTCTCCACGTTGTCCTTAACCGCGTCGATGCCCAACACGTCCAGGTCCCGGCCCACCAGGTCCGCAACGTCGATAGCGCCTGCGCCACAGCCGGCGTCTAGGCCCCTTGGGCCGGGGGCCAGCTTCACAAGGGCATTGATCAGAGAGTGATTGCCCTTCAATAGAGGATGAGAGGAGCTTCTCCAGATCCGCTGGATCTTCGCAATCTGGTTGAATGCGTACCGGTCCGCGTGCCTCGTGTAGAATGCTCCATAGTCATCGATTGACCGCAGCTTGCGGTCGACTTTCGTCCTGGTATTCATAGGCTGCCTCCAGCGTAAAAAGTGACCCCTCGGGCAGCGGACCATAAGCGCGGATAGTAAGAAACTCGCGGCTCTTCAGCCTTCGAACGAGCGAACGCCCTTTGAGACAGGCGCTCCTGGCCAGTGTGACGATGTATCTCTGGAGACAAAGCGGAGTGCGCCTGTCAGTGGCGCCCGGAACGCCGCTCCTTTATGAGAAGCGGATTCTAAAATCCGCGGGGAATACCAGACATGCAACCCTGGGCTGCCCGTTGATACCCCGCCCATCTGCCTGGGCAACCACCCCCGGCCAATTTGCCTTCCGTGGAAAGCGGGCCGGATGTCGCGATTGCGCCCTTACAGCATGTCCGAGAAGTATGTTATTGCAAAGATAATTGACAGAAGACACTCATTTTGTCAAGGGCGCGCAATATTCTCCGTAAATATCCGACAGTCGCTAGGCTCCTTTCCTGAGAGGGGTTTGCAGGCCGAGGCCCAAGTGTGGACGGTGGTAATGATAGCGGAGGAGCAACTGCAACGAGGGCGCTCGATGTGTGTGCACATCCTTGTAATCGCGGAGGGGAGATCGGGAAGCAATTTACCCGCAAGGAACACTTCCTTGCAGCTGTGGCGTGTCAAGTAGTACATTTGCATGGAGCAGGTCACCTTTTGGTAATATTGGGTAGGGGTAACTCTTGGCAGAGTATCTGGGTAACCTAGCCCTGGCCTCCGTGACTACTTTAATATGCCTTAGCAGAACTCAATTGCCAATTTATCCAGGCCTCAGTTGACCCGAGGAGTTGCCTTCGATACTGCCAACGAAACAAGACATGATGCTAATCTGGCGTACCGTCAGGAGGTATAACTGTGATTCATTTTCCAGATTTCGTTAGCCATTATCCGGATGTGGTGCAGAATGTCAGAGTCTTTAATGAAGCACTTGAACAACACCCCAAGCTCAGGAGTCGACTCTCTTACACACATGCATGGTACTTTGTTCCCGAGCTTGACGCCGCTGGCCCCAGCAAGTTCATCGGCTATAAGGGCATGACGGCGGAATTCTACCTGGCCAACTATTACAGTGGCCTTCATGGCAACCGCACTGAAACCGAATCGCATTTAAGACGGTGGTTCGAAGTGGTGGATCACGACACAGCTGAGCACAACTATGTGTTTGGACTGATTCATGAAATGGCTTGGAAATATCTGAAGATTCCCCGTTCCGGATGTCGGTACAATGTTCCAGTGGGTTGGAGGGTCATACAAAGTTGACATTCCATACGAAAGAGGTGGACCCTCGCGCCTGAACTCGAACTTACACCTCAAGGTGGATTCTTCGTTCATTTCGCTTCCGTCCCAAGGAAAGCTACGGTTGATGGGATACGATGGACCCCGCCGCCCTCTGCCCCATATTCACTCCGTCCTCGCATACGAGGATGGGGGGAAGGCTCTGTGACCAGGCCCTTCCTGTTGAAGGGACGGGAGCGCCAGATGATCGCCGCGTGGGCGTCAATGGCGACCCAGCCTGCAGGTCCATGTCGGAGGAACGGCAGTTGAGGCCAGGTTGCCCGATG
>CAYQLZ010000051.1:0-5575 GCA_964418665.1 uncultured Dehalococcoidia bacterium | reverse complement strand
CGTCGTTTCAATTTTCGCCACACTTTCCTTAGTGGCGAGGTGCGGGAAGGTAGATTCAATCGTGGCGGTGATCCGTGCCACGTTCACCTTGATATCGCTCATGTCCGCCTTCATCTCATGGATGTCGGACTCAATCCGCTGAAGGCGCTCGTCTGTATCCATACGCTTGTCCCCTGGATCACACCGAACGTAACTCATCTGTCCTTGCGGTCAACTCCCTCCACCTCGCCGCCGATGCGGCACAAAGAGGGGATGGGAAGGGGATCGGCGCGGTACGGGGAGGGTTCGGGACATAAAAAAGCCCAGCGCGAAGGCCGGGCTCATGTTGTTCATCCGCCATGCCGGGCTAGTGGTCTTCTCGGAGGATAAGGCCCGCCCCCTCCCCCCAACTTCCTCCTTCTTCCTTCTTCCTTTTCATTTTCCCCCCAACCCCCCAACCCCGCACAAAAAAAGGAGGCAAGGGCCGAAACCCTTGCCTCCTTGTGTTAGAGCCAAGTTAGAGGTTAACCGTTACTCGCAGACACCCGCCCCAGTGTCAGCAGGATCAAGAGAGGCTATAGCAACAGTGTTACAATTACTCGGATTTGCCAGACTGTACCCTGGGAAGTTCATGCGGAAGTGATTCATCTCCTGAGAGAGGTGTGTCCACACCATGCCGGCGTGGCTATCATCCGGCATCGCAAAGCGCAGGGTGCCGCGAGTGCCATCGCACATGCCTGTGAAATCTCCGACCTCACCCATACTTGGGTCGATGATTGTAGTCCCCATGGACACCGCAATCTCAGCAGTCGGCAGATCGGTCGTGGGAACATTGGAGGACGGGTCGTCAAGCGCAGTCTGTGGCCCCTCTTCGCAGAGTACCATGACCTCCAGGGGAGCACTGGGCTCAGCTGCCAGCCACACATAGACCATTGAATCCCCTCCAATATCATACCGGGCAGTGACATGGGCGCGAGGAGTAGCCTCGGCAGGATCCGGATTCATTCTCTCATCTGCGGCCGTCGTAGTATCGTCAGTACCAATCCTGGCAGTATTGTGCCGTTCGGGAATCAAACCACACTTATGCTGGTTGAACTCGTTATCCGTAAGATCGGTTGGAGTCTCCGTGGTTCCGTCAGGGTTGTAGCAGTCAGCCACCATAGCCCCATCATCTTCCCTCATCGAGAGAGTACCAGTTGGTACTTCCGTTCCGAAGAAACCATTCTCACTCACATCCTGGACAATGGTCCAAGCAGCTATCATCGGCATAACCGAATCACCCGCCGTTACCGCTTCATCCGGCGTGACATACCCTTCCGCGCACTCGTCAATTCGAGCCGTTGCCTCAATGGTGGCATAGCCACGGGGCATCATGTCACCATCCATCATGTCGTCATCCATCATGGAAACCACCGCGCCACGGTGGGGTATCATCTGTCCCTCCATCGCCTCACCCATCTGGATGACGACGTACCCAAACTGGTTCTCATTGAGGCAGAGCTGTTCAGAATCAACCATCGCGCCACTTGCGTCATGGATATTCATCGTGACGATGAGATTCATGGGGTCGTCGGCATTGGCGTCCATATTAGCCGTGGCTTGGTAGTTGGCATACTGCCTGATGAAAGTGGTCCCGTCTGTAGGGGCGGCGGCATCAACAGCGATCGCCGAATCGTAAGGGCAAGTATTACCCGCTGTCGTGATAAGGGTCGTGTCAAACGGAGCATCAATAGTACCAGGGTCGGCTCTTGCGAAACACTCCGTGTCATTGGCGTCGCCACTCTCAAGATTCGATATACCGATAATGGTGGCCTTCCCATATCCGACCTCGTAGTGGGGGATCACCTTCATCGTGTCCGGGTCGCCCGACAAGTAGCCCTTGGTTGCGAGGGCACTCCCAGCCGAAAGGGCCAAGCCTGCCACCAACGCGACCAAGCCTGTGAAAAATCTATTCATCTTCATCACGTCTCTCCTTTCTTCCTGAAACCTTCTTTCTTCTATTTTGTGTATCGTGTTGTGCATATGTCTGTCGAGTATCAAGAACTTGTTTTCTGTGTTCGCCAATACCGCGCCTCCTTATTTGGTCCTATCGAGGACCAGCCCGCACGTCAATATTGCCTTTCCTTTTCCCTCGCCCGGTATGAATGGAGAGCACCATAATGAATATCTTGTACCCTGTCAAGCAAACATTCAGTCCTGCTGGCTCGCAACCTTGCCGGACTTTTTGGGTCGGACATTGTGGTACCACTGGTTGTCATCAAGGCGGACCCAGCGCTCTTTTAGCGCCATTGCCAGTGGTAGGTCAACCATGCCCGGAACGGAGAGCAGATATTGCAAATTCACCGTCACCAAGGCTTCCCGTTCCTGTTCCTGGATACTGTCAATGGTGTAGGCTTTGTATGTGAACATCGGTGACCGGGCCTGGATGTATTGCGTGACGGTGAGTTCTCCGGTGTAGGCATAGATTTCGTATTGATAGGCGGTGACTTCATCCCCTTTGAGCCGTGCTTCCCAGAAGGCGGCCACGCGTTGTTTCAGCGACTCGGCGGGCGGTTGTTCGGGCGCGGTCTGACCCGACCCGAGGAGAGCCACCAGAGCGACCACGGCCACGGTCCAGCCGGCTCCCCGGCCCCTTGACTGATAACGCCCTGCCCTCTTTGTCCTCAACACCGGCTTCGTACTCAACACCAGCCTCATACACAAGGTGCTCGCTTTCCGTTCTTCACGCGGCCTTCATGCGGCCCTTCATACGGCTCATTTGACCCATACAATATAACATAATGTTGTCTGTGTGTCTTGTCACTATAGTGGATGTAAAGAAAGAGTGTCAAGAGCGAAGGCGGCTTGCTCATCACGCCGGGCGCGTCCGGGCAATCATCTCGCGTATCCCCTCGCTGACGCCCTGTAACGCCGCCCCTTGTTGCCGGAGCGCGGCCATGGTCTCCTCGTGCTGCCGGTCACTTCTCTCGTCGCGTCTCCGTAACGCCTCGCCCTGCTGCCGGAGCGCGGCCATGTTTTCTTCGTGGTGCTGGTCACTTCTCTCATTGCCTCTCTGTGACTCCTCGCCCTGCTGCCGGAGCGCGGCCATGGTCTCTTCGTGGTGCAGGTCACGATGGCCGGCGCTCTGGCTCATGAGCCACAGACCCCAGGCAATAAGGCTGCATTGCACCAGCCCCACACTCAGCGCGATGATGTCCCCCCACCGCAGACCAGGGTTTGCGAGATGTTCCAATGCTGCGACCGCTCGCAGGAGAAGCTCTTCATTCATAGGGATGTTCTTCTACACAACCACAGAGCACATTAGTTCAAACCCGGTTTCGGTTGTCAAACGGCCACCAGGTGCCGGTCGTGGTACACGTGTACCGCACGTGTACCACTGTAGCGGGAGGGGGGAGTTATTGGGCGGGCCGCTCTAGCAGCGCCCGGATACCAGCGCTCTGTTCGCGGATACCAGCACCGATTTCTTCCAGGACTTTTTCTTGCCGGTCGAGTTGCCGATCTCGCCGTTGCCCAGATTTGTGCATCATAAACAAGCCCCCGCCGATTAAAGCGCACTGGAGCAGGCCGATGCCACCGGCAATGATGAGGCCATAGAACTGATACGCCAACGTCATTTCTTCATATGAACTCATAGACGTCTCTCTAGCATGAATGGGGACAATTGAGAAAGTCAGACGAGCTGTCGGGTTACGCCTACGGCTCACCCGACCTACAAGGCTTCCCCATCCCCTCCAAGGGGGGGGATGGTTTTTTTCTATCCCCTCTCGGGAGGGGTGCCGCGTAGCGGCGGGGTGGGTTTCCCCGCAACGACGCACCCGGAACCCACCCCGGCCTTCGGCCACCCCTCCAAGGAGGGGATGGGGAATGTCACTCCTTGTGCTGACAGACGCAGGCGGAATGCTCCGCAAAGGCACCCATCCCGAATAAAGGTTTCGCATTGACACAGGGGGTGATTCCTGGTGCTATGGCGACGCGGAGACTGCGACGATGAGTCTGATCGTATCCGAAGTCTATGATGCCTTGATTGAAGCCGGGGCTTCCGAGACCAAAGCCAAGGCTGCCGCAGGGGCCATTCCCCTGGCCGAGCAGCTTGCCACAAAGGAAGACCTGGCCGTCACCCGCGCCGACCTGAAGGACGACATCGCCGCCGTCCGCACCGAGATTGCGGAAGTCCGCACTGCCCTGAAGGACGACATCGCCGCCGTCCGCACCGACCTGAAGGACGACATCGCCGCCGTCCGCACCGAGATTGCGGAAGTCCGCGCCGACCTCTCCGGTCTGGAGGCCCGATTCTACCGGCAATTATGGATCATGGCTGCCGGCATTGTCGGCCTGACCGTCACCTTGACAAAGCTGCTGGCCTGACCCGGCACCCCGCCCAAGAGGGGATAATTTCCGGCAACCCGCACTCCGTTGGGATAGACCTGTCACACCAGCGTGTCGAATTTGCGCTCCATCTTGCTGTCCAGCCGCCACCAGGTCGTGAACAGGCCCACGACCATGCCGGCCAAGGTGCCAAGGGTTTGTGTCCACTCCATTCGTTCCTCACTCATTGTGTTGCAGCACGGCGGGTCAACCCATGCGACCGCATTCAGTCACTCATGTGTTTCTCCAACCAACCGAAAGATTTCTCCGGAGCCATACAGGCCCAATCCCGGACCCCTTCGAGTTGGAGTGAGACGATGGTAGCGTCCGGCATGAATGTCAGTGCCTTCTCCCGCCAGCCCGCCGCGTCCATTTTTCCCTGTCGATCTGTCACGATCCACAGGGTCGTCATATAGTGCCAGAATCCATACGGACTCTCTTTCAGCCACGAGGTGAAGGCATCCCTTTGGGTTTTCGTGGCGTCCTCAACAATAATGACGAATTTGTTCATTTGAAGAGCGTGACACTGATCCCGGAAAGGACGAAGAGCGCAATGACAAGCCAGCTCGGGCTCCCGAATGAGGCGGCTGAGACAGTCGCCGTGAGACTCAGGCCCAATAGCCATTGTATGGGGTGTAGCGCTGTCGAGCGGCTTCCTGTTGCACGCGCCTGCTCATACAGCAATCGTATTACTCCAAGGTCCATCGCTTCATGTAACCTGCCGCAATAACATTCTATAGATGTTTCGCTGGGGTATTCTTTGCTTTTGCCAGGAGTTTCTCGGGAGCAGTCATTCGGTTGTGGCCGTATGAGTGCAAACCCGGCTTCGGTTGTAATGCCCGCGTGGAACACCTGTCAAGAGGACGGGGGGGAGGGAAAAAGGAAGAAGGAAAGCAGGCAAGATGCCGGCGCGCCCAGGGGGGGAGGAAAGAAACAGGGGCCAGGAACCCACCCCGGCCCCGTATCAAGTACGGGGCAGGCTCTTCGGCCTGCAAAGAGGAAACGTGTCCAGCCTTTGTGTGGCTGTTGGAGGACACGCCTCCTCTTTCCCTCCAAGGAGGGGATGGGTTTTTTCTATCCCCTCTTGGGAGGGGTGCCGCGGAGCGGTGGGGTGGGTTGCGACGGAGCGACACTCCAGGAACCCACCCCGGCCCCGTATCAAGTACGGGGCAGGCTCTTCGGCCTGCAAAGAGGAAACGTGTCCAGCCTTTGTGTGGCTGTTGGAGGACAC
>CAYQLZ010000050.1:0-5839 GCA_964418665.1 uncultured Dehalococcoidia bacterium | reverse complement strand
CCCGCCGACCGAAACGCCCGCGCCAAACGCTCCACCCCCTCCCAAATCTCCCCCTCCGTCGGCAGCGCATAACACAACCTCATATAATTCGCCCCATTCCTCCCATCATCATCCGCATACACCGCCCAATCCGGCCCCGGGTTAAACGCCACCCCCTCCGACCTCGCCGCCTCCAACCCCAACCGCGTATCCACCCCCTCCGGAAACCGCACCCACAAAAACATCCCGCCCCGCGGCACAGTCGCCTCCACCCCAGGCCCGAAATGCTCCCTCAAAGCCGCAACCAAAGTATCCCGCTTCCGCTCCAACCCCTCCCTCAAATGCGCCATGTGCCCCTCGAAATTCCTCTCCAGAAACTCCGACACAATCATCTGCCCCATCGTACTCGTCCCAATATCCATCTTGAAAGGCAAAATCTGGCTCATCACCTCCCACGGCGCAACCACATAACCCAGCCGCACCCCAGGCGCCAACGACTTCGAAAAAGACCCCACGTGAAGCACAAAATTCGAATCATCCAGGGACCTGATCGAATGCTCATACTCCGCCTCGAAAACCAGGTCCGCATAACACTCATCCTCGAAAATCGGCACCCCGAACCGCCTGCTCAACTCCAACATCTCCCGCCGCCGTTCCATCCCCATCACCCGCCCCGTTGGATTGTGCAGCGTCGGAATCGTATAAATAAACTTCGGCCTCACCCCCCTCGCCTCCAACCCCGTCAGCGTCTCCTCCAGCAAGTCCATCCGCATCCCCTCCCCATCCAGTGGCACCCCCACAATCTCAGCACCCTTCCGACGCAAATTCCCCAGCGTCCCCGCATACGAAAACTCCTCCGTCACCACCGTATCCCCCCGCTCCAACATCGCGTCCAGCACCGCAATGATCCCCTGCTGGGACCCCGAAGTAATCAAAATTTCATCCGCCGTCACCCGGATCCCCCGGTGCCTCGCCAGCTTCCCCACCAGGAACTCCCGCAGCGGCAAATACCCCTGGGACCCCCCGTTCGCGTGATACACCGCCAGGCTACGTCCATCCCTCCGAAACACCTCCGCCGCCGCCTCCACAAACCCCTCGATCGGCAGCAAATCCGGGCTCCCGTGCCCATACGTAAAATTAAATGGAGGGTCCGGCTGCTCCTTCGACGAAGGCGCCGACACCCCCTTCGCAAATAGCCTCGAATAATCCAGTCCGCTGCTGCTCATAACACCTCCAAAAATAAAAAAGCTCCCCTCTTCCCTCCTCTCCCCTTCCCCCGTAGGGGCGACCCTTGTGGTCGCCCGTCTCCCTCCCCCTACGCCGTCAACAACGAAGGCGCCTTCAAAGGCCCCGCGACCTGCCCCTCCTCCAACCGGTCCACATCCTTCTCATAAATCTGCACCCGGAAAGACCCATAGTCCGGCACAAACATCCGCCCCCGCCCGTCCACCACCACCGAACGCGGCCTCCGAAAATACTTCTGCGCCTCAATCGAAGCCATATCCCGCAGTCTCAAAAACATCGGGTTCGCCAGCATATACGCCCGCGCCGACTTCGACAGCGTCGCATCCCCCACAAACTTCTGCACAAACCGCCCTTCCGCGTTGAACAACTGCACCCGGTCGTTCCCCGAATCCGCCACGTAAATGTCCCCGTCCCCATCCACCGCCAACCCCGCCGGCCGGTTGAACTCCCCGTCCCCGCTGCCACTCTCCCCAAACTTCAACACGAACTCCCCCTCCCTCGAAAACTTCTGCACCCGGTCGTTCCGCCAGTCCGCCACATACACGTCGTCAAACTCGTCCACCGCCACCCCCCAGGGCATGTTAAACTCTCCGTCGTCCGCCCCGAAGCCACCCCACGCCCCCAGAAACTCTCCCTCCTTCGTAAACCGCTGTACCCGGTGATTCAACCCATCAGCCACCACAAGATTCTCCTCGCTATCGAAAGCAATCCCCGCCGGCGCGTTCAGCTGCCCCTCCCCCGCCCCGAATTCCCCCCACGCCCCCAGAAACTCCCCCTCCGCGCTGAACTTCGAAATCCGGTGCAGCGCCTCGTCCGACACGAAAAGACTCCCCTCCCTGTCGCATATAATCGACACCGGCCACCGCAGCTGCCCCTCTCCCGTCCCCATCGAACTGAAGAACCCCAGGTCCTCGTCCTCCTGGCTCAACATCCGCACCATCACCCCCTCTTCGTTCCGGCACAGGATGTACAGGACGTCATCCTTACCCACGGCCAGATCCACTGGGAAATTCACCGTCAGCCGCCGCATTCCCACCGTCTTCACATACGGAAACCCCGCCCTCAGCATCGCATAAGGTCTCGCCATGACTCACCTCTCCCCGTTGTTCTTAACCCGCTTCTAAGCGAAGGGACGCACCTGCTCGAAGGCCCCCCCGACAATCGGCGCCGCCTCAATCCCCATCCACTGCTCCAGCATGGTCCCATACACCCCCCGGAAGTCCACAGTGTGACGAAGATCTTCTCCGTTCAGCCAGCTGGCCGGGTCCACTGGAGGATACTCCGCGTACAATCCCCCATTCACCCTTGGGCCAATGATGAACGCTCCGCCGCCGGACCCGTGGTCCGTTCCGCTCCCGTTATCCCTCACCCGACGCCCGAACTCCGTGAAAACCAGGATCGCCACGTTATCCCCAGCGTCATGTTCCTCCAGGTCCTGGTAGAAGTCCATCACGGCCCCGGACAGCTCCGTCAACAGCTGGTCGTGCAGCAGCAACTCCCTGGAATGCGTGTCGTAGCCCCCGTGCTGAGTGTAAAAGATCCGCGTTCCGAGGTCTGCCAGGTGAATCCGCGCCACGTCCCGAAGACTCTTCGCTATTCCGTTGTTCGCGTACTCCACGCCCGACTCATACTCCGCCGGCGCCCTCTTGAGCATGTCCGTACCCTTCAGCACGTCCAGCCCCGTGTTCCCCAGGTAGTCCATCGCCGCCTGTGCGCCTACGGCGGGGGTATACATATGCTTGAAGATCTCCAAAGCCTCCAGCCGCTCTTTCTCAGCAATCCCGGTCATCACCCCGTACGCCTCCAGGTTGTCGACCGAAGTCACCGGCACCCCGGAAGCCACCACCGCCCGCGGCAGTCCTTTCCCAAGGCTCACGCACGTCAACACATTCTCCGACTTCGGGTCGAGCTCCCGCACCGCCTTCGCCACCCAACCCTCCGTCCCCACCTCGTGAGGCTCGCACGTGTGCCAGATGTCCATCGCACGGAAGTGAGACCGGTTCGAATTCGGATAGCCGATCCCCTGGACAATCGCCATCTTCCCCCTGTCGTACAGCTCCTTCAACGGCCCCGCGCTCGGATGAAAACCCAGCGAATCGTTAATCGGCAGTACGTCATCTTGCGGAATCGCCACCGTGGGCCGCGCGTCGTAATAGTCGCCGCTGGTATAAGGAATCAGCGTGTTCATGAAGTCGTTGCCGCCGCTCAACTGCAGTACAACCAACACCGGTTCCTGGCTTCGCTCTTTCATCATATCCTCCTTGACCCTATGCAAACTGGTACTCGCGGGAAGCCACAATCAGCTGCAGCATCCGCACGATTCGCGCCCGCGCCCCGTCTCCTCCCGACGTCATATCCAGGTCTCCACCCTGTTCGGCGTACCGAAGCAGCGCTTCCCGCGTCTCCTCGCTCGCCTCGATGGGCCCCGCCAGGTCCAGGCACCGCTCCACGAACTCCGTTGGCTTAAGCGATCCTCCCTCCCTCTCCAGCCGCTCCACAATTGCCTGTACGCCTGGGTTGGAGGTGTCCGCCACCAAATTCACGGCGAAGTTCACCCGCTCATTCAGCGTGCCCCCGTCTATCCACTCCTTCCCCGTGTGCCACCCCTCAACCGTCGGCGGATTCAAAAGCTGCTGCCCCATCACTGCCGTAGCCGTCGGATACGACATCATCGCCGTGTCCGGGAACCGGTTCGTATCCACCAGCTTCAGCGTACCCACCACCAGCTCCACCGGACTCTTCACCCGCTGGAACTGCGATTCTTTGAAGAAATCTGATAGCAGCAGCGACCGCATCACCGACCGCATCTCTCCCCCCGATTCCATGTACGCCTCCACCAAGGTGTCGATCGCCTCCGGGTCCCGTGGCGGCACCGTTCCCCACGCCGGCACCTGCGCCTCGTCCGCGACGAAGAAGTTATACAGGTGCCTGGCAATGAAGCGCGCCGTCGCCGGCTGCCTCACGATAATGTCGATAATGTCCGCACCGTCAAACCTCCCCGATTCACCCAGGAAAGTCTTGTCGCTGCCGTCGTGGTCATCCTCCCGGTACGTAAACCTGGACGGATAGAACCCGTACGGATACAGTCCCAGCGGCTGTTCGAATGTCCAACCCGTGAACGCCCTCGCCGCCATCTTGATGTCCGTCTCCGAATAGTTGCCCACTCCCATCGAAAAGAGCTCCAACAACTCCCGGCCGTAGTTCTCGTTGTTGTCCTCGGCGTGGTTCTCGTTGTTGTCCAGCCAGAAGATCATCGCCGGGTCTTTGGAAAGCTCCAGCAGAATCGTCCGCAGGTCCCCCAGTCCAACCCGCCGGAACGTCTTTATCTGCTCTATCGAAGATGGCGGGTGGTCGCTCTTTGACACCCCAGTGGCGAACACATGGTGCCAGAACAGTGCCATCTTCTCTTCCAGCGGCCGCTGCGAATTCACCATCCGGTAAATCCACACCCCGCTCCACACCTTCCCCTGCACACCCTCCAGCCAGCCGTAATACCGCTCCAGCACGTCCTCGTCCACGGGAGGGAAACGCTCCGGATTCAGCAGGTCCTCCACCAATTCCTCGTACTCTCGCCCCGCAAACTCCTCCAACTGTTCCCTCGTCGCTCCAAAGCCCGCCCTGCGCATCAGATGGGCTGTCAGCGCCAGCCTGTCCTCTCCCATATCCCTCACCCCCTTGCGTCAAACGTCATTGCCCGCCCCGCCTCCCTTCACCGCCATCGCTACGAATCCTAAACCCCATTATAGGAAGCCCACCAACTATGGGCAACAATGAACCCCTTCATTACCTGCCCACGCTCTTCCTGGTTCCCCTTTTGCGCGCAGGAAGTCATCCTGTTGGATTCGGCTCATGCCCCCCGAACCCTCCCCATTACGGCGGGCGTTATACTCTCCAAGGCCTTCGTCACCCCTCCAAGTGCGACACAACTGTCTTGACATACACCGAACTAATCTACCACCCTATGTTCTACCGATGAAGAGCCGGCGGCCTTCCAAGAACCGACGCCAACAGAAGGAGGTGACACCCATGAAAACAACCAACTGGCAAACCAAGGCCCTCGCCCTCTTAATCGCAGCCGCAGCACTCTGCCTGACAACCGCCTGCGGTAATGATGGCATGACATACTACCCAATTAACTATCCAGTTGACGGGATACGGGTGATATCATCGGAATCCTGCGAAATCGATGAGCCTCTTGTGCCATCACAGGAATACGTCGAACTAGAAGAGAAACTGGAACAACTTGGAGATCAAGCCGATTACATAGAATCACTGGAGATTCAGGAAGATGCGCATGAATCGTGGTATTCAAGGCTCGAGCCGGAATTCAAGCGCATCTTGGAAGTCCTGCGAACCTACGAGGACCTGTTCATGAACTACCCCTACTTCGTACTGGCAAGCATAGAATCGGTGAGAACTTGGGATGGGCAGATGACAGATAAGCTGGTCGTCGAAATCAACATTACCCACTTGGTTGATCTGCGGACAGTACCGCCGGAAGACCGTATACCTGGTTGCATTGCGGGAGTTCCGGTGCAGTTCTTGGTGTTACCGGTGGCAGCTGATTGGCGTCAACCATTCTTGCCGGTTTGGCGACAATCATTTTTGCCGGTTC
>CAYQLZ010000049.1:0-6296 GCA_964418665.1 uncultured Dehalococcoidia bacterium | reverse complement strand
AGATGTAGTAGGCAAACTTTCCTCCCTTGGCTCTCTGGCCTATGTAGGTCTTGCCACATACTCCGCATCTCAGCAATCCGCTCAGCAGATAGGTGCTTCCGACGACCCCGGGCCTCTGCACCTTCGGCGCCCGCTTTCTCATGCCCTGTTGGACGGCTTCGAACGTCTCCCTGGAGACCAGGGCGGGCCATGCTTCCTCCACCCTTACAGGATTGTCCGCTTTCTTCCCCTTGACGGTCCGGCCCCAGACGGCGGTTCCGGTGTAGGCTTCGTTGCGGAGTAGATAGGCAAGACTGCTCTTGTACCAGCGTTTGCCCCTGTTGGTGATGCCCCTATCGTTCAGTTCCCTGCATATCTCCTTGAGTCCGCTGCCCATGAGGGAACTCTCGAAAATTTCCTTCACCACCGGCGCTGTTGCCGGGTCCACCACCAGGGTGGGACGCTCCTTCGCTCCGTCCTTCACCTTGATGCGCCTGTACCCGAAGGGAGCCCTGGAACCCAGGAAGAAACCCCTCGACGCCGCCTCCCTCATACCCCTCGTTACTTCCTGAGCCAAATTCTCACTGTAGAACTCGTCCACGCTCTCTATGATTGCCTCAAGGAGTCTACCGGTTGGGGTGTCGTCGGCCTGTTCGGTGATGGAGACCACCCGGATGCCCTTCCGCCTCAGCATGGACTTGAAGGCGACGGCGTGTTCCCGCTTCCTGGTGAAGCGTGAGAACTTCCAGACCAGGATGACCTGGAAGGGAGCGTTGGGCTGGGACCCGTCTTCTATCATCTTCCTGAACTGGGGTCTGTCGGCAATTCTTCCGCTCTCAGCCTCGTCCACGTACTGGCGGGCGATGACGTAGTTGTTCTTCTTGGCGAAGTCACGCAGGGCCCGCAGCTGGGCGGCGACTGACAGATCGACGTCCTGCCTGTCGCTGGATACCCTGGCGTACAGGGCAGCCGGTGTTGGTGGTTGTAGGCGCTTCTTTTTCATTGCTATCGTCCTTCTCTGTATATGAGCACTGAGTCTTACTATGTATCATGATGCATCTGTTTGATGATTGTCAATCGTCGTCACCGTCGAGTCACGCCTCCAGTGCCGATAGGAACCGGGGGGCGTTCACTATTCTCGTACCTCGATACTCCTCAATGGGCAGGAGATGACGCCGGTCACCAGTCACAAGGTAGTCGGCGGAGCCTTCCGCAGCACACTCCAGGATGCGGTTGTCTGCATGTCCGCCCTCTATCACCTCCGGTAGCCTCCGGGGGTAGATGACGGTGGCGGCATTCCCCAGCATACTGAGTGCCTCAGCGGAGCGCTCCTCGCTCCAATCAAACTTACGCCGAAGAACCCCGGCGGTTTCTTCCAGGATGAAGGTGGACAGATAGAGTTCAAACCTTCCCCTGAGAGCCAGTTCAAGGACCAGGCGCTCGTTTCCGGGGAAGTTCAGGCCGGAAACTATGACGTTGGTGTCAAGGACGACTCTCATGCAGGGGAGGATCCGACCTCTGCCCGGTACTCTTCCACCAGGTCGGCCACATCCTCAGGGCCGATGCCCTTTTCTCTGGCCTTTCCCTCTCCGTACTGGAGAATCTGTCTCCACTCGCACTCCTCGATGTAGCGGAGCACGGCCTCCCGGAGAAACCCGCTCCTGGACCGTCCCTGCTGTTTCATGACCTCGTCGACGCGCTCCGCCATCTCCGGCGGCAGGGAGAAGGTGATGGTCTTGGTCGTTCGTGGCATATTTGCTCCTTGTTAGTGAGTCTTACTAGAATACTGCGTCATCCGCCGAGGGTCTGTCAACCATCTCTGCGCCCACTCTATTCCGTCCACGGCTGAGACGCGAGGGATTGGGTAAAGGCGTCCCGCGATGTTGGAGGAGAAAGCGAGCCGGCACAGCTACCGGTCGAGCTGGTCCAGGAAGCCGTGCACTATGGACTCATACCTTTCGGTGTCGAGATTCCAGGATCCCACGTGGGTGGCGCCGGAGAAGACGTGATATTCGACGATATCAGGGCGTGCCCCGGCGAGTTTTTTGCTTAGGACTGCGGGAACCGATGAGTCCTCGCTCCCATGGAAGAGCAGTATGGGAGTCGAGGGCGATAGTTCCCCTGCATGGTCTAGGTGGTTCATGGCGCTGAAGTCGACATCGAATCTGAGGGTGGCCAGAACCTTGGCCAAATCCGTCAACAGGCCGGGCAGCGGCACCCCAAACACCCGCTCCTGAGCTCCGTTGAAGTCTACCACCTCATCCAGGTTGAGTGCCGGAGAATCAAGAATGACGCCCCTTGCGCTGTCTGCGGTCTCGGAGTTGTAGAGGAAGCTGGCGACAATGGCTCCCCCCATGCTGTATCCAACCAGGATGACATTCGCCGCGCCGGCGGAGAGAGCGAAAGTCACGGCGGCCTCGAGGTCCTCCCACTCTTCCGCTCCGAACCGGTAATACCCATCGGGATCCGAAGGAAGCCCCTCGTCGTTCCTGTAGGTGATGGTAAGGGTCGGGTACCCCCTCTCTACGAACATTGGAAGAATTCTCAAGAACTCTCGGCGATCGGCGCCCTGTCCATGCACTAGTATCACCCACGTATCGGTCTCGCCCGCGGTCTGCCAGGCCGGGAAGACTCCCAGAGTGGCCGGAATACCGACCTCCTCGAACAAAATCCCACGGGCGACGAGCGGGTCTCCGGGATATGCATATGAGTCGACGCGGACACGGTCGCCGGTCTTGGGCAGAGGACCCAGGGCAATCAGCTCTCGGACCACGGAGTCGTCGGTGGCGTCCACTATGGTGGACACCCGGTTGTAGGTACCCGCCGACTCCAATCCCCAGATGCCGGGTTTGTCCCAACGGCCGTCGGGATACGTGTCCTGGGTGGTAGCCAGGGTGATTCGACCGTCTGCAATCGACGTCACCCTGAGATCAAACGGATCGGGCTCATGATGGGCTATGAATGCGCGCTGTTCGATCTCTCCGGAGTAATGCCAACCCGCCCCGAGGAAGAGGGCAATGGCAATTAGGAGGACGGCGAGGACTATCGCCTGAATCTTGCGGAAACGAGACAAAGGGGGAACGCCTCAGGGGTTGCCGGGCGAGTTCAGGCCGGACACGGTGGTGCCCCGCCCTTCTTGGGTGAGCTGAAGGCGGGCAACACCCGGGGCACCTTCGAGCATGATGGATCGCAGGTGGAGCTGAGGCGGCAGGAAGAGTTGACGCGAATCAACAGGGACTATCCACGCGACGCCGCCAGTGGTGCTCACGTAGAATTCCAGAGCGAACTCAGTTGCGAAACTTCTTGATCTCATTCAAGGTTGCTGGGGTTGATACCGGCGTGAGCCGCTCTCCCTGAGAACTTGTTGAGCGGGTTCATCTGGGTAGTTCCAGCTCCTCTGACCTTCCCACCATCTTTACACGGCCGCCCAGTTCCTTGCGGAGCCTGTCCCGGTACTTCTTCCAATTTAGTCCATCCTTCTGATCAGCATCGTAACCGAAGACAAGTAGCCAGGGTTCCGTGTCTACAAACAGGTGACTGGTTCCCATTTCGATATCGCCAAGCAGTTTGTGGCGTTCGGGGTGCCTTTTGGCAACTCCGCACAATTCGGAAAGATTGCGACAAACATCAGTGTAGCTATTCCTTAAGTCGTTACATTGTTCCTCAAGCAGTCTGGAATAGGTGCTGATTTGTTTGAGAACTTTGGGTGTCCCTGCTTCATTTGCCCTGAGGTCGGGATTGTTGAAGTGTTTTGCCTCATAGAACATGACCTCTATCCGTCCATCTACCTTGTGCAAGGCTGCCAAATCTATCCGAGGAGCTCTTCCGTTGTCGCTTATGGCGATCTCAGTATCCACTACATTTGGATTGTTGAGGATAATCTTGTGGACGCCGATCTTCTCTTCACCGGCATATGGTTCAACTGCGCGCTTGAGGTCGTTAACATCCCCAAGGTCTCCCAGGAAAAAGTGACTGCAATCCTCTCCAATCTGGGGCTTGCCGTCCAGGATCTTTATGGACCGGTTGCCGTCATGTAAGTCGGGGCGAAGCAGGTATTTATAATCGACTGAGCCCACGATACGGTTTTCCTTCAACTCCAGCAAGAGCAGGCTGCAGCCTCGATAATAGACGTTTATGTATTCACCCCGAATGGCAAGGAAGGTCTCCTGGTCGTCCACGAGATTGCGCCACCATCCGTCGTTCCCGTATTCATCGTTGAGGGCACCAACAAACTCCTTGCTGAGGCCCCGGTTGAATTGCGGCGTAGCCATTTGTCTCTCCGTTCCTTTTGCTGATAGTTCCCCCAGTCATTGGAAATTTTACCAGAGAGCGCGCAGCATTTTAGTGATGTTTGGGCTGTTTATTCGTGACCTACCGTGATGTACCGTCGGTAGTGGCATTCTGCCCCGATGGATGCTGAAGACGCCGATTCCCGCACCCTCGGAAGGACACACATCCGCGGTCGCATCGAGTTGACGGGAATTGCCAACCGCGCAAACCTATGACCGGAGAACGAGGCGACTCTGCTGGAGTGGCTCGCCAGGCTGAGGCAGGCCGCCTGCGCATCAGCGAGAACTTGGACTTCGTCGCCGCGTTGGAAGGCTTCCGGTCACTGATGCGGGCTTCCTAAACTGTGATCAACACTCTGTACACATCGTGCCGGGTGAAGCACCACCGCACGGACCTGACCGGCCGCTGATCGGGTATGGAATTCGGCAAAGCCGGGGAACCCGCTGGTTCTGTGCAGACACCTGATAGTGCTTTGCCTCAAGCTGAGTGACACCGCCGCCAACCCTCAATAGATCTTCGTACATCCCCCGTCGGCTGCCGGGTTCCCACGGGGCCAAGCCATGGATGGGCAATCCGACCTGAGTCGGACCGCTCTACCCATCCAGCCGCATCCAAATCGACTCGCCAGGTGAATCTAACAGTTACTCGTCGATTGAGTCCAAAGAGTGAAGGTCATTGGTATTTTCCAAACCTGGTGGGTTGATGTTCCTGTAGACCTCCAACTTTAGTGGCGCATGGTTCTTAACGATTTGACGGTCGACGCGACCCGAATTGGGTGTTGCGGGGTATGGACAGGGAGTCTTAAATGTCATGGTGAGCGAGGAGATCTCACGTGTGAGACTCCTTCACGGGAACTTCCCTTTGAGAGGCCAGTTTCGATGTCATACACGTGTACAGAAATTTACGTCAGTTGTATAAATACAAGTGAGGCCTATTTCAGGCGTGAATGTGGCCGAATTCCGGCTGTTTGGGGAAGTTCCTGCAAGCACTTTGTGGTAAGGGCCCGTTCCCACTTTTGTGGACGATAATTGTAGAAATACAAGTGGCATTTTGGGGTGTCGGCATCGGGTTCGGATGCTCCGGTGCTAGCGTCAGGGGGTGTAGGGGGGTGTGCTCACCGGGTCGGCGATGACGCACCAGAGGCTTCCATCCCCGTTGTTTGAGGACACCCCCAGCCTGAGCCGAAATTGTAGAAGTGCAATCTCAGAAGGCCGTTTTGTATGTAAACGGGGTGTACAGGAAAAGGTAACTGACTGCAGAAGTGCAATAAGTGCAATTTCAAGGCTGATTCAGCCATGAATTGGCGGTATTGAGGGAGGAAATTCATCTCTCCCCCTTGTTCGGCTGGTGTCACTTTTATTGCACTTATTGTATTGCAGTAATTGCATTTTCAGGGGGTGTGTAGGGAGTGACCAGGGGGGTGTATGTGTGGTGGTTGGGGGTTGCAACTGATGACGTTGGGGTGGCTCACGGGAACATGTGGGATGTACAGTTGGTGGAGCGGCTGGAGAAGCGGCTGAGGGAGTTGACGGAGCGATATGGACGGGTGATGACGGTGTGGCCATCGGGGATGAATTGCAGGATCCCGGCAGCGGGCAGTATCGAATCGGGCCGGGTCACGGGTGGCATGAGCGTTGGGGTTGCGGGTGCATAAGCTTAAAGCCGGGTTGCGGGGGAGGAGCCGAAGCCGGATGCCGGGGACAATGCACAACCCACAGTGGAGGGTTGCAGACTTTCAGGAGAACGGCGGAGCGGCCCACGGACTTAGTGGTGAGGGGTTTATCGCCCACGCCGACAACGCCGTCTAAGCTGACCCTGTCCTCCTTTTTCTCCTGGCTCAGGTTGATGCGGCGGCAATTGCCCCCGCAGGTGGGCGCGGACAATCAATCGAGCGAGGATGCGCAGCCCGCGCCGCAGCGTCTCCCGCTGCTCGTCGGTGTGGGAGATGGGGGTATCCTTCCTCCCGCTCCGTCTTCCTGTGCACTTCTGCCTTTCTCTGTCCCTTTGCATTTACCCTCCATCTTCAC
>CAYQLZ010000048.1:0-7239 GCA_964418665.1 uncultured Dehalococcoidia bacterium | reverse complement strand
GTCCGTCAAGGGGGAAGAGGATACCCTCACCCAACCCTCTCCCAGGACGGGAGAGGGTAAGATGGGGCGAGTCTTGGGGGGTTAGTTTACTTCTTTGAATTCGCCCTCGACGGTGCCGGGGTCTGAGCCGGTGGGGGGTGTGGCGCCGGGCTGTTGGGGGTCCCCGGGAGCGCCGGGGCCGCCGGCCTGGGAGTAGACTGCCTGACCGAGCTTCTGGAGGGCATCGTTCAGGGCCGTCATGGCGCTCTGCATTCCGGCAACGTCGTTGGCTTCGATGGCGGCCTTCAGGGGGGTGAGCTTTTCTTCGACTTCGCGCTTGAGGTCTTCGGGGACCTTGTCGGCGTTGTCGGCGAGGATTTTTTCGGTGCTGTAGACGAGGTTGTCGGCCTGGTTGCGGGTCTCCACCTCGGCGCGCTTGCGGCGGTCTTCCTCGGCGTGGGCTTCACCCTCGCGGACCATTTCGTCCACCTGGTCCTTGCTGAGGCCGGAGCTGGCTTCGATGACAATTTTCTGCTCCTTGCCGGTGCCCTTGTCCTTGGCGGAGACGCTGAGGATGCCGTTGGCGTCGATATCGAAAGTTACCTCGATCTGAGGCACGCCGCGGGGTGCGGGAAGAAGACCGTCCAGGATGAAGCGGCCGATGGACTTGTTGTCGGTGGCGAGGGGCCGTTCGCCCTGGAAGACGTGGATCTCCACGCTGGTCTGATTGTCGGCGGCGGTGGTGAAGGACTCGCTCTTGGAGGTGGGGATGGTGGTATTGCGAGTGATGAGGGACGTGGCGACGCCACCCAGGGTTTCGAGGCCGAGGGTGAGGGGGGTAACGTCGAGGAGAAGCAGGTCCTGGACGTCGCCCTGGAGGACACCGGCCTGGAGGGCGGCGCCGAGGGCGACGGCTTCGTCGGGATTGACGCTGCGGTTGGGGTCCTTGCCGAAGATGGCCTTCACCTTTTCCTGGATGATGGGGGCGCGGGTCATGCCGCCAACGAGGATCACCTCGTCAATCTGGGAGGCAGACAGGCCGGCGTCCTGGATGGCCTGGCGGCAGGGGCCGTCGGTGCGGTCCACGAGGTCGGCCACCAGCTGCTGAAACTGGCTTCGGCTGAGGGGGCGGAGCATGTGCTTGGGGCCGGTGGCGTCGGCGGTGATGAAGGGGAGGTTGATTTCGGTTTCCATGACGCTGGAGAGTTCGACCTTGGCCTTTTCGGCGGCCTCGCGGAGGCGCTGAAGGGCCATGCGGTCCTGGCCGAGGTCGATGCCAGACTCGCCGCGGAACTCGTCTATGAGCCAGTTCATGATGCGCTGGTCGAAATCATCGCCGCCGAGGAAGGTGTCGCCGCTGGTTGACTTCACTTCGAAGACGCCATCGCCCATTTCCAGGATGGAGATATCGAAGGTGCCGCCGCCGAGGTCGTAGACGGCGAGGGTCTTGTCGCCGCCGTCCTTGCCGACGCCGTAGGCCATGGAGGCAGCGGTGGGTTCGTTTATGATACGGAGCACTTCGAGGCCGGCGATCTGACCGGCGTCCTTAGTGGCCTGACGCTGAGCGTCGTTGAAGTAGGCGGGGACGGTGATGACTGCCTGGCTGATCTTTTCGCCAAGCTTGGCCTCGGCGTCCTGCTTCATCTTCTGCAGGATCATTGCGGAGACCTGGGGCGGGGCGTACTGGCGGCCACCCATTTCGACGTAAGCGTCGCCGTTGCTGGCCTTGACGATCTTGTAAGGCAGGGCGTTGGAGGCCTTCTGAGTCTCCGAATCGTCGTGCTTGCGGCCCATGAGGCGCTTGACGGAGAAGATAGTGTTCTGGGGGTTGGTGACGCCCTGACGCTTGGCCATCTGGCCCACGTAGCGCTCGTTGGAGCGGGGGTTGACAGCGACAACGGAGGGGGTGACGCGGTTTCCTTCCGCGTTTTCGACGACTACGGGTTCGCCGGCCTCCACCACGCTGGCCACGGAATTAGTTGTGCCGAGGTCGATGCCCAGGACCTTTGCCATTTTCTTTTCTCCTTATGTCACCTTTGAAGTTGGTTATTGGTTGTCAGATGCGGGACCGGGTTCCGCCTGAGGGGGAGCGCCATTGACGGCGACGATGACCTGGGCAGGGCGGAGCACCCGGTCGTTCAGTCTATATCCGTTGCGGACCACCATGAGCACTTCGCCATCCTCTTTGTCGGCGACCTGCTGTTGGGCGAGGGCTTCGTGTTCCGCGGGGTCGAAGATCTTGCCCAGGGCCTCTATGGGTTCCACGCCTTCCAATTCCAACAGGGCGAGGAGCTTGCGATTGATGAGGCGGAACCCTTCCAGCCAGGACTCCTGCGCTGTTCCGTCGGAGGGCTGGTCGAGGGCGAGGGACAGTTCGTCGAGGATGGGGAGGAGGCGGACCAGGAGGCGCTGATTGCCGTACTTGAGCAGGTCGGCCCGTTCGGTCTCCATACGGTTGCGGTAGTTGACGAGGTCGGCCTGGGCTCGGCGAAGGGCGTTTTCCAGCTTATCCTGATCCTCTCGGAGGGCTTCTGCGTTTTCGGAGGCGGTCCGGTCTTCCTGTTTATCGCAGGAATTCTGGGAGTTTTCCATATAAGTTCTCTCGTCCATCAGCGCCAAATACTCAAGGGTAGGTCCAATTCGCGGAAGAGTCGCGTTAATTCTCCATCGACGGCGGCGTCGATGTTTTGATGATTGGCGTTAGCCGTCAATCTTTCGCGCATCTGCATCAGCTGGTCCACCAGGCTGAGGATGAAACGGACGCCGGCGAGATTCATGCCCATTTCATTCTCAAGGTATCGGATGAGCCGGAGTTTCTTCAGGTCGCTTTCGGAGTAGAGACGGAGCATGCCGACGGTGCGGCCGGGGTGGACCAGGCCCATGCGTTCATACTTGCGAAGGGTCTGGGGGTGCATTTCGAGGAGCCGGGCGGCGACGCTGATTATATAGACGCCCTGGACCTCACGGCGGTTTGTCTTTCGGGCGGTCCGGCCGGGGGAGTTTGAGCTTTTCTCAATGGATAGGTGCCGCGGCCTTTGCCTGATTGGAATGGAGCCGGGAAGGGATTCGATCCCTTTCCCCTTTTGGGTTTCCGATTGAAGCCTTGTTCTTCGTTCTCTCATTGAATCCGATTGAAATTGGGTGGCGTAATTAGTGTATTCATATCTTAATATTTGATACAATATGTGTCAAGTACACTAATGCAGACGAATTCAGGGACTCTGATATACAGGTCCCGGATGGGAGGGCAAGATGCTACTACTCAAGTCCTGCCCCAAGTGCAAAGGCGACCTTCAGTTGAGAAACGACTTCGACGGCTTCTTCCTGGCCTGCATCCAGTGCGGCTACGCCAAGGACTTCGAGGCGGCCAAGGCGGCGAAGCCCAAGGCCGCAAAGAAGCGATCCCTGGTGGGGGCTGGCGCTCCGTAACAATCGTGTGGGAGCGACGGCGTCCATGGGACTAGATCGCCATCTCCCTGAGATTTTCGGCGACGGTGAATTGGGCCTCGGTTACCGACTGTACTTCTTCGGGGGTGTATCCGGGAGCGATTTCCCGCATCAGCAGGCCTGATCCGGTGAATTCGAAGAGGCCCAGGTCCGTCACCAGGAGCTTGACGACGCCCCTGGCGGTGACGGGAAGGGTGCAGCGCTTGAGAACCCGTGGGGTGCCATCGCGAAGGGTGTGCTGCATGGCGATGAAGACGCGTTTGGCGCCGACGGCGAGGTCCATAGCGCCGCCGATGCCGCCGCCGCGCCGGCCCTGGGTCTTCCAGTTGGCGAAGTCGCCGTTTTCCGCGACCTCATAGGCGCCCATGACGGTGAGGTCCAACATGCCGCTGCGGATGATGGCGAAGGAGTCGGCGTGGTGGATGATGGAGGCGCCGTCGACGAGGCTGACGTACTGTCCGCCGGCGTTGACGAGATGCTGGTCCTCCTGGCCCCTGGGGTAGATGGGGCCGTAGCCAATGACGCCGTTTTCCGAGTGGTAGATGATCTGCTTATCGGGCTGCTTGTAGTTGGAGCAGAGGGTGGGGATGCCGATGCCGAGGTTGACGAGCCAGCCGTCCTGAAATTCCCGGGCGAGGCGGTTGGCCATCTGCTGTCGGTTGAGGCGTTGTTTCCGGGTCATTTTGGGTTTCCTACTGATGTTGGTGGAGCCAGTGGAGAAATTCGTCGAAGCCCGCCTGGCCGCTGGCGACGTCCACGGCGAGGTCTTCGACGGAGGCGTCAAGGTCTACTATCACATCATTGGCCTTGAGAAACAACCAGGTGGCGTAAATTCCCGTCCGCTTGTTGCCGTCCCAGAAGACGTGACGTGCAATGATGCACTCGCCCAGAGCGGCAGCCTTCTCCATCAGGGTTGGGAATTGGTCTACGCCGAATACTTCGTTATCAATTAGAAAGAGGGTGTTTTCCAGACTTTCGCGACTCCGCAAGTTGTCGAATCCTACATACTGACCACCGTACAGTTCGACTATTCTTCTATTGAGCTCTACCAAGTCCTCCACATTGGGTATGTCTATTTGTCGGCCAGGCTCTTCCATATCGCGTCGTACTTTTCAATTCCCTCTTCGAATAGCGCGTCAAACACTTCCGGCGGAATACCTGCCGGCTGATGCGTTTTGGCGTTGCTCACAGCGGCACCGTAATCGTGCACGATTGGTCGTTTGTTGTTTTTCTTTGGGTCAACTGCTCGTACCATTTTCTCTGGCTCCTGATCTTATGTATCCGTGGAGTCCGCAACCAAACGATAGCACATTTTCTCAATCGCGGTATATGGCTTCTTCGTGGATGCCGTCTTCTGGGATGCGGACGACGCGGTCAACGCAGATGCCGGGGGTGTGGACGTGGTCGGGGTCCATTTCGCCGAGGGCGATTATTTCTTCCTCCACCTCGACGAGGGTTATGCGGGCGGCCATGGCCATTATGGGGTTGAAGTTTCTCTGGGAGAGGCGGTACTGCAGGTTGCCGAAGGTATCGCTGCGGTAGGCGCGGATGAGGGCGTAGTCGGCGTGGAGGGGATATTCGAGGATGTACTCCTTGCCATCGATGACGCGGTGTTCCTTGCCTTCGGCGAGCTCGGTGCCGACGCCGGTGGGGGTGTAGAAGGCGCCGATGCCTGCGCCGGCGGCGCGGATTCGTTCCGCCAGGGTGCCCTGGGGGACAAGCTCACCCTCGGCTTTGCCGGCGTTGTAGAGCTTTTCGAAGTGGGTGGCCTGGGAGGGATGGGGAGCCGCGGTAAAAGAGCAGACGACCTTTCGCACCCGGCCGGCTTCGATGAGGGTACCGAGGTCCACGCGGTGGTCGAAGGGGCCTGCGCCGGGATGGTTGGAGATGGCAGTCAGGTCGGTGGCGCCCTGGCGTAGAAGAGCGGCGATGAGGTTACGGGGGGTGCCGGGGCCGGCGAAACCGGGCACCATGATTGTTGAGCCGTCGGGGACGCCGGCGACGGCTTCATCGAAGGAATCGTAGACCTTGTTTCGCAATTTGGACCTCGGGGAGAATTCAGGGATTGATTCGTCGATTGGCCCTAAGATATTACCGCAGATGAGCGGGATACGTCACGGGCAACTGCGTTGCGGCTAACTCTGGCAGGGGGGCCTTCGACAGGCTCAGGATGAATGGTGAGGGTGCTGCGCTCAGGATGAGCGGGGGGTGGATTCCTGCCTTCGCTGGAAAGGGAAGAGGGCATGTTTGAAACCTGCCCCTACCGCGATGGAGACCTTTGCGTAACCCATAGTTCTGCCCCATCGCCAGCTCAATGACCCTCACCCCTTCGACAAGCTCAGGGCAGTCCCCCTCCTCTCCCGGGACGGGAGAGGAGGGGGACTGGATTCCGGCTTTCGCCGGAATGACGGTGGTGCAAAGTTCTCCATTAGGGAAGACATGAGGTCTTCACCCCCATTCTAACCTTCCTCCATCAAGGGGGAAGGGATTAAGAGAGGAAACCGCCCACACCGCCCCGCCGTGGGCCCCTGCTTTCGCAGGGGTGACGAATTTAATAGAGGGTGGATTATGTCTTGTTACTAGTGCACAATGGGTGCAGCATTCATATCCGAAAGAGAGAACCCAATGTCCCAATCGTCATACTTCGGAACCACACCGGCGCCGGAATTTCCCGGGGGGCTTGCATGGCTGAACACGCAGCGCGCCATCAGCATGGAGGACCTGAAGGGGAAGATAGTGATTCTGGACTTCTGGACCTACTGTTGAATTAACTGCATGCACGTTTTTCCGCAGTTGCGGAAACTGGAGAAGAAGTACGAGAACGAGCTGGCGGTGGTGGGGGTGCATTCGGCCAAGTTCCCCGCGGAGAAGGAGACGGAGAACGTGCGGATGGCAATTCTCCGGTACGAGATAGGACACCCGGTAATCAACGACAGCGAGTTCCAGGTGTGGCAGTCCTACGGGTGCCGGGCGTGGCCGACGCTGGTTTTCGTCGACCCGGAGGGGAATATAGTCGGCAAGCACGAGGGGGAGATACCGTACGAGGCCTTCGATAATCTTTTGAAGTCGATGGTGTTGAATTACGAGGCGGCGGACGTGCTGGACCGGACGCCGCTGGACTACCGGCTGGAGCAGCCGCCGGAGGGGGCGCTTTCCTTCCCAGGCAAGGTGCTGGCGGACGAGTTGAGGGAGCGGCTGTTCATTGCCGATTCCAACCACAACCGGATTCTGCAGACGACGCTTGAGGGGGAGGTGACGCAGGTCATCGGGGGAGTCACGCCGGGATTCGAGGACGGGGACTTCGTCGTTGCAGCATTCGACCATCCGCAGGGGATGGCGCTGAGGAACAACATTCTGTACGTGGCGGACACGGAGAATCACGCCATTCGGCGGGTTTACCTGAAGGACAGTTACGTTGACACGATGGCGGGGGACGGGAACCAGGGACCGTTCGGGAACCGGGGAGGGTCGATGGGAGAGGTGGGGCTGAATTCGCCGTGGGACCTGACGGTGTACCGGGGGACCGTGTATGCGGCGATGGCGGGATACCATCAGCTGTGGGCGCTTGACGAGTTGACGCTTCGAGCCACCCCGCACGCGGGAAGCGGACGGGAGGATATCCACGACGGACCGATGAAGTCGGCGGCGCTGGCCCAGCCCAGCGGCATCACCAACGACAGGGATAACCTGTATTTCGTTGACAGCGAGACGAGTTCCGTGCGGATGGCGGACCTTTCCCTGAGCGGGCGGGTGACGACGATTGTGGGACGGGGGTTGTTTGAGTTCGGGGACGTGGACGGGATAGGGACGGAG
>CAYQLZ010000047.1:4651-9761 GCA_964418665.1 uncultured Dehalococcoidia bacterium | reverse complement strand
TCGCCTGTGCCCTAATTACCCTCAGGGCAGCTGAGTTATTAGGATAGGCTCTAAGTCACACCCTGATTTGGCGAAGGCGTTGACGGTGCTGGAATGCCAACGAATGAAGGCAGGGGAGTTGAAACCGGCGTTGCCGTCGTTTCTGGAGTTGGAGCCACGGTAGGTGTCAAGCCCGGGCTTTGAGTCCCGACACGGACCTCCTGGGTTTCTTGCGGAGTCTCTGAGGGGGTGCTACAGGCAACGAGGATTGCCGATAGCAGAACCGTGAGTATCAGGATCATTTTCATGTCTTTACCTCTCTATTTCGCCCCGTAGATTGCCTGGGCACCTTTAACGTCTTCGACTGCCAAGCCGCAATCTGTACCAGCTACCGGAGAGGGGCAGGGATGCGCTCTGGCCTCCAATGCCCCAACTTCGCTCATAACATTACCCGGAGTGTCGCTGTGTCCCAAACCCAAGGCGTGACCGAATTCATGCACGATAATATCTTGCAGATATTCGAAGCCCTCTTTATCTCCATCAAAGTCTTCATAGTCATCCGCCCTTTGTCGAGGTCGGGATATCCCACTGAACCTATACAAGCAAAACCCTCTTCCTTCTTGCCCGTGGCAGAGTCTATGTTATCTTTTAGCCCCAATCCACCGAAGAAGTAGGTGGGCCTGAGTGTGCCGAATTGCGAGCCTTCCGTTTAGAGGTTTCGCTGTGATTTATGAGCGTTCCGTTCATTTGGAGGAATAGATGTAGCGTATACCAGTAAATCAGGAGTATTCCTGGCGCAAGTTGACAATTTGATACTGGAGAAACCCGACGAGAACGGTGGACAAGATGGTAAGCAATAGACTCCAAAACTGTAGCTTTGGCTGATCCTGAGCCACGGAGCACGAATTGTCCAGTTGTTAGTTGTTGTCGGCGAGGTAGATGGTGGCGGAGGAGGGGCTGCCGACGCTGTAGCCTGGTCGGTTGACCACCCTTACCGTCACGGACCCGTTGGCCTTGCCGACGTGGTCAGCGATGGGGAAAGCCACGTCCACGTCGAACTGGGCCCTGTCGATGGTTATGGTCCGGCGGCCCGGGGTGACGCCGAAGTCGCCGTCCACGGACACGTGCAGAGTCACCGACAGGGCTTCCTTCTGGATATAGCTGGCGGTGACGGTGAACTTGGCTTCCCCGCCCGCGGTGGCGAGTCCCCACCAGGGTTCGATGCTTATGCGAGGTTCTGCCGATGGGGTGGCGGTGCTGCCTGTGAAGGGTGAGGACCAGGGGCCCTGGCCCGCCGCGTTTATGGCCCGCACCCGCAACTGGTAGGCGGTGTCGGGCAGCAAGGAGACGATGACCGCCTGGGCGGCGTTGCCGTCCACGCCTGTGACGATGCTGATCCAGTTGGACGCTCCGGTCTCCCTGTAGCTCAGATGGTGGCCGGTGACGGGAGGACGCCCCTCCAGGGCCGCGGCCTGCCAGGTCAAGGTGAGGCTGGTGAGAGAGTCGGCCACGGGTTGTGCGGAGAGGATGGTAGGCGGCTGGGGCCTGTCTGAGGGGCCGTAGGGAGAGGCGACGTGAACCGTCGTCGTTGACGGGCTTCCCGTGCCTGCCCTGGCCTCCACGGTGAGAGTGTGGAAGAGGGGGCTGGCGGAACCCAATACTGCCGCCAAGGTCACCTCTCCCGTGCTGTTGTCAATGGCGAACTTCCCGTCCTCGTTGCCCCCGGTGATGGCGTAGGACACGACGGCGTCCCTGCCGGAGTGAGTTGCGATCACGGTTCCCACTGGCGTTCCCGCATCTGCGTCCCTGGGGACGCTGAACTCGTAGGATGAGGCGCTGAAGACCGGGGGAGGGCAGGTTCCGGTGGTTGCCGTCAGCGTTGACGGGTCGCCCCAGGCCGCCGCGTAGGTGGAGCCGCCGCCGTGGGCGCTGACGCGGAACCGGTACTCCGTCTCGCAGTAGAGGCCGTCCACTAAGTGGGTGGACCCCGTGAGGGTATCGTCGTCGAGGGTCCATTCCGCAGTTCCCTGGAGTCTGTGTTCCACCCGGTATCTGCTTGCGCCGGATACGGGGTTCCAGATGAGGGTGACGCGGGACTCCGTGCTTGCGTCGACCCTCAGGTTCTCCGGAGGTGGGGGCTGGCAGTAGAGCAGGTTCAACGATGACAGGTCGTTGGTGGCCACGTCCTTGAGGGCTATGGGGATGCAGCCGGTGAGGCTGTTGCCGGAGAGACGCAACTCCTGCAGGTTGTAGAGCCAGCCCAGTTCGAGGGGTATCTCCCCCGCAAGGGAGTTGTTGCTCAGGTTCAGGTGGGTGAGTTGGAAGAGGTTGCCCAGTCCAGCGGGGATGCTGCCCGTCAACCCCTCGTTGGCAAGCTCCAGCCTGGTGACCCGGCTGGGATTGTCGGCGGTGGCGATTCCGTCCCAGGTTGATAGGGGAGTGGCCGCCGCCCAGTTGAGGCTGCCTGTGCCCCTCAGCGTATCCTTGCTGTCCAACAATGCCTCGCAGTCGTGGAGCAGGGCCCGGTTGCTGTCAGCGTCCGTCACCGCCGCGCCCCCGGCGCAGGCGTACACAGGTGGTGGCTGGGCGGGCGTGAAGGTCTCCGTGGAGCCGTCGTCCGGGGTGATGTCCCCGTATGCGCCAATGTCCCGGTAGTATTGGGTGAGGCCTGAGGCGTTGGGGATGCGCGTGGGCTGAGGGTTGGAGGAGGAGCCGGAGGCCCCATCCGAGGGTATGGTTGCTGCGGTGATGCGGCTCTTCAGGTTGGCCAGGGTTTGGGTGTGCTCCGGATCCCCCTCGAACGTGCCATAGCGAACAGCGTGGACCACTCCGTCGTCGTCCCTCTGCAGGTCCCACTGTTCCACCGCCTGCCATGCTTCCACGGCTATGGCGTTGTGCGCCCCCATAGGCGCCAGAAAGATCACGCTCTCTCGATTGCTTATCATCCCGGCCAACGAGGATTCCGCCTGCTGAACCAAGGCGTCCATCTGAGCCTGATACTCTCCCTTTCCCATCAACGGCTCGTCCCCGAACTGACCCGCATCGTGTTCCAATCGGTACAGCTCATAGGAGTGGGCCTCCCCCATCCGGTCGTAGGCCACACTCAGGGTGGTTGGACCTGCTCCCAGTAGATATTCTTGGACTGTGTAGTCGGCGTAACAGGTCAGAAACAGGTACTCCGTTGTGAGGCCCCCCTTTGCAATGGACAAGAAGTTTGACTTGGCCGTTTCAAGGAATTGGGGAACCATAGTATCGAGGGTGATGGCGAACAATGCCTCAACAAGCGTGGTCGACGGTATCTCTTCTTCTGCATCCAGTCCCAACCAATATCTGATCGCATTCGCTCTTTGTTCAGGAGTTCTAGCGATTCCCCGCCATTCGCAGCGGATGGAGCTTCCCTCAGCAGCCCCTCGTACAGCCAGTTGCACCGGCGACGCTCCGGCAGACCTGAGACCCTTCTCCAACACCCCCTCTACAGTCGAAGTATCTTCCCGTGAGTACACAACTCTTCCGGCGGAATTACCTGAGAATAAGTCTATGCCGCTCACATCCTTCTGCTCCCAGTTTATGGCAGGCTTCCCTAATCCTGGGATGTCTGATGAATGATCTGCAGCCAGAGAGTCTGCGCTGGCAGATGGCGAGGGCTTTTTCGTGGGATCTTCAATACCGCCTACCGGCGATTCGCTTTCCTTGTCACCACAACCCAACATGGTTACTAGCAAGACAAGCGCTCCCAATAGCACCAGCCCAAGAAGCCCTATTCCGCGAGTTCTCATGGCGTACTGACTGTCCCATCATCGCTTATTACCACCAAGGTTCTCTCTTGGGTTCCATCCCGGTCCATGATCGTGAGTTCCCTGTCAGGGTGGTATACGGCAATCCTGGAACCGTCTGGTGACCATTCGGCAATAGTCTCCGATGAGATAGAACGATTATTAGCTTGGAAAACTCGTCGTAGGTCTTTACCCATCAAGCTGATTGTGTACAAATCATCTGAAAGGAACAACAGCTCTGAACCAGAGGGAGACCATGAAACAAGGTATATGCCATGATAAGCTCCGTCATTCTCGTCGTTCCAGATAATTCGGCGGTCTGAGCCGTCAGGTTTGACCGCATATATCGCCGGAGCTTTCCCGTCAGGTGCTGGCCCGGCAAAGGCCAACTCGGTACTATCAGGGGACCAAGTGGGCAGCGTTGTGGCCTCTCCTATACTTTTAATCTCCGATCCGTCGGCCTTTACCGTCTGGAGAATGGCCCCGTGTACCAAACTAACCCTCTCCAGCAAGGATAAGAAGGCTAGTCGCTGACCGTCTGGTGACCACACGGGTGGATATGGGAGTATATCGATGGGGATTACAATATGGCCCAAATCCAGGATTCCCGCCTCGCCTACATATGAGATATGCAGTGGGCCTACGGGACCCCAGTAAAGATAGGCTACCTTCTTACCGTCGGGTGACCACGCCGGGTAGTTTTCTAATGCAAAATTCTCTGTCAACCGCCGTTGTTCACCACCGTCGATATTGATTATCGCAATTTCATATCTGAGGTCTGTTCTCTCACCCAAGTCTACAAAATAAGAAGGAAAGTCTACTGCCTTATATTGGCAAGTGGAGTAGACGATCTGAGATCCGTCGGGAGATAGGCTAGCATAAAAGCCGTATGCCATTCCGTAACCCTTGGAATTTCCCTCCTTAACCGGATTGACGTCCACTATCTCTACAAGCTCCCCACTCTCCAGGCCCACCCTCCAAATCTTCTCTGCGTGGCCAAAAATCAAGTAGTAGCCGTCCGACGCCCAATGGAGGAAGTTGTCTAGCTGCTTCCCGGGACGCGGCCCCCTTTCGGACGGACCACACACATTTCTGTAATCATTTTTGTGTCTGTGTGGAGTAGGGGGCGGCTGAGTGGGATCAGGTGTGGGTTGACGGTATGGGATTCGAGTCAATGTGGGGGTCGGTGTGAATCTCGACATAGCAGTTGGTGTGGGAGTAGATGGTCGGGAGTCAGCCATTCTTGTGAGGGGTAGGTTCACCTGGGTTTCCGTCGGGGTCGAGACAGAAGTCGGACTAGGAATGGCTGTGACGGCATTGTCAACTTGAGAAGGGTCCTCTGGAATTGGTGACGACAA
>CAYQLZ010000047.1:0-4641 GCA_964418665.1 uncultured Dehalococcoidia bacterium | reverse complement strand
ATTCACGTGAGAGATAGGCGTGTCCCCTTCCTGGCACCCTGCCATTAGTGCGGTCAGGGCAACCATTAACAAGATCCTGAGCGTGACGCCACTGTGTATTTCAATCCGATTCATCTCTCTTCATCATTCCGTTTGATACAAGGCATACATAGCCATGATATCCAGGGGTTGGGGTGCACAGGCGTAATCCATGTCTCTCGAATAGCTCATAGATGAGTCGACTATGAGCGGGTGAGCATTATCTTGTCCCACGGCATCCATTGCTCCTCCGATTCCCAATGCGTGTCCCGTTTCATGTATCAACCTTCCATACACCAGCCTCTGAACTGCACCATCTATCCCACTGCAAGCCTCAAACATAACGTCGTCCCTTTGTTGCCGAAGACCATCATAGCCTTTCGGCAACTCCGGATTGATGTATTGACCCGTACGGAGGTCCTTGAACGTACTGCGCCATAGCAAGATGTCAGTCGTCAATATGGAATTCCCTTCGCTAGTCTTACGAATTGATGGGATTGCGCATCCACCAGCATCGGGATGGCAAATTCCGTGGCCGACCTTTCTTGATACCTCATCGAATAAACCAACTGCTATTAATGGTTCATCAACATCATCGACAGCTAGAACTTCACTCTTTAATTTGTCAGAATTTCTTGTTGATTCGTACCCAGATGCATCCAATCTCTTGGCAAAGTTCTCCACGAATATCTCGATTTGGCCGGATGTTGGAATCTCTGCAACTTCAGGGTATTCCGCGACGTAAGCGAGCACCTCGGGTCTTACGGCGTCAATAAACATAGAATAATCCGCACATCCTCCTTGTTCGATGGGGTCAATAGTAATCAGGTGGTCCGTGGCGAACATCCATTGCTTGATGGCATGCTCGGTGAATTCTCCCCATGTGGGGTTATTGCTCTCAGGGAAGGTGTCGTCGCAGAAAACATAGGAAAACCTCCTGTTTTCAAGATTCTTGATGAGTGGAATCGTGGTGATACGCTGGCCACCTCCAGCAGATCTATCTGAGGTCCAGACGAAGCGGTCCCGAGCTGAGAATACCTTGCCATTTGTGGTTGTATAGTTGAGTTGGAAGGCGTAGACCCCATAAGGGTCCAGGGGATGGTCTGGAGCCTGTACGGTGAAAGATTTCTGGTTGGGATTACTGATGGATTTCTCGGCCGCGTATCCATTTGGGTACGATGAGTCGTCCAACTTCCATTGGCTGTTCGTGTGGGCATTGTCGTTTGTATCGATTCCAAGCTTCCGCCATTTTAACGTATAGCCAGTTGCCCCGGTTGGTTTATCCCACTTGACTTCGGCCTTGGCTAATGGTGGCCCATGCACACCGTCGGGAAGGCTACTGTCGCCGTTTATGCTGATGATGGGACTGTCGATAATGGTGAGAGTTTCGCTGAACACGCTGTCCTCGTAGATGTCGGTTGAGTCTACGGCCATGACCTTCAACTCGAAGTAACCTTGTTCAGCCAAACCCTCTGAAGCCGGGATGTTGTCAAGACGAATCACATATTCGGTCTCGGAGGTGCTGATTGTCCTATGCCGTTTTGAGGTTTTCACACGCACAACGTAGCCGTTAGCGTTTGTTACGCTATCCCACGTTAGCTTGGCTCTGCGCAAGGACATGGGGGCCACGTCCAGGTTTGTGGGAGTTGCGAGTTTGGGTTTGGGAGTTCCCGTGGCGCTGTTGGACCAGTTACCGCACCTCTCGTTGCCGCTTGGGCCGCTGCAAGCCCTCACCTGCACCTCGTACTCGCTGCCGTTGGTCAAGCTACCTATCGTAGCCTTGGTTCCCGACGAAACCGGGTTTGTGTTGGTCCACGACGATGCCGCCGTCAGCTTGTACCGGACTTTGTACCTGGCGATGGGAGAACTGCCTGTGGAGGGTGCAGCCCAGGACACTGCAAGACTTCCATCTCCTGAAGTTATGGTGGGAGCAGACATTTTGCCGGGAGCAGTTATTACTGGCGCTGAGCCTTGAGGAGTTCCAGATTTGCTGGACCAGTTTCCGCAGCCGGCGCTGTTGCAGGCCCGCACGCGCACGTCGTAGGAGATTCCGTTGGTCAGTCCGGCAATGGTCCTGGCGAGGCTGGTTCCGTTGTTGGCGCCGACACCGCTTGGCCAGGAGGCCGTCCCTGGCTTATGCTGCACGTTGTATCTACTGATGGCAGCGCCGCCGTTGTCGGAGGGCGCGCTCCAACTCGCCCCGAGTTGGCCGTCGCCTGCGCTAATGCTGAGATTCCTGACACGGCCCGGAGGGGTGGGCGTCGGGCCGGTGCAGTCATCATCCTCAATAATCACCGTCGCCGACGAAGGGCTGCCGATGGTGTAGCCCTGGTAGCCCGTAGAAGTCCCTATGGAGACCGTTGCGCTGCCATCGGACTCGCAGACGGAATCGTCGATTATCCGCAGGCTGAGACTGGCGCTCTTCCTGTTCCTTCCCAGATGCACGGAGGAGGGAAAAGAAGCCAGAAAATCGCCCTGCTGGCTCACACTGACGTTTATGGTCAGACTGCTGAAGGAGAAGGGGGAGTTGGCGCTCAGGGTGAAAGTGGCGGACTCATCCTCCGTTATGGGGGACTTGCCTCCGGTGATGGTAATCTCTGGGCAGGCCTCCGTGGTCACCGTAACCGTTCCGGACCATGCTCCCCACTCCGCAGCTAACGCAGTCCCGTCCCCGTAGGCCCTGACCCTGAAGCTGTGGGTGGAACCGCAGGGGAGGCTGGCGTAGGACTTGCCTCTTCGGCTGCCCGAGTAGCCATCAAGCGTCCCGGCGTCCAGTTCGTACGTCGAAGCACCACTCACCCTGTCCCATGTAACGGCAATGTCCCTCTGTCCCAGGACCAGTGCCCCCAGGCCCGTGGGCGGGTCTGGAGGACAGGGAAGGCCGAAGTTGGCCTCCTCGCAATGGTCGGCCTCGCCCGTAGTATCTTCCTCCTCATCGGACGGAGGGTCCTCAGGCTGGGCGATGGTGGTCTGCACCTCGGCGATGACGAGGTTCGTGCTCGTCTCCAGCAGCCGGACATAGGCGTCGCCGTCGGAGCAGGCGGTGAGCATAACCCGCGCGGGCGAGGGGGCGGGCGTGGAGGTTCCTGCCGCGGCGGAGTCGCAATCCTGGCCTTCCGGCACGAAGTGTTCGCTGTACTCGATGGTCACCTCCGTGTCGGGGAGTTCCAGGTGGAAGCCGATGGCCTCGGCGGTCTCGCCCACCCACAGGTCGTCGGGGACCAGTACCAGCTTGCCTGTGGGTTGTTCCTCCGTCTGGGCGTGGGTCATGAGGGAGAAGCCGCCCGCGAGGAGCCATCCCAAGAGCAGCACACTTGCCAGAAGGAGGCCATTCATGAGGAGGAGCTATTTATGTGCCAATTGTGGAATCACAGCATATACCTACCCATATCTAGCGGAGTAGAATCAGCTGTTCCTGTCTATCCACTAGGGGTTCCGTGTCAATAGGAAACTGCCGGTAGTCATCATGTCAGCGGGGCGGCGGCCCACTCCGCCGCCTCCAGCCAACGCTTTGACCGTGGTCACTCCAGCATCACCTTTCCTATGCTTAGTCTGCCCCCCGTATCTGGCCGTGGGTGCTACGCGGGCGGGAAAATCGGGGGGGGGGGGGGGGTGAACGTATGGGCCGTCAAGGCGGCGAGGACTACATGAAACGGCCCAAGCCGTGAATGACAGGTAGATTGCCTGCTCAAGGACACGCTACCCAAGCTCCCTTCACGGTACGACTCAAGCGCAGCATATGCCCGCATGCGCCGCGCCTGTGGTCACGAGGCGACGAGTTTACGCCCTAAGCAACAGCCTCAGAGCAGATCATACAACGCATTAACGTATAATGGTCATGGCTAGCATGTCACTTCACCTTTGTTTTCTGTTGTATTACCGTATAGCATAGGGCAAGATGAATGCGACCCGGGGTTGCTCGACGGCACCGAGGAGGGGCGCATGAAGCAATCCGAGGAGCTGGCGCGGGAGAACGCGGCGCGGCGCGCGGCCCTGGCTCTGACGGGCGCCCGCTACGGCGTGATCACCCTGCAGGCCCTGGCGAAGTCTCGAACCCGTCTGCGACTGACCACGACCGCCGGCAGCGTCGCAGCCGCAAGGAATGCATCCGAAGATAATGTAGAATTTGGCAACGGGCCCGGTAAGTAAGGACAAACTCACGCACCGGCCCCGTTGCCACCGTACTCGGCCTCAGACCTAGACCCCCTGCTTGGCCAGCAAGGCGGAGCAGCCCCGCTGGACCAGGTGGGTCACCGACACCCGGCCCAGCCCGTCGTACCCGGCACGGTAGGCATACTCCACCCTGGCGCCTTCGGGCACCCTGCCGCCCACGCGCACGGTCCCCTCTGAGGGATTGTTGCCAGAGGTTCCCGGCCCGCCGGCGCCGCGAATCACCATGCCACTACGCTCCCCCCTGCGCCAGCCCAGCACCTTGAGTTCGGTGGGGACCACCCGCTCCGGCGAGGCCCTGCGGAAGAGCACCCCGTGCAGCCGCTTCAGCACCCGCGGGGAGGGTATTCCATGGCCGTTCATGATCTGGGAGAGGTGGGCGTGGCTGATGCCGGCCCGCCGGGCCACCTCACTCTGGGTGATACCGTGGGCCCTCAACCGCTCCCTCACGGC
>CAYQLZ010000046.1:0-10008 GCA_964418665.1 uncultured Dehalococcoidia bacterium | reverse complement strand
TGAAAACCCGCAGATGATGGTAGACGCCAGAGCCGACGTGAATGCCAGGGCCAGGGACGGCCGTACCATGGTCCAGGTGGTAGAAGAGCTTGAGCGTACCGAGATTTTGAATATCCTCCGTACCGCGCAATAGTTGCTGGGCCCACAGAAGCCCTGCGCCTCGACAGGACCCGTTGTCGGAGTGGGTGATAAACATGTCAGAAATTGTTACTATCCACGGAATGCTCGGCCTTCCTTTTAGAATCGCGGCAGTCGCCCTCCTCCTAGTCGGGCTAATGGCCTGCGGAGGATCAGATGACTCCGAGCCCACTTCCTCGGCTCCACCGGGCATGTTTTCCACCCTGCCCACCACGGAACCACCAATCGTCGGCGACGCACCCCCCACCATCGAGTTGAAGACCCCCGAGCCAACGGCCTCGCCTACCCCAATGCCAACCCCGGACCCGACGGCCACACCCACGCCCCCACCTACGCCTACGCCCGAACCTACGCCCGATCAAACACCGGAACCCACTCCCGAACCCACCCCTGAGCCGACTCCGGAACCTACGCCCGATCCAACTCCAGAACCCACACCCGAGCCGACACCGGAACCTACGCCCGAACCCACACCCGAGCCGACACCGGAACCTACGCCCGAACCCACACCCGAGCCGACTCCAGACCCTACACCGGAGCCGACCCCCGAACCCACCCCCGAACCAACACCCGGCCCAGGGCCACGACCGTCATACAGGCCACAACCCACTTCTACCCAGGCATTTGTATCAGGGATATGGGAAGCGGTAGAGCAATGCGATGCTAATATCCTCGGAATTCTCTTAGACGTGGACACCCGCGTGGATCCCGATCTGGGAATTGACTATGGCAGAACTACCCCACTCCACAAAGCGGTCATTAACTGCGAAGCAGCAGTTGTGGAGAAACTCGTGGGTGCCGGCGCGGATCCTGACCACAAGAGATCCGGTTTTTCGGACAACGGAGAAGCGCCACTGCACTTGGCGGTCGAAAGGGGACATGTAGAGCTTGTGCAGTTACTCGTCAACGCAGGAGCAGATCCCAACCAGGAGAAACACCCATTTTGGGGCGACGGAGACACGCCACTCGAATTGGCGATTCGGGCCGGCAATGCGGAGATGGTACGGATACTCACCGAAGCGGCCACCAACCCAACCTACCCTGAATACACACCATCGCAGGTAGCCGCCTATGACAGGAAAATCCTGGAAGCTTTCTTTAATGCGACCGGAGGAGCGGACTGGAAGAGAAATAGACTCTGGTTGAGTGATGCGGCGCCTGAGCTATGGTATGGCGTGACCACCGACATCAACGGAAGTGTCATTAGACTTGAACTCCACAGAAACAACCTGAACGGCGCCATCCCGCCCGAATTGGGACTGCTTTCTGACCTGCGGTATCTTGCCCTATACGACAACCGATTGAGCGGTTCCATCCCGCCCGAATTGGGACTGCTTTCCGACCTGGAAATTCTTGACATCGAAGACAATAATCTGAGCGGGGCCATCCCGGCAGAATTAGTGGGGCTTTCCAACCTGGAACAACTCTACCTCACAGGCAACAGCTTCAGTGACTGTGTGCCAACAGGACTGCGAGACGTACCGGAAAACGAAATCCCGTCTGACCTGCCCGACTGTGAGTAACGCTTCCTGAAGTTGCGGGCAACTAGGGCTTGCACCTCCGAATTAGGATATTCGGCGCAGGCCGAAATGACTTTGCATCGACACTACGGCACATTCTCCTTATGTCATAGAAGAGCTACCCTCCATCATCCGCAACCGCCTCAATCGCGTAGTCAGGCGCCCAGCCTCGCAACTCGCCTCCCGGCAGCGCAATGCCCACCCACCCATGCCGTGAATCAACTATCCGCACCTGTGCGCCGCTGTGCAGCGCAAAGACCTCTCTGAACTGCTCGCCAGGGCCGTCCAGCACTTCAACCGTGCGCACCGTAACCACGCCCGAATTCTCGTAGGTATTCGAATAGAGCATAGTCAGCGTCAGCGTCAAGGCCGCCACCATCAGGACGAAGGCCGCCGCAGCCCCTCCTCTCAGCAGCGCCCTCAGTCGCACTGCCGGCGCCAGAATCACAACGCAAGTTGCAACGCCGACGACCGCCCAGAGAACGAGTGCCGCCAGTCCAAACTCTCCCGTCGTGGCCCAGCGTCGCCCGAAGTCCGATACGCTGGCCGCCAGCGAGTTCCCCTCCGCCTGAACCCGATCCACCGTCCTGCTTCGGACAAGCGCCAGGTTGAACGCGATGTCCTCGTCTCGCGGCGACAACTCTTCAGCCCGCAGATAATTCAGTACCGCCCTCCCCAGGTCGCCGTCCTGCATATACGCGTTGCCCAGGTTAAAGGATATTGCCGGTTCCCGGTATCCCCGCCTTGCCAGCGCCTCGTACTGCTGGGCGGCCTCCGCATATTCGCCCCGCTCGTATTGGGCATTCGCCTCAGCCATAACCTCCCTCGGAGAAGGCTCCTGCCCGTGTACGCTGCCCACCGTAGCCACGAATATCGCCATCGCCGCCAGCGTACCGATAACAGATCTCCACCACCTGCTCATGACCCGATGGCCTCCTCCAACTCGTCCAGAAGCTGCGCCGTCCGCTCCATCACGTCCCCCGCCCCACCGGACGCCACCGGGGATGGGGTGTACCTAGAGGCTTCTCCCGCAGACAGGATATCTTCCACCCGTTCCGCCAGGTCGGCCTCCACACCGGCTTTGCTCAGATGCCGGAGCATGTCCCCGCGAGTCATCGCGCCCGTCCTCAGTTCCAGCCGTGCGGACAGGTACGACAGCAGGGCGTCGGCCGAGGCGGCCTTGGGGTCAATCCCGGAATCCGCCGCCCTCGCCAAAGCTGCTTGCGCGTCCGGCAGCGCTCTTCGCCGGAGCAGTTCCGCGCGGGCTGCCTCCAGGGACGCCCGGCGCCGTCGCCACAGCAACGCCCCCGCCACCAACAGCGGTGGAACAACCCAGGCCATCCAGTACGCAGGGCTTGCCGTCAGTTCCCCTTCCCTCTGCCGCAGCGAAGAAGGGACCGGCTTTATCGGTCTCATCACCCTTTCCTCTCCTGACAACCCCAGGTCCGCGTCGGCAGCGGAGGGCGCTCCCGCCATCCCGTCGATCCCGGCCACCGAGACCGTCATCGAGGTCGTAGCCGCCTCCACATATTCTCCCGCCTCCGGGGCGAAGTGGTGATAGCCGATTTCCGGTATGGACAAATCCCCCGCCTTCTCCGGGATCAAACTCATTCCGTATGTGCGGCTCCCAACCACCCGTCCGACCATGACCTCCGTCTCAGTGACAACGGGTAACCGTACAACCCGCCATCCGTCGAAATCGGGCCAGTCGGGTTCCGGCAGTGCCTCGATATTGCCCTCCCCCGAAACGACCACCTGAAGCTGTACAGGCTCCCCCGTTCTGGTCGAAGTGGTGTCCGCTTGCGCGGAAACGTCGAACCTGCCCACTGCACCCGTGAATCCCGAAACCGCCCCCGCAGGCAGAGGACGCACCTCCACCGGCACCCTGTCGCTCATAAAGGACTCCCCCTCTCCGCCATCCCCAGCGGACACGGTCAAAACCCCCGACTCAATAACTGCCGTCCCTATGACAGTCGGAAACAACAGCGTTCGCAGCTCAATCACCTGGTATTCCCTGGAATCCACCGTCGCCGTGTATTCTTTCTGCTCTACTTCCTGGCTGTTCCAGAATCCGGCGAAGGTGGGAGACTCATACCGCACCTCTCTTGGACCCGTATCCAGTCCCGCGCCCTGAAATATGGAAAACACGTACGTGATCTGCTCGCCCAGGTAAGGACGTTCATTGTCCACCGCTGCCGTGACAAAGAGCGGCTCCTCAGGCGGGGCTTGGGCACTCACGGGAGCGACCAATGCCGTCACCGCCGCCGCCCAGACGATGGCCAAGACTCCCAATAGACGCGGAATGCTTCTCAGTCTCTCCACTCCGTTGCCCTACCAGTCGAACTCGCTTGGAGGCTTGGGGGACACCAGCACCTGCCCCCGTCTCTCCTGGAGGGTCTGGGCGCCCTCCCCGACCGACTGGAGAATCCGTCGCGCCTGTTCCTGCGTCAACGGCTCATCCTGCTCCTGGTCTTCTTGCTCTTCCTCCCGCTCCTCCTCCTGCACATCCTCTTGCCGCTGTTCTTCCTCCTCTTTTTCATCCTCCCCCTGCTGTGAGAAACGCTTCAGCGCCAGTTCCAGGTTGTGCTTGGCGTCCCGGTCGTCGGGGTCCATTCGAAGCGCTTCCTTGTACGCCTCTACGGCATCGGCGTATTGCTCTGTCTGAAATGAAGCGTTCCCCCGGTTGAAGAACCCGCTGGCCCGTACCTCCAGTTTGGCGAATCTTAGCGACTCGTCGTAGACTCCGCGCGCATTCTCAAACTCCCCCATCCGGTACAAAACGTTGCCCAGGTTATAGTGAGGTTCGGCGGAATCGGGAGACCCCTCCTGGACAGACTGGTATGCGTCCAGGGCAGCCGTATAATCTCCCGCCATGTACGATTCATGGCCGAACCTGTTCACCTCCGCCGAACTCGGGCCGCAGGCCATCAGCCAGGCCGCCAGTACAATCGCTGCAAACAGCAGTGTGCGGCTACCCATCGACCCTATTCTCCAATGCTGCCCCACGCCTTACTCCCTGTCGATAAAAAAGACGATCGGCCAGCAGGCCCGCAAATACCAGGCACAGCACCCCCGCCAGAAGGAATAGCTGGAACCGCTCAACCTTGCGTTGACTGAACTCACTCTGCAGGCTGCTGTCCTGAAACGCCTGAATCTCATCGGCCAGTCCCGCCATCGCGCCCGGGTCGGAAGCTCGGAAATAGCGTCCCCCGCCGCTCTCCGCAATCCGTTGCAGCCCAACTTCGTCCATTCTGGAAACGATTGGCTCCCCCTCGGCGTCGCGGAGTTCGCCGGTGGCATTGCCACTTTCGTCATAACCCATGACGGGACTGCCCTCCGCAGAACCCATCCCCACGGTGAAGATAACCGCTCCCTCCGCGGCGGCTTCCCTCGCCGCCTCGACGGGATCGCCTTCGTGGTTCTCCCCGTCCGTCATTACTATTATGATGTTCTGGTTCTCCCTCTCCGTGCTGAATCCCCTCATGGCGACTTCGATAGCTTCCGCGATAGCAGTCCCCTGCCTGCTGATGGCCCTGGGACTGGCATTGTTGAGATACGCCCTCGCTGTTGAGTGGTCCGAAGTCAGCGGGAACTGGATGAAGCTGGCGCCGGAGAAGAGCACAATCCCCACCTCGTCGCCCTCAAGCCTGGATATCAGGTCGGAAATCTCCAGCTTGGCCCGGTCGAGCCTGCTGGGTTTAACGTCTTCCGCCAGCATGCTCCGGGATACGTCCAGGGCTACCATTACCTGCACCCCCGTCTGTTCCACAATCTGAATGTCGCTGCCCCACTGGGGTCGGGCAAGCGCCACGATGAGCAGCAACGCTCCCAGAAACCACAGGACCACCCGGACGCTGCGCGCCCTTCCTCCGGCCGACAGGCTCAGTCGCCGCACCAGCGACGGGTCGCCGATGCGACGTAACGCCTCTCTGCGCCGCACCAACGCCCACCACACAAATGCCCCAAGTGCGGGAAGCGCAGCCAGTAGGTACAGAAATTGGGGAGAGCCGAAAGTCATGACCTTACGGCAGCCTCCTGAACACGGTCCGCGAAAGCACGAACTCAATCAACAACAACGCCAGCGCCGGAACCAGGAACCAGGCCAGCGCCTCTTCATAGCGCGTAAAGACAAGGATCTCCACCTCGGACTTTTCCAGCGCGTCGATCTCTGCGTAGATGTTCCTCAGCCCCTCCGTGTCCGTGGCCTTGTAGAACTTGGCGTTGGTAATGTCCGCAATCTCCTGGAGCGCTTCTTCGTCCAGCGCCCCTTCCTCCACTATCCCCGGCTGACCTCCCGGGTCTGCGGTGCCCACGCCCACGGCGTACAGCTTTATCCCCAGCCTCTCCGCCGCCGTCGCCACCGTGATAGGATCAATCTCTCCCGCATTGTTTACGCCGTCCGTGATCAGAGTCACCAGCTTGCTCTCGGCGTCCGAGTCCTTCAACATATTCGCAGCCGTCGCCATTCCGCTCCCCATCGCCGTTCCGTCTTCAATCCCCAGCTGGTCCGCCAGGTGCACGTCGTTCAGCAGTTGCAAAAGCACCTCATGGTCCAGTGTGGGCGGACTCTGAACAAAGGCTTCCTGGGAGAAGACCACCAGCCCGATGCGGTCGTACTTTCGCTCCTCTATGAACTCCGCGACAATTTGCTTTGCCGCTTCCAACCTGTTGGGCGCGAAGTCCGTCTGCCCCATGCTGCCCGAAATGTCCACGGCCACGGCTATGTCCACCCCTTCACCCCGAACGACTTCCCTCGCATCGCTGATCTGCGGCCTGGCGGCGGCGACAACCACCAGCGCCAGCGCCACGAACCGCAGTGCCCAAATGAAGCCCAGCAAACGCAATCGTAGGGAACGTGCGCTTCCCGAAATCAGCCGGTTGTCCCCGTATCTCATCGCGCCGGGGCCCATCCGACTTCTCCACAGGTAGGGCAGCGTCGCCAACAGTGGCACCACCGCCAGCAGCAAGAGCAGCCACGGCGAAGCGAAGCTGAATCCGCTCACGGCGTCCCGGCTCCCCTCTCGGAAGCGTCAACATCCGTGTGTCTCCCAAGCTCAAGCTGCAAAGACTCCACCAAAGCCCGCGCCTGCCCCGTGAACTCGTATGCGCGGGACGCAGCGGGCGAGTAGTTCGCGAACTTCACCAGGTCCGCTTCTTCAAACAACCCGATGACAGCCCGGACTTTGGACGCCCCCAAGCCAGACTGCTGGAGAGCCGTTCCTATCTCCACCGTTGACATTTCGGTGATGTCCGCCGGTTCAGCCTCACCCAGTATAGTAGCCCCCAACCAGGCCCGCAGGATGTCGGCCACCAGCGTGTAATGGGCCTTCAAATCTCCCTTTCCAGGCAGATCAAGTCCCTCAATCCGATCAAATTCCTGCTCCGCAATCTCCCACGGACTTCTCGTATCAGGAGTTGTCGTGCCGACCTCCTGTCTGCGCCAGCGTCTGAGCAGATAGTAGCCCGATGCCCCAGACACTCCCAGGAGGATCGCGCCGACAAGTACGAGAACCCCATACCGGTCCCGGAACGAATCAACAAAGTCCGCCGGGGGGCGAATATCCTTTAGCTCCTCGTCAGTTCCCGATAAAACCGAATTCACCCTCAACCTCACAGGCGCAGGCTCAATCCGTTCCACGCTCCCGTCCGGGCCGCGCACGCTTATGGACAGTACAGGCGTCTCGAAATCCCCCGTCTCGAACAACGTCACCCGGAATTGCTTTGCAATCGTCCTCACCCCTCTTTCCACCGAAATCGTCTGCACCGACGTCTGCTCCTGCACCTCGAAAGCCCCCCACTCGCGCTCCAGCCGCGGCACGACCACCACCATGTCCGTCGGATGCGTGATCACCAAGCTGAGAATGACCACGTCCCCCACCGTCAACTCAGATCTCTCGGCGGTTAGGGATGCGCGGACGCCGGAGGGGGTAACCTCTTGTCCTGCAACCGACTCCACAACCAGAATCGACATCACCCCTATGAGGAGCGCCGAAAGCCACACCTTCATCCCCAAAAGGCCATGCCCGGCAAGATCCGGTCTGGCCGGCCATTTTGCCCATGAACGCCCTCTCACCGCCTCAACCGTCGCAGCCTATCTTTGAAAAACGCTCCAACCTCCGCCACGTAGTCCCTTTCTGTGGTTGCACGCACCCTGTCCACCCCCGAAGCCGAGAATACCTCCCCCTTCTCCGCCTCCATGCGGGCTGCATTTTCGAAAAACTCCCTGCGCCACCGGGTATTCCCCGTATCCACCCACCGCAGCTCCCCGCTTTCGGCGTCTTCCAACCCAAGTATGCCCACGTCCACAATCTCATGCTCCAATGGGTCGCTCAAGTCGAAGGCGACAACGTCATGGCGCCGGTTGATGACCTGCATCGCCTGTCGGTACGATTGTGCATCGGCAAGAAAGTCCGATATCAGGAAAACGATGCTGCGACGCTTCAGCATCCGGTGGACCGTGTCCAGGGCCAGCCGTATGTCGGTGCCCGTTCCCGTCGGCTCGAACACCAGCAGGTCCCGCAGCATCCTCAGTACGTGACTCCGCCCCTTGCGCGGCGGGACCAGCAATTCAACCCTGTCGCTGAAGAGGAGCAGCCCCACCTTGTCGTTGTTGGAAGTGGCGGCGAACGACATTACCGCTGCCAGTTCGACGGACAGGTCCCGTTTGGACCGGTTCCGGGTGCCAAAATCCCCGGAGCCGCTCACGTCCACCGCCAGCATGACCGTCAGTTCCCGCTCTTCGATGTAACTCTTGACGTATGGGTCCCCCGTTCGCGCCGTAACGTTCCAGTCGATGGACCGCACGTCATCCCCCGGATGGTACGGACGCACCTCGTCGAACTCCATCCCCCGCCCCTTGAACACCGACTGGTACTCCCCGGCAAAACCGTCTTTGACCAATTTCCGGGTTGTTATCTCGATTCGCCTGATCCTCGCGATCAGGTCCTCGGTAAGCATCTAGGGCACTTCCACGCTGTCCAATATGCTCTGAACGATCTGGTCCGATGTCACGTCCTGCGCTTCAGCTTCGAAGGTTGTGATAATCCGATGTCTCAAAATGTCCGGCGCCAGCTGCTTCACGTCGTCGGGCACCACGTATCCCCGACCCTTCAGGAAAGCAAACGCCCTCGTCGCGGAGATAAGATTGATGCCCGCCCGAGGAGACGCCCCGAAGGAGATCAAATTCTTATGGTCATCAAGCCCCACCGCCCCCGGGTCCCGGGTCGCAATCACCAGATCCAGCACGTATTCCGTTATCTTCTTGTCCACGTATACCTGGCGGACGATTTCCCGGGCGTTCAGGATGAACTCGGCGTCAACCACAGGCTCCACTCCCAGTGGCGCTCCCGACGTCATCCGGTCGATTATTTCCCTCTCTTCGTCACGGTCCGGATAGTCCACAATTACCTTCAACATGAAGCGGTCCACCTGGGCCTCCGGCAGCGGATACGTGCCCTCCAGCTCGATGGGATTCTGCGTCGCCAGCACCAGAAAGGGAGCGTCTATCGGGAAGGTCTCGTCCCCGATGGTCACCTGCTCCTCCTGCATCGCCTCAAGAAGCGCGCTCTGCACTTTCGCGGGTGCCCGGTTCACTTCATCCGCCAGGATTAGGTTGGAGAATATAGGCCCCTTCTGAACACTGAATTCACCCGTGCGTGGATTGTAAATCCGTGTACCTATCAGGTCCGACGGCAGCAGGTCCGGAGTAAACTGGATGCGCGAAAAACCCGACTGGATCACCTGGCCCATCGTCTTCACCAGCAATGTCTTGGCCAGCCCGGGCACCCCCTCCAGCAGTATGTGCCCATTGGCCAGCAAGGCTACCAGGGCCCGCTCTACCAGCCTGTCCTGACCTACTATGGCCTTCCGCATCTCCGCTTCCAGCGTGTGAACGAAACGCGCCTCTTTTTCCACTAGGGCATTGATTTGGCGAAATCCCGAAAGAGTCGACATAATTAGTCTAGGCCCTCCTGTAATCGGTTAATCGCAATCTTACTTCTAACGAAAATACACTGCCAGTCTGGTTGCAGGTCGGAAGCTGAAGTTATTGCGCCCTGAATCCGGCCCGAAACGACTCCCCTTGAACTGCTCCTGATAGTTGTAACACAGAGAGTACTTCTCCAACAAATACGTATGACTATCTGGTGCAGGCCTCCCGGAATTTTCAAAGATCGTCACCATAAAGATCATATCAACCATAGTTGCAGGATGCCTGGAAAGGCATCTGTCTTGACTACTGTACGAATCCTTCGTCATTGGCGAGGCCGTCAAAGCATTGGCTGCCAAGTTGGAACTTACGGAAACAAAGTCAGTCACGCAATTGGGTGCCGGAGTCCGTTTGCGAAGGTTT
>CAYQLZ010000045.1:0-10255 GCA_964418665.1 uncultured Dehalococcoidia bacterium | reverse complement strand
CTCTCCCGTCCTGGGAGAGGGTTGGGTGAGGGTATCCTCTTCCCCCTTGACGGACACCTTTGCATAACCGTCATTACGGCGGAAGCCAGGACCTATCTTCACCCTTCCCCCTTGACGGGGGAAGGTTTGGATGGGGGTGATCCCTCCCACATGGCAACCCCATCCCACTTGCCAGAGCCAGCCGCCACTCAATGACCCGTCACACCGCAGGCCCCCTATTCGTCCTGCGGCGCCACCGCCTCCCGCTTCCCCAATCCCGTGTACAACGCCCCCGTCGACTCCAACCCGTCAATCTTCTCGTCCGAATACCCCAGAAGCGACGTCAGAATCTCCCGCGTATGCTGCCCCGCCGTCGGCGCCGACCCCACAACCGCCCCGCTCCGGCTCAGCTTGATATTCTTCCCCGAAACGTGAATCGACCCCGCCACCGGGTCCGGCACCTCCTTCAAAATCTCCCGATCGTGCAAATGCGGGTCCGTCGCCGCCTCAGGTATCCGATTCACCGCCTGGCACGGAATCCCTTCATCCGCAATCAGCCCCACCGACTCCGCCACCGTCCGGGCCCGGAACCACTCCTCCAACACCTCAGTAATGGCATCCGAATTCGCATCCCGCGCCGACCGCGTCGCAAACCTCGGGTCCTCAGCCCACTCCGGCTTCCCGATAACCCCGCAAAACCGCGGCCAGATGTTGTTGCTCTGCGCAGACAACAAGACCCATCCGTCGGACGCCTGGTAAACGTTGCTCGTCCCCTTCCCGTTACCCTTCCTCGGCGTATCCTCCCCGGACCCCAGAAACGCGCTGCACTGGATCTCCGTCATCGTGTATCCCGTATCCGCCAGGCACACGTCCACACACTGCCCCTCGCCCGAAGTCTCCCGCTCATGCAGCGCCGCCAGCGCCCCGATGCACGCGTGCAGCGACGTTATTCGGTCAATTATAGGATTCGCCGTCGTTATCGGCGGCATCCCGTCAAACCCTGTCAACATCATCATCCCGCTTATCGCCTGCCCAATAGGATCAAAACCAATCCGGCTGCTGTACGGCCCGTACTGCCCGTAGGCCGAAACGTTCACCATGATGATGCCCTTGTTCAGCTTCCGAAGCTCTTCATAGGAAAAGCCCATCTTGGCGATGGTCCCCGGCCTGAAATTCTGCACCAGAATGTCCGACACCTTCACCAATCCCCGCAGCGCCTCCTTCCCCTCCTCTGTACGAAGATTCAGACCCAGGCTCTTCTTCCCGCTGTTATACTGCACCCAGTAAGCGCTCTGACCCCTCACGAAAGGCCCATGGTCCCGGCTCTCGTCCCCTCCAGGCCCCTCCACCTTGATTACCTCCGCTCCCAATCGCGCCATCACTAGGCTGGCTCGCGGCCCCGCCTGATATCGACCCAAATCCAGTACTCGAATCCCGTCCAAAGCCCCTTTTGGCATGCTCATAAACTTCTCCTTTTGACGCCGAATTCCCTGTTTCACCACCCTGCCTATCCTATCACACCTCTCTAACCCACCAAATCCACCCTTGGCGAGAAATTCCGTATCTCGTATGATGACTACACCCCAATCCAGAAGAGAAGGTCGCCCATCATGCCCCACAAACCCAGACTAAACCGACTCATCCAACTCCTAGAAGAGGGCAAACCCGCCTTCGGCACCCACGTCTACAACGGCAACCTCGACCAAATCGCCCAGGCCACTACCGCCGGCTACGACTTCGTCTTTATCGAAAACGAGCACGTGGGCATGGACTTCACTCAGCTCAAAGTCTCCCTCCAATTCTTCCTCAACCGCAAGTCCATCGTCGACCAGGGCACGCTCCAGGCCAACCCCACACCCCTGGTCCGCGTCGCACCTAACACCGGCGAAATGAACCAGTGGGTCCTCAAACAGACCCTCGACCACGGCGTCTACGGCGTCCTCCTCCCCAAGGTGGAATCCGTCGAAGCCGCCCGCGCCGCCGTCCTCGCCTGCCGCTACCCCCAGAAGAATGGCGCCCAACACCCCTGGGGCGAACGCGGCTGGAGCCCCGGAGTCGCCTCCCGCTACTGGGGCCTCTCTGTTCCTGAATACTACGACTCCGCCGGCCTCTGGCCCCTCGACCCCGAAGGCGAAATCTCCCTCATCGCTATCTGCGAGTCCGCCCAGGGCGTCAAGAACCTCCCGGACATTCTGCGCGAAGTCAAAGGTATCGCAGGCGTCCTCGCTGGCCCCGGCGACCTCTCCGTCACAATGGGCGCCGCCGGCAACCCAAATCACCCCGAAGTACAGGAAGCCCTCCTCTCCACCCTCAACACCTGCAAGCAATACGGCGTCCCCTGCGGAGCCGTCGCCTCAACTCCCGAAGAGCTCGAACGCCAAATGGAGCAGGGCTACCAGTTTTTCATCACCTCATCCCAACCCAGCAACCCCACCCTCGACCACGCCCTCCACATCACCGAACGCTAGTCCCTATTCAAGCCTTCCACAAGCACCCGTCCCCCCTCCACCACCTCCACATCCAACCTGTGACAATGGAGAAGAGACATACCTATCAGCGGCGTTCCGTCGGCAACATGTGCGCGAACGGGTTTGGAGCCACCGTCCCACACAACCGAGACCTTATAGTATTCAAAAAACTGTTTCTCGCCGTCCGCCAAAATCATCGAGGTGACCCCGCCAAATGCAAGACCCAACTCCATTGCCAATTCAGGTGGCACGATAAGGAACTCGCTGAAGCCGGTGTCAACTACCGCTTCAACATCCCGACTGCTCCCTAACGGACCGCTCAATGAAAGCGAAATAACGGCTTCTAATCTGGAGTTGACTACTCCCTCGACCAATTGGTTCTCCGGGGCGCGCCGCCGCCAATGCTGCCTGTAGCGTTATACCCTATCTTCTCCAAAAGCACGTCAACTGCCTCGGGCCGCACCATATCCAAACGGTCCCGCGCCATACCAATGCTATCTCCCAATGCCCAACACCCGCTGTCCACGTCGATCGCCACAAACTCCCCAATGTGCAAAGGCTCAACCTTGTGCCGAATGTCCCGCTCATAAATCTCTCTGCCCAATCGTCCCGTCACCCCGGCTTCTCGAGTGGGTTTCCTCGGAACATGTTTCCCCGCCATATCCATTTCAACTTCTCTCATCCACCCCTCCTTTTCGTCTAGCCTTCGTTGACCCTACCCGAATTTTACCACGTCAAAGAACGCCCGTACAACACAGGTGCCTCAGCTTTGCCCAGTCTCCCTAAAACTCCCCCGGATAAGCCGCATAGCTGTAAAGCAGGTCCACAAACGACCTCTCCAATTCCGAAAGCCCCCCGACCTTCCCGTCCCCCTCAATCACCAGAAACTCGTTAGGCGCCGAATGCCCGCTCGCGTACCCTATCCCCGTCGACCCCAACAGCTTCAACCCCAACATCTTGCTGAAAAAACCCATCGGCCCGCTCGCTCCCCGTCTCGGCCACACCGTCGGCTCAATCCCCCATCCGTCGAACACCCGCAGCCCCGCCTTCGCGACGTCGTCCGTCACACTCAACTTCTGCGCCGGCACCGCCATCAGGACCTTGATTCCCACGTCCTCAAACCCGTTTCTGTCCAGGTGCGCGCGAATTTTGTCCCGAATGTCGTGCGGGTCCATGTCCGGCGGCAGCCGGTGGTCAATCGTGCAGTACGCCGCGTTTGGCAGCGTCCACAGCAGCGTCCCGGGCCCCGTGTAACCCGCCCTCAACCCGTTGATGTTCATCGTCGGCTCGAAGCAATACCGAAGGAACGCGTCTCTACCCGAAACGTCATTCACAAAACGCTCCACCTTCCCCGGGGAGAGGCTCGGAATCGCACTCCTCTCTTGCCCCTTGTAGCGAGCCGCCAGCCCGTCAATCAATTCCAGGTCCTCAGCCGTTGGCGCCTCCAAGTCATCGTAGAACCCGTCCACCAGCACCCGGTTCGTCTCCGGGTCAAACATCGTCCCCAGCGCCCTCACCATCCGCCAAACAGGGTGGTCCACCACCGGTTGCGCTGAAGAATGCACCGGCCCACCAGCCGGCCCCTTGCCCCACCGGTCTCCCGAACACTCCAACTCAATGTGCAGGTTCCCCTTGTTCCCGAGGAACAACGTCACATCCCCGGTGGCCGTCTGGCACACCCCCGCCACAATCGCATCGTCCGCCTTGGATAGGTGATGCCGGTAACGATCGATCAACAACGGAATATGGTCGCTACCCACGAACTCCTCCCCCTCCGACACAAACATCAGGTTCACCGGCAGCTCCCCCTCCACAGCCTTGATCGACTCCAGCGCGTTCAGGAACCCCATGAACGCCCCCTTGTTGTTCGCTCCCCGCCCGTAGACCACCTTCTTGAACGGACCGTGCGGCGCAACTACCGCATCGTACGGATCGTGGTCCCATCCGGTCCCAACCACATTCGTGTCGAAATAGCTGTACACAGCCAGCGTCTTCGGCGCCCCCGCGTCATAGTATCCCCACACCGCCGGAAACACGGGCGTCTCCGCAATCTCCGCCTCCTTGCACCCCAACTCCTGGTAATAGCGAAGCAGCAGCTTGGCGCACTCCTCCACCCCCTGGTTGTCCTGGCTCACGCTGGGTTGAGCCATGAACTCCCGCACTCGCTCCAGGTGCTCTGCCTGATTCTCAATGACATGCTGATGCACTGCTTCCCGCTTGCTCATTTTTCACCTTGCTTTATGTAAATTAGATACCCGAACGCACCCTCCCCATCTTACCCTCTCCCGTCCTGGGAGAGGGTTGGGTGAGGGTCCAGCCCCTCCCCTCTCTTCCGCGACGAAGAACCTCTCCACCGTAGCAACCATCCCCTCCCAAGACCCCACCCCTGCCAAACTTGCCGACACGCAGTGTCCCCTTTTCGCCCAAGCCTACCAGTTAACCAACCCAGGCTTCTGCGCCCGCCAGCCCTCATCCGAAGGAAAAACCGTCGTCGTCGCGATCCGCTCCGGCTCCCCGTCGAACCACTCCTCTACCTCAGACCGCCACTTCACGTAGTGCGGCGCCGCTCGATGCGCCGCCAGCGCATCCTGGTCTGCGTACACCTCGTACAGATGCAGCCGGTTGGGGTTCTCGTCGCTCTGAAGCACGTCGAAACGGAAGCATCCCGGCTCGTCTCTAACCGAACCCTGCGCGTCCCCCATTAGCGACGCCACGAACGCGTCCCTGTACCCAGGCTTGATGTTGATTGTCACAAATATAGATATCATAGAAATACACAAAAGTCCTTTCTGAAACTGCCGATTCCCTCAAACGAAGGCTGCGGCGCGGCCATTATATCAGCCGCGCCACAGCCACACTAGCCAAAACCAAGAGACGCTCAGCCGCTCGCTTTCTCGCTCGGCAGCACCTGCGCAGATACCAGGTGCGAATACAACCCGCCCTTCGCCAGAAGCTCCTCGTGCGTCCCGTGCTCCACCAACTCCCCTTCCTCCAGCACCAGAATCTTGTCCGCGTCCCTCACCGTCGACAACCGGTGCGCTATCACCAGCGTCGTCCGGTCCTCCATCAGCCGGGACAAAGCCTGTCGCACCAACCGCTCATTAACCGCGTCCAGGTGCGAAGTCGCCTCGTCCAGCACCAAGACCGGCGCCCCCTTCAGCACCGCCCTCGCGATGGCAATTCGTTGACGCTGCCCTCCCGAAAGCTGCACTCCTCGCTCGCCCACGTTGGTGTCGTACCCTTCCGGCATCGCCGCTATGAACTCATCCGCGTTCGCCTGCTTCGCCGCAGCCAGAATCTCCTCGTCCGTGGCATCCGGCTTCGCCACCTTCAGGTTCTCCTTGATTGAAGTGTTGAACAGGTATGTGTCCTGCGAAACCAGCGCAATCGAATGCCTCAGCTCATCCAGCTCAAACTCCTTCAGATCGTGCAGGTCCAAATTGATCGCCCCCTCCGTCGGGTCCCAGAACCTCAACAGCAGGTGCGCCGAAGTCGTCTTCCCCGCCCCCGAACGACCCACCATCGCCACCGTCTGTCCCGGCTCAATGTCAAACTCTACCCGATTCAAAGCCTGCGGCAGACCCCGCCCATAGGTGAAGTCCACTTCCTCGAACGCCACCGCCGAACCCTGCGCCGCCTCCCGCGGCTCGTGGACTCCCTTCCCGTCTTGCACCGGCACAGGTTCGTCATGAACAGCGAAGACCCGGCGTGAACTTCCCAGCGTGTCCGCCAACTGCTTGCCCACCTGCGCCACCTCCGACACAGGAATGAACGACGAAAGCGCAATCAGGCTCAACAGCGGCAATAGCGTCCCGGTCAGGTTCCCCTGCGTGGCGAAGTACGCCCCCGCCCCCAGTACTGCGATTCCTCCCAGCCCGATGCACACCTCGATCGCCACCTTCTGCAGCGTCAGATGCTTGAAGAATGTAATCCGGTACGCCGCGAACTTCCTCTGGTTCTCCTGCACCTCCGCCAGCCTCTGCTCCTCGTGCCCGAACGCCACAATCTCCCGCATCCCCTGTACACTGTCCACCATGTGCGCGTTGATCTCACCCAACTGTTGTCTCGACCTCGACGCCACCCGGTCCAGCGTCTTGTTGGCGTAGAACGGCGTCAACGCCACCAGGAACAGGAACGGCAGCAGAATCAATGCCAGCGGCCACTGGAATATCGCCAGCGTCACCAGCACCGCCCCCGGTACCGTCACCGCCACGAACGCCGGCGCAATCGTGTGAGCGAAGAAATACTCCACCGTCTCGATGTCGCTCGTCACCAGCCCCACGATGTCCCCCGACCGTCGACGCACCAGGTACGCCGGCGAAAGCGGGTCCAGCTTCTCGTACATCGCTATCCGCATCTCCGCCAGAAGCCGGAACGCCATGTCATGCGACACCCACGACTCCGCCCAGTGCAAAATCGGCGTCAGCACCGCCATCACCCCAAGCACCAATAGCAGCAGCCCAAAGTCCCCTTCCAAGGCGACCTGCCGTACAATCAGCGCCCCCGTAACCCCTATGCCAATCAGCACGAACACCCGCAGTATCCCCAGTATGAACGCGAACGTCAGCATCATCTTCCACGGACTCACCAGACCCAACAACCGCCCAAACACCCGGAACCAGCTCATGTCCGCCGCCGTCGCGCTGATTATGCTCGGCTCCTGCAAATACTCCTGCGATCCCCGGCCCGTCCACTCTCCGTGATACGTCTCCATCTCCCCAGGCCCTGCTTCAGTGGCCGTCGCCAGCAATGGCGCCAATTCCACCTGCTCCGTCTCCATCTGCGCTTCCATCAGGCTCCGATACACCCCTCGCTTGGCCATCAACTCCCGGTGTACGCCCTCCTCCGCCAGATGACCGTCCTCCAACACCATGATCCGGTCGGCGGAAATGATGCTCGATAGCCTGTGCGCTATCACCAGCGTCGTTCGACCCTGCATCAGCCGGTTCAAAGCCTGCTGAATTATCGACTCGTTCTCCGTGTCCACGTTGGAAAGCGCCTCGTCAAGCAGCAGAATTGGCGCGTCCTTCAACAACGCCCTCGCAATCGCGATGCGCTGCCTCTGACCTCCCGACAACCGGATCCCCCGCTCCCCAATCACCGTGTCGTATCCGTTCGGCAGCGACGTTATGAACTGGTCCGCGTTCGCAGCCTTCGCCGCCTCCTGCATCTCCTCCACAGACGCGTCGGGATTCCCCAATCGCAGGTTGTCCGCCACCGTCCCGTGGAACAGATAAGTGTCCTGCGCCACCACCGCAAGATGCTCCCTCAGCGTCGAAAGCGGCATCGTTCGAATGTCCTGGCCTCCCAGCAATATCCTCCCTTCGGACGGATCGAAGAACCGCAACGCCAGCCACACCAGTGTGCTCTTGCCTGCTCCGCTCCTTCCCACCATCCCCAGCGTCTCACCCGCCTTCACTTCGAAGGAAAGTCCGCTGACCGCATCCGCCCGCCCCGTCGGATACGCAAACGTCACGTCCTCAAACTTCAACGTCGGCTGAAGCGTAGGCTCAGCTTCCGACTCTTCCTTCAAATCCTCCACCTGCGGCTTCGCGTCCAGCAGATCAAACACCGCCGTCGCCGCCGACATCCCCAGCATCCCCTTGTGATAGAGCATCGTCAGCTCCCGCAGAGGACGAAACACCTCAACCCCCAGCATAAGCACCACCAGCAGCGTCGCCAGGCTCATCGAATCGTCCGCCACACGCACCGCACCGAAACCAAGAGCCACCGCCGCCCCCGCCGTGATCCCGAACCACGTCACCCCCGTGGTACCCACGTTCATCAGCAGTATCCGCATGGTCCGCCGGTAGACCTCGCGCGCCTTAAAGGCCAGCATCTGCCCCCGCGCCCGGCTCTGTCCGAACGCCTTCAGCGTCGCCAACCCCTGAACGCTGTCGAGAAACTCGGCGCTCAGGTCCCCGTACACCTCCCGCCGCCTCGCGCTGCTTTCCGCGTTCCAATGATGGAACAATAGCGGCGCAAACAGGGTGAACAGTGCAAAGCCCAGGTAAATCGCCGCCGTAGGCACGTCCAGGAACGCCATGAATATGAATATCCCAATCGGCGTGAGCGCCGCCACCGCAATCTGCGGCAGATACTCCCCATAATAGGTCTCCAACTGGTCCACGCCCTCCACCAACGACACCAGTACGTCCCCCGCCCGCTTCTGGTCCAGCGCCCCCGGTCCCAGCACCAATGCCCGCTCGTACAACTCCCTCCGCATCTTCGCCTGCACCCGCACCGACGCCAGGTGTCCCGTCATCTCCTTCAGGTATTGGAACACTCCCCGCAATACCGCCGAAGCAACCACTCCCCCCACAGCCAGCACAATCTCTTCCGTCGGCGCTCCTCGCAGCACCAGCGCGATGGCATAACCCGAAAGCGCCAGCCGGCTCACCCCTGATGCAGCCGTCAGAAGTCCGAAGAACAGGGACAGAAGAAGCCTAAGCCTTACCCCTTCGGTGAATCCAAACAGCCTGCGATTGAAAAACATTGCACAACGCCTCTCTACTACGGTTACCGTTGGGATTCTACCCCTCCCCTACCGTTCAATCAAGCATCACCTCCTATCCCATCCTTCTCCCCTCCACCGCCATCACGGAAACCCTTCCACAACCGTCATTCCCGCGAAAACCGAAATACACTCCCCTCCACCCCCAATGTCCCCCAACCCCTCTTGTTCCTCCTTAGGGAGACCTTTGCATAACCGCCACTCCCTCGAAAGCCGGGACCTATCTTTCCCTTCCCCCTCGATGGGGGAAGGTTAGGCCTGTCCTGAGCCTGTCGAAGGGATGGGGGTGACTCCGGGGTGCAGACACGCATGAGTACCAGTTACGCGAAGGTCTCCGAAGGCAGGAACCCACTCTATCCCCAACCTTTCCCTCCCTCTCCCTCCCCTTCACCCCGTAGGGGCGACCCTTGTGGTCGCCCTCTCCCTCATCCACACCACATGTATCTCCCAAAAACTTGCCAACTCCGTCTTTCCCCCTCTCCAATCACCCACATACCATCCCGAACCCGACGCAGCGAACCCGAGAAACCTCCCCGCCGAAACCGCCCAAACTCTCCTGCCATCCCCCATTGTTCCCCACCCCTCTTGTTCCTGCGAAAGCAGGAACCCCCTCTATGCCCACAACCCCCTCTCCCCAAACACTAACCCGCTCCCCCATCCTCTCCCACCCTACCATTGCATCCCTCGAACATTTCTATTAACCTGCACCCATACCCACACCTCACCACCCTCAACACCCAAAAGGAGCGCCCACAATGGACAACCTTGACCTCGGTTCCCTCAACTACCTCGCAATCATCGTCGGCGTTATCTTCAACCAACTCCTTGGCGCGGCCTGGTACCGCACCTGGGCCACTCCCTGGATGGCCGATGTGGGCATGACCATTGAAGATATGGAAGCCATGAGAGGCACCCCTATGCAGTGGCTCCCCTACGTCATCGCCATCCTCAGCACTCTCGTCTTCTCATTCGTACTCGCCCTCCTCATTCAGGGCCTCGACGCCAGCGGCGTCTTCGAAGGCCTCCTCCTCGGACTCCTCGTAGCCGTGGGATTCATCGGCACCTCCTTCGCCACCACCTACAGCTTCGAAGGACGCAGCCTCCGCCTCTTCTTGATCAACATCGGCTACCCCCTCATCTCCTACGCCATCATCGGCATCCTCCTCGCCGTCTGGTAACCCCCACCGACAACCAAACCCTTTCCAAAAAACCTCTTCCCCTTGACGGACACCTTTGCATAACCTTAATCTCCGCCCCCTCTTACCTCCTCTCCCGTCCTGGGAGAGGATTGAGG
>CAYQLZ010000044.1:0-10868 GCA_964418665.1 uncultured Dehalococcoidia bacterium | reverse complement strand
TGGCCAGGTAGTCTGCCGCCCCCATGTCGAGGGCACGGGCGACGATCTCATCCTGGCCGTACACCGACAGGAAGATGACCGGCACGTCCACTGTCTTGCGGATGTCGTTCATCAATTCGATGCCGTCGCTCCCCGGCAGAACCAGGTCCAGGAAGGCGAGGTGGGTCAAGCTCACACCAAAGTAAAACTACGCAAACGGATAGGATAGTCTCTGTTTTCTGTCACTCCTCCCAAAGGATATGTTCACATTACCACATCCCTTCCTCAAGATAATTTCTAGGCCACGTCGTGCCAAAGGGAGCATAAATCTTGGCTTGTATGCCAGAGAGATCGGCCTATGACGTCCAGCCATCGCACCACGCCCTTTGACGTACATTGGCCACCAGCCCAGACTTCGCACTCGGGTTAAATCGGTGGCTATAATGGGGTGGAGGAGTTTTCTTCCGTCGTCTGCCAGAGATCGCAGATTGGGAACACCAGGGTTTATAGATCGTCTCATAGTATCAGAGAGAAACAATGACTTCGAAGGGTCAACGACCAAACTATGGAACTTTACGCAACCACATCATTCCTATGTTCCACATGAGGAATTTTGCGAGCAAAACAGACGATAGAGACGTAGTAAATCAATACGATCTGGAGGAAGCGCGCACAAGGCAAAAGTACTATCCGAAACAAGTAAACGTAAAAAATGCCGCTGTGCAGAAGGGGTTCTACACCAACGAATATGAATCAAAGTTAGCCGATGAGTATGAATCACCTGCCGTTGAGCCAATCAAAAGGTTGATAACCGGCCAGATCATAACACGCGAGGAAAGGGGCCATATTGCCGCCTATTTAATGCGTTTCCAATCGCGTTCACACAGAATGCAGAGATACATGGAAGAACTCTACGCCCGATCATCGGAAGAACACATCAACCGCATTAAAGAAACTCATTCCACAGTCCAAGAGGCCTTAGTCAATCGAGGAGAACAAGTTGACGAAGAATTCTTCACTAAAATAATGGAATTCGAAGGTTCGAGAGACCAATACGTAGAATTAGGAGGCAGAAGTTTTGCCGAAGGACAGGTATCAACTCAAGAGGGAGAGAAGAAAGCGGCCAATCTCTTGGCATCGCTCAAGTGGCGCATCTTCACCTCAGATAAGCAACCCTTCGTCCTGAGTGACGCATTCTTTATACTGGAAGCCTTGGATCAGCCCTTTTACGGACTCTACGCTCCACTGGGGAGCAACAGTTGCCTATTCATTTCCAGGTACATTCACAACCTAAAGGACCGATGGAACATAGAATGTATCCCCATTAGCCAATCTAATGTGAGGGCCATCAATGTACGAACAGTGAAGAAGGCGGAAAAGTACATAGTCTCAGGCTCAGATAACCTAGCGTGGGTTAAGAAGGCACGTAAAACGCCGGACATTGCGCATATAGGGATGAATATTCCAGGATTCTCGAACCCTCAAATCCTGAACGAATTTATAACTCAGAGATGTCCCAATTGTTGGTATTCTCTTCGAGATGATGAAGAAAGAGAGGCTTCCAGTACCGAGGTGGGAGAAGTGACACATGGGCAAGCGATGGTAAAACGATTCGTTCAGAGAAAATGCTCACGCTGTCACTTCGCAACCAATTTCAATAGTCCTATTGGACGCAGGAAGTACCCTATCGGACCTGTGGCAGCGCGAATCAGAAGCATGCTCATCCCTACGCCACAGTAGCGACCCAATTAATTCCAACGACTGGAATCCGAATACGCCTTGCTGGACTGTCTGGGATGGACGAGGCGTATTCGACGGTACACTGTGCGCTGATCGACCTGCTCGCCGCACGGGTTTACCACGGAACCGTCTGAGTTCCGCTCGGTCCGTGGCGAATCAGTCTGGTGGCACGGTGGGCCTCGTGAACTTGGTTTGCTAGGCTTGTACACTGGACACACGCGACCCGAATAGTAACCGCAAAGGAGCACTCGTGACCATCACGCCTGACGCCCTCGCCACGGCCCTGCTGCGGTGCCCCATCGGCTGCGCGTTCTTGCTGACCGTGGAGCGCGATGGTGTGCCGGCCGCCCTCGCCGTCACGCCGGAGCAGGCGTACGCGCGGGCGGCAGTAGCGTTCCACGCACTGAACCCGTGGATGACGAACTTCCATGAGGCCACTGCCGCAGTGCTTGCGCGTGCGCCCCGGCTGGAGCGGCTGGCGCAGGAAGTAGCGGAGCAGCCGGGCACGGGCTGGTGGGTAGCCCCCTTCGACCGGGAGCGGCAGGTGCTGCTGGTCAACAATCAGCCCGCCAGCAGAACGACTCCAGGTTCGGGATGGGACTGGGAGGACTATGCCGAGCGACCCAGGGACTGGCGGATGACGTCGACGCTGCACGGATGCATCTCCTGCGGGGACGAGGTCATCGGGTCGGGCGTCGGCGACTGGGGAGACGGTCCGCTGGTACGCCGCACGGCGATGGTGGATGGGGCGGCGCGTGTCCGGGAGATCGACACGCCCGCCGACTGGCACGCTCTATGCGCGTCGCATCCCCGTGTGAGGTCGAAGCCGGAACCGATTCCACCTCCCCGATCAGGGTGGCACTATGCCTCGCTGGACCTGGCCCAGCAGGGACCTGACCGTGAAGGGATGCTGGTGCCGGACTGGCGGGCACTTGCAGCGGACCTGGACGGCGTACACCTGACGTTCGCCGGGCTGCTGACCGTTCCGTTCGTGGAGCACGAATCCTATGCAGGGCGTACGATGATGTGGTCGTGGGATACAGAGAGTACTATGTGGCTACAGGGCACCTTCCTGCGCGCCGGCGAGTCGATGCCGCCCTCGCCGAAGGACCTCGGCTCGGACGAACTGGTTCACCACCTGAGCGACGCCTACCTTGGCATCCCGAACTCCGGGCAGCTCTGGCAAGCACGACGCCGGTGGTGGTGGCCGTTCGGGCGGCATTCCCGGCGATCGACACCAGGTCATCCATGATAAGCAAGTGCGGGGATAGGAAAGAGCGGAAGGTGCGGTCCAGGGAGTTGTCCACTCCGGCTTGGACCGTGGCCCTGAAGAAGCTGTCGGCATAAAGAAAACGAGTTGCGTGTTCGACCATAAGGGCAGAGTGGTCTAGGAGATGAGCTATGAGACCTTGCTTACCTCGTAGGACCCACCAATAGACCATGCCAAATTGCAAGTAGAAAAACGATAGCTTCGTCTAGATGTTGATCGTGAAGGTGATGGAAAAGGTTCTCGATTTTGTCCAGTTAAGTGGGCCCGGATAGACTCGAACTATCGACCTCGGCGTTATCAGCACCGCGCTCTAACCACCTGAGCTACGGGCCCACAGTGTTGGAATTATACCGCCTGGTCGTGGGAGTAGACAAGGGATTGTTGTCGTTTGGGTGTGCGGGAAGGGGAGTCTTGGGTGGTTTGATGGGGCGGTTTGGGATTGGGATAGGCTGGCATCGTCTTTAGCGTAGGGTTTGTGGCATGGGGGCTTTGGTGGTTGATGGGGTTGGTCTGTGTCAGGGATAGGGTGGAGGCTTCCTTTGCGCAGGCGTTGACATAATCGTGGGAAGCGGCTTCTGCATTGCTTGTCGTTAGTTTGGTACGTTTTGGCGAGCATTATCGTGTTTTTGGGGTTGATGTGATTGACGAGGCGACGGTTGGGAATATAAGATTGGAGATGAGCATGGTGTACAGCATCGTAGTTTTGGGGGGATGAGATGACCACTCTGACGGAGCGGAAGCCAATAGGGATTCAGGTAACGGACAAGGCGTCCATGGCGGTGCGCAGGATCGCGGTGAAGGAGGGGCATGACAGGGAGGATTTCGGCCTGCGGGTGGGAGTCAAGGGCGGCGGATGTTCCGGGCTGGTTTACGTGCTTTCCATCGTAGAGAATGACCCTCTGGAGACGGACCGGGTGGTGGATGACAACGGTCTTCGGATTTTCATCGACAAGCGAAGCTATGTATACCTGGCGGGGACCGAGCTGGACTTTTCGGACGGCTTGAATGGGAAGGGCTTTGTGTTCCAGAACCCAAATGCGACGAGGGCCTGCGGCTGCGGTAATTCATTCGCCGTCTAGGGGTGAATTTGATTGGTCGTCGGCTGGTTTCGCCAAGGAAGACGGCCAGATTCGGGGGACTGCGATTAGCGTGGTCGGGCAGTGATGAGGGTGGTCCCCTTCGGGTGTGGTGTGGTTGAGAGTAGGATGTGCCCCAACCTCCTTTGATATTCCTCCGAGGGACTTGATCTTCCACTTGGGGAAGTGCCAATTATTGCTAGAGTTGGGTTTGGGGTGGCTGTGGGGCATGGTCAATCGTCGGCGATGCTCCCGTCATTTCGAGAGACTCAGGGCAGGTTCAGTTTTCCACTATCCGGGGGTAGCAGCATTATGGACGTTACTGAGGGTGGTATGTTCGGGCCTGCAGGGGAAGCAGAGTTTGCATGGGCTTTTCGGGGGTTTGACTAGGGCCGTAATATAGAGGTAGAGGGTTAGAGGAGGCTGGCATGACGATTCCAGTTGGGTTTTCCGAGGCAGCTACATCAGCGGGGGATTCCGTCCGCGAGTATGGGGCATTTAAGGAAGGGGCGGTGGTGTTTGAGGATGTGGGTAAAGGGATGGTGCGGGCGGTGGGTGCGGACGTGCTGGACCTGGTGAACCGGCTTTCGACGAACAGGGTTGACCGTCTGGGAGTGGGGGAGGGAGCGCCGACGATTCTCACCAGCGAGAAGGGTAGGATCATTGACCTAGTGTACGTGCTGAACATGGGGGAGTGGGTGCTTTTGCTAACGGGTGGAGGGGCGCAGGGGAAGGTGATGGAGTGGCTGGACAGGTACACGTTCATGGAAGATTCGGCGTTGGAGGACGTGACGGAGTCGATGTCGATGCTGATGGTGGCGGGGCCGACATCCGGTGAGGTGTTGGGGGTGGCTGCGGGGTTGGAGTTGGCGGGCCTGAAGGACTACCAGTCGATGGCGCTTGAGGTGGATGGGGCGGAGGCATGGGTGGTTCGGATGGATGTGGGGGAAACGCCCGGATACCAGGTTCTGGTGGGAAACGGTGGAAATCCAGGGCTTTTGAGGTTGTTGGAGGAACAGGGGGCGGTGCAGGTTGGGAAAGAGGGGTGGGAGGCGATTCGCGTTGGGGTGGGGATACCGGTGTACGGGAAGGAGTTGGATGAGAGTCGGAATCCGTTGGAGGCGGGGCTTATCGGGGCGATTGACTTTGCGAAGGGGTGCTACATCGGGCAAGAGGTGATTGCCCGGCTGGATACCTATCAGAAGGTGCAGCGGGCGCTAGTGTCGTTGAGGGTAACGGGGAGCTGGGAAGAGGGGGATGGCCTGATGGTGGAGGGTCGAAAGATTGGGGAGATTACGTCGCTGGCGGGGGCCAGGGATGGAGGCGAAATGGTGGGGTTGGGGTACGTTCGGCTGCCGGATGCAGAGGTGGGCAGGCGATTTGGGGGCGAGGGAGATGGTGAGAGTTGGGCGGAGGTTGTGAGCGTACCGAAGCTGTTTGGGGGTTAGGCGTAGATGAGGGTAGTTTGCATGAGGGCAGCCTCCAAGGAAGAGTGAGATTGGAGGGCCGGGAATGGCGCCTCGCCTTCAGCGCGGGGCAGTAAAGGTGGGTGGAAGAGGAGGGGGAGGGCGGCCATCAGGTGGAGAGGGATTTGGGTTGAGGGTGGGTTCCTGCCTGCGCAGGAACAAGGATGGGGGGAGGTGGTGGTGTTCGGCGACGAGATTCCTCGACTGCGGTGGGCTAGGAATGACGTAGAAGAGTCAGGAGGGATGGTTGGTCATTGGTGGAGAGGGATGCGGGTTGAGGGGATTCACCCCCGGCCAAACCTTCCCCCATCGAGAGTGAAGGGGCAGGGGATTAACCCTCGCCCAACCCGCTCCCAGGACGGGAGAGGGTAAGATGGGGAGGACTCTCGTTGGGTGGAAACGCTGGCAAAACGCGTCTTTCGGACTCATCACCACCCCAATGACCCTCACCCCTTCGACAAGCTCAGGGCAGGCTTAATCCTCTTCCAAGATGGAGACCTTTGGGCGACTACAGGCTGCCCCCACTCACCACCCGAATGACCCTCACCTCAATCCTCTCCCAGAACGGGAGAGGATTGGGTGTGGTTTTTTAGGGGTTAGATGGCCAGGCCGCCATCGACGCGGATGACCTGTCCCGTGATGTAGCTTGCTTCGTCGGAACAAAGGAAGGCGACGATACCTGCGACGTCTTCGGGGACGCCGAGCCTGTTCATGGGTACACGGGAGAGGACCTGGGATTTGAGGTCTTCGGAGAGTTCTTCCACCATGCCGGTGAGGATGTAGCCGGGGGCGAGGGCGTTGGCGGTTATATTTCTGCGGGCGACTTCCTTGGCGACGGACTTGGTGAGGCCGATGAGGGCGGCCTTGGAGGCGGCGTAGTTGGCCTGGCCGGGGTTGCCGGCGACGCCTACGACGGAGGACATGTTTATGATGCGGCCGCGTCGCTGTCGGACCATGAGGGGCAAGGCGGCCCTGGTGCATAGATAGGCACCGCGAAGATTCACGTTCAGGGTGTCGTCCCACTCCTTTGTGGTCATGCGCATGAGGAGCCGGTCGTTGCGGATACCAGCGTTGTTTATGAGGATGTCGAGGCGGTTCCACTGCTCTCGGACCCGGGCGACCATATTCTTGACCTGGTCTTCGTCCGCGACGTCGGCCTGGATGGAGATGGCATTGCCACCAAGGGAGGATATCTCGTCGACGAGCTGCCGAGCAGGGGCTTCGCCGGAGTTGTAGTTGACGGCGATGTTGACGCCATCAGCGGCGAGGCGGAGGGCGATGGCGCGACCGATGCCGCGGGAGGCGCCGGTGACGAGGGCTACGTGACCTTCGAGCTTAGGGGGCGTCATGGCGCGCTCCGATGAATTCTTCAAATTGGGCGAGTTCCTGCTTGATGCCGTTGGCGAGGTCCATCTGGACGCAGAGTTTTGCGGTTTCGACGGCGCCCGCAACCTCCCAGCTTTTGGAGGCGCCGTGGCCGACGATGACGTTGCCGTTGACGCCGAAGAGGGGACCGCTGGTCTTGCGGGAGCGGTTGGTAAGGTCGTAGAGGCTCTCGGAGAGGCGTTGGAGATCGGAGTCGGGGAGCTTGCCGCGGAGCTCATCCTGAAGGAAGGAGGCGGCGGAGCCACCGAGGGACTCGGCGAATTTCAGGAGGACGTTGCCGACGAAGCCGTCGCAGACGATGACGTTGGTCTTGTTTGACAGGATGTCCGAGCCTTCGACGTTGCCGACGAAATTGAGGGCACTCTCCTTGAAGATTGGGTAGGCTTCCAGGACTTGACGGTTGCCCTTGCCCTCTTCCTTGCCGACGCTGAGGAGGCCGACGGTTGGGTTCGGGATGCCGAAGAATTTGCGGGCGAAGACGCAGCCCATGATGGCAAAGCTCATGAGCTGTTGGGGGCGGCAATCGATGTTGCTGCCGACATCGAGGATGGCGGTGTGGGGGGCGAGGGAGACGAAGGGTCCGCCGACGCAGGGTCGCTCGACGCCTGGGAGCAGGCCGAGGCCGAGGGCAGCGCTGGCCATGGCGCCACCGGTGGAGCCGAGAGAGATCATTGCATCGGCCTTGCCGGCCTTGACGAGGCCGGTGGCTACGGCGACGGAGGCTTGGGGGTTCTTGCGGAGGGCGCGGACGGGATGTTCGCCTTCGGTGATGCTGCCCTTCGAGGGGACGATGGGGACGGAGTCCGGGGGCAGGCCAAGCCTGTTAAGTTCTGAGCGGATGGCGTCAGGGTCACCGACGAGGATGACGTGGACATTGTGCCGGCGGGCGCCGGTGAGGGCGCCTTCGACAATTTCGGTGGGGGCGAAGTCGCCGCCCATGGCGTCGACGGCGACGCGGCAGAGTCGATCGGAATGGTGGTTATCGGAGACGTTCATTGAATCTCCCGGACTTTCGGCAGGCGCAGGGATGCGGAGCCGGTAATGAGGTCTTCGTTGGTTGAGGCGTTTCTAAGGGCCACATCGCATTTTACCAGAGTATGGTCGGAGGCTTCCTTATGGTCGGCGACGCGGCCCCAGGTACGGAGGGTATTGCCGGGGTAGGCGGGTCGCTTGAATCGGACCTTGAGGCTGCCGGAAGCGAGCCAGTATTCGCCGAAGTGGGCGGTGAGCATTTCGGACAGGAAGGCGAGGGTCATCATACCGTGGGCGACGATGCGTCCGAAGGAACTTTGGGCGGCGAATTCTTCGTCGAGGTGGACGGGATTGAAGTCGCCGGAGGCCTGGCTGTAGCGGCGGATCTGGTCGAGGGTGACGGTCTTTTCGATGGCGGGGAGGGCTGAGTTTGGGTTGTTGAGAGACATCTGGGGTCAGCCTTCCACGGGAGACATGACTGTTGTCTTACCGGTCAGGACCTGCTCGCCGGGAACGCCTTCGATTACTTTGTGCAGGGTGAATGAGACGGAGAGGAACTCCCACTGGCCGCGGCGGAGGGGGCGGGAGGGCCTGGCGACGGCGGAGATTTCCTGACCTTGGGAGACGGGCTTGAGGGAGGTCACCTCCTGGGAGGTGTGGACGGTGCCGGGAGCGAGGCCGAGTTTTTCGATAAGGAGACCGAGGGTGCGTGCGGCGAGGGCCATAGGGGGCACCATTTGATTCTCCGAGTAGAGGGGGTTGGTTGATTCGAGGGCGGCGAGGTATTCGGCCACGAATTCAGGCGTGGCCCGCCATTGCCCAAGGGAGAGGGTTTTTGGTCTAGTGGATGAGGTCAATGAGAGTGTTCAGATTGGGATTGAGAAATTATATGAACGGGTGGGGTGTCAATTCAACAGTCCGCGAGCTACTGGGCGACCCAACCGCCGTCGATGACGAGTTCGGAGCCTGTGACGTAGGAAGATTCGTCGGAGGCGAGGTAGATCACGCCGTAGGCGACCTCTTCGGGCTGGCCGATTCGGCCCATGGGTATCCTGGAGAGCATACGCTGACCAAACTCCTTGTTGTCGTGCATGTTCTGGGTCATAGGGGTTGCGATGGGGCCGGGGTGGACGGAGTTGCAGCGGATGTTGTCCTTGGCGTGATGGATGGCGATGGACTTAGTGAAGATGCGGACGGAGCCCTTGGAGGCCTGGTAGGCGGGATGGCCGGTGTCGGCGCCGACGATGCCGAGCTGGGAGGAGATGTTTATGATGGAGCCGCCGCCGGCCTGGCGCATGGCGGGGATGGCGGCGACGGTGCCGAGGTAGACGCCGGTGGAGTTGACGTCCATGATGGCGTCCCAGGCCTTCTTTGACATGTCGCCGAGGAAGTGGGTGCCGCCGATGCCGGCGTTGTTGACGAGGACGTCGAGCTTACCGAAGGCGGAGACTGCGAGGTCGACGGCGGCCTGCCAGTCCTCCTCGCGGGTGACGTCGAGCTTGATGAAGCGGGCGTTGGCGCCGGAAGCGTTGATTTCGGCTGCGACCTGGCGTCCTTCATCTTCGAGGACGTCGCCGATGACGACGGAGGCGTCTTGGTCGGCGAAGAGCTTTGCTTCTACAGCGCCCATACCGCGGGCACCGCCTGAGATGAGGGCGACCTTGCCTTTGAGCCGCATATCAATTCTCCTTGTGACTGGGTTGGGAGTTATTATAGAGGTAAGGGGGTGGGGCTGGGTAGTGGGTGGCTGGGAGGGGCGAGTTGGGGAGAATTGTGAGAGGGAATATCGGTAACGAATGGGGAGACGAATGATTCGTTTCGATGTGATCAGGCGTGGGGATGATTCGATTGTCAGGTCGAAGAAATAGAGATTTGGGCCGATTCAGGCGTGAAAAGGGGCAAATTCCGGCAAAATATTCGTTTCCTGAAAAAGATGGAGAATTTGGCGAATCGTTATGCGATAGTGTATCGCATGAGATATGGGAGGGCTTGCCGACTTCCGACCGGGATAGGTGGTTGTGAGATGGCAAAGAGGGAGCGTGACGGGGGGAGATGCGGGGGCGGAGGAGGCCGTCAATTAAGCCGGATATGGGTTCTATAAGTGGCATGAGGTGAATGGTATCGGAGAGGAGCGGGGAAGACAAGGGGACGCTGTCACAGGGCTAGATTACGGGTAGTTGTGATGTTTCAGAAAGTGTGTATAATATTGTGGTTGCGTCGAGGGACGCACTGATACTGGCCTTGCGGCCAAAAATTGAGGAAAAGCCCTGTGGAACTAGCGGACAAGACCATCAACTGTGTGGACTGTGGAACACCCTTTGTCTTCACTGTCGGAGAGCAAGAGTTTTTTGCGTCGAGAGGGTTCACGAACGAACCCAAGCGGTGCGCGAGCTGCCGTTCGGCTCGGCGGTCCCAGCGTGGGGACGGCGGATACCAGCGAGAGCGGTATGAAGCCATATGCGCTGAGTGCGGAGTGGAGACGACGGTACCCTTCCAGCCACGGGGCATCCGTCCTGTTTATTGTCAGGACTGCTTTACCCGTCAGCGATCTGCCGGCTACTAGCGTCCTCATTTAGCTACTTTTGCGTCTAAAGACGCGCCTGCCCTGGTTGGGGTGCGTCTTTCGGATGCGGCCAGTTGCAACGTTCGGTTCTGCTGGTTGAGGTAGACCTTTCGCCTGTTTCCGGGCTTGCGTTGTCCACCGTTCAAGAATTCGTTTGGGCGGTGCGGGACGGGTTCAAGTTGTGTGCTGGAATGGGGGAGGGGTGCGCCAGTTGCTTTTGGAGGATAAATCCAGCCTTTTAAGCCAGTTCCGGGTCGGGCCCGATTATCTCCGATTGAAGAGATCTTGGCACAACCGGTGCTGCCAGTTTGGCCTGGCGATGAATGGCGGCTGCGTCGGCGAGATTCCTAGGCTGCGGTTGGAATGACGTGTGGGGTTGCTGTGCTGTGGTTGGAGTGGCGGGTGGGAAGAGGGGG
>CAYQLZ010000043.1:0-11597 GCA_964418665.1 uncultured Dehalococcoidia bacterium | reverse complement strand
CTATGACCAGGCATCGACCCATGTCCAGGGATTCATGACCTGGTATGATCAAGGACCAAGTTGGTGACATTTATGCTGGTCAATTGCACTGACATTTATCCTGAGCGGCGACACCCTTGACACAAGAGAAACCGCGAGAGTATTTCTCTTGAGGATTGTCGGGCATGAGCCTGTGACAGGGAAGAGCGGATTAGGGTCTTGTTTGTTCACCAGTGATATCAGCGTTTAAGTTGTACAGGTTCTAGCAGCCGTCATGAGGGGACGACCACTACCGGCTCCCCTACGCTGCGAGCCGGGTGATGGTGACGGCGTACTCGCGGGACCTGCCGTCTTCGGCCGTAACCGTTACCGTCAGGGCGTTCTCCCCAACTTCGAGGTTCGCCTCCACCCCCTCTGTGTCCGTGTCATCGCCCTGGTCGGGGGTTATGGTCACCGTGGCGCGGTCGCTCGCAGTCTCGGCCGTTACGACAATCTCCGTCACGTCGTTGGTCACCGTGGCGGAGTAGGTCCTGGTTGAGGCGTCGAAGGCCGGACTCAGCGTCCCTGCCGTCAGGGTCAGGGAAGCCAGTTCCGTATCGTTGGATACGTTGGTCTTCTTGAGGGTCAATTCAACCTGGTCCCCATCCTCAAGGGCGAAGTCCACGTTTCTGGCCAGATAGTACATGGTGTCTATGCCGGCTACTCCACTGGTCTCAAGTCCCGTCAGCCGGTTGGTTCCCACATAGAGAGCCAACTCCACATCCGAGGGCAGACGTCGCTCATCGAAGCCCAGCATGAAGTAGGGAATATGGCCAATCCCGTGTATGTAGGTGGCCAACTCCACCGTATTAGTGTTCCCCGCATAGGTGAACGAGGTGTTGTCCAGGGCGCCGTGAGGTCCTCCCGTGGGATTCCCATTCACGGTGACCCCCGAAGTGTAGCCAAAGGCACCGGCTCTACCCATGAGGAAGGACCCTGCCGTCAAGTTACCGGTCCACAGCACGAGCTCCTCGTCAACCACGTCGGTGACTGCGATGGTCACCGTTGTCGTTGCCGTGCCCTCCATGGTGGGATGGCTATCGGTTACATGCACCGAAAGGCTGTAGCTGGAGGTGGTCTCGTGATCCAGATCATCTGCCACGGTGATGGCCCCCGTGTCGGAGGCGATGGCGAAGATGTTTCCCGTATTCCCGGACTCGATGCTGAAGGTCAGGGTGTCGTCCGCGTTGCCGTCCGTAGCCGTTACCGAACCCACCGCATCTCCCACCTCCGCATCCTCGGATACAGTGAAGGAGTAGCTCGCAGAGTCGAATTCTGGAGCCACAGGACACTCCTCGGTGGTTACCGAGGCAGACTGTGAGGGACTTCCCCACATCTCCGTGCGGATCGTTCCATCCCCGTAGGCCCTCACACGGAACTGGTACTCGGTGCCGCAGGTCGGCCCTCCCTCCGGGGAATAGGTGGCGGTTGTATCGGTGGTCTCCGGCAGGCCTGTCCAGTCGGAGTCTGTCCCGTCCGTCTTGTGCTGCACCTCGTACTTGGCGGCTCCGCTCACCACATCCCACGTCACTGTGAAGGCGCCATCTGCCAGGGTAGCGCTCACTCCCGTCGGCGCATCAGGAGGGTCCTCGGCCACGTCCGTCACCTCGACGGTCACCGCTGTCGTTGCCGTGCCCTCCATGGTGGAATGACCGTCGGAGACCTTCACCGAAAGGGTGTAGCTGGAGGTCGTCTCATAGTCCAAGGGCGCTGCCACGGTGATGGCCCCCGTATCGGAGGCGATGGCGAAGTTGTTTCCCGTACTTCCAGACTCTATTGAGTAGGTGAGGGTGTCGTTTGTGTCCGAGTCCGTGGCTGTCACGGTGCCCACGGCATCTCCCTCCGCCGCGTCCTCAGGTACAGAGAAGGAGTAGGTGGCAGAATCGAACTCCGGAACAGAGTTGCACACCTCCGTGGTCACCGAGGCAGACTGTGAGGGGCTTCCCCAGTCCACCACGTGGATAGCCCCGTCCCCGTAGGCCCTCACACGGAACTCGTAGTCAGTGCCGCACGTGACCTCGCCACCGGGCGTGTACTCCATGCTTGTTTCGTTGCTAGTGGCCAGGCGGGTCCACGTGGCCATTTCTCCACCCGACCGGTGCTCCAACAGGTAGTTGGTTGCTCCGCTCACCGCATCCCACGTCACGGTGAATGCCCCATCAGCCAGGGACGCGGTCACTCCCGTAGGCGCGGTGGGCGGCTCCGTGGGTGTCTCCACCACCCGCACGTTCCAGGTGGCCGTATCCGTCAGCCTGGATGACCCCCTTATCAACTCCGCCGTCACACTACCTCCCGGCACGGAGCATCCATCCAGGGTGCGGGTCATCACGTGGCGCGTACTCCTGAACTCCACCGGGTCCTCCTGGAAATCTATAGTGCAACTGCTGTTGAATCCCAGGTTGTTGTTGTCCGTCCTGAGGGTCACGTAGTAGGTGGCAGTCGTCTTAAGGTGGGAGGCCACCGCCATAAACTCGTCCCTCTGCCCACGGACCAGCACCGGGGCCAAACCCCATATCTGTATGGACGGCTCCGTGGACGCCGCCACAACGGTCAGGTCAAAGGTTGCAATGCCCACAGTTGCCGTACCCTGAAGGAGCCGGGCCGTGACCGTGCCTCCGGCTACCGTGCAGCCGTGCAGGGTGAGGGAGGTTTCATGGGTCATCGCCCCAGTGGTAACGGTGGCGCTCTCCTCCCGGTCGGAGCACCCATCGTTGAATCCCAGGTTGGCGCCGTCCGTGGTCACGTTGATGGTGTAGGCGTCATCCGTGTCCAGGTCGAAGCCCCTGACTACCATTGACGCACTCTGGCCCGCCTCCATGCTGGAGGTCTGGGACAGTATCTCAATGGCGGGCACTCTGATGGGCGGGATCACCTTCACCTCCACCGTGACCGTATCCGTGTTGTTCCCGTCGGTGGCCTGCACCGTCAGGGAGTAGGAGGTAACCGGGCCTTCCAGTCCTCCTGCCACCGTGATCTCTCCCGTGCTGCCGTTAATGGCGAACTTGCCCGCATCGTTGCCGGCGGTAATACTGTAGGTCACGCTGTCTCCGTTGGGGTCCGTGGCGGACACCGTCCCCACCGTTGCTCCCACCACTGCCCGGGCCTTTACGTCGAACTCGTAGGACTCTTCATCGAATACAGGAGTCACGCACTCCGCGGTTGATGCGCCAGTTGCCTCCGAATTGTCGCTCCACTTTGCCCCATATACCGTCCCGCTGCCGTAGGCGCTCACCCGGAACCGGTAGGCCGTTCCGCAGTCCAGGTTCGTAATCGTGTGGTTCGTCGCCGTCAGTGATTCACTCGCCACCGTCCAGCCGCTCGTTCCTCTTCCACGGTGCTCCAAGCGGTACTTCGTAGTGTTGGACACCGCATCCCAATTCAACGTCAAACTTGTTCGAGTGATTGCGCCGGATCGCAGGTTCTCCGGGGCCGGCGGTTGGCAGTAGAGCAGATTCAAGGAGCTGAGGTCGTTGGTGGCCACGTCTTCCAGGAGCAGGGGGATGCAGCCGGTGAGACTGTTGCCCGATAGCTTCAATTCCTGCAGGTTGTACAGCCAGCCCAGCTCGTGGGGGATGGCACCCGTCAGGGAGTTGCTGCTCAGGTCCAGCTTAGTCAGTTCGAACAGCCTCCCCAGGGAAGACGGAATGGTACCCGTCAGGCTTTCGCTGGAAAGCTCCAGCTCGGTCACACGGCTGGGAGTGTCGGATGTGGTGAGTCCTTCCCAGCCGGTGATGGCAGAGCTCGCTGACCAGTCCAATGAGGCGGTGCCGCGAAGGGTGTCCTTGGCCGCAAGCAGCGCCTCGCAGTCGTAGACCAAACCCCGGTTGTCGCCGGGGGTGGTCACCGCCGTGCCGTTGGCGCAGGTGGGGACTGCAGGCGGCTGGGCCGGTGTGAAGGTTGCCGTGGACCCGTCGTCGGGCGTGATGTCCCCGTAGGCCCCTATGTCCCGGTAATACTGGTTCAAACCGCTGGCGTTGGCTATCCGTTCGTCGGCAAAGTCGTCTGCCGCCGCAGCCGTGGTGATACGGGTCTTCAGGTTCGCCAGGGTCTGCGTGTACTCCGGGTCGCCCTCCGGTGCCCCGTACCTCACCGCGTGCACCACCTCGTCATCATCCTCCTGCAGGTCCCACTGGGCCACCGCCTGCCACGCCTCCACTGCAATGGCGTTGTGCGACCCCATCGGCGCCAACATCACCACAGACTCTCGACCGTCTATCATCTCAGACAGCGTGTTCTCCGCATCACGTACCATCTCGTCCAGGTGGGCCTCGTATTCCCCCTCACTGATCGACGGCTCGTCACCGAATTGACCAGTATCGTGCCCTATTCTGTAAAGGCCGTAGGAAGGTACCTCTCCCATCCGGTCATAGGACACGCTCAGGGACATTGGCCCTGCTCCAAGCAGATACTCGCTGGGGGTATAGTCGGCATAACAAGCCAGATTCTGGTATTCGGTCGACAGGCCGCCTCGAGCAATTGGTAGGAACCTTGCTGCCACATGCTCCTGGTAAACGGGAGACATCCCATCGATATAGCTCAAAAACTGTGTCTCAACCTCAGATGCGGAGGGCAACGCCTCGCTGTCGTCAAGACCCAACCAAAATCTAATCTCCCGCTCTCGCTGCCCAAGAGTTCTAGCGGATCCTCTCCAGTCGCAGCGGATAGAACTTCCATTTACCGTGCCACGTAGCGCGATGTGGGTGGGAGTGACGCCCGCCGCATATAACCCATTTGTAACCAAGTCCTCTACACTTGGGATTTCGTAGTCGTGTTCGGCTGCTGCCCCACCACCACTTGGCCCAGACAGCAACTTGTAGCCGCTGACGTCACGCGACCCTAGCGAGATTTGCATGGTTGGCTTTGTTGGTGGACTGGATGTCGTTCGCGGCGACTCGGAAGTGTCTTCTAGAGTTGCTGATGCAATTGGAGATTCAGGGGACGACCAATCAGCCTGAGAAGGTTCATCTCGGCTGCTTGAGGATACAATCGCGAGCCCGAGAAGGGTCAATAGCATGAAGGTGGATACCCTCTCTCCGAGGCCCATCCAACGAGTAACACTAAGAATGCTCTGGAATGAATTCTTCATGACTACTGCAATGGCCTCCCATTTGCGACCACTAGACTCCCATCTGCGGCCTTTTCAACCAGAACTCGGCTGTCGGAGCCATCCGGCGCCACCGTGTAGAGCACGACGGCAGAATCACTTCCCGCATAAACCGCTATCCTTGACCCATCAGGAGACCACGACGCGTAGTTGCCCCGACCCGGTAGTTTTCGCATTGAGGAGCCATCTGCCTTGACGACGAATAATCCGAACAGTATTTCCGAGCCGTCCGGAGACCAAGAGATGTTCTCCGACCAAGGCACTTCCCGCCTGGCAAAGGCGACAACCTCCTGGAGGTCAGAACCATCGACCCCTATGGTGTAAACCCCGGCCGCAGTGCCTTGGCGGTAATCGTCGTCCCAAGGCTCTCGCACTGCAAATGCTATCCTATTGCTATCTGGGGACCACGTCGGCAGACTCGTATCATGCGCGAGCCGCTTCGAGCCTGACCCATCTACCCCGACTACAAATATGACTCCCGTGGAACCACCTGGCTTTGATACTGCGGCTCTGAATGCCATACGGCTTCCATCTGGAGACGGCACAGGAGGTCCATAGATACTGCTCCACTCCGCTTCTTTGTTGTCCAATAAGACGCCCCAGTCGGATCCATTGACTCCCACCGCGCCGTAACCTACGTTGCCCCACTGAGAGAAGATGCGAGTTCCGTCGGGCGACCAGACGGGATTCGCGCCAATTGAGGTTGTCTTCGTTAGTTCGCGATGGTCGGAGCCGTCGGGCTTGACTGTGACTATCTCCCATCCTTCAGTTTTCCATAAGAACCATCCCGATTCCCTATAAGCGATATAAGCGATTCGAGAGCCGTCCGGAGATATGCTTGGGGCGTAGGCACTTCGGTGATCTTTACCATGGACCTCCTGCAGACTTGAGCCAACGGAGTCGATAATATACACGCCTCCCTCATGGCTAAACGCAATCCGATCGCTAGCCGGGAACCACTGGTGCAACTGCAGTGCGGACGCCCTCATTCGCCCTTGGCGCTCATACTCTTCAGCTTCATATTCACCGTATCCGCTTTCCATTTGGCTGAAGCCGTAGGCTATGAGGAAGACAAAAAGATGCACAAATATGGATAGTAGCCCCAAGTAGGCTAGCCAACGGATTGCAACTCTGAAGGACATGTTATCCAATCCAGACGAAATACCGAACAATAATCAAGAATAGTATTTCGAGGATAAAAATGAATCCCACAAAGGCCAATACGCCCTCAATAACCCTGAAGATAAGTTGTCCAAGTGCTTTGTTCACCATAATCTATTCTTTGTAGTATCGTAGGACTAGATTCCTATCAGAGAGCACCGACCAAATACGATCCATCCACCTACAAGGGACACGAGAAAAAGAAATCCAAGAAAGGCCAATATCCGCAACAAGATGTCCTCGGGGGTCCAATTATGCATCTTTCCTAATCTCCGATTTGATTCCATCACGGATCAACAGTTTGGTACAAGGCATGGATGGCCATGATATCGAAGGGATGAGGAGCGCAGTCAGGCTCATATGTGATTTGAGACACTTCATCGTCGTAGTTCATAACGGCGTCCGGAACGGTGGGATGAGCAACATCGTACGGTTGCCATATTCTATTGGTGCTGATTTCTGACAGTCCTAACGCATGTCCTGCTTCATGTACCATCAATCGATAATTGGAAAAGTTAGAATCACCTGTACCTATTTTGCATTCATTGAATTTGGTATCTTCTTCATCTACCCTTTTGTCATCTCCCGGTATATCCTTCTTTCTTACAATCTTATTATTGTCCTCCCAGTATGTTTCACGATTGGAGTTGACCAAGACGTCCACACTCCCATCATCCAGGGCTTGAACTCGTGACGTTGTGAAAGGTCGATGGTCAGTGTATCTAGTCGAGATAACGCAAGCGGGCGCAGATTCAATGCATAGAAATGGAATGTTCGCGCCTAATATGGGGATTATTGCACTATGCCAGTCGCTTGTATCAACCATATAGACTTCGTTGCTTCCATTGAACAACGCCCGGACCAAGGAGATAGGAACGTCGTTGCTAATGTTATAATCAATAGCACCTGCGCCTGGTGTTTCGACTGTAGATATACAACTACCGGTCACGTGCGATATGGTTAATTCGTCTGAAACGGCCTCTTCCCATTGCTCGAATGCATGCTCGATAAGAGGAGTCCATTCTGATGATTCATCATCCGTAGTCATTGGGTCATCGAAAGTGTCCTCGCAGATAGTGTAGTCGTATCTGCCGTTCTCCCAGTATCCGAAGAATGGATATGTTCCTACCCGTTGAGAGCGTAGAGGCACACGGTGCGACGTCCACGCATAAGCATCCCTAGCAGAGAACACCTTCATACCACTAGAAGTCTTGTAGTTAACCTGAAACGCGTATAGTGCATTGTTGAAAAGGGTGGAGAATTGTGTGGATACCGTTGAACCGACAGGTTGTCGCACTGATCTCTTAGAGGAATCCAGATAATTGGGCCATTGGACATCACTTGGCCAATCGGTATGGCTATGTAGCCACTCGTCAATTGTGCCATTGTTATCATCAAGCCGAACTCCCAAAGGCCGATAACTGACAGTATAGTTGGTCACACCGGACACCTTGTCCCATTTGAGCTCTATCCAGGCGTTGCCAGTATCGGGTTTCCTCGCGCTGCCTGAGGTCAGAACCGGGTTATCCACAATTCGTATTTTCTTGCTATACCCGCTATCCAACCGCGTCCCTGTGGAGTCGGTGGCCATGACCTGAAAGTCGAAGTAATTCTGTTCAGCCAGACCCTGCGAAGCAAGTATATTGTCAAGGTGGATTACGATGCTGGTAGTAGTACCGTCGATGTTGACTGTGCCATGTCGCCGATCAGGATTGTCCACCCTTACGACGTAGCCAGTTGCGTTGCTGTCGCCCGTCCAGGAAAGTTGCGCCCTGCGAAGCGACATTGGTGTTACGTCGAGGTTGGTGGGTGAGGAGAGCTTAGGTTTGGAAACGGCTTGTGTGGGGGAGCCGGTGGCGCTCTTGCCAGGTCCGTGACTGTCGGTGTAGGTGACGGTTGCCCTGAGTTGAATACCAACGTGGACACCAAGTGGGGTGTATCGAGAGCTGCTAGCCCGGGAAATGTTCTGCCAGTCCAGGGTTCCATCCGATGTCTGCTTGGATTTGGATTGCCACTGCCAGGAGATACTGCTCACGCCGCCGTCCGGGTCGGAGAGGGTGGCGGAGATCTCCTTGCCCACCTCAGGATGGGTGCTAGAGAGATTTACCCTTCCCGTCTCATCCAGGTTGGTGACCCCGATAGTTACCGTGATGGAATCTGAAGCGTTGGAAGTATCCTCTGCGGTGACCGTTACCGAGTAGCTGCTCTTGGTCTCATAGTCGAGCGCGGCCTTGGTCCTCAACTGCCCTGAAGAAGATGCGATGCTGAAGGATGAGGAGTCTGTTCCGCCGATGGAATATGTGAGGGCGTCTCCGTCCGGGTCCGTGGCCGTCACCGGAGAGCCGATGTTGGCGCCTGAAGCGGTGTTCTCGGGAACGGACCGAGTTGTGGATGAGGATGAGAATACCGGTGAGCGGTTGGTGGGTGTAGGTGTGGGTGTGGCTGTTGGTGGAATGGGAGTTGGGGGACGGGTTGGACAGTCGCCAGTTTTCACGATTGAGGAGGTAGAGGGGCTCCAAACAGGAGCGTAATGCACATTGTCGCCGTGACCTTGGACACTGATGTTGTATGACTGAGCACAGGGGCGATAATACCCCTTGCTGGTTGAATCGCCCGTATAACTGCCCAAATCGCCCGAAACCTTGTACTCGTCGTATCCGGTGCCACCCCAGCTAACCGTGATGGTGTAGTTTTGGCTTGGAGTTGTGGGTGAGTTTGTATGGGAGACGCTGGGGGCTGGCGGACACGGCTGGTCGAACATAAGCCCGCACCCCTGCTGTCTTGGTTCTGCCGCACCCCCCGCCTCGGCGATGGTTGCAGTTGCCTCTGCTATTACGTTCTGGGTGTCCTGATCAAGCAGCTGGACTCGACCCTCCCCCGTTGAGCAGGCCTTGAGGGGAATCCAAGCGGGCGCCGGGGTTAGGGAGGTGGTTCGAGATTCGGCGTCATCGCAAGACTCGCCTGCAGGGACAAAATGCTCGTCAAATCGGAAGGCCACCAGCACGTTGGATGGTTTTACGTCGAAGGCCACCACCTCGATGGCATCTCCCACGCCCAAACTTGAAGGGACGATTACTAGGTTACCCGTGGTTTCGACCTCTTCCGTTTGAGCACCCACCATGTCCCCGCCGAGCAGTAGTGAAAGCCCGGCCACGGCGGAGAAGACAAGCAGTATCCCCATGAAGATGGGTAGCTTGACGTTTGGCCTCAACATTCCCACCCTACCTCCATCCGGCAATCGCCCCCGCCGGAAGCGCAGCCTCGCAACTCACGGCGTGGCTGCCGCACCTGGCAACGTCGGTTGGCATGACTACCTTGAGCGTGCTCACCCCTGCAGACGCCCTCCTTCAATTAGGAGTATGCCAAGCTATACATTCCCCAGTCCGATTGCACAAGATCAAAACTGCAAATCCTGCGTTGCTCTTTTCACCGGTCCTATGGCATTCATTTGCCCTTCTGAGTAGGTACATTGTGCAAATGCCGCGCCTTCACTGCTGAATTTCGTTGGTTGAAGGCATGAGAGCTTTATCGAACCATCGCTAAAGGTCGGCAGATGGCCGATGGAGACCACGGGATCAGGGGAGTGTGTTTCTGCGGGCGCACGGTGGAACCTGAGAGATGACAAACGGAAAGTCTATGGACTTGGACTGGCCTCGGGGTAGTTCTCTTCGCCGTGAGAATGGTAGTGTGCGTTGTTCGATGCCTCTCTCTTCCGTGGATGATCAAAGGGTCGTGCTGGCCACTGGGTCCGGAGATATGGGGGTCTGAAGAGGATTGACTGCTTCTTCGAGGTCAATCGGAGATACTAAATGGCCCGGACAGTTGTCGGCTTTCCTCATAGATGCTGTCAACCTAGCGTTGATTTCAGGTATGTAGAAACATCGGGAATGTCCTGAAGACATAGAGCAATGTCTACCTCGTAGGATCAGAGACCAATGGCTTGATGTCTGCCATCCGACCCTGGCTCTGTACGCTCTGGCGTTGTCATTGCGCAATGAGACGATGGGCCTGATTGAGTCAAAGTCGACAGGGTCCGTGAATTCCCGGGTCCGATAGTTGTTGATTGTTCTTGCCGATACAGCCTCATTCGTGGAATGCGGGCTGGGTGAGGAGTCTCCTGAAATGACCAAGAAGGCTAAGGTGCGGAGGCTGCATGTGGACTACGGTCAGAAGCCTTGAGCCCGCAGCAAAGACACAATTGAGGAAGGGGTGAGTATCGGAATAGGTGGCGATAAGAGAGAGAATCTTCGAGATAAAATCGTTATGGGAAGTTCATGCTTCGTTCGGCATATTCGAAAGTGAGTGCATCTGAAATGGGATGCGGAACATCAAAGGGTTTACGAAAAGGCGAGTTCGAGTCCACTATGGATGCGTGCCTGAGGATGTGGGCTAAAGGGTACTGAATTGCGAACTTTCTCTTTTGACGTTGCTCTCTGAAATGAGAACGGTGTCGCCGCTCAGGATAAAGGTCAGTGTCATTGACCAGCATAAATGTCATGGTCATTGATCATACCAGGTCATGAATCCTTGGACACCATAGTCAAACACGTCGAAGGGCCGTGTTTGGAATGACAGGCTTGTTTGTGCTGCTGTGAATGATTCAGTTAGCGTCGAGGAATGAAGAATCGAACTAATCCTGCAACAATGATGCAGAGAATAGCTAACCCCAAAAGAGATTCTCTTTGTGGAGCGGTTAGTTCTGGGTCATACAGTAGCAGATAGACCAATCGCATGGCTATTGCTATGCAGATTATGATCAGTCCGTAGCCTAAAGCTCTGTTTAGCACGGCAATAGCATAACACCTCGGGCGTCTCGGAGCCCACTTACGCCCAACACAACGACGAAGTTGGGTGAGATGCGGTGGTGCCGCTGGTCATGCCTCGATCGAGAGATACTTAGCCCGAATCCACCTAAAGGGGTAGCGACGGCGTAGGGATGGGAGATGATGGATTCCGGGCATGGCCGTCAGCGCGGATTTCGGGTAGATAGACCTCCGGTGGGCTGACGATGCTCCACCAACAGGGGTGTAGAACCGCACATTGAGGGTCCTGAGGGGGCAGAGGACACTCCCCGCGGTGCCACCGGAGCGAGTTGAACAGACCGTTGACGGGTGGATGAGGATGGCGTGGAGATACGGGCGTCAGCGTCAGAGGGGAGGGGGCGCCACCAGGGAGAACAGGCGACGCCTGAGGGTCTTTGTATTCACCGCCCGCACACCCATGCCGATGAGGGAAGTCCAACGGGCCAGGTTGTGGGCTATCACCTGCACGGCCATCCAGGCGGCGTTGGCGGAGAATTGTCCCGAGGGCATGT
>CAYQLZ010000042.1:0-12938 GCA_964418665.1 uncultured Dehalococcoidia bacterium | reverse complement strand
GGAACCCACCCTCAACCCTCATCCCGCTCCACCCAATAGCAGCCCATCCCTCTCCTCTTCGACCCATCCCGTCTCTCCGGGGAAAGCCGGAACCCATTCCCCCTTCGATCCATAGCTCCCCATCTGCACATCATATGCCCGCATCGCCATCCCCGTCATCGCCGCAAGGGATCGGCGGCCCGCTGCGGCGGCTGCGGATTCCTCAGCAGCAGGAACATTATCATACCCGCCGCAGTCATCGCGGCTATAATCTTCAGACCCGCGCTGTAGCTGTAATTGTCCCCCATGTAACCCAGCAGCATCGGCCCCACTATCTGCCCGCCCATCAGCACCAGGTGCGAATACCCCTGGATCATCGGAAAGTTCTTCCGCCCGAAGTACTCGCCCCTCATCGCCGTTATCACCGGCCCCCGAATCCCCCACGACATCCCCTGAATCCCCGCCGCCAGAAACACCTGCCAGAACCCGTCCGCTGTGGCGAACAACAACAGCGCCGTCGCATGCCCCAGCATCGTCCCAGCCGCTATGTGACGCTTGGGCAGTCGGTCCCCCAGAAATCCCCCCACCGGTTGCGCCGACATCAAAAATGCGTTCACCGCCACCACCACCGTGGCTGCCCTCTCCGTTGTGAATCCCAGATCAGTCTCCAGGTAGGGCACCAGGTGCAAACTCAGCGACGATATGGTCAACAGCGAAACCGAATGTCCCATGGACATAAGCCAGAAGGCGGGCGTCCGCAACGCCTCCTTCAGCGTATAGTCGAATTCCTGCTCCGCCTGTCTCGCCGCCTCGGGTTTCTCCGAATCTCCCGCTCCCTTCTTCTCAGGCTTGTCCCCATCCGGCAGCATTCCATAGGGTTCCGGGCTGTACCGCATTACCCTTGCCAGCGGAATCCCGATGATCAAGGCGACTATCCCGCACCCCAGCGCCGTCTTGTCCCAGCTGAAATTGTTGATGAAGAACGCCACCAGCGGCGCTACCAGTATCCCCCCAAAACCCATACCCATCATCGTCAGCCCCACCGCCATCGCCCGCCTCCGCCGGAACCAGTTCGTCAGTGCAGGCACCACCGGCGTCCACGCCGCCAGCCCCGATCCCACGGAGAGAATCAGGAACGAAGCGTAGAACATCGGCACATTCCGCGTCAGCCCCAGCATCACAAGCCCCACCGCCAGAATCACAAACCCGCCCGCCATCACTATCCGCGACCCGAAGCGCTGCACCAGCCACCCGCCCAACGGCCCCAGGAATCCGCTCTCCACCCGCGACAACGTGTACGCCCCGGATATCAGCGTCCGACTCCACCCGAACTGCCGCCGCATCGGCTCGAAGTAAAACTGGAATCCGTGCATGAACATCCCGCTGCTTAAGGCGATGCTGACCATGCCCCCAGCAACTACCCACCACCCGTAGAACACCCCCCGTAACCGGGAAATCACAAATCCCGCTAGCAAACCGGATCCAACCCCCGTCTGGACCGTGGACGCAGCGAAGAAGTGCAAGAGGGAACCGGAGTCATTTCAGGTTTCCGGAATAGAATCAATCCAAGTCCTTTATCTGGAGCTTGTAGCCGCCCGTGCTCCCCATTGAACCGTACAAGGCAAGATAATACACCCCACCCTGCGGCAAGTTCCACTCTATATCAAGACTCTCACCGAATTGTGGCGTTTCCCCGCCATCGCACGGATTTGGCCAGTCCGGGACTTCGGTTCCGTCGCCGTGAAACAGCTTGGAACATAGCCCGTCCAGGAAGTCGCCATGGAAGCTAAAGGAGAATCTCTCGTTTTCCCCCGTTATAAACCGGAAGTAATCATAGTCGGCCTCATCGTTGATAGCCCCGAAGAACGGCCTGTGCAATCTTACCCTCGTCGCTTCCTCAAGCTCGTTCCCATGTTGGTCCTCGCCCTCCACTTCCCCGAAGGGAAACGCGAACAACCCTCCGTGCAGCATCTGGTATAGCTCCCGCACTTCCTCCTCCCGTCCTTCCTCCGCATGCCTCATGAAGGTCTCAAATATCTCCTCCTCAGACGGAGGAGTCCAGTTTCTCTGAATCCCACCCTCCCCAACGCTGTTCAGGTACAGCTCTCTCATGGCCAGGGACATACCCTCCTCTCCCAATACCTTCATCATGCTCAGCAGAAATCGCTCGCCCATTGAGTATGTGCACAGGAAAAACGATACCTCCCCGGAATTGACCAATTCCTGATTATGTAGAATGTTCTCTATACCGTTGCTGTTGCAAGCCGTCTGCACGTCAGTCGCCACCCTGCTCCGGCGTTCCGCGACGGACTGGTATCCTCGCTTGTAATGCACCATCGTCTCCACAAAATTCGCCCCTCCCTCCCTGAGCCAGGCTTGAGAAAAGTTCCAGTGGAAATAATAGTGCCCCGTCTCGTGAGGAACAAAGAAAATTTCTCCGTATCTCCTATCCATCACCATGAAGTCGCCGTGGTGGCCCGACCCTATTATGTAGTTCTGCGTTGTCCCGGCAATCACGAACAGAACTATGTCCGTAGTCGGAAACGGTACCCCTATATACTCCTCGAAGATCCTGGCCGTATCCTCGATGTCCTTCATTATCCCTTCGTCGGACATCGGCGGCACGTTGTACACAATCCAGATGTTGACGTCCCCCGCCAGCGGAAGCGATATCGACTTGTGCTCGATGGTGTGAGATCTAACCAGGTCTTCCACCAGCCTTATCTCCTTGGCCGCGCCAAATGTCACCACAAGGGCGGCTTCCTCGTCGTTCAGCCCATCCAGAAACCACTCCTCTCCCCCAAGCAATTCAAGCACATCACTTCGCGATTTGCTCAATTCCGCCAAAACATAGCTATTGAGCAGACTCTCAAATCCATCTTCTAATCTGGGGGTGCTCATCAAGGCTCTGGCAATTTCCGGAGCGTTCTCCACTATTCGTGATAGGTCGCGCACCGCCTCTGCCTCACTTGTGCTTATGTCATCGTTCAGCCAGGGAAACGCCTTTACATGCCTGGCGAGTTCAATGTCTTCATTCGCAATCCCCTGGAACCCCGACAGCGCCAGCCGCTCATCACCGGTAATTTCATCGTCTTGTATCCAGGGCAGATTGAGCAATTCTCTACCCAAAACCGGATCATCAGAAATCACCCTGAATAAATCCTGGAAGACCTGGCTTTCGTCATCAGACACTCCATCCGCCATCCATTCCATCAGCGATATTATGTCCTTAACTGAGCCTGCATCTTCCTCGACCATCCTGAGCAATTGCAGAATGAATTCATTAGATTCGGGCGTCGGTTCATCTGCGCTGATCCATGGTAAGGAAACCAGAATGTTGCCAAGTTCCGCGTCTATGGACGTAGCCACGTTGAGCACTTGAATTATGTCGGTTTCCTCATTGGTAGCGTCACCCCCTAACCAGGGGATGTTCGCCGCTTTTCTGCCTACTTCGGGGTCTGCTGATGCAATCCCGAATAGGAGCGTTAGAATCCAGGGCGTAGAGGATGTCGCTCCCTCATTAAACCAGGGCAATGATGCAATCTCCCTTGCAAAAGCAGCATCTTCAGCAGCGATTCTCGATAACCGGTCAAGGGTGGAAGTCCTCCCATTTGTTGCAAATTCCTTAACCCACTCAAGCGTCATGACTTGTTTGGCCAGCTCCCTGTCGGCCATGGATACGCCATATAGGCTTTCCAATACCCTGAATGTTGTTCTCGACACTCGCTCCCCAAACCATGGGAGCGATGCCACGTCAATAGCGAACTCCAGGTCCTCGGAGGCAATGTTGTTCAGCGTGTCTATAGTAATTCCCTCGTAGTCAACCACGCCGTCGGACACCCATGGAAGTTCTATTATCGTATTCGCCAGCTCCGGATCTCTGCCCTGGACCATTAGGGCAAATCGGATGATTCCCTCCTCAAAATCGGTAACACCATCGACCACCCATGAAAGAGCCGTAATGCGTTCCAGCAGCCCAGCATCTATCTCCACCGATTCGTCTGCGAATCTGGCTAGAGCGCTGAGCGTTTCAGCCTCCCCATCCTGGATCCCGTCAACGAACCAGTCGAGCGCTGTAAGCTCCCCCGCCAGCTCCCGGTTCCCGGCAAATGTCCCTGCAATAGATCCAAGCGCAATTACCTCCGCCTGAGAGATACCGTCGGTGTGCCAGCCCAACCTGGCAATCTCCCCGGCAACCTCTGGATCTTCTTCAAATATCGACCTTAACTCCCTGATCGCAGACGCTTCTTCTCTCGACACTCCGTCCATCAACCATGGCAGATCCATCACCTCCTTGGCGAGTTCGGCATCCTCAATGGCCACGTCTGCAATGTCCTCGAAGGCCATCAACTCAGCTTCTGTTAACCCGTCATTTATCCAGAGAAGCCCAAGCATCTTTTCACCCAATGCCACGTCCGCCACAGCCACTTCTAGAAATCTTTGAAAGGCTCCCGCCTCTGATTGGTCCACCCCGTCGTTGATCCACGAAAGCGCGACAATCCACTCCGTAATGTCCCTCTGATCGATCCATAAATTGATCAGCGTCTGAATCGAATCTGTCTCAATTCCCTGCGACGGCTCTTCGAACCACGGAAGCATTCTGGACATCTCGAGGTACGCCATTCCCGAAGGACTCGGCGTAGGTATCGGACGCGGCATCGGCATCGGTCTAGGTAAAGGCCCGCGCGTTGCCTCCGGCGTCGGACTTGCCTCCCGCGTCTCTGTTGGCCTCGGCGTCGGTGTTGGCGTGGAGGTCGGTGTTGGCGTCGGCTTGACCGCCACCGTGGGTGCCCGACGACGTGTCGGCGTGACCGTAGGGGTTCGGCCCGTGGTGGACGTCGGATCCCTCGTGGCCTCAGGGGAAGGGATGGCTTCAGGCGTTACGGCAACTGTAGGTAAAGCCTCTGGCGCGACCGTTATTTCCGTGGGCGATTCTGCTGGAGCCTTCGGCTTATCGTCGCAGGCCACCAGAAGTCCCAGGCAAACGACGCACAGCCCCAAAAGCGCACCCGTCAACAACCTACCCATAGACGCCACGTCCTATTCCGAATCGGAGACGACATGAAGCCTCCACCAATTCAGCTCCTACTGAAACAACGCCCCCGGTCTAGGGCAGCTGCATAATCTCCACCCGAACGTTGTCTGGCGCCTCTACGAATGCGATCCGCATCCCGTTGGGCAGCGGACGAATCCCCTCCAATACCTTCACGCCCTTCCCCTCCAACTCCTCCATCGCCGCGTCGATGTCGTCCGTCTCAATCCCGAAATGCTCCAACCCCATGTGCGGGTCCGACGAACCCGCCGGCAAGCTCCCGGGAGCTGCCTGCGTTATGTTAACTCGCACGCCCCCCAGGTCCGTCCGCACCGTCAGCGTCCCTCCCATCTCCGCCTCCGCATCTATCGTCGCCCCAAACGTCTCCACGTACCACTGGGCCGTGCTCCTAGGGTCCTCCGCCTTGATGTGAATATGGTTCATCCCAAACTTCATTTTCTACCCCTTTCTCAGCTAGTCTCTCATGTCCTGAATCATGTCCGTCGAAAACCGGATCCCAACGAACGCGCCCATTGAGCGCGCCCCTCTCGTCCCCTACCTTGTTTCTTCGCAGGCAAACCCTTGCATAACACCTTCAAATTCCCCATTAACCTCTTCCCCCTCGATGGGGGAAGATTGAGCCTTTCCTGAGTTTGCCGAAGGGATGGGGGTGATCCCGGCAGAAGAACGCTCTGGCTGCGGGTTGTGCAAACGTCTCCGCAGGCAGAAACCCTCTCTCAACCCGCGTCTCACGCTACCCAATTGTCGCAACCTACCCTCCCACCACTCGCTCCAGCATCTCGTTGATCTCGCGCACCGTCTCCTGCTGCCACGCCGGGAACCGCTCGCTCACCCTCTTCCGACGCTCAATCCCGAACTGCCTGTCGTCCAGGTCCGGCTTCTCCTCCCTTATGGCCGCCTCTATCGCCGACGACTCCCTGTCCGCCAGCTCCGGCCGCTCTATCCAATGACAAATATAACCCAACTCCTCCGTGTAAAACACAAACGTCGGTATCGACTGGTACTTCCCCTCCTTCAAAAACTCGTTCATCACGTCCGGGTTGGAGTCCCGCGGAAAAACCCGCACCTCCACCCCGGCGCTGTCCGCCAGCTTCGCCATCGTCGGCAGCCCCCGGTACACGTCCGGACACCAGTCCTCCCCAATCGCCACCACCTTCGACGGCCCTCCCGCCCGCTGCGTCAGGCTCCGAAACCGCTCCACCTCCCCCTCCTCCGGTTCAAACTCGTCGTAATACTGCTGAAACCGCAGCTTGTTCACCTTTATCTGCGAAAGGTACTCCTCGTAGGAAAGCCCCTGCGCATACCTCTGTGGCGTCACCACCGTCGTCTTGCCTGTCATTCACTGCCTCCTATCCGGGCCCACGGCCCGTCAGCCGATGTCTCAACCGTGGACGCCCTCGAACTCCCCCTCCTCAATCCGACCGTCCGGATAGACGATGATAGGAACTGCGCTGCCGTACTCCAACGCCTCGTCCAGCGCCTCCTGGCTCTCGTCCACCCGCTTCTCCACAAACTCGATTCCTTGGCTGGTCCAGGTCTCACGCAGCTTGTCGCAGGCGGGACAGAACTGAATGGTGTAAACGATGGGAAGACTCATGGCATCCTTCCTGGTTTTCGCCCATCATATCCCAACTCAAAACCCCTGTCACGCCAAACCCCCACCCCAGCTAACCCCCATCCCTCGCCTATTGCCGTCTCCCCTTTTGTTCCACATTCCAAAAGTAACAGCCCTGCGGACTGCCAATGCGAAGGGAGACCGTCTGCGCAAAATCGGACAATTCCAATGAAATGACCCCTCCCGCAAAAAGATATCAGGGAGAATCCGCCTGGACCCTGGTCAATGTCTACATACACTGGTACTTCGAACTCTAAATCGCTCCGGTCGTTTTTGCAGAAACCAAAGTCGTCTCTAAAGAAATCAGACTCGATGACGGCATAATTGATACGTTCTTTGGAGTTTTCGTCGGCTCAGCCTGCGTGACTACGGCCTCCACCGACCTGTCTTTCGGATTAGCCGAGATTGAGAGTCACGCTATGGTAGCGACTCACTCTTTTCAGAAATGGATTCCACGAAGTTCCGCAACAGACTCCTGGCGGAAGGCCGCGCCGAAAACCAGCATGCGTGGGAAGACTGGTACGAAAGCTGGAAAGACGCCCAGGCCCGCGGCGAGGACTTCCCTAATCCCCCACCCGCTCCCCTCCCTTGAACACGGCCAGCACCTTCGACAATGCCAGTATCTCCTCCGAGGGGTCCCCCTCCACCACCAGCAGGTCCGCTCTCTTACCCGGCGTCAACGACCCCACCCCGTCGCCAATGCCCAGCGCCTCCGCCGCATGACTCGTCGCCGAAAGTATCGCCTGCATCGGCGTCAGCCCCCCCTGCACCATGCACTCCAACTCATAGTGAAGCTGGCCGAAGGGATACATCCCCCACCCGCAGTCCGACCCCGCAATCAAACGCACCCCCGCATCCACCATCCGGTTCACCTGCTCCACCCGCACCTTCCGATGCTCATACCCCGCCGCCAGCTTCTCCTCTTCCTCCGCCGTAAGCACCTCCGAGTCCCGCTTTGCCTCCAGCCCCCACACCCCGCTCCGGCCGATGTGCATCGTCGGATTCACCCACACCCCCTGTTGCACAATCCGCTCCACAATCTCCCCGTCGTAGCTGGCATTCCCCTCCTCATCCGTAAAAAACGCGTGATAGATGGCGTCCAGCCCCGCCTCCAGCACGTTCCGCATACCCTGGTTGGAGCGGCAATGCGCCCCCGCAAACCGTCCCTGGTTGTGCGCCTCCGCAACAATCGCCTTCAACTCATCCACCCCGAACGCCGGACGAAACGGATAGCTTGTAAGCGTGCTTCCCCCCGTCGCGATTACCTTGATGAAGTCCGCCCCCTCCTTTATTAGCTGCCGCGTCGTCGTCCGCACCCCCTCCACCCCGTCGGCCTCACCTCCCATGAACCACAGATGCCCCCCCGTCACCGTCACCGGTCGCCCACACGCCAGCAGCGTCGGCCCCGATACCTCCCCCTCCTCGATCCCCCGCTTCAACGACAGCCCCGTGTTGTGCCACGCCCCGTTGTCGCACATCGTCGTCACCCCGCTCCTCAGCGCGGTACGTGCATTGCGCGCCGAACGAAGCAGCATCAGGTCGTCCCCGTCCGCAATCGCCTCCTCCCCCGTTCGACCCCTACCCGCCATGTTCGTGTGCGTATGCGCGTCTATCAGCCCCGGCAGCAGCGTCGCCCCCGGAAAGCGTTGAATCGACGATGTATCCAACCCCTCCCCCAACTCGCCGACCGGACACACCCTCACAATCGTATCCCCCCGCACCACAACGGCCACGTCCCTCTGCGGCGGCCCCCCCGAACCGTCGATGAACCTCTCCGCACTGATTATCGTCTGCTTCATTGCTTCTCCCTCATTTCTCTCTAGGTTGGTCGGCCCGCCGACTCTTTTTCCTCCAGCCCCGCTCTGACCCCCCGGTCGTACAGCCGCCTCAACGGTCCGTTCAGCGCGCTGAACGCCATCATACCCGTGAACAAAGACCCGAACATCCCCAACACCCGCGTCGCATTCAACCACGCCGTATCCGCAAGAATCCCGTTCACCAGGTTGAAGCTGGCCATCGCCCCCTGTATGTGCCAGCTGTACACCGCCATCACCCGCCCCCGGATCTCGTCCGGCACCATCTGCTGCACCATCGCGCTGGAAAGCGTCATATACCCCGCCTGCGAAAATCCCACTCCCGCCGCCGCGATGACTGCCATCGTCAAGTTCGTAGAGAGCCCCATCAGCACCGGCGTAACCCCGCTCAGCACCCCCAGCACAAACAGCGTCCTCCCTCGCACCAGGTCGCTCCCCATCCCCGCTATTCCAAACGACGACAACAACGAACCTGCCCCAACCCCAATCATCAGCAAGTTCCCGCCCTTGTAAAGGTCAGTCCCCCCCTCCAGCCCCAGGTTGTCCCTCGATATCACCGGAAACAACGTCTCGTAGGACATCGTCAACGCACAGTGCGCGATTACCATCAGGAATAGCGGCAGCAGCAATCGGTGGTGGTACACAAACGTCAATCCCTGCGCCAGGTTGCCCAGCGCGCTCCGGCTACGGTCTACCACCCCCCTCGACTCCGTCCGAATCTGCATTATCAGGAAGAACCCCACCATGTACAGCGCCAGCGATATCACGAACGCCCAGTCTCCGTAGCCCATCAGCACCACCGGCAGAATGAACAGCGGCCCCGTCAGCTTGCTCGCCTGCAGCGTGGCATGATGAAACGCCACCGCATTCACCAGCCTGCTCTTCGGCACCAGGTTCGGCAGCAGTGCCTGCGAAGCCGGCATCTGCGTCGCCCTCGCAAACCCATTGACCGTGGACAGTATCACCAGGTGCCAGAACTCGATGTTGCCCGATATGACCAGCAGCGCCAGTATCAGGTTCTGGACCAGGTTCACCGAATACGCGGCCGCCAGCACCTTCCGCCTGTCGAACCGGTCCGCCAGGTATCCCGCCACCGGCGACATCACCACCGAAGGCATCATGGCCGTGAAGGTCACTATCCCCGCCGCGCTGGAAGAACCCGTCTCGTTCAGCGCCAGCGCCGCCCGCGCCACTATCAGCGCCCACGCCGACGACTGCGAAAACGCCGTCGCAAACCACAGACGGCGGTACTCGGCATAGTGAAGCGCCCCCAACAATCGGGAACGAAATGTGTCGTCTCTCACCGTTTAGTAGCGCCGTCCACACGCATGACGACGATTCTACGCTCCTCCACCTCCAATTGCCACCACAAGCCACCACCCCCTCTTCCCCCTACCCCTCCCAAATGTCGTACAATATCCAGGCTTTGCACACCCATCGCCCAAATCCAACTCCACCAATCTCCCCAATCTACCCCCACGCCTTCCGTTCACTGGAGTCGAACCACCCGTCCCTTATCAACCCGGAATCGCCCCCAGCCCCAGGAAAGACCCCTCCTCTCCCATGCTAGAAACCTCCATTCGCACCCTCGCCTCCCTCATCTTCGCCGTCGTCATCTTCGTCACCTTCATCGGCTTCCTCACCGCCTCTAGGGTCAACTCCACCCTCCTCGAGCCATCTTTCTACACCAACGTCCTCGAGGAGAATAACTCCTACGAGACCATCCGCGACGGGCTCGTGGACGAGATCGCTAATACGGATGAAGTGCTCCAACTTCGAAACGACCTTGGCATGGACCCCGACGAATTCGACACCCTCGCCGACGAAGTTATCCCCCTACAATATCTCCAGTCCCAGATAGACGGCATCATCACCGACGTTATGTCATATCTGCGAGGCGATGTTGAGGTCCCACAAGTCTACATCGAACTTTCCCAACCTATCGAATCCATGCGCCGGGTAAGCCTCGACTTTGTGGACCGACGTGTCGACTCTGTGGTACAGACCCAGCCCTCCACGGCAGAAGAATTCGCCCGAGAAGCGCGAGACCTGATCCAATACCTGGAGGCGGGCGAAATCCCCCCATCCGTACCCTCCCTCGCAAACGTTCCCGAACCCCTTTTGGAGGAATCCCTGGATCTGGTTGTGCCCGTTTTTTCATACCTGGAACCGGTCGCGGCATCCAACCTGGAAGCCCACTGGCCGGAGGTCAGGGCCTTGGCCCTGGCGCAACCGGAAAGCGCCGATGCCATGAAGCTCGTCGCTCACTCCGTCACCTCCCCACACGTCGACGAAGCCATCTCGGAAATCCGCGCCCACCTCGACGAACAGGACCGCTTCGATCTCGTCGAAGCCGCCGCCGAAGCCTCAGAACTCTCCCGTCAGGAATTCCTCGAAGACCTCGACTCGATTCAAGACCCCATCAACACCGCCCACAGCGTCGGTCCCATCCTCGCCCTCGTTGTCATGGCCGTGTCGACCATCCTGCTCGCCCTCATCAACCTTCCCCACCGCAGCGCCATGTTGATCTGGCCCGGCGTTACCCTGCTTCTCACCGGCATCCTCGCAATCATCATCAGCGCCCTCCTCCCCTCCCTGATTCCGGAAGTTTCTTCCGAAGTCTGCGGCGATGCCGCCGACTTCGCCTGCCAGCCGGCCGTAGACATCCTCCTGGAACTTTCCCGCGCCATGTCCAGCTTCCCCATCTTGCCCTCCATTGCGCTGGTTATCATCGGCACTCTCGCCCTCATAGCTGCTGTCTTTTTCGCCAGCTTTGCCCCATCCGGGTCCGCCAGCGGACGCCCCCCCACCGGAAGCCTCCCACGGGAAGGTTGGTAGCTCGTCAGCGTCCATCCCTTCTTCGACAACCCTCCCCCAGGGTGTTACTCTTTCCAAACCCAACGCACCCATGAGAGGCCCAAAATGACCGACCTTCACGACTCCGCCCTCCCCCACTTCCCTCTCTTCGGCGAATACCATGCAATGGTCTCCGAGGAGTTGAAAGACCTGACCGACGCCCAACTGGACTGGACCAGCCCAAAATGGGGCTGGTCGGGATGGAGCATCCGAAACAACATCAGCCACGTCGCCTCTCACCTCTTCCGCTGGTACATCCTCCGCTGGGGAGACCAGATCTTCCCCGAAGGCATCCCACACCGCGACGAAGTCGACTATCTTGCAGCCCTCCCCCATCGTCAGCTCGACAAGGAACAATGGTGGAAGATGGACCTCATTCTAGGCAAGCTCACCGAGGCCATCGAAATGGTCCAGGGCATCCTCTCAAGAGAGACCATGCAGTCCCTCCGCGCCAAGACTATCGAGCTGGAAAGCCCCGGCTTCTTCGATCAGATTGCCGACCGATACCCCGGCACCCTGCTCCCCCATCCCAGAAGCCCCAAACTTCGCATCTTCACCCTGGAAGGCTGCTTCCACCACAGCGAAGGCGAACTCGTCACCCACCTCTACAACTGCCAGCGGCTCAAACGAGCCCAGGGCCTCACAGCCCGCGTCGAACTCCCCAAAATCGGCTACTGGACCCTCCCAAACTGGGACACCACCGAACCCTAACCCCACCCTCGGCCCCTTGTTCCTGCGCAGCCACGAACCCCCGGCGGAACGGTGGGACAGCGTTCCCCTCTTATTCCCTTCTCCTGTCCTGGGAGAAGGTTAGGATGAGGGCCCCATCTTACCCTCTCCCGTCCTGGGAGAGGGTTGGGTGAGGGTATCCTCCTCCCCCTCGATGGGTGAAGGCTAGGCCTGTCCTGAGCCTGCCGAAGGGATGGGGGTGATTCGGATGGTCGTCGGATGCCCTCTGTAATTCCCCAACGGCCTCCGCAGCCAGAAACCCACCCCGGGGCGGTGGGACAGCGTTCCCCTCTCATTCCTTCCCCCTCGATAGGAGAAGGTTAGGATGAGGGCCCCATCTTACCCTCTCCCATCCTGGGAGAGGGTTGGGTGAGGGTATCCTCCTCCCCCTCGATGGTGGAAGGCTAGGCCTGTCCTGAGCCTGCCGAAGGGATTGGGGTGATTCCGGTAGTGGTCAGATGCCTTTTGCGGTTGCACAACGGTCTCCACACCCAGAAACCCCCGGCGGGACGGTGGGACAGCGTTCCCCTCTTATTCCCTTCTCCCGTCCTGGGAGAAGGTTAGGATGAGGGTATCCTCCTCCCCCTCGATGGGGGAAGGTTAGGCCTGTCCTGAGCCTGCCGAAGGGATGGGGGTGATTCCGGTGGTCGTCGGATGCCCTCTGTAATTCCCCAACGGTCACCGCAGCCAGAAACCCACCCCGGGGCGGTGGGACAGCGTTCCCCTCTTATTCCTTCCCCCTCGATGGGGGAAGGTTAGGATGGGGGTGATTCCGGTGGTCGTCGGATGCCCTCTGTAATTCCCCAACGGTCACCGCAGCCAGAAACCCACCCCGGGGCGGTGGGACAGCGTTCCCCTCTTATTCCTTCCCCCTCGATGGGGGAAGGTTAGG
>CAYQLZ010000041.1:0-13313 GCA_964418665.1 uncultured Dehalococcoidia bacterium | reverse complement strand
CCTGCCGAAGGAGTGAAGCTTCCCCCATCCTTGTTCCTCCGCAGGCAGGAACCCACCCCCAATCAGCAACCATCCCGCCCAAACAGGCGCCACACCCCCCCACCCCCCAGACCCCACCCAAATTGCCTGTCGACGCACCTACTCCCCCCTTCCCCAAATTGACACTCTCCCCATTGTCACCACACCTCCCCCCTGATAACATCCCCCCATGAACACTACCGTCAATCGCATAGCCCCCAATAAACCCACCGGCAATCATCCTTCAATCGATACTGCATATCACTTCACCTCGCCACATGCGCAATTTGAAACGAATAAAGACCCAAAAACACCCAATTTCACGCCTGAAACATCCAAAACTCACCTGTATTCGATTTGCAAGACGAATCCTACCCAAAGCTGTAACTCCCGAAACGAATCCCCCAAAACCCCTTCGTTTTGCTGAATGGACCCCAAAATACCATTCGTTACTGATACGCCCTATCAACAAATCCTCCCATCCCAACCCCTCACTTCCACCCTCGCTCCACTCGCATGACATACCCTCAATTTGCCTCCCTTCTGGCCTCTGTTATAATCAGCCTCAACCCCAGACCCTCTAGGAGACCTGCATGAAATTCGGATTCTTCATGATGCCTCTGCATCACCCCAGCGAAAACCCAACCCTCGCCTTTGAGCGCGACCTCGACTTCATCCAGTTCGTCGACCACCTCGGCTTCGATGAATGCTTCATCGGCGAACACCACTCCGCCGGCTGGGAGACCATCCCTGCCCCTGATATCTTCATCGCCATGGCCGCCGCCAAGACTCAACGCATCACCCTCGGCACCGGCGTCATCAACCTCCCCTACCACCACCCCTTCCACGTCGCCGAGCGCATGGCCTTCCTCGACCACCTCACCCGCGGCCGCCTCGTCATGGGCGTCGGCCCCGGCGTCCTCGCCACAGACCTCATGCTCTTCGGCCTCTCCGTCGACCAGGTCCGCCCCATGTCCAACGAGTCCCTCGACATCATCATCAAGCTCCTCGAGACCGACGGGCCCATCACCTACGAAGGCGACTACTGGCAGCTCAATGATATGGAGCTCATGGTCAAGTCCTACCAGCAGCCCCGCCTCCCCATCGCCATGGCCAGCTCCGGCAGCGTCAACAGCCTCACCCAGGCCGGTCGGCACGGCCTCCCCGTCTGGTCTCTCGTCAACTCCGCCATCGCCGGCTCCACCCCCCTCTCCCAGCAGTGGGGCGTGGTCGAAGCCGCCGCCGCCGAGAACGGCAAGACCGTCAGCCGCGACGAATGGCGCCTCGTCCACTACGTCCACGTCGGCGATACCCGTGAGCAGGCCATGGCCGATATCTCAGACGGCATCCTCACCTCCGTTAGCTACAACTTCGGCAACGGTAGCCAGCGCCAGTTCCAGTCCTACCCCGATCAGCCCTTCGACGACCTCACCGCCGAAGAAGTCATCCGCAACCGCGGCTGGATCGTCGGCGACCCCGACGACGTCGCCTCCCAACTCCAGGCCCTCTTTGACGAAGCAGGCGGCACCGGCGGCTTCCTCATCACCATCAACGAGTGGGCCTCCACCCAGAAGATGTACCACAGCATGGAACTCTTCGCCCGCTACGTCATGCCCGCCCTCCAGGGCACCACCGCCAGCATCCAGCGCGCCTGGGACAAGACCCAGCGATGGAACGCCGACGGCATCATCGCCGGCTACCGCCAGGGCATGCGCCCCACCACCGCCGCCCCCACCAACGACTAGCCAAGATGCCATCCTTACCCTCTTCCCTCCTCTCCCGTCCTGGGAGAGGATTGAGGTGAGGGTGTAGCCACACCCCCCAAACCCAAAACAGAAAGGACCCTCAAATGCCAGACCTCCCAATCATCTACACCATCCGACTCGACATGCAATCCGACGTAGAGGAAGAAGCCAACCTCTGGAACAATACCCGCCACATCTCGGACCTCCTCGGTTCCGGCTTCCTCAGCGCCGTCCGATTCCGCTCCCTCAAGGGCGAGCCCCAGTACCTCCACCTCTACGAACTCCCCAACATTGAACTCCTCTCAACCCAGGCCTACAAGAACGTCCGCCTGCACGACGACTGGGGGCCGAAGCTCAGCCACGGCTTCTCTAACCACTCCGCCTCCCTCTATAACCAGGTCGTCACTGCTAACATCAACGAGACCCCCCGCACCTTCGAGGAACCCCGCGACCCCGCCAAGTCCATGGGCGCCGTCCGGAGCGACTACCTGATTACCGTCCGCATGGACGTCTCCCCAGAAAACGCCGACGAGCTGATCAAGTGGCACGAGGATGAGCACATCCCCATGATGATGAATGTCCCCGGCTTCCGCAGCGCCCGCTTGGGCCGCCGCGCCGGCCTCCATCCCCGTACCCCATGCCTGGACCCCGAGTGGATTGCGATCTACGAAATCGACAGCCTCGACGCTGCCGGCCACCCCGATGTCAAAGCCGCCAACAACACCGAATGGGCCCAAAAGATGCACGCCGTAACCACCGACGTCCGCCTAGGCCTCCACCAGCGCATCCACCCCACCTAACCCAAATCTCTCCTCTGCAATGCGGTCCTTTGAAAAACCCCTATCGAGCGCAAATAAACCTCTTCCCCCTCGATGGGGGAAGATTGAGATGAGGGTGATTCTCCCCTTGATGACCGCATATGCCTTAACCCCATGAACAACCCCCTCCTCACCATCACAACCCTCATCCTCGCCGCCGCAGCCCTCATCGCCTGCTCCTCTTCTTCGGACGGCGACTCCCCCACAGCCTCGGCCCCATCCACCCAATCCTCCCCCGTCGCCCAGGGCAAAGTCGTCTTCGCCAAAAACTGCGCCGGCTGCCACGGCGTCAACGGCGAAGGTCAACCCAACTGGCACGTCCGCAACGACGATGGTTCCCTCCCCGCTCCTCCCCTCAACGGTGACGGCCACACCTGGCACCACTCCGACGGTCTCCTCTACCGCATCGTCCACGACGGCGGCGTTGAACTTGCCGTCCCCGGCTACAAGAGCCTCATGCCCACCTTCAGCGAAATCCTCAGTCACCAGGAAATCGTCGCCGTCCTCACCTACGTCAAAATCCTCTGGGAAGGCAAGACCAGCCGCGGCATCTCAATCTCCGAATCCCAGTCCTTCGCCAGCCAGCAAGACCCCTTCCCCACACAGCCACCTCAGTAGTTAGACGCCCCACCCCACATTCAACCACTGTCCGGCGATCTGAAAGCTAAAGCCTCCTAGTGTTGCCCATAGCCCCTCTATGAAGTGCAGTACGCCAGGAACAACGACAAGAACAGGGCAAATCCCAGCACCGTAATCGACCCAATGCCTAGCACCCACGGGTTGGGCCCCTGGTCCAGCTCATCGACCCAGCTGATCGGCCTCCTTATTGTCCGGCCAGATTTCGGGTCGTAGACTATCTCGAACCCTCCCAGGCCACCACAAGAGTTGCACCCAACCCCCTTGCATCTGGGACACTGATATCTATTGCTTTTCTCGTTCGCCATCTAGCCTCCCAGCGTCGTCACACGCTAGTTCATCGTTCAATCCCGAAAGCCTCCCCTTCCCCCAAAAGCAAAAGGGGTCGGCGTTGTACCGCCGACCCCTCCGGAGTTTCCTCAGTCTCTACGACTAGTCCTTGTCGTTCAGCACCTTCTCAAGCGATGCCAGGAAGTCGTCCACCGTCTCGTTCGTCATCGGGGCGGAAGTCGTCATCTCCTGCAATTCGCGTGCGTAGTGCCCTTCCATGAACATGCCCAGCATCAGCCGACGCCGCATGTCCTTGTCGAAGTTCACAATGTCCCGGTAGTTGCGAACCGGGTCCGGCGTCATGTGCGCACTCATGATGTTCTCCGTGCAGATGACTCGCACCGGCACGTTGGAGCGGGCAAATACGTCCTCCAGTCCCTGTCGCAGTCTCTCGCCCAGCGCCTTCAGATGCTCGTACACCTCGGGAGTCGCCTCCTCCATGTGCGCAAGCCCCGCAGCCAGCGTCATCGGATTGGCGGAATACGTCCCGCCGGAGCTTATGCTCCCACCGCTCATCATGTCCATGATGTGGCTCTTGCCGCCAAACGCTCCAACCGGCATTCCGCCGCCTACCAGCTTGCCCAGGGTCGTGATGTCCGGGTCCACCCCGGCCAACTCCTGGTAACCGCCGTAAGATACACGCAGGCTCTTGACCTCGTCCATGATGAACAGAATCCCCAGCTCCTTGCACTTGTCAGCCACAAACCGCAGGAACTCGTGGGGTATCTCGTAGTTGCCAGACTTCGGGTCGTAGATCACTGCCGCAACGTCTTCCTGGTTCTCCGTGAGAATCAGGTCCACGGCCTCCGGGTCGTTGTACGGCATCACCACGATGTTGTCCACCGTAGCCTGGTTGATGCCCTGGTACTCCGCCACCGCGTTCGGCGCCTCGTCGGAACCGGCGTCGTCCAGGTTGGGTGCAATGCTGATCTCCGCATCGTCCGTCGTACCGTGGAATCCCCCCTCGAACTTGGCAATCTTCGGTTTGCCCGTATACGCACGGGCCAACCGCAGCGCATTCATCACCGCCTCCGTCCCGGAGTTGGTGAATCGCACCTTCTCTATCGAAGGAATGCGCTTGCAAATGTGCTCGGCGATGGGCTTCTCGAAGGCGTTGGGCGCCCCGAATACAATGCCGTTGTTCACAATGTTGTTCAGCGCGTTTACCACGCCCGTGGGGCTGTGCCCCAGTACCAGCGTGCAGGCGTTGTTGATCCAGTCGACGTAGCGATACCCGTCGATGTCGTACAGGTAGCAGTCTTCGGCTCTTTCAATATACAGCGGCGGCGAATAGCCCAGGCTCTTCATCCCCCCGCCGGGCATAACGCCCTTGCCGCTCTCAAATAACGCGGCAGACTTTGGTCGGCTCTCAACGAAAAGCCGCTCCAGGGTTTCAGCAGACTTAACCATTAATATTCCTCCTATATTTGTGGAGAGTGGACTGATACTTCAGTCTCCAAAATGATATTCCCATTGCCCCCAATATGCAACTCACCCATCCCCTCTCCCCTCTTCACCCTACCTCCTCGACGGGGCAAGATTGAGATGGGGGTGATTGGGGCGGCGTTCGGTCTCATCGGTGGGTTGTGCAATGGTTTCCGAAGGAGCTGGTTTCAAACTCCCCTATTGCCCCCACCTGACGTCTAACCAGTTACATCACAGCCCTTTCGTGCTATCCTAGCCACTCAAACTACACTTCGCACCAGAAGGAGCCTCCCATAGTCGCCCAATCCGGTAACGCCACTTCCCCCAACGCCCTCTACTACGGCGATAACCTCGCGGTTCTGCGGGAATACGTGCCCGAAGAGTCCGTCGACCTCATCTACCTGGACCCGCCCTTCAACTCCAACGCATCCTACAACGTCCTCTTCCGCGAAAAGTCCGGCGAAGATTCCCCCGCTCAGATCAGCGCATTCACCGATACCTGGCAGTGGACCCAGGAGACGGAACGGACCTACGAACTCGACATCATCCAGAACACGTCAACGCCCCTTCAGGTTAAGGAAATGGTTGCGGCCCTCCGTCAGTTCGTCGGAGCCAATGCCATGACTGCCTATCTCGTGATGATGGCCCCGCGGTTGGTCGAACTCCATCGCGTTCTCAAGCCAACGGGTAGTATCTACCTCCACTGCGACTCCACCGCCGGCCACTACCTCAAGCTCCTGATGGATGCAGTCTTTGGCAAGGACAAGTTCCGCACCCAGATAGTCTGGAAACGCACCAGCGCTCACAGCGACACCCGACAGGGCAGAAAACAGCACGGCCGCATTTCCGACCTGATCCTCTTCTACACAAAGGGCGAAGTTTGGACCTGGAACCCCATCTTTACTCCCTACGACCAGGACTACGTCGACCAATTCTACCGCCACGTCGAAGAAGAAACCGGCCGGCGCTATCAACTGGATAACATGACTGGGCCCGGCGAAGCCAGGAAGGGCAATCCTTCCTACGAGGTTATGGGCGTCACACGGTACTGGCGATACAGCCGTGAACAAATGGATAGACTCATCGATGAAGGCCGTGTGATTCAGACCACCTCGGGAGCCGTACCCAGGTACAAGCGCTACCTGGACGAGATGCCCGGAGTCCCCCTGCAGGACCTGTGGACCGATATCAAACCCATAGGCTCCCGCGCCAGAGAACGCCTCGGATATCCTACTCAAAAGCCTCAAGCCCTGCTGGAGCGAATCATCACTTCCTCCTCCAACCCCGGCGACGTCATTCTCGACCCCTTCTGCGGTTGCGGGACCGCCGTTGCAGCCGCCGAAAAACTTCGGCGGCGATGGCTGGGAATCGACGTCACACACCTCGCCGTCGCCCTAATGAAGTCCCGACTCAAAACCGCCTTCAACCTGGTGCCCGAAAGGGACTACCTAGTCCACGGCGAACCCCTGGATGCGGGCAGCGCCCGTGCCCTCTGGAGCCAGGACCCTTTCCAATTCCAATACTGGGCCGTCTCCCTCCTTGAAGCCCAACCCCAGGACCGTGCCCGCCGTGGCCCCGACCACGGCATCGACGGCATCCTCTACTTCATCGACGGTCCCCGTCGCAAACCCCAAAAAGTAGTCATCCAGGTTAAGGGAGGCAGGGTTTCCTCTCCCGATATCCGCGACCTGAAGGGCGTCGTCGAACGAGAGAAAGCTGCCTTCGGCCTGTTCATCACCCTCAATGAACCAACTAAAGCAATGCTCACCGAAGCGGCCAGCGGCGGCCTATACCACTCCCACATCTGGGATCAAACCTATCCCAAGATTCAGATCCGCACCATATCTCAGATGCTTGACGGCCCGGGTTTCGACCTTCCCCCCGTCCCCTCCGCATACCAGTCTGCTCAACGCATACGTCCGCACAAGGGCGAGCAAGGAATACTGATGGAGACTCGCGCACCCTACTCAACCGGCACGAGTTAAAAGTCCCTCCCCCTCTACCCCTCCATTAACCGCTCCACCAACCCGGTCAAAACCTCCGGGTCCGCGTGCACAGCGTTCGCGTTGATCATCTCCAGAATCTCCCCGTCAGAACAGCCCAGCAGCTCCCCCAACACTTCATACGTATGCTGCCCCACCAGCGGCGCCGGGCCCCTCGCCTCCGACCCGACGCCCTCGATTCTGAACGGCGAGTTCATCACCGGCGTCTCTCCCATCAGCGGGTCATCCACCGAAGTCACCAGCCGTCGCCTCTCCACGTGATCGTCCTCCAGCATCTCCTTCCAGGATCGCACCCGTCCGCACTGTACCCCACCCCTGTCCGCCAGTAGCTCCTCCACCTCCTGCACCGACTCGAAAGACCCCACCCACTCCTCCACAATCTCCTCCAACTCATCCCGGTTCGCCATACGGGACACTCTGTCCGCAAACCGGCTGTCCTCCGACAGATGCGGCAGGCCCATCGCCGCCGTCAGACTTCGCCAGCCCGGGTCCGTCGAAGCCACAATCGCCACCCAACCATCCTTCCCCCGGAACAGGTTGCCGGGTATCAGAATAGGCCGCCGGTTGCCGTATCGCTGGGGTACCTGCTTACCTCCGCTCAGAAACAGGTACTGGCTTGCCCACTCGTTCTGCCACATTATGCAGTCCGCCAGCGCCAGGTCTATGAACTGACCCCTGCCCGTAACGCTCCGATGATACAGCGCCGCGCATATTGCCCCAAAGGCATGCACCCCTCCGCTGGTGTCGCTCAACGACATCCCCACCGTCTGCGGCGGCCCATCCGGGTCCCCCGTCAGCGACGCTATCCCGCTCATCGCCTGGACCACCATATCCCCTGCGGCGCGATGGGCATAAGGACTGTTCTGACCAAATGCGCTAATGCTGCACAGGATAGCTAATGCTGCACAGGATAATGGAAGGATTCAACCACCTCAGGCTCTTGTAGTCCAATCCCAACCTCCCCATAACCCCCGGTCGAAAATTCTCCACCACCACGTCCGATACCCGCACAAGACCCTCCACCGCCTTCCTCGCCCCCGGATGCGCTAGGTCTAGGCAAATGTCGTCTTTGCCGCAGTTCTGCTGCATGAAGTATCCGCTCACACCCTCCGGCGTGATGTACTCAAACTGCCGCGCCGCATCGCCCCCCGGTGGCTCCACCTTCACCACGTGCGCCCCCATGTCTGCCATCAACCGGGTGCAGAACGGCCCCGCCAGCACCCGCGTCAGGTCCAGCACCCGCACCCCCTGCAGAGACCCAGTAGGAACCCCCTGACCATTCATCGCTCGGCCCTCACCTCAACACCCCCGCCCCTTTCAGTCCGGCGATCTCCAACTCGCTCATCCCCAATATCTCCTCAAAGACGTACCTGTTGTCCTGGCCCATCTCGTGCCACCAATCCAGACGCCCCGGCGTCTCCCACAGCCGAATGGGAACCCCAGGATACTCAATCGCCCCCGTCATGGGATGGTCGATGCTATTCATGAATCCCCGCGCCCTCAGATGCCGATCGGCAAATAAGTCCGCCCCATCCTGCACCACCCCGGCTGGAACCCCCGCCCCCTGCAGCAATGCCATAACCTCCTCCGCCTTCTTTGTCCGCGTCCACTCCCCAATGCGCCCCTCCAGCGCTTCCCACTCCCTAAGTCTTCCCTCCAACGTCTCCAACGTTGGCTCCCTGCCCCACGCCGGACTACCCATCGCCTTCACCAACGCTGTCCACTCCCCGTCCGTCGTTACCGCAATGGCGCACCACCGGTCCTCCCCTTTGCACCTGTACACGCCGTGGGGCGCATACTGCCGATGTCCGTTGCCCACCGGCTCCAGGGTCTTCCCATTGACGAAATAGTCCAGATACGTTGCCCCCATTACGTACGCTGTGGCGTCCATCTGGCTCAACTCAATCAGTTGCCCCTTGCCGGTCATCCGTCGTTGCTTCAAGGCTGCCAGCAATGCTGCCCCCCCGAAAGCTGCGCTTAAATAATCTGGCGTCCAAACCGGAGGACCCGCCGGCTCCCCCCCGTCTGGATACGACCACATGTGATACATACCCGTAACCCCCATCGCCACCGCCGCCAGCCCAACATAGTCCCTGTACGGTCCCGAAAGCCCAAATCCGGGAAGCCTCACCATGATTATGTCATCCATCAATTCCCTCAGCCTCTCATACCCCAACCCCCAGCGGTCCATCACCCGAGGACTGAAATTCTCCACCACTACATCACAATGTGGAATCAGACGACGCACTACGTCCCGCCCCTCTTCCGTGCCCATGTCGACGGTGATAGACCGCTTGTTACGGTTCATGTCGGCAAACGTCACCCGCTGCTGCATCACTATCCGCGGGTCCATCCCCTCCCTCGCCCTCCCCCGCTGCTGGTGCGACTCCGATTCCACCTTGATCACCTCTGCCCCAAATGCCCCCAACATCTGCGTCAACACCGGACCCGCCACCGCCTGGCTGAAGTCCAGCACACGGACGCCCGAAAGCGGCCCAACCCCCACTTCCGCCCCAGTCTTCCCAGCATTCCGCGCCACCGTCTGATGCCCGCCTCTCCTTCGTCCTTCCGCACCAATCCCCCCTAGGATCTCCGCCGTATCCTCCCCCAACACCGGAGCCCCTCTCCCGATACCCACCGGCAAGGAGCTCAGCCTGAAGGGAGGTCGAACAAGTCTAGTCCTCCCCAACACGGGATGCTCAACCTCCTGAAACAGCCCAACTTCCTTCACATGAGGGTCCTCCACAAACTCCCCAGGTGTATTCACGGGCGCTGTCGTCACCCGCCGGGCCTGTCCCTGCCGGAAGAACTCCCCCTTCTCAAACCCCTGCGTGAACTCGGCAGTTAGATATTCAATCAAGTCTGGGTTCGCTATCCGTATATGCCGGTTATCCCAGATCCCATCCGTCAACGCATCCGGGCTTCCCATCCACTCGACGAAACTACGCCAGTGCGCTGTCGCGATCACCACCAGGTGGCAGAATCCATCCTTCGTCGGATAAATCCCATACGGCATTCCACCCCCCACCGGCGTACGGCTCCCCTCCCGCTTCAACACACTCTGGTTGGCGCTGTAGTTGACCAGAATATGCTGCTGCGCCGCCAATACCTCCTGGCACGACACCTCCACCCTCTGCCCCCGTCCCGAGGTCTCCCTCCCCCTCAACGCCAGCAACACCCCCACCGCCGCGAACGCCGACGACAGGTGATACGGCTGGTTCTCCAATTCCGCCAGTGGCGGCTTGTCTCCCGACCCGCACAGGTACATCACACCACCCATAGCCGAGCTTACGATGCTTGGCGACCTGTACCCGCTGCGCACGCCGGTTTGCCCGAACCCCGTTATGGAACACGTAACCAGCCCAGGGTTATTCCCGGAAAGCCTCTCATGGTCCAACTCCCACTCCTGCATCACGCCAGGTGAAAATGTCTCCAGTATCACGTCCGACGTTTCCGCCAGCCCAATGAATCTCTCCCTCCCTTTCTCCGTCTCCAGGTCCAACACTATGCTTTTCTTGTTGGCGTTGAAATACGCGAAGGACAGACTTGCCTCCGGTCCCTCCACTCCCTCTGCGAAAGGCCCCAACCGACGCCCCTCATTGCCCTTCGGCGGCTCCACCAGAATCACCTCCGCCCCCAGGTCCGCCAGCAGACGGCCACACATCTGACCCTCCGGCCCGCACAGATCAAGCACCCTGATCCCTTCCAGCAGCGGCATCCCAAATCCCTCAGACATCCCGTCCATCACCACCCGACTTCTGCGCTGCCCTCAACAAAACCATCTTCAACAGCGCCCTACCGTCCCTCTCTGTAAGGAAGCTCGACTTCTGCCCCGCCGCGGATGGTCTCCTCTCCCCTCTGGTCCACCCCCGACAATCCTATCGACACCATGCGCCGTCCCTCCCTCTCCTCCTTGCCCACAACCTCACCTCTAAGCCAGTGCGTGTCCCCCACCAGGTTGAACCGCCTTACCTCGCCCCAAAGACTCACAATGAAGCCGTCGTCCCCCATCCAGTTCGTCACGACCTGCCCCAGCCACGCCACTCGCTGCGGCCCGAAGTCATACGATGTCGGAACCCCCACCCTCCGCGCGAAGTCCTCGTCCCAGTGCACCCTCTCCGGCACGTCCGGCACCCCCTGGTCGTTGGGAATAAACGCCATTGGGTGCCGTCGGTAATAGTCTACCCCCAGCTTGTGCGCATACGTAAACGGACGAAACCCCCATCCCACCTTCCAAGCTACGTTGTCCGTTACCCTCAGCGGCCCCTTGACCACCGGCGCCAGTCCATCTCCAATCATCACATCCTCCCAATACCGCGGCTCAGCCCCTCTGACCTCTTCCTTATCATAGTCCTGAAATATCCCCTCAATCTCCTCCGCCGTATAGCTGGCCGGTTCCAACTTCCGGTGTTTTCCCCGGCGTCGCGCCGTATCCCTCTCCGTGCGCAAGTGCCATTCCCTGACCTTGGCCAACAATTCGCCCCCGCCGTCCCTGAAGGCATACACGTGCTCTTGAAGAATGGTTCTGGCGGCAAATCGGCTCTCCTTTGCTGTCAACCCGGTCAACGCCACCGTACCCCCAATTCTCGTTCCCGATTCAATAGGTCGCCTCATGTCGAAGGACGCTCCGCCCCACATGCTATGGACCCCTCTCAAACCCTGGGGCGCCCCTCGCCCGAAGCAGCTGAACAAAAAAGTCGGAGGCGCCACTGCCCTACCCCAGCGCGTCGACGCAGCATACCCCTCATCCGTAAACAGCGGGTTATCGTCCCCAATCGCATGAGCGAAATGGCGAATCGTGTCCGGTGAGGCGTACCGGTTGAACGGCTCCCGCGCCTCCAACTCCACGTTCATCATCCGCCGCAGGCGTTCCAATTCCCGCTCGGTTATCCTGGGAAAACAGTCCTTCTCAGCCAAAGACATCCTCGCTCAAGGAACTAAATCCACAGCCGGCCGATCAGTAGATAATCGACGACGCCGACTTCACGAAACGTATTCGCAATAGTTCAAAATGTAGCCGCTCAGGGAAGAACTACTCCAGGCTGTAGGGAACGCTAAATTCTTTGCAGGTAGCGCGGTACCATTCGATCACCTCGTGATGAAGTGGTATCCCGTTCACCAGTCTCTCCTGCTCAGTCTCCCACTCCGGCTCCCCGGGTACTATCACCCTCTCGTGGCCCGGAGCGGGCGGAGTAGCCTTCAACGTCTGCAAGAACTCGTCCATCATCGCCTTGAACTCGTCCACGTCAGAGAATGCGTCGATCCGGTACGCCGCCACCATGTGATGGTTGAACGGCCTTCCCGGAAACATGCTGTACCCGCCACCGGAGAGTATCCCGCTCAAAATGTCCACCACACACCCAAGCCCGAAACCCTTATGGGATCCCGTCTCCCGGATGCTTCCCAGGGGTAGCAGGGCCGCAACGTCCACCGACGGCGGATCCGTCTCCTCCATGATGGGGGTTCCGTCAGCCTCTGCAACCCAACCTCCCGTCAGCTTGCTTCCCAGCCTTTGCGCTATTGTGATCTTGTTCCCCGCGACCACGCTGGTGGCCACGTCAAACACGAACGGCGGCTCCGATCCTGCCGGCGCCGCCACCGCTATGGGGTTTGTACCCAGTCTTGGCACCGCGCCGAACGTCGGCACAACCCGGGGCCCGGCGTTAGTCACGCACAGGCCAATCATGTCATGCTCCATTGCCATCATGGCATGGTACGAAGCCATCCCCAAATGCCGCCCGAATGCAACCGTAACCATCCCCACCCCTGCGTCCTTGGCTTTCTGAACCGCCAGATCCATCGCCTTCGGCGCAACAATCACCCCAAGCCCATCGTCCGAGTGCAAATTCGCCGTGGCCGCCGTTTCTCGCAGGATGCGTATCTCCGGCGTGGGATTTATGACCCCGTTTCGAAAGTCGCTTAGATAGTGGCGAAACATATTGGAAACGCCGTGGGTATCCACCCCCCGCAGGTCCGCCCGGACCAACACGTCCGCACCAACCTCAGCATCGGCGTTGGGCACTCCATGTGCCTCGAATAACGCCTTTGTCGTCTCCCGAAGTCCTTCGTGGCCTATCCTCACCACGTTCTCTTGGGGAATTTCAAACTGCTTGAGCATACTCTCCTCTAGGCCTTGCCTTCCTTAGCCACCAACCTCATTTCTCATAATATACCTAAACTATCTCTATGGGCGCATCCAGGGGAGTATAGTCGGAAAGAACTTCAACCCCTTTATCCCGAACCACAATCATGTCCTCCAGATGATAGTGTTCGTTGTGCTCCTCCACCGAACTTACCGTTTCGATGCACATCGTCATCCCCTCCTCCACCTCACAGTC
>CAYQLZ010000040.1:0-13843 GCA_964418665.1 uncultured Dehalococcoidia bacterium | reverse complement strand
GAGGGACACCTTCATCCCTTCGAAAGACCCAGGACTGGCTCAATCTTCCTCCATCGAGGGGGAAGAGGTAAGAGGATACCCTCACCCAGCCCTCTCCCAGGACGGGAGAGGGTAAGATAGGGATGAATACTGGATTCCGGCTTTCGCCGGAATGCCGGTAGTGCAAAAGTCTCCTGGAGGAAGAGGAGGGCCAAATCCGACTTCGGTCAGGAAGGGCGGCGGAAGAGGCCACCGAAGAAGCCGGGGATGCTGACGTTGAACAGGTAGTAGACGATGGGCACCACGATGAGGGTAAGGGCGGTGGAGGTGATGAGGCCGCCGATGACCACGGTGGCCAGTTCCGCGCCGATGATCCCGCTGGAGCTACCGGCGAAGGTGGCCAGAGGAACGAGGGCGAAGCTGGTGGTCATGGCGGTCATGAGGATTGGTCTGAGACGCACGCGTCCACCCAGCATGAGGGCTTCCATGACCGACATTCCGCGTGCTCGCAGCTGCTCGACGAAGGTGATGAGGACGATGGCGTTGGTGACGACGATGCCTATGAGGAGCAGAATGCCCATCATGGCGGGCAGGCCGAGACTGCGACCGGTGACAGTGAGGGCGACGAGGACGCCGATAAGGGCCAGGGGCAGGCTGGAAACGATGACGATGGGATTTTTGAGCGAGCCGAGGCTGGCGGCCATGACGAGGTACATGAGGATGATGCCAGCGGCCATGGCGATGAAGATGGCCTGGAATCCCTCTTCGATATCGGCAAAGACGCCGCCGCTCAGGACTTCGACGCCGGGAGGGAGGGCCATATCAGAGATTATGGCGTCTATTTCAACGCCCACGACCTGGGTATCATCGGAGGTAATTTCGCCCGTGATGCTTGCGGAACGTCGGCCATCGGTGCGACTGATATTCACCGGGCCCTGTCCGACGGCCATTACCGCCAGCTCACCGAGGGGAGCGGCTCCAAGGGGGCCGGTGATGGCCACGGACTTCATCGCATCGATGCTGCTCAAGGCGCGTCTATCGCCCATCAGTATCACATCCACATCATCGCCATCCAGGTCAATGGTGGTTACCTGGCGTCCGATAAGGAGCTGGTTCAACTGTGAACTGACGTCACGGGAGCTAAGACCGATGGCAGAGGCGGCAACCGGGTCCACGGTGATGGAGACCTCATCCCTGGACTGAGCAACGTCGCTCTCAAGGTTGACGACGCCGTCGACGGCGGAGAGGGAGGCCATCAGCTGTCCGGAGACGTCCTGGATATCGTCGTAATTGGGACCGGTGATGACAATTTCTACGCCACTGACGGGAGGTCCGTCCGCCAGTTCGCGGATGCGAACGGTGCGGTCCGGCGTGGGGAGTTCGTCACGAAGGGAATCCGCAAAATCGTCGGGGGCATTGTCATCGAGGACAAGGAGCATACTGGCCTGATTGAACCCGCCGGGAGCGCCGCCAGAGGCGAGGTCCGTAGCTCCGATGGAGACTGTATAGGTTTCGGTTACGTCGTGGACGCGGCTTTCAATGTCTACAACTTCCACAAGGGTCCGCTCCAAAGGGGAACCTGGTGGCAGGGAGACTTCGATTTCGACGTAGCGGTTATCGCCGCTGGGGAAGAGGTTGATGGGGATGAAACCCACGAGGGCCAAGCTCGACAGGGTGACGAGGGCAGCGGCGGCGAGGGTGCGGAGGCGGTGGGCGAGGGCCCAACGGAGGATGGGGGTGTAGAGACGCTGCATCCAGGTTTCGTGGACGAAGGTCGCTTCGTCGTCATCATCGTGGACGGCGTCGGGCAGGTCGCCGGGGCGCAGGAGGTAGGCGCCGAGGACGGGAACTGCCGTGAGGGCGACGACGAGGGAAGCCACAAGGGCGAAGCTGACGGTCAATGCGAAGGGGAGGAAGAAGGCGCCCACGAGGCCTTCGATGAAGGCGAGGGGGGCGAAGACGACGATTGTCGTCAGGGTTGAAGCGAAGATGGCCGGCCCGACTTCCACCGTAGCGTCGAGGGCGGCTCGCCATCGATCCTTGCCGGCCTGAATGTGGCGGTAGACATTTTCGAGGACGACGATGGCATCGTCGACGACACGGCCAACGGAGATTGCCAGACCACCGAGGGTCATGAAGTTCAGGCTCATGCCCTGCCAGCCCATCAGCAGAACGCCGGTGAGGATGCTCAAGGGGATGACGAGGGCGATTACGAGGGTGGGGCGGACGGTGGTGAGCAAACCCTTCCATGCGGTGGGTTTGAGGGTGAGCATGAAGAGGAAGACGACGGCCACGGCGAAGAGAAAGCCGAAGGTGGCTTCGGTGAGCAGGGTGTCAATCTGCTCCTGGACTGCCGGGCCGTCGTCCTGGATGATGACGAACTCGACGCCCGGGGGGAGGTTGGTGGTGGAGTCCAAGACCTGGCGGACTTTCTCCGTGACTTCGATGGTGTTGGCGTCGGCTTCCTTGAGGACGGCTACGCCGAGGGAGGGGCTGCCATTGGTGCGGGAAATGCTGCTGGGGGCGCCATCCGACAGGGACACCTGGGCAACGTCGGCCAGGCGGGTGCCGGGCGCGACGGCGAGATTTTCGATGTCCTCGACACCGGTGAGGAGGTATCCGGAACGGACGGGGAGGGCCCTTCCCGCTTCGAAGACCAGGCCGGTGGGAAGAGAGAGGTTGTTGTTCTCCATGGCCCGGGTTACCTGGGCGAGGGAGAGGCCCCTGGCTTCCAGGGCGGAGGGGTCTACGGATACGACGACCTGTCGCTGAATTTCCCCCGAGGCCCGGACTTGCAGGACTCCGTCAATCTCCTCGAGCTGGGGAAGGATTTGGGATTGCACGAGGGGGGCGACAACTTCCGGGCCCTGTTCGGAGAGTATGGCGAACTGGATGACGGGGATCTGGTCGGGGCTGAAGCGCCCCACATCGGGTTCCTCGACACCATCAGGGAAGGAGAGGGCATTGAGGGAAGTTTCGATGTTGCTCTCCGCATTTGCCATGTCGGTGCCGAAAACAAAGGTGGCGAGGACGATGGCGTTACCTTCGAAGCTGGTGGACTGGAGGGTATCGAGGCCGGGGGAGCCCAGGATGGCCGCTTCTATGGGAGCAGTAACATCCTGAACGACACCCTCCGGGTCGGCGGAGGGATAGGAGGCGGTGACGACGACGAGGGGGAAGTCGATCTCCGGGAAGAGTTCGACGCGGAGAGAGTTGTAGGTGAAGACGCCTGCTATCAGCACGATGACGGCCGCCAAGAGGGTTACGGACCTGCGCTTGATGGCAGCAGCGGTTATGAATCTCATAATCAGATACCTCTATCTGGGAGAGTTAATCGCGCAATGGCGCGCGCACATCGACCGAGGAGGATGAGACTCCCGGTGAGAAAAACCGAATTTACGCGAGGTGAGGGGCGCCCTGAAGGACGCCCAAGCGTAGGAGTCGGAAACTAACAATGGACGCCGGGGGTAAGGGCCGGCTTCCGAGGTGCATTCAAACGTTGGTTCACACCCATATTATACAATAGGAAATGTTAAAGCGGGTTAACAACTGGGGTGTGAGCCTTGTAGGTGGCGGGGTGACCCTACTGATCAAATTCCGCCAATGATACCAATTCCTCTTGACATCGTATAATCGGTTGTTCTACCATTATTTCAGTATCTTCCCTGGTGTCCGTCGCAAGGATCGATACATCGACGGTGCCCTTCCTGATGTATGTCTCCAAGATGCACATCATGGCAGCGTTCCCGCCGAAATGGGTCAGATGACTCACACCAGGTTAGTTGTTCCCAGGAAAAACGGGGTGCACCTAGGGCACCCCGTTTCCCTATTTCTTAAAGGAATTCAAGATTTGGCTGGACGAGTCGCTATTTTCATTGACGGGGGATACTTGGATGCCGTACTACGCGATGAGTTCGGCGGTGCGCGGATTAACTATAGCGCCCTGGCGCAGAAGCTACGGTTAGACTCGGACATCCTCCGCACCTATTACTACCACTGTCCTCTAATCCAAAGCAATGCACCCACGCAAGAAGAGAGCCGGAGGTATTCCGGCCAATTGCGGTTCTTCAAATCCCTTAATGGTCTGCCCAGATTTTCAGTACGGCTGGGCAAACTCGCCCGCCGTGGAACTCATAGAGATGGGACTCCCCGATATGAACAGAAGCGGGTTGACATCCTTCTGAGTGTGGACCTTGTCCAGCTGGCTGCGAAGCAGGTTATTCAGAACGCCATTTTAGTTGCTGGTGATAGTGATTTTATCCCCGCAATTGAAGCCGCCAAGTCCGAAGGGGTGGTTGTGCATGTATTCCACGGAGAGAATATTCACTCAGACCTCTGGCAAGAAGCAGACGAGCGCTCCCGCATTACCCAAGAACTGGTGGATTCGATAATCAGATAGACGGCGGCATTGATCCTGACCCTTGTGCCTCATGGGGGTTGGCGGGCTTGTGGGTCAGGTGGCCAGGATTTTTTCGGCGACTCCCCTGGCTTCCTCCAAGTCGGCTACGAAACGGTCCTCGGGGACGCGATGCAGGACGTTCAATGCCGTGAGGGTGACGGCGGGGCCCCCTTTCAGGGCCATAATGATCACGGCCGTCTCTTCTTCGATGGCGGTGTCAATGAGCTGCTCGACGACGAGGGCGGCGCTATCGTCCACGTACACCGTGTCGCTGAAGTCCAAGATGACGACTTCATGCTGTTCGATGTCCAGGCTTATGGCGTCGATGAGCTTGCTGGAGGAGGCGACGGAGAAACTGCCCCTAAGGGCAACGAGCCCGGTTCGGGCAGAGAACATTTCTTGCTCGTTGTCGGCGTCATCGGAATCGCTTTTGAAGAAGGCTGTGTCGAGGAGGGGAACGGAAACGACGCTGTCCATCTCCAGCCGCTCGAACTGGCGAGCGCTGGCCATACCGGCGGCAATCAATCCAATGATCACAGCGGTAATCAGGTCCAGGAACACGGTGAGGCCCATGGTGATGATCATGACCATGAGGTGCTCGCGTTGGACCCGGTGGATTCGCGTGATGAAACGCCAGTCGACGATGTCCCAGCCGACCTTGATGAGGATGCCGGCAAGGACTGCGTGGGGGATTTTCTCCACAAGAGGGCCCAACCCAAGCACGAGGGTCAGAAGGATGCCAGCTCTCACCACACCGGAAATCTGAGTGCGGCCCCCGGCGCGGATGTTGACGACGGTGCCGAGGGTAGCGCCCGCGCCGGGAAGGGCGCCGATGAAGCCTGCGGCCATGTTGCCGATGCCCTGCCCCATGAGTTCCCGGTTCGCGTTGTGGCGGGTGCGGGTCATGGAATCAGCCACGAGAGAGGTTAGCAGGCTGTCGATGGACCCGAGAAGGGCGATGGTCACGGCGGGCTGCAAGGCCAAGACCAGCGCGTCGGTCCCAAAGTCAGGAAGGGAAATGCTGGGGAGGCCGGTGGGAACTTCCCCGATGACGGGGGTGTTGGTGAGCCAGAGTACGCCGATGAGGGTGCCAACGAGGAGGGCGGCGAGGGTGGGAGGGAGGACTTTCTGGAGCCTGGAGGGCCAGAAGATGCCGACGGCCAAGGTGACCGCGGCGATGGCCACGGCGCCCATGTTCACGGATTGGAATGCTTCCGGCAGGGCCCGGAGGGTGTTCAGGGGACCGCCCGACACGACGGTGGCGCCAATGAAGGGCATGATGTGGACCAGCATGACTATGACGCCGATCCCGGACATGAAGCCGGAGATGACGGAATATGGGGTGTAGGCGACGAAGCGTCCGATGCGCATGACGCCCAGCAGCACCTGGATCAGGCCGGCCATGACGACGATAGTAAAGGCGAGGGCCAGGTTGCCCTCTGCCTGGGTAGTGACCACCACGGCCATGGCGACGGCCATGGGAGCAGTGGGGCCGGAAATCTGAGACCTAGTACCCCCGAAAACGGCGGCAAAGAAGCCCACAGCCACAGCGCCGTAGAGTCCTGCGAGGGGGCCAAGGCCGGAAGCGACGCCAAAGGCGAGGGCGACGGGCAACCCGACTACTGCAGCGGTAATGCCGCCGAACAGGTCTCCCCGGAGGGTCTCTAAGCTGTAGTCGAGCTTGAGTTTCATGTTGTACGCACTTTACCGAAGTTTAAGGCAAATGTCTAATCCCAAAAGAAGGCATTCAGGATCGATGCGGAGGGACAAGAAATCGACGGAGAATCAGTGGCAGGTGAGGGCTTTGCGTAACCTGCTGATCGACCCCATCGCCACCCCAATGACCCTCCATCCTGACCTTCCCCCGTCAAGGAGACCTTTGTGTAATTGTTCATTGCATCCTTCTCACCGCCGGAAAGACCCTCACCCCTTCGACAAGCTCAGGGCAGGCTCAATCCTCTCCCAGGACGGAGACCATTGCGCAACCAGTAATTGTGTGTCAACACCCCGGAATCACCCCCATCCCTTCGACAGGCTCAGGACAGGCCTAACCTTCCCCCATCGAGGGGGAAGGAAAAAACAGGTTCCGGTATTCGCCGGAATGACGCTTATGCAAAGGTCTCCAGGACGGGAGAGGAGGTAAGAGGGAGGTGCGGGGAGGGTTAGACGTGCTGATCTACGAGGATGGCGTTGCCGTCCGGGTCCGTCAAAATGAAGCTGGCTGGGCCGGAGCCGGATTCGTCCGCTTCGACGGACATCTCCAAGCCCCGGGCCTTCAGTTGGCGCTGAAGGTCCCGGACGTCGGTGAATTCGTCCACGGGTTGGGCCTGGCTGTTCCAACCAGGATTGAATGTGAGGATGTTTCCTTCGAACATGCCTTGGAAAAGGCCGATGGTGACTTCGCCGTTTCTGAGGATCTGCCAGTTCTGGTCGGGGTCGCCTCCGACGGGGTGGAAGCCCAATTTTTCGTAGAAATCCCTGGAAACCGCAATGTCCTTGACGGAGAGGCTGACAGAAAAGGCTCCGAGATTCATGGGTGCTTCCTCCTTAGATTCGACAGTTGATTCGGGACCTGGCTAGCCGGTAGCGGCTTCCTGCAGCTGGGCGATTTCTATTTTCGTCATGGTCATGAGCTTGCCGTAGACCCTGTCCGGGGCGGCGCTAATGATCTCCCCCAAGGCTGCGGGCACAACCTGCCAGGAAATGCCGAACTGGTCGTTGAGCCAACCGCATTGGGCTTTCATGCCATCCTGAGACAGTTTCTCCCAAAAGTAGTCGATCTCCTCCTGAGACTCACAGGAAACGACGAAGGAGATGGCGGGGGTGAAGCTGAACATGGGGCCACCATCGATGCCGGTGAATTTCTGTCCTTCCAACTCGAACTCGACGATGGATCCGCCTGCCGCGGGGCCGGAGGGGACTGCGAAAACGCTGAGGATCCTTGAGTTCTTGAAGATGGAGACGTAGAAATTGGCAGCTTCCTCCGCCCGGCTTTCGTACCAGAGGAAGGGGCTGATCTTGGATATGGCGGTCATGGATACCCTCCAATGTTAGCGTTAAGAGTTCTGGCAGATATGATACATGAAAGCGCCGGAGGATATCGGATGCGGCCAGGCAGTATTGACCCACAGGGGCCCAGGGTGTGTTTGGGCGAGTTTCGACGGCTTTGACAGGTTGGATGCTCGCTCTATAGCCTTGATGCCATGCAGATTGATCTTGGAAATGGGTATTCGCTGCAGGACTGGGAGGGGGCGTGGAGCAATGGGGACCAGGAGCGCTTCATCCCACTGGCGGACGATTACGAGGTGTGGAAGAACCTGAGCGATTCCTTTTCGCACCCATACACCCGGGCCAACGCGGAGGCTTGGGTGTCGCTCCATTCGGGGGTGAGTCCGGTGGTGGACTTTGCGGTCTGCGACGAATTGGGGCCGATTGGGGGGATCGGCTTTCAGACGCACACGGACGAGTTGCGGCATTCGGCGGCGCTGGGCTACTGGCTGGGCAGACCTTTCTGGGGGCGCGGGGTCATAACGTCGGCGGTGACGGCGATGACGGAATATGGATTCGAGTCCCTGGGCTTCGCCCGAATCTACGCGCGGGTGTACAAGGGGAACGACGCATCGGCGCGGGTGCTGGAGAAGGCGGGGTACAGGCTGGAGGGGGTGCACCGGCGGGCGATTCTGAAGGAGGGCAGGCCCACGGACTGTTACGTATACGCCATGCTGCGGGAGGAGTTGGGATGAGGTGCAGTGATGCAGGATTCACGCAATCACCGGCCAACTCCCAGGACTTCAAAGGGGATTCGAGGGTTTGCCGGACCGGACCACTGCCCCGCGCGGTCACCACCTCTCAGAGACGTGCTTTCCCTATGCCGGATTCTGGGGTCCAGGAATGCTCTGGGTGCGTCGAATAGAAGGTGACAGAGGATGAAGCCACCAGTGAGGAGGACTACCACGCCGCCCAATATCGGATGAAAACCGCCTGGGCCAATAGTCTGCAGTATCAAATGTCCGACGCCGGGCCAGGAGAAAACGGCTTCCGTGAGGACCAGGGCGGTCATGAAGGAGCCGCCAACGAAACCAAAGGAGATGAGGGGAGAGATTACGACGTTTCGCAGGCAGTGCTTCCAGATAATCTTCCATTCGGCGAGACCCTTGATGCTGGCCAGTTTGACGTAGTCGCTGTCCAGGGATGATAGCAGCGCGGAGCGGGTCAGCATTGCCAGTACGGCGGTAGGCAGCCAGACGAGGGTGACTGCGGGAAGGATCATGCTGGCGGAGCTCGCTCCTCTACCCGTAGGCAGCCAGGCCAGATGGAGGGTAAAGACCCCCATCAGCAGCACACCCAGCCAGAAGACGGGTATGGACCGTCCCAGTGCGATTGCAGCATTCGTCCACCGGTCGAAGGGACTATCCCGATTCATTGCCGTTGCAACTCCAAGGGAAATGCCGGCGATTGCGCTGATGGCCAGGGCAAGGGAGGCAAGTTTCAAGGTCTTGGCAAGTCGTTCCAAGACTATGTTTCCGGAGCCGGTCTCCCAGCCTTGCTCGATGTGTAATCAAGAACCCAACCATTTTCCAGGCCCCAAGCCATCTCCACATCGCCTCCCAATAGGTCCTTCACATATCGGGCGTATTGAAGGGCCAAAGAGGGTTTTTCTAAACGCCAGTAGGTATGTTGATCGGTATAGGAATACTGCCCTTGATAGTGTCCCGTTCGAACGAGTGCGAAGGTCAAGATTGATAGGGCAAAGAGGGCGAGGACGGCCATGTCTACTCTGCGAAGCAGGAATTGCTGCATTATGAACGCCCTCCTCTCGGAGAAATACGGGAATCTGAGTGGATTTGACCAGGGGACGTGAGTCATGGTCAAAGAGATCAGTCATGGAAGGTTGGGGATGTTCAGAGAACTTTTGATTGACGGTGCAGTTTCGCACGAACCGGTGCGCGTAGTCAAACAGGTGGGCTAGTCGAAGGCAAGGATTCCCCGGCGGTTGCGGGGTTTGGGCATTGTTGACCCACCTCGCAATGCTAGGCATAATGACGGTGTCATTGGGTAAGGGGGGTAATCGGGCATGATTGACTGGCTAGGCATCGACCACCTCTTCGAGCTTTCAACCCCGGAAGCGATTGCGGGATTCTTCACCCCGCTCGCCATCTTTGCTGCGTTCTTTCTGGCCCAGGTTATCCTGCCAGGGAGGCGGGTGACGGGCTACGTTGTGGATGAAAGCACGGGTAAGCCGCGCCAATACCGACTGAACGGGTTACTGGTTTTCGTCCTCGCCATCATCGTGTGGGCATTCGAGTTGACTGGGATGCCGCGGGACTGGTTCTACCGCTCGACTATTGCCGCCGTGGCCGGGGGGACGGTGTTTGCGGTTATTTTTGCGCTAATTGCCGTGTTGAGCCAGCCGAAGGAGACTACCAAGAGCTTCATAGCGGAGTTGTGGACGGGGAGGAAGCGGGAGTTTTCGTTCTTCAACAATCGGTTCGACGTGAAGATGTACCTGTACGTGGTGGGCGGGACGATGCTCTCGCTGAATGCGCTGTCCGGGGCGGCATACCACCGGGAGCTATTCGGTGCGGACGCCAATCCGGGGGTCTACTTCTATGCGGCGTTCTTCACGTTCTACGTGCTGGACTATTTCATCTTCGAGCGGGTGCAACTGTATACCTACGACCTTATCCACGAGAGGCTTGGCTTCATGCTGCTGTGGGGAGGGCTGATTGTTTACGGGTGGCTGTATATCCTACCGATGTGGGGGATGTCCGTGCATCCGGACCCGGGATTTTCACCGACGTGGACCTACGTGTGGCTAATCGGGACAACGGCGCTGTTCCTGCTGGGATGGACGATAACGCGGGGGGCGAACCTGCAGAAGTACGCGTTCAAGCGGTGGCCAGAGCGGAAATTCCTCGGAGTCATTGAGCCGAAGTACATCCAGGCCGGAGACAGGAAAATTCTGTACACAGGGTTCTGGGGTGTGGCACGGCACTTCAATTATCTGGGCGAGGGGTTTCTGTCGTTGTCGATCGCCCTGATCTTCGGCCACTTCGGTAATCCGTGGGCGTGGACGTACTTTGCGGTCATCGTGACGCTGTTCACCTTCAGGCAGAGGGACGACGAAAGGCATTGCGAAGCGAAGTACGGGCCGGAAAAGTGGGCGGAGTATAAATCCAAGGTGAAGTACCGGATTCTCCCCGGGGTGTACTAGCGGCGAGCGACGGCGAGCGGCCTGGTCTATGCCGACGGGAAAGTGCGGCCGGGCAAGGATGATAAAGAGTCTGAGAAGCCCTTACGCTAGATGGCGCTGTGGTGCTCGGTGCTCAAGTTGTGGCTGATGGCGCGCAGCCTGGACTCTATGCCGGACCTGCGGCGCATCAGAGACTGCGTTTCCTGGGTGAGAGACTGGGGCAACGCCTGGAGAATCTTGCGTCCGAGGTCTAGCATCTCCTCCGGGGTGCCATAGAGCCTGTGCTCCTGGCCGGTCTCGTCGAGAATCTGCAATTTGTAGCCTCTGTCACGGAATTGGTTTCCAGATTGTCCTATAGTCGCCTCTTTGATTCTGCGTTCTTTCATGGCCCATCACCTCAAAGGATTTCCTCTGTTCACTTTCCACAACCATATTTACCTGTCAGTCCGAATCTCAATGAATGTAGAGACAACTTTTGCAGCAAAACGTCGGTCGATATCCATAATGTTCTGTAAAGGGTCGCAGGGATTGAGATTCCTGACGGCTAGGGCAGCAGTAATTCCCAGGGGAGATGCAAATGCGGAGGCGGGCAGAGGGAGGCTGATGGCGCCGGGGACATGTTCACGCTCGTAGGCGGTTGCGGGTCTTCCGTCGACCAACACGAACGGCTCGCCTTGGTAGGGCCAGATGCGCACTTCGTCGTCATTCCTGGGCCACCGATCGGGGGAATACACCGACTGCAGAATTCCAGGGAGATTTTGATTTACCATAATCCTCGGATTTCGAGGGAGCCCACGCCTATGGGCAGCAAGTTTGTACCAGGGGTTGACACAGAATGAGGGGTTGTAGTAAACATATAATAGGGCGAGATATACCTTTGCTACTCAAGGCCCAATTATTCATTCTGGTGACTCGCCCGCCGCGCTTTCGGCGCAGGATTCCACCTATTGTGATGCCCTTTGGGTGGGACCACTACACCCAAAAATCAAGTGAGGTGTTCGAGATGCAGAGGTATTTGGTTTTTCGAATTGCCCAGTCTATCATGGCGCTGTTTGGCGTCACGATGATTGTTTTCGCACTGACCCGGATAAGCGGCAACGTGCTAGACATTATGCTGCCAGAAGACGCCACCGCGGTTGATTACGAGCGAATCAGCGAGGCGTGGGGCCTGGACAAGCCGATGGTGGTGCAGTACGGCATCTACGTAAAGAACGTGCTACGGGGCGACTGGGGCGAGTCCTGGAAGTGGGGGAGCGGCGCCCTGGAGATAGTGTTGAACAAGTTCCCGGCGACGCTGCAGCTGGCGTCCTTCACGCTGGCGGTGAGCACGGCGCTTGGCGTAGTGATCGGCATACTTGTGGCTACCAAGAAGGATACGCCCTTCGACTACGGCGGCAAGGTGATTGGGCTGCTTGGCCAATCGCTACCCAGCTTCTGGCTGGGGATTGTGCTGATGTGGGTGTTTGCCGTTCTGCTCGGCTGGCTGCCCACCTCCGGCCGCGGGGGGATTGCCCACATGATCATGCCGGCAATAACGCTGGGCTGGTTTAATGTGGCGGCGCTGATGAGGCTGACCCGCTCGGCGATGCTGGAGGTGATGGACAGCGAGTATGTGAAGCTGGCGCGCATCAAGGGGCTGCAGGAGTGGAAGGTGGTGTGGAAGCACTGCCTGCGGAATGCGGCTATCGCGCCGCTGACGTATTTCGGGCTGGTGGCGGGCTTCCTGCTGACGGGTTCGGTCGTGACGGAGACGGTGTTTGCGTGGCCGGGCACGGGACTGCTGGCGGTGGAGGCGATACAGGCGAGGGACTACCAGGTGGTGCAGGCGGTGGTGCTGTTCATGGCAGGGATATTCATAGTGTCCAACCTGGTTGTGGACGTGCTGTATGCGTATCTGGACCCGCGGATTCGGTACAACTAGGGCCGGCTGAAGGCTACGACAATTGGGGACCCCGGCTGCGTCGCGGGGGCGGCGTGGCCGGGGGGGTGGATTGCCCCAGCCAGCCAAATTGAGGAAAGAGCCTCGTTAGAGACCCCGATATGGGTTGAAATTGATGGCCCTTTCCTCACCCGATGCGATGGCGGCCAGATAAAGACTGAAGTCCACCGTAAGCACGGGAGTTTCTTCAGTGACTGCCTCCAGCAGAACCGCGTCAGTCAACCCTAGTCTTTGGAAATTTCGATTGGCCGATGCCTCTTTGCTGGCGATTGTGATTTCCTGACTTTTGCAGATTAGATATTGCAGTCGGGCCATCAACGCAAAACGCTCGGGTTCACCGTGCTGCCCCAGGAGGTTGGAGGTTTCGGTTAGGGTGTTGGGTGTTACAAACAGCTTCTTGGCGGTTTCCAGGAATTCACACAAGATGTCATAGTCTTCAGCAGAATAGTCCTGCAACCGTCGATGTTTGGATATCAACTCCCTGCTTTCACTGCCAACGACCAGTAGAACTAGCAGATTGGAATCAAGAAAGTATCCCTTCAAAGGCTTTGCTTCAATTGGCCTCTTGCAGGATGCGGTCTTTGACAGACACAACCTCGCCGTTACTGTTACGCACCATTAGCACCTTGTATGAACGCCTAAGGGCTTTCTGGCCATAGGTCATCATAGCCGCTCCCGATCGATCCCACGGACGAGTGAATCCGACAGTTACGCTCCAGTCCCCACCAACTCGCTGGATCTCCTCAAGGCCTACGTTCGCAATTTCCTCATCGGCGAAGAGGTCGGCCACGTATTCCTTAGCTAGCTTCGCCGCTTGTTTAACGTCCATTGATCACCACCGTACTGTTCCATAGACTGGCACATTGTAGCATTTTCGTGGAATTGCCGAGAATTTGCCTTCATCCATCTTCGACAGGATTAGGCATATCTGAGAGGATCCGGTAGGGCCTCAAGACACAGTGCACGCCCATTCCTGCAAGTAGGCACATTGAACATGCCAGTCTTCCCCCTTTTAAGGATCGTATACGGATTAGTAACCGTGCTTCGGCTAGAATGGAAGGCGCGATAATTTCTTTTTCACTATGAGGAACCAATGCCACGTTTCCGAGAAAGAGGACTTCAATGGAGTGATATCATGGGAAGGTTTGAGTCAAGTTCTTACTCAATCCATCATCTCAACGCTAGGGCATTAATCGAGTCACTCAGCGACGAGGCACGCCGATTTTGGGGCCGCGATTCTCGACAATTCCGTAAATGGGAAGGATATTGCGCAGATCAATTGGACTTCCTCAACGATTCTAGTCGGCGGCGCAGTTCAATGAAGCAGCGCCTC
>CAYQLZ010000039.1:0-14618 GCA_964418665.1 uncultured Dehalococcoidia bacterium | reverse complement strand
TCCCGTATAATCACCACACCCCCCAAAAGGAGCCCCACCCATGCCCAACATCCCCCCCGAAAAACAACACGCCCTCCAATGGATCACCGACAACCAACAATCCCTCTCCGAATTCCACCGTAAAATCTGGGAATTCGCCGAACCCGCCTGGCGCGAATACCTCTCCGCCTCCGCCTTCTGCGACCTCCTCGAATCCGAAGGCTTCCACGTCGAACGCGGCTCCGGCCAGATGCCCACCGCCTTCCTCGCCACCTACGGCGAAGGCCGCCCCCTCCTCGGTACCTACGCCGAGTACGACGCCGTCCCCGGCAACTCCCAGCAGCCCGTCCCCTTCAAGGCCCCCCGCCAGGGCCTCCACCCCTGGGCCGCTGGCCACACCGACCCCCACTCCTCCCTCGGCGTCGCCGCCCTCGCTGGCATCCTCGGCGCCAAGGCCGCCATCGACCGCCACAACCTCCAGGGCGCCATCGCCATCTTCGGCGAACCCGCAGAAAAAGTCTGCGGCTCCAAGCCCGTCCACGCCGCCAAGGGCTACTACGATAACTTCGACGCCTTCATCTCCTACCATCCCCACCCCACCAACACCACCATCTGGGACACCCACTGCGGCTCCTACTGGAGCGCCGTCTTCACCTTCGAATGCCACGACCCCGAAAACTGGGTGGACCCCGGCCTCCTCGCCGGTCCCAACCACCCCCACTCCGCTCCCCGATGCCCCGGCGCCATCGACGCCCTCTGCCTCATGTACACCAACACCAAGTACACCAAGGAAGCCATGTACCCCCACACCGGCACCTGGACCCTCAACGAATTCATCCTGGCCGGCGGCCAGTGCACCTCCGACAACCTCCCTCCCCGCTTCAGCCAGATCCAGTACGCCTGGCACTCCCCCAACCTCGACATCCAGCAGCGCATCTACAACGTCCTCGAAAACAACGCCAAACGCGCCGCCGAAGCCACCGGCTGCGATGTCTCAGTCCGCTGGGTCACCAAGACCCGCGTCGGCCTCCCCAACCACGCCATGGCCCAGCTGACCTACGACAACCTCGCCCTCGTCGGCCCGCCCGTCCTGAACGAAGAAGCCCGCGAATTCGGACGCGCCATCCAGCAAAACCTCGGCCTGCAGCCAATGGACAACCCCTTCACCGACGAATGCCAGCAGCTCATCTCCCCCGCCGACTTCGAAGCTCAGGTCCGAAGCCAACTCCCGCCCTGGCAGGCCAACTACACCTCCGACGATTATGTCGACTACACCTGGCACGCCCCCACCGTCCGCCTCCACACCGCCCGCCCCCACCTCAAATCCCCCAACCTCGGCTATAACTACCCCGCCTGGGTGCGAAACGCCCTCGGCGGCGTCTCAAGCTGCATCGACCCGGGAATGTTCGTCGCCGCCAAGACCATCGCCGCCACCCTCGTAGACCTCCTCACCCAACCAGAAATGCTCGCCAAAGCCCAGGACGAATTCTGCCAGCGCACCGGCGGCGGCATCGGCGGCGACAGCTGGGTCGCGCCCCTCCTTCCCGAAAACTTCCCCCCTCCCGTAGACCTCCGCTGGCCCGAATACATCCAAACACCCCGCGGCCGCGAATGGTGGCTCCCCACCCCACTTGACTCTTCCCCTTGACGGGGACTCTTGCCAAACCGTCATTCTGGTGGAAACCGGAATCCAGTCTCCTTCCTTCCCCCGCGCTCATTTCGGTAGGGGCAGGTTTGAAACCTGCCCTCCCTTCACTCCTCCCACACATCATCCTGAGCACAGCGAGGGACCCCACCACCAACAATCCCCCCTTCGTTGCCATGACCAGCCATCAGTTGTAGAATATCAATCCTACATACTGTTTCTCAGCATCACTCATTCGAAGTCAACCCAATCAACATGACCATCACCGCAAGCAGACCAACAACAACGCCAACCCCCACTCGACACCGCTTCACCGTCGATGACTACCACTCCATGGCCGAGATCGGGATCCTTTCGCAAGATGACAGGGTCGAACTTCTGGACGGAGACATTATCCTTATGCCACCCATCGGAGACTGGCACGCAGGCAACGTTAACCACCTAATCGACATCTTGCACCCTCCGCTGCGTGGACGCGTCACCCTGAGCGTTCAAAGTCCAACCCGCCTCAGCGACGTCAGCGAACCGCAGCCGGACCTCATGCTGCTTAAACGACGCGATGACTATTACAAGGGCGGCCACCCCAAGCCGGACGACATCCTCCTACTCATAGAAGTCTCCGACACCACCCTCGAATACGACCGAAACCAAAAACTCTCAGCTTACGCCCGCGCCGGCATCCCGGAAGTGTGGATCGTCGCCCGCGATGACCGCCGCATCGAAGCCTACTCCCAACCCTCAGACGGCAAATTCACCAAAGTCATACACGCCTCCCCAACCGATACCATAGCCCCCCAGGCCTTCCCCGACGTCTCCCTCCAGGTCGGCCAATTCTTCCCCAAGTCCAAGCCCAAACCCAGGAAGGACGCCCCCGCTTAACCGACCTCCTCTCCCTTCTTCTTACAGAATGTCGTAAGGGCGATGGCGCAATTATGAAATACATGTAGGGCCGGCTCGCGAGCCGCCCTTCCCCCGTACTCATCGCCGTAGGGGCAGGTTTGAAACCTGCCCTCCCTTTCATCCCCAATCTCCCCCACCCTCACACTTCGTTGCCGGTGAGCCTAAGAGACTCTCTACCCCCTCTCCCCCTACTCCCCCGGCCCAAACCCCGGCGGCGCCATCTTATGCCACGGCGTCGCCTGCTCATACAGGTGCCCCGCCCGCAGCACCGTCCCGTCCTCGAAAGGCCGCCCGATTATCTGCATCCCCATCGGCAACCCCGCCTCCGTAAACCCGCAATTCACCGAATGCGACGGACATCCCACCAGGCTCGCCGGGTGCGTGAAGCTCCGCCTCCCAAAGAAGTTCAGCCTCATATCCTCCCGGCTCGCCAGCCCCGACGGCGGCGGCACCGTCGGCGCCACCGATGGCGATGTCGGATACACCATCAGGTCCACCGAATCAAACGCCGCCAGCATCTGATCCCGCCAGTACGCCCGCAGCTGGTTCGCCTTGTAATACGTCTGCGCCGGTATCAAACTCGCCATCAACAGCGTCAGCCGCAGCTCATTCTGGTAATCGTCCAGCCGCTCCCGCACCCACTTGTGATGAATCGACGCCGCCTCCACCAGCTCCCCCACCAGCGAAAACGCCGCCGTATCCGGAATCAGCGGCAGCGAAATCTCCGTAATCTCCGCCCCCTGCTCCCGCAGCACCTCAATCCCCTCCAACACAGCCGCGCGAATCTCCGGCATCACGTCCTCCGTGTGCACCCGCTCCACCACAACCCCCACCTTCAACCCCCGGATGTCCCCCTCCAACGCCCCCACAAAATCCTCCACCGGCGAACGGCTCGTGTACCTGTCCTTCGGATCATATCCCGCAATCGCCTGCAACGTCATCGCGCAGTCCGCAGTCGTGCGTGAAATCGGCCCGATAACGTCCTTCGACCAACACGCCCCCAGCAGTCCGTACCGGCTCACCAACCCGTAGGTGCTGCGAAATCCCGCCAACCCGCACGCCGCCGCCGGTCCCCGCACCGATCCCCCCGTGTCCTCCCCCAGCGAAGTCGCGCACATGAACGCCGCCGTCGCCGATGCCGATCCCCCGCTCGACGAGCCGGCGAAGTGCCCCATGTCCCACGGGTTATACATCATCCCGTACGGATAGTGATGATTCGTCGTAATCGCAAACTCCGTCAGGTTCGTCTTCCCGATTATCACCGCCCCCGCCTCCTTCAACCGCGACACCACCGTCGCATCCTCCTCGGGCACGAAATCCCGCAGCACGTTCGACCCCGCCGACGTCAATACTCCCTTCGTCCATAGCTGGTCCTTCAATGCCACCGGCACCCCGTGCATCGGCCCCAGGTAGCCGCCCGAAGCAATCGCGTCTTCCGCTGCCTGCGCCGCCTCCCTGGCCTCGTCTGCCATCACCGTAATGTACGAATTCAACGTGGAATTATGCTCGTCAATCCGCTCCAGGTACGCCTCCGTCACCTCAACCGCCGACACCTCCCGCGCCCGAATCTTCTCCGAAAGCTCCGTCGCCGTGAGAAAGGGAATCTCTGACTTATTCATCTATCGCCTCACACAAAATTGCCGCCCCAACCAACCAAAGGCAGCCTCAACTCGCACCCCATCTTACCAACATTCCCTCCCCCCGTCATTCCACCCCCACCTCCCCCAATTCTTGTTCCTGCGAAGGCAGGAACCCACCCCCTACCCACAACCAACCCTCCCGGCACCCCCAAGCCCCTCAAATCCCCTCTCCTCTCGTAGGGACAATCCCTTGTGGCCGCCCTCTTCCTCTTCCTCCCCTTTCCCCCTCGATGGATACCTTCGCACCAACCCCCATCTTGTTCCTGCGAAGGCAGGAACCCACCCTCCACCCACATCCAACCCTCCAGGCACCTCCAAGACCCTCCCGAATTCCCCCACCCCGTTGTGACAAAACTCTGTTGCCACCAACTCCCCTCCCCTGCTAACCTCATACCCATGAAAAACGCACCAACAACCCAGCCGCCCAACCCCATCCTCGCCTCCTATCTCTTCGCTTCCATGAACTCTCTATACTTGATAGCGCATCCCATTTCACTCATGAATTTCTACCGCTTTTTACTCAGAACGAATAACAAAGCCCAAAACCCCCATTTTTACGCCTGCACCGCCCCAATTTGCTCAACATTCGTAGCCCAAGTCGAATCCCATTCACGCCTGGCCTCCCCGGAACGAATCAATCGTTTCACCATTCGATCCAGATATTTAGTATCACTACACCTGCCAGGCCTTCCTCCCCTCTCCAACCCCGAAACCCGAATTCTGACCCCGTCTTCACCCGTCCCCCAAGGAGCACAGAAATGAACGCAGACCACCGCCTCGACGGCCAGACTGCCATCGTCACAGGTGCCGCCCAGGGCATCGGCCAGGGCATCGCCCTCGTCCTCAGCGAAGCCGGCGCCAACGTCGTCATCGGCGACATCCAGGACGCCTCCAACACCGTCCGTCAGATAGAAGCGAAGGGTGGTGCCGCCGTCTCGATGCTCATGGACACAGCCCGTTCCGCCGACGCCGAATCCCTCGTGCAACTCGCCCTCTCCAAATTCGGCCGACTCGACGTCCTCGTCAACAACGCAGGCATCGACGCCCCACGCGGCACCATCTGGGGCCTCTCCGACGATGAATGGCAGCGCACCATCGACGTTAATCTCAGCGGCGTCTTCTACTGCACCCGCGCCGCCCTCAAGCCCATGCTCGCCCAGGGCAGCGGCTGCATCGTCAACATCAGCTCCCAGGCCGCCCGCGCCGCCGGCGACCCCAACGGCTCCCCGGCCTACAACGCTAGCAAGGCCGGCCTCATCGGACTCACCGTCGCCTCCTCCGCCCAGGCCGCCCCCAGGGGCGTGCGCGTCAACGCCATCATGCCCGCCCTCGTGGAATCAAGGGACTTCGGCTGGACCCCTGAACAGCGCGCCGCCCAGATCAAACCCTACCCCCTCGGAATCGGAAAACCCCGCGACATCGGCCAGGCCGTTCTCTACCTCGTCAGCCCCGCCTCCCGCTGGGTAACCGGCACCGCCCTCCACATTACCGGCGGCTACGAAAGAAGCGGCCCCTGGTTCTAACCCCACACCCCATGTCCCTCCGCAGCCAGACCTTTGTATAACACCTTCAAATTTCCCAATAACCTCTTCCCCCTTGATGGGGGAAGATTGAGATGGGGGTGATCCGGGCGGAAGAGGGCTGTGGCCGCGGGCTATGAAAACCCCTCCTCCCCCCATCTTGCTCCTGCGAAGGCAGGAGCCAACCCTCAACCCACCACCACCTACAACCCCACAACGTGACCCCTCCTCCCCCTCTTTCTTCCTCTCCCATCCTGGAGACCTTTGCATAACCGCCTCGCGAGCTCCCAAAAACCTCTTCCCCCTTGATGGCGGAAGATTGAGCCTGTCGAAGGGATGGGGGTGATCCCGCTGTACTAATACGTACAAATGCCAGCTACACAGATGTCCCCATTCTGGAAGAGGACTGAGCCGGCTCCGGACTTATCGAAGGGGCGAGGTTCTCTCGAGTTGTGAGCAAGGCGCGACATGTAGCCGCGCACTGACCCTCTAAGCCCGCGCCCCCCTCAGCCGCCGGATCGGGTTCACCGTCCGGAAGAACTGCCCTAACTCTCCAAGCTCCCACATCACCAGGAACTGGCTCGCTATGAATATGGAGCTGTACGTCCCCGCAATCGTGCCTATCAGCAGCACCAGCAGGAACTCCCGCAGCGTCGCCCCGCCTATCAGAATCAGCGCCAGCAGCGCAAATGTCGTCGTCAAGCTCGTCCCCAACGACCGACCCATGCTCTCCATGATGCTGATGTTCACCGACTCTCCCAGCGGCCGGTCTATGTCCCGCGCCACGTTCTCCCGTATCCGGTCAAACACCACAATCGTGTCGTTGACGCTGTAACCCGCCACCGCCAGCAGCCCCACCACGAACATCACGTTTACTTCCAGCCCGATAACCTTCCCCAAAATCGAGAAGATTCCGATGATTATCAGTATGTCGTGTACCAGAGCGAACACCGCCGCCACCCCGTACCGGAAAGACCCGGGTATGTGCCGGAACGCCCACGTGATGTACAGCAGTATTCCCACCGCCGCCACCATCACCGCAATCACCGCGTTCCTCACCGTCTCCCCAGCCACCTCCGGCGACACCGTTTCCACCTTGGATATGGCCTCAACCGTGCCGATGTCCCGCTCCAGCGCCGCCTGAATCTCGTCTCTCTCCCCCTCCTGCAGCTCCTTGGTCCGGACAAATACGGTGTTGGCCGATAGCTTCTGTATGCGCGCGTCGGGGTGGTCCGCGTCGGACATCGCCGCCCGCACCGGTTCCTCTTCCACCGACTCCACGAACGTCACTTCGAACCCGGACCCGCTCGAAAAGTCAATCCCGGGCTGGACCGCAGGCGGAATTATCAGCGAGATAATCCCGGGAATCACCACCAGCGCCGATATCAAGAAGTACCATTTCCTCTTGCCAACTATGTCCATTATCGGCCCCCTTCCCCGAAACCGTCGTCCCGTCTCCGAGCGCCCTCAGGCGTGAACAGCCCAAGCCGGTTCCCCAGCCTCGTGAACGCCAGGAGCTGCAGGAAGTTCCGACTCACCATCAGCGCCGTAAACATGCTCACCGCCACGCCGATGGCCAGCGTGATGGCGAATCCCGTGATTCTGGGCTCGCCCAACTCACGCCCGAAGAAGAACAGTATCCCGCAGGTGATGAACGTCGACGTGTTGCTGTCCCGAATCGCCGGCCACGCCCTCCGGAACCCTATCTCCATCGAAGAAAGCAGGCTCCGGCCCGCCCTCAATTCCTCTTTCAGACGCTCGAATATAAGGATGTTGGCGTCCACCGCCATTCCTATGGATAGTATTACCGCCGCCAACCCTGAAAGCGTCAGCGTAACCGGCGTCATCTTGAACACCGCCAGCACCAGCCCCGCGTAGATGATCAACGCCGAAGCAGCCACCAGTCCCGCAGCACGGTAATACGCGATCATGAACAGTATGATTAAGCCCAACCCCACCATCGCCGCCCTCAGGCTCGCCCGCAGTGATTCACCGCCCAGGAACGAGTCCACCGTGCTCTCGCGAACCAGGTCCAGCGATACGGGCAAACTACCCGATTCCAGCTGGATCGAAAGCGTCCGGACCCTGTCGAAGGTGAAGTCCGGCCCCTCGATGAAACCCGTCCCGCTGACAATCGGCTGTCTCGTCACCGGGCAGATGATACTCACCCCGTCCAGCAGGTGCGCGATGCACTTCGTCTGGTCCCCCGCAATTCGGGTCGTGAAATCCCGGAATATGCGTGTCCCGTCCCCATCGAAGACGAAGTTTACAATCGGCACTCCCGTCGTCGGATGCGATCCCCCGAAGGCCTGCGCCAAATTCTCGCCCGTCAGGGGTTCCCCACTCCGCCCCACTGCCTCCTGGTCCTCATACTCGGAGCAGTCTGCGTTCAGGCAGGTCCGCTCCGCGAACACCAACTGCGCTGTCTGACCAATGGTCTCCTTCAGCGATTCCACTCCCCCCGTGGCGTTGAAGAAGTAGATGGGCAGCAGGGAAGCGGCCAAATCGCTCCTCAACTCACCATGTTCCGTGCCGCTCAGCGTCTCCACCCGCACCCGGAAAGACACCCCGGGGGTCGCGATCACCTCCACGCCTTCCGCTTCATGCCCCAGCCCCACTACTACCTCGGAAACCTGCGCAGACGATACGTCCAATATCGCTGGAGGCTGAGTGTCCGAAGGATCAAGGCTTCCCGCGAACACCACCTGCATCGCCTGCAGGTTCTCGTCATACTCAAAGGACTCCAGCGCGCCAATTTCCTCTTCCAGCGCCGTTCGAATCTCCTCCCTATCCTCCTCCGTCGCCTCCGTCACCCGGAGGTCAAAGACTCCTGGCACGTTGTTCTCAATCTCAGCATCGCTGACCTGCACGCTCTCGAAGCCCAGTTCCCCCAGGACATTCTCCAACGTCGGCCTCGACACCCTCCCCTTGAACACCACGTCAATGAAGGTATCCTCCACCCCGGGCACCTGAACCAGCACCCTGTCCTCCCCGAAAAGCTGCACGCTCGGCTCCGTTATGCCAAAGGCGTCCACCCGTCGCTCAATCGTGTCGACCACGCCCTCCATCCGTTCCGTGTCGGGGTCATTCCTGATCATCTGAAAGGCCGAAACCGCCCCAACCTGCTCCGCCACTTCCCCTTCAATCGTCAAGTCCCTCTCCTCGTCCAGCGAAGAAAGATCCACCCCATACACCCGGCCTCTGGACTCAATCACCACCGCCTCCGAGAACCCCAGGTCCACCATCGCCGTCTCCATCGCCGACTGCTCAACCCCCGCTGCCAGGGTCAGGTTGATCAGCGCCGACTGGATGTTGGTAGAGTTAATCTGGTCAATCCCAGTGATAGCCTCCCGCAGCCCCTCGTCCAGTGCGCTCAATTCCTCCTCTTCCAATGGCGACATCGTAACCGTAAAGTTCTTCCCGTCCACGTTCACAATCCGCGCATCCGGGTACTCCAGGTCGTTCAAGGCTATCTGAAGCTCGCCCTCACTGACCGGATTTTGGAAGAATACCCACACCGCTTCTACCTCTTCATCCTCGTCCCTCACCACCTGCAACTGTTGCACCGTGTACAGTTCTCCCAAGGCCGTTCGCATCGCTTCTTCCGCTTCCTCGTCTATATCCGGAAGTTCGCTAAGTATGAACACCTGGCTCTGCACCGTCGCCACCAGTACGTCCGCGTATCCCAGTCCCCGCACCACGTCGCCGACCGACGATTGGCTGGGAAGCTCCGCCAGGCTCACGTGTACCTGCATCCTGTCCTCGATGCTGGAATCGTAACTTGTCGCCACCCCAACTTCTGTCTGCAGTTCCTCGATGAACCCAGCCACACCCTCCTCGTCTATCCCGGGCACGTCCAGCGAGAACTCATCCCGCTCAAAGTTCGTGACGACCGCCGATCCCAGGTCCAACTGCTCAAGCCCGTCCTTCAATTCCGACTCTGAAATTGGCTGCTCGAAAGTCGCGTTGATTGTCACCGGCCTTTCAGCCTCATACACCAGGTGCGCCCCGCCCCTCAGGTCCAGGCCCAACGTCAGCCCCAACGGGCCCGTGCCGCCCCGGTCGAAGGACTCTCCAGGCAGGTCCACCTCCTGGTTCCACAGCACCAGCACCGCCAGCGTGAACATCACCGCAATTATCAGAAAGATTCTCAGATTTCTACGCATGAGCGTCTTCTACCATGTATGTTCCATCTTCCAAGCGCGCCTGCACCCAGGCCAGCGCTTCCTCTCTCGTATTCACTTCCAATGCCGCCCGCGCTTCTTCCAAACCATCCAGCAGCCGGCGAAAAACCGGCCCCGGCTCCAGACCAAGCGCCTCAATCAGGTCGTGCCCGGTCAAAAGGGGCGCTCGCTTCTTCCCATCCCCCTCATCCTCCTCCCGCCGCGACTCCCTCACCACGTAATTCACCACCTCAACCCGTCTCAGCCAGTCCTCCATCTCCAACATCGGCCCCCGCGCCGCCAGGTAGTCCGCCAGGCTCAAATACAAAACCGAATACGCCGACTCCCCCAGGTCCCGGAAGAACCTGAACATGGCCCGGTTACTGGGCATTTCCAGTTCCTGGCTCATCTGCGTGGGCCTCAAGTGCGCCTCCACCATCGCCGAAACGCTCCGGACCCCTCGGGCGCTGATGCGAAGAGCCCGCAGCCTCTCCTCCGCCATCGTCGCTCCCTGCTTGGGGTGTCCCAGGAACCTCGTCCTGCCCGTAGCATCCACCGCCTTGGTCTGCGGCTTGGCTATGTCGTGAAATAGCGCTCCCAGTTTCAAAACCGTCCGGCGGGAATGCCCGTCGCTCACAATCTCATCGAAGTGCCCCTCCATCTCCCCGTCCCATGCCACGGCGTCCAACAGCGAGTCCCTCCGGCTTGACGCGGGTCTCGTCACCTCGTGGACTGCCTCCACCGCCTGCACCGTGTGCTCGAACACATCCCAATAGTGCTCCTTCGGCTGCGTCACGTCCCGCGCAAGCTCCAACTCCGGCACAATGCGACTCAGCAGCCCCATTTCGTCCAGGCAATGAAGCGTCTCCGCAGGCCCATCGAGCGACAACAGGTTGAGAAACTCGTCCCTCACCCGTTCGCCCGCCACCGAATCAATCAGGTGCGCTCCCTCTCGGATCTTCGCCGCCGTCTCATCCTCTATGCGAAAGCCGAAGCTACGCGCAAGCCGCACTCCTCGAAGCAACCGGCTGGGGTCCTCCCGAAATACCCCGTCTCCCACCATTCGCACCAGTCCGCGCTCCAGGTCCTCACGCCCCCCGAATGGGTCGATGATCGCCCGCTCCCACTCCTCCCCATACCCTTCCCCCAACGGCAACGCCATCGCGTCTATGGTGAAGTCCCGACGCGCCAGGTCCTGCTCCACGGACCCTTCCATATATGCCAGGTCCACCGTCGGCCCGCCGTCCCGGCACACCACCCGCGCCACGCCCCGCAGCGGGTCAAGCGACACGAAACTGCCACCCATCCGCCGGGCCAATTCCCGTCCCAGAGTCAAAACGTCTCCCCCAACCGCGGCGTCCACGTCGTGACTGTTCCGGTTCATCAAGACGTCCCGCAGACAACCCCCCACCAGGTAAGCATCCACCCCGCGAGAGCCAAAGAAATCCCCAAGCACGTCGACACTTGGTGCTGGCGGCGCTGCATTCCCTGGGCGTGGAAGCCTCTGAGGCCCCGGCGAAACCGTTAATTGCTGGATGAAGCAGCCTCCATCCCGTCTATCCCCAATTCCTCCTCAACCTCATCCTCGTCGTTCTTCCATATCTGGTCCGGGCTCACCAGCCGTTCCACGTACAGGTGCCCGTCCAGGTGGTCCGTCTCATGCTCCAGCGCCTGTGCCATTAGGTCCCCCTCCGCTTTGATGCGAATGGCCTTGCCGTCCAGCCCCTGCGCCTTCACCTGTACCTTCTCCGACCTGACCGTACACCCCGAATATCCCGGTATGCTCAGGCACCCTTCCGTAAGCTCTCTCGATCCCTCCCGGTGCATCACCTCCGGATTCACAAGCACCAGCGCCTCCTCATCGTCGGGAAGCTGGATCACCGCGATGCGGAGCGGTACGCCAATCTGGTTGGCCGCCAGCCCCACGCCGTGAGCGTCATGCATCGTTTCTATCATATCCTTCACTAGCCTGCGAATCCCCGCATCCACCCGCTTTACCCGGCTGGTCTTCCGACTCAACACCGGGTCCTGTGCGGAAACCAGCGGTCTCACAGCCACGTTCTTCTCTCCTCTAGAGGGATGGTTCCCTTCGGCCCTCCTTGAAAGGCCTCAAAGATTATAGACACTCGCCTCAATCGGTGTAAAGGCGCAACCCCTTTCTAAACCTCATACCGCAGTCACCGGGTCCACGTCCACCGTCCATCCCCTAGGTATCCCCGTGTCTCCCAACAACGTGTGAAGGTCACCCCCCACTCCCTTCAAAATCAGGTGCCACCGGTACACCCCTCGAATCCTGCGAGGTTGCGTTGGCGCCGGTCCCACCACGTCCACCCCTGCAAACCCACGCCCGAACGCCGTCGTGCGAAGCTGCTCCGCCAACCGCATCGCCTCCTCTTCGCACGCCTCCTCCTTCACGTGCTGGTAAACCATCCGGATCAATCTGCTGAACGGCGGATATCCCAACTCCCGGCGATAGGCAATCTCCCGCCGGTACATGCTAGAAAAGTCCTGACGTCCCGCCGCCCGTATCGCATAACTCTCCGGACTGTACGTCTGGATGATAACCAGCCCCGGCTTCGGTCCCCTTCCCGCCCTTCCCGCCACCTGGCACAGCAGCTGAAACGTCCTCTCCCCCGCCCGGAAGTCCGGACGATGTAGCCCCACATCGGCCAGCACCACTCCCACCAGGCTCACGTTCGGCACATGTAGTCCCTTCGCCACCATCTGCGTCCCCACCAGCACCTTCGCCTCCCCCGTCGAAAACGACTTCAGCAGCGCTTCATGTTCCCCACCCCGGCCTGCCGCATCGCTATCAAGCCGAACCACCCCAACCCCAGGCAACACCCGCCCCAATTCCTCCACCACCCTCTGCGTTCCCACTCCCAGGTACCTGTGCGTCCTGTCCCCGCACTCCTCGCATCTGGTGGACTCCCTCCGACGTCGCCCGCACTGATGGCAAAGAAGCCCCCTCCCCCGGTGGTGCGTGACCGCCACCGAACAACGGCGGCACTCCAGCGCCATCCCGCAGTTTCCGCACTGCACCATGGTCGCCGTACCGCGCCTGTTCAGAAACAGGATCGCCTGCTCTCCCCTGCCCACGCTCTCAACCAAAGTGCGAGCAAGCCGCCTACTGAACGGGCTGCGGTTCCCCTCCTTCAATTCCTCACGCATATCCTCTATCACAACCCTCGCGAGTCCCGTACCGTCTCCGGACGACCCCTCGGCAGACTCCCCATCCTTCCCCGCAGATACCCCGCCCTCCATAGATGGCGCCCCTATCCTGTAGGGCAGCTTGAACAGCTGGTGCCTCCTCCCCCTCAACGCATGATAGTAGGTCGCCACGTCCGGCGTAGCACTCCCCATCAACACCGGCACCCCGGAAAGCTCCGATATCTTTCGCGCCGTCTCCCGGGCGTGGTACCGGGGCGCCAGATTCCCTTCCTTGTAGTTCCACTCGTGCTCCTCGTCGATGACGATAAGCCCCAGGTTCGAAACCGGAGAAAACAGCGCGCTCCGCGGCCCCACCACCACGTCGTAGACCCCCGCCCGAATCCGCCACCACTCATCGAACCGCTCCTGCAGGCTCATCCCGCTGTGAAGCAGCGCCACCCTTTCCGGAAACCGCGCGTTAATCCGCTCCTCCATCTGCGGCGTCATCGAAATCTCCGGCACCAGCAGAATCCCCCTCCGGCCCAGGCTGATGCAGCGCTCCAGCGCCCGCAGGTACACCTCCGTCTTTCCGCTCCCCGTCACCCCATAGACCAGCACGCTCCGCGGCGCAGCCTTTTCATTCGCTAGCAGCCTCTCCACGAATGCCACGGCGCTGCCCTGTTCCGGAGTCAGCGTTGGCTGCAACCCCAGCTGGAAGTCCACGTCTCTCCGTCGGCTCCCCCCTCTCACCCATTCCTGCGCCGCCAGCCCCTTCGCAACCAACCCTCCCACCGCCGAAGCTCCGAATTCCTTTATCGCTTCTACGTATGAAACACCGTGCCGTCGTCCCAGCAGATCCTCCAGCAGCGCCTTCTGCCTCCTTGCCCCTTTCACCGACAACAACGCCTCCTCCGCACCTCCCCTTCGGACGTCTGGCAGCAGGTACCGATCGTATCCGGGCGCCGTCCGTGGAAGTAATATCTCCCACTCCCTCTCCAGAATTCCCCGTCTCACAAGCCGGCTCAACGCCTCTCCCGCCTTCCGTCCTAATTCCCTCCTGACGTCCCTCTCTGATATCCGCCCACTCTTGGCGACGAATTCCCAGACCTCCCGCTCTTCAGTTGAAAGGTCCGTCAGCCCATCCTTTATAGACCTGACGTGGGCGCGCACCCGGCTCCTGAACCCCGGCGGCAGCATCAACGCCGCCGCCTCGAACAACGACGACAAATAGTACCTGCTCAGCCATCGCGCCAGCTCCAATCCCCACGTGGGTAGCAACGCCCCGGGAGTAATCGTTGATATGACCGAACGCGTAGTCTCCAGCGAAGTCTGCTCGGAAGTCTCGAAGACGATCCCCTGCACCGGTCGCGGTCCCAGGGGCACCCACACCAGCTGCCCCGCAGAAACCTCCATGCGAGAGGGCACACTGTAGGTCAGGGTCCGGTTGACCCCTAGGGGCGCATCGACGGCAACCTCAACGTATTTCATCCCCCTCACTATCCCGCATCACCCTCAAGCATGCAATTCCGGGCGCAACAAAGAATCACTTCGCCCTCCCATCACCCCCGGGGGGCGGGGGGGGGGGGGGGGGGGGGGGGGGGGGGGGGGGGGGGGGGGGGGG
>CAYQLZ010000038.1:0-15591 GCA_964418665.1 uncultured Dehalococcoidia bacterium | reverse complement strand
TCGTCGGATGCCCTCTGTAATTCCCCAACGGTCACCGCAGCCAGAAACCCACCCCCAACCCACCCCCTTCCCCCATAGGCCCAACCCTCGTGGTCGCCCGTCCCCTTCCCCCTCTTCCCACCCGTCACCTCAACCACACCGCAGCGAAGCCGAGGAATCTCCCCCAGGTAGCCACTCTTTACCCCCACACCCAACCCCATACGTGCCGTAATGCAATGACCCCCCGGTTGGCCGTTTCTCCAATTCACTGGTATAATACCCCTCTGTCCGCGCTGAGGGCCGTCTGGGGCGGTTGGCTCAGTGGTTAGAGCGCCTCGTTCACACCGAGGAGGTCGTTGGTTCAAATCCATCACCGCCCACCACTCTCACGCGGCATCGGCGCCGAGGTGGCGGAACGGCAGACGCGCTGTGTTCAGGGCGCAGTGTCCTTACGGGCGTGTGGGTTCAAATCCCACCCTCGGCACCATGTACATTACAAGCGCTTGTAGCTCAGCAGGATAGAGCGCAGCCCTGCGGAGGCTGAGGCCGTGGGTTCGAATCCCGCCAAGCGCGCCACCCTCAAAGTGCCATTTCCCCCCTTCCAATCCCGGACGCGTCCTGCTACCATTCCCCCCATGAACGAAGACGCACACCTGTCCGAGGCTGTGCGGGAGACTCTGTATTCCATCGGCGTCGAACTGCTGCCAGAATTGGCCCACATCCTCCCAAAACGCAAGCCCGGCGGCCAGCGCGGCAACCAGAACGCCCGCAAACACGGCTTCTACTCCAAGCGCATGTCACCGGAACAACTCCGTGAATTCAAAGCCGCCCTCAAGATCTCAGACATGTCCCACGAAATAGCCCTCCTCCGCATCAGGCTCAAATCCCTTCTCAACGATCCCGATGCCTCCCCGGATCTCATTCACAAAACTGTAAACTCCATCACCAAGCTCACCGGCATCCAAAGGCACAACTCCAGGTTCAGATGATATGCCGTATCACCAAAGTTGCCAGTCGTTTCTCCAAAAAATAAAAATTCGAGTCGACTCCCAAAAATCCACCGGATTCACGCCTCCATCTCCCGAAATACTCCCATCCTCGTTCAGCCAAACGACTCAGCTCCCACGCCAGTCAACCGTTACAAAATCCCCTCGAATCCCCTTCGTCTTCTAGTCGTTCCTAATACTGCATCTCACAACATTCCCCGGACGCGTCCCGCTCCAACTCCCCCATCGTCCTCCACTCCCATCCCCTCTCCCATTTCTGAGGAGGCCCCGCAACGAAGAATCTCATGGGGTGGTCTCCCTCCCCATCTTAACCTCAAGTAAATCCGAGCGCAGCGCAGCCACCCCCACCTATAATCCCGAGCGCAGCGAAGTGGAGGAATCTCGCCCCCTTCATGGCCACCTCTCCCACACCCTCTCCGCCGGACCCCGCCCCAACGCCCAACTCTGCCAAACTTGTCGTAACGCAGTTACCCCCAATTGACGCCTCCCCATCCTTGGGTATAATGGGGTTACCGGCCTCGCCGAAAGGCCCCTGCCCATCACCCTTTCCGGCCCGGCTTTCAACCATCGATGGACAGAACACCCAATTAGGAGGAAAAATATGGCTGAAACCAACGCACAGCAGATGACCGCAATGGACGGCCCCGCAAAGGGCGGCCCCGTATCCATCGAAGCAGGTGACCTTCGCTTCTATATGAGGCACCGCGACCTGCTCCACGACCAGGGCGTCTGCCTCATGGTCATGGGCCCCGTGGAGGGCAAGGAGACCGAACTCCTGCGCTTCGACTGCTTCGACCAGACCCCCCACTACCACTACGGCCCCACCACCATCAACGAGCGCCACAACCTCGACACCACCACCTCCGGCAACCCCATCGGCTGGGCCATGAGCCAGCTGCGAAACAACTTCGGCACCATGCTCACCAAGGCCGGCGCCGAAGACCTGGCAGCCCAGGCCGACTCCGACGAAGTCCAGGGCAAGCTCGACGATGTCGAAGCCGCCGCCCGCGAAATGGCCCTCTCCCAGCGCAGCACCGTCACCCACAACCGCGGCGACCGAATCTTCGAAATGGGCAACATCAAGTTCGGCCTCGAATTCCGCCAGCTCTCCATCGGTCAGGGCCTCGCCATCCACGTCCTCGGCGACGTCGCCGGACAGGAAGTCGAGCTCCTCGCCTTCGACTGCTTCGACCGCGGACCCCACTACCACTACGGCCCCCGCAACAAGAATATCCGCCTATACTGGGACCAGACCATCGTCCCCGACACCCTCCGCTGGACCCTGGACCAGTTCAAGGCACGCAAACTCCCGGACATGCTCAACAAGGCGGGCTACCCCGGCATCGTCCAGGAACTCGACCTGGACCTCATCGACTCCACCCTCCCAGCCATCGAGTCCGCCGCCATGGAAATGGTCGCCCAAAACTCCTAGAGAACCCCAAAGCCGGCGGCTCCACCCGGAGCCGCCGGCCCACAACAACGTGATTTCCAAATCCATCGCGAGTTTGCTCGGTGTCGGCTTGGTTCTGCTGGCACTGACTCTTGTCGGCTGCTCCGATGATACTGCGCCCTCACCCACCGACGACACCCATACAGACCCCACTCCGGCCTCTACCCCTCCACCTGCATCTACACCTACAGCCGAGCCTACGCCCCCACCCAAACCCGCATCCTCACCACCTCTCCGCTACTCAGGCGACGAACTAACCCTTCTCGTTGCCTCCGCCGAGCACGAAATCCCGGAGTACAGCCGCGAAGAATGGCGCAATTGGATCGACGAGGATCGCGATTGCCAGAATACCCGGCACGAGGTGCTCATCCGTCAGTCATCCGGCCCAATCACCTACCTCGAAGAAGAACAATGCCGCGTCGCAACCGGCTCCTGGCTGGACCCATTCTCCGACGAGCAGTTCACGGATCCCATATACCTCCACATTGACCATATGGTTCCCCTGGCCAACGCGCACAAGTCCGGTGGGTGGATGTGGACCGAGGAGAAGAAGCGGCAGTACCTGAATGACCTCTCCTACGATGGCCACCTCATAGCTGTGCGGACTACGGTCAATAGCTCAAAGGGTGACGACGGGCCGGAAAATTGGAAGCCTCCCATCGAGGCTTACTGGTGCCAATACGCCATAGACTGGATTGCGGTGAAGGACAGATGGGACCTGTTTGCCTCTGAAGCAGAAGCGACCGCCCTCTCCGAGATGCTGGAAACCTGCACACCGGAATTGACCCTCACAGTTATACCCCATGACTTTCCACAACCGGAGGAATCGCCGTCTCCTACCGTAGAGCCTACCCCATCACCAGCGGCTACCGTAGAACCCGGTCCCTCACCGCCCCCGACCTCAGGTAGGACCTACGAGTCCTGTGAGGACGCTGAAGAGGCTGGCGAACAACGACTTCAGGGAAGCAAGGGTCCCGGTCGAGGCTTTCCAAAGGAAATGGTCTCCGGGGTGCGCGACGGAGACGGAGATGGCGTGGTCTGCGAAAAATAGCCCTGGTCTGCCACCCTGTCCTCCCGTCTTCTCAACAAAAAACCGGCCAAGGCTCACATTAGCCTTGGCCGGTCCCTTTGTCCTCTAACTCAACCCCGCCTTCAGGGGCACAAAACTAGAACCCGTAAACCCGCTCCGCATTCTCTCCGACGATCATCGCCTTCTCATTCTCGGGCACACCCTCCAGGATCTCGTCCAGAATCTCCAGCGACTTCGGGAACGTCGACTCCGAGTGCGGGTAGTCCGAACCCCACATCAGGTTCTCCACCCCAATCACGTGCCTCATCTGGATCCCCAGCGCATCCTCCTGGAAGCTGTGGTATACGTTGCTCCGCATGAAATCACTGGGCATCTTCCCGTCCTTGAATCTCTGAGCAAGAGCTTCCTGCTTCTCCTCGTACGCAATATCGATGCGCCCGATGAAATACGGCAGCCACCCAAGCTCGTGCTCCACCTCAGCCACCATCAGCCTCGGATACCTCTCAAACACCCCGGAGAAGATCATGTGGCACAGCGACATCCGCACCCAGTAGTCATGCTGCACGTAGGACGCTGTGCTCGTCGTCGTAACTCCCCTCGTAATCGGGTCGGCCTTCGGGCGGTTCGTAGTCACGTGCAGATTCACCGCCACTTCATTCTCCTCGCAGAACGCCCAGAAAGGCTCGTAAATCGGATTGTCGTAGGTGCGGTCCGCCCTCGGATAGCTGGGGATCATCACAGCCTTGATGCCCTGCTCCGCCACCCGCCGCGTCTCCTCTATCGCCAGGTCCACGTCCTCGTCCGCCAGAATCATCGCCGCCCCCTTCAACCTCTCCGGGTACGCGTTGCAAAACTCCGCCAGCCAGTCGTTGTAGGCCGCAAAAATGCCCCGCGCCAGCTCCGGGTCTTCCACGTCCCGAAAGAGCGCCAGTCCAATCGAAGGATACACCAGCCCTCCATACACCCCGTCCACGTCCATATCCTTCACGTGCTCGCTGGGTATGTACCCCCCGGGCCGCACGTCGTCGAAGCTCCCCTCCTGCACAATATCCTCCGGCCTCTCGAACCTCAGCCCCGCCTGGGCAATCGCCCCCACGCCACCCGTTTCTTTCCTGTCAACTATCCAGGCATGAATGTCCCCGGCCTTCACCAGGTGCGGAATCCGGTCGCCAAACTTGCTCCGGTCCATCCTCTCCACCCACACATCCGGGGGTTCCACAACGTGAGAATCCGACGATATAACCTTGCTCTTTGACACCTTTGCGCCTCCACCTAAGATTGAGTAGGCTAGAATTCTACGACTTTTGAAGCAATGACGCTACCCACCGACCCTTAATCCCTTTACAATCCACCCCCCATAGTTGTACAATGCCCCTGACTGGGCCGAAGGAATAAGCGCGCCTGGTCTTTTCTCTTTTTCTGGAGGCACCACCTTGACTCAACCTACCTATCTCACCAGGGACGGCCTGGTTAAACTCCAGAAAGAACTTGACTTTATCCGCACAACCCGCCGCCAGGAAGTCGCTGACAGAATCCAGCGCGCCAACTCTATCGGCGGCACCGTCGATAACGCCGAATACGACGAAGCCAAGAAAGAACAAGCCTTCATCGAAGGCCGCATCCTTGACCTTGAGCGCATCATCAACAAGTCCACAATCATCGAAGACGTCTCGGAAGACTCCGACGAAGTAAACGTCGGCTCCAGGGTCACCGTCATGAACCAGCGCCGCGGCAAAAAGGAAAGCTACCATATCGTCGGCAGCCCCGAGGCCGACCCCTCACAGGGCAAAATCTCCAACCTTTCCCCCATCGGTAAGGCTCTCTTAGGCGCCAAAATTGGTCAGATTGCCCAGGTGCAAGTCCCGGCCGGCACCATCAACCTGGAAGTTCTGGACATCCAGTAAACTGCGTACGCCACCTCCTCCTATGCCGAAACGGGTTGCCGACCACCAGACCAGCCGTCGCCAGAAGCTCCAGCGACTCATCGACAAGGGAATCGACCCCTATCCTCCCCGCGTCTCCCGAACCCACACCAACGACGAAGCCCGACAGCTCTTCCTCCAGCAGGAACAGTCGGACGAAGCCGAAACCCCGTCCGTCACCGTCGCCGGCAGAATCCTCGCCCGCCGCGGTATGGGCCGCAACACCTTTATAGACCTGCGCGACTCCACCGACAAGCTGCAAGTCCAGCTCAGAGCCGACATCGTCGGCGAATCCTACGCCATCCTCCGTGACCTAGATATCGGAGACTTCATCGAAGTCACCGGCCCCATGATTCGCACCCGTACCGGCGAAGTCACCGTAGAGGCTCGCGCATTCAACCTCCTCTCAAAGTCCCTCCGTCCCCTTCCGGAAAAGTGGCACGGCCTCCGCGATACCGAACAACGATATCGCCAGCGCTACCTGGACCTAATCGCCAACAACGAAGACGTAATGCCCACCTTCCTCCAACGCAGCCGCATCATCGAAGCAATCCGCTCCTTTATGAACTCCCGTGGCTTCGTTGAGGTGGACACCCCCGTCCTCGTCCCCGTAGCTGCAGGCGCCCTCGCACGACCCTTCACCACCCACCACAACGCCCTGGATGCACAGCTATATATGCGAATCGCCACCGAGCTGTACCTCAAGCGTCTCATAGTCGGCGGCTTCGACAAGGTCTACGAAATTGGCCGAATCTTCCGCAACGAGGGCGTTGACCAGGACCACAACCCGGAATTCACCATGATGGAGAGCTACGAAGCCTACGCCGACTACACGGACGTAATGTCACTGGTGGAGGGCATGGTCTCCCACGCCGCTCAGACCGTCTTCGGCTCTCACACCATCCAGTACGAGGAACATACCCTGGTCCTCACCCCTCCTTGGCGCCGCCTTCCCTTCTGTGAGGCCATTGCGGAACACGCGGGCATAGACCTCTCGCCTTACCTGCAAGACGAAGCCACAACCCATGACCTCATCAACGAAGCCCGCGAGAAGGGCTTTGACCTCGCACCAGGCCCGGTCCATCAGGTATACGACAAGCTCCTCTCTCTGGCCGTCGAACCCCATCTGATCCAGCCCACCTTCATCATCGACTACCCCAGGGCCATGTCACCCCTGGCCAAGAAGAAACCTGGCAGTCCCCACCTCGTCGAACGCTTCGAGTGCTTCGCCGTCGGAATGGAGCTCGCTAACTCCTACACAGAGCTGAACGACCCCTTGGAACAGCGTCATCGTTTCGAAGAGCAGGAAGAGGCCCGTCGCCTGTTTGCCGACGAAGAAACTGACCGCACCGACGAAGATTTCCTCCTCGCCCTGGAATACGGCATGCCCCCCACCGGCGGCCTCGGCATCGGCATCGACAGGCTGGTCATGCTTCTCACTGGCCAGACCACCATCCGCGACATCCTGCTCTTTCCCCAAATGCGCACCAGGGAATAGCCCATGCTCTCCATCGAACTCATCCGCAAAGACCCGGATTTCGTTGCCTCGGCTCTAGCCCGGCGCGGCGAGCCGCAGCCCATAGACGAAATCGTCGCCCTCGATGAGAAACGTCGCAGCCTCCAGGCCCAGGCCGACAGGCTCCGCGCTCACCGAAACGAAACCAGCCGCACCATTGGCCGCATGACCGGTGATCGCGCTCCCCTTATCGCGGAAATGCGACACGTCGGCCAGCAGATTGACGACCTTGACCAGCAGCACGAACAGGTCCAATCCCAGCTGCAGCTTCTCCTCCTGGGCCTCCCAAACATACCTCAGCCCGACGTTCCGGACGGCGAAGGCGAAGACGACAACGTAGTCCTTCGCACCTGTGGAGAAATGCCCGCCTACGACTTCCTCCCCCAACCCCATTGGGACATTGGAGAACGCCTCGGCATCATAGACCTCCCCCGCGGCGCGAAGCTCGCCGGCTCCCGTTTCTTCGTCCTCATGGGCAAGGGCGCAAGACTGGAACGCGCCCTCGTCAACTTCATGCTGGACCTTCACACCACCCAAAATGGCTATACTGAAGTCCAACTCCCCGCCGTCGTACGCCGCGACGTCATGGAAGGTTCCGGCAACCTCCCCAAATTCGGCGACAACCTGTACCACGACGACGAGGACGACCTCTGGCTCATACCCACCGCTGAAGTCCCTCTGACCAACCTGCACCGCGACGAAGTTTTCCCCCCGGGAACCCTCCCCCTCCGCTACACCGCCTCCACCCCCTGCTTCCGACGGGAAAAGGCCGCCGCGGGACGTGACACCCGCGGCATCAAGCGCGTCCACCAGTTCCAGAAAGTCGAAATGTACAAGTTCGTCGAACCCGAGACCTCCGAAGACGAACTTCAAAGCCTGCTGGTTGAAGCAGAGATGGTCTGCAAAGCCCTGGAACTCCACTACAGAGTACTCCAGCTTTGCGCCCCGGAACTCGGTTTCGCTTCCGCCAAATCCTACGATCTCGAAGTATGGGCCCCCGGGTCCCAGGAATGGCTTGAAGTCAGTTCCTGCTCAAACTGCGCCGACTTCCAGGCCCGCCGCGCCAACGTCCGCTTCAGGTCGGAAACCGGTGCTTCCCCCATGTTCGCGCACACTCTCAACGGCTCCGGCCTCGCCCTCCCTCGGGTCGTCATTGCCATCCTCGAAAGTGGACAGCAGGCCGACGGCTCCGTACTGATTCCCGAAGCCCTGCGCCCCTACGCCGGCTTCAGTGTAATCGAGCCTCCTGCTCCTCAATAAACACTCTAACCCCCTTAGCGGCTCACCCTCAAATCTCCACAGCCCTCACCCCCAACACGCTCCCCACACAAGGCGCAACCCCCGCACTGCCAACCACCGCTCCCCGCCACCCCATTCCTGCACTAGGCGCAAACCCTGCACCTGTGCTATCATTTACCACCCCGTGGGGCTGTAGCTCATCTGGGAGAGCGCTACAATGGCATTGTAGAGGTAGGGGGTTCGAGTCCCCCCAGCTCCACTTTTTCCCCTTCTTTCGCAGTCCTTTTTTGTTCCAAAATATCTTGCTTTTATAGCTATATGCCGTTATAATGCGTTCTATTCTTGCTGTAGCGTTCCACTGGTATCCCGACTCAATTGTGGTAACAGATGTGGTAACAAAACGGCTTTTGGGAGGTATCGTTTGGCATTATCGGCGACCAGAGTCAGGGCATTGAAAGAACCTGGGCGATATTCCGATGGAGGGGGTTTGCACCTTTTCATAACAAAAGCAGGTCGAAAATCCTGGGTCCAGCGCATTACCTTTGCCGATCGACGGCGTGATATTGGGCTTGGTAGCTTCCCGTCCGTTAGCCTTGCCCAAGCTCGCAAGAAGGCATTGGAGAACCGCGCCATGATTGCGGAGGGCCGCGATCCCGTTGTCGAGAAGCAAAAGGCGCGAATTCCTACGTTCAAGGAAGCTGCTTACATCGTACACGAGGCCAACAAGCCTCGCTGGCGCAACGCAAGGCACATTGCAAGCTGGATCCAGACGCTCGAACGAAACGCCATGCCTACTCTGGGCAGCACGCCCATCAATCATATCGACCGCACGGCAGTGCTCAAGGTCCTGACCCCGATTTGGACAACTAAGCCGGAGACGGCCCGCCGGGTGCGCCAACGAATGAGAACCGTTTTTCGATGGGCAATGGCTCATGGCTTCCTTGAAGTTAATCCGGCAGGTGAAGCCATTGACGGCGCATTGCCGCGTATGCCGAAGTTCAAAGCCCACCTCAGGTCGCTTCCCCATCAGGAAGTTGGGGCGGCGCTCGAGATCGTTGAAGCATCTCAAGCCTCGACATCCGCCAAGTTGTGCTTCCGGTTTTTGGTCCTTACGGCGGCGCGTTCCGGCGAAGCCAGAGGCGCCACCTGGGACGAGATCAATCTTGAGAACCAAGTCTGGCGTATCCCATCGGATCGGATGAAAGCGGGCGCAGAGCACCGAGTGCCCCTTTCCAGTCAGGCTGTTGATGTGCTTGACGAGGCATCTGCCCTGCGCGAGAAAACTGACTTGGTATTCCCATCGGTTCAGAAGCCCGGTAAACCGATGTCCGACATGACTATGATGAAGATTCTCCATTCGGTCGACCTGGGTAAGCGTACGACTGTCCACGGGTTCCGCAGTAGCTTCAAGAACTGGACCCTGGAGCAGACCGATACGCCGTGGGCCGTCTCGGAGGCGGCACTCGCCCACACCCTGGGCAACTCGACCGAGCAGGCCTACGCCAGGTCCGACCTGTTTGACCGACGTCGCGATCTAATGCAGATGTGGGCGGATTACCTGTCCAGCTAATCCGCCCACAGAAAGATTTGGGCTGCTCCGGGCTGGCGAACTCACTCGTCGCCACCGGACGAGATTCCACCCAGGCCGTTATGTCGCTAGCCCTCCACCGAACGGCTGCGGGTCCAATTCTCACCGGCCTTGGGAATCTGCCTTCCTGCATCAGCCGGTAGATTGACAACCGGCTGATCCCCAAGACTTTCTCAACTTCTCTTCGTCGCATCAGTCTGTCTTGCATGGCTTTTTTCCTCCTCATAATTGTTGCCATCGCAGCGAATGGCTTGAATTCCTGAACAGATATAACCTCGGAATCCACCATCCCGCACAGGATGCCGTGGGTTCCTACCATCACCAGGTCGGCTCGCATCGCCGGCAATGATCCAAGTGCGGGCATCACTGGTCATCCAACCTCGTTGACTCTCAAACAGAGTGTGGTTGCGTCGAAGTCGGCAACCAAGGGCTCAAAGCGGGGGGCGTGCGTGCCCCCCCTTTTGAGTTATGGGATTCGGACAGGATTCCGTGGTGTCATAGCCGTGTACAGGAAAAGACGACTTGACAAGGGGAAGAATGCCCGTCGAAGTCATGACTGGGTCGGGCCAAATGGCTACCTACAGGCCCACTTGAGGAATCAATTGCAGTCCACACCTGGTTCCGGCCTCTGGTGCCCACTATCAGGCGTGGGAGTGTCGTTGGCGGAAGTGGCCGAATTGGGAGAGACCTTCCCGCGGCCAGTCGTAGAGTTACCGCTTTTGGAAGAGGAAGGTGAAGTTGGATGAAAGAGCAGCTTTTTGCGGAGGATACGTCCCCGGGGCTGGAGGGCCTGCATGAACTGCGGCTGACAGTCCTGCTCAGGGATTTGGTGAAGGAGAAAGGACGAATGGAGGCGGCAAAGATTCTGGGGGTCAACTACAAGACCCTAGCCGCAGCGTTGGCATCGGGCCATCTGACACCCAGGTTGTGCGACGCCCTGGAGCGTCTGGTCATGAACAGCAAGTTCGCGGCGTTTGAGGAGGTCAGGGAATCCGTGAGGGGTCTGGTGGAACTGGTGGAAGAGCTGGAACGACGGGCAGCGGAAACTCAGGGCGGTGTGGCAGAGTTGCGGCAGGAGATTGCCCACGAATTCGGCTCTACGAAGAAGCAGCATGCCCAGGAGTTCGACAAGCTGTCGCGACTGCTGGAAAATACGGAGGCGTCTCGGGAATCCGGCACGACACCGAATTTCATAGGCACGGATATGACCTGGCCGCGCAAGTCGCAGCCACGGCAGACGTTCAGGAGTACCCACCCGTCCGTGGTGATCATGGAGGCTGAGGAAGGGGATGACGCTGTCTACGGTGACGCCTGGCTCCCGGTGCAGGAGTGGCGTACACTGCGATTGAGCCATCCCTACGAAGGCAACGGCATATCCTGGCTGGTGAGCGAAATACGGCTCAGGCGGCTGGAGGTCCTCCTCATTGGAGAGCATGAACTCACCTTACCTCCCGACACCGATCCCTGGGACGGTCTCGAGAGAAAGACACAGGTGGATTGGCGCTACCAGACGCTGGCGAGGCTTCATAGGGAGGTCTTCTGGGCCCGTGTCAGGCGGTGGGTGCGGCGAGTCCTTACCCTGGGCATTTGGAGTCGATAGTAGTCTCGTGTTCTGCGAAACCTGCGTTGAGGGAGTTACACGTCGGGAATGAATTTCCGTTGGCCAAGACTATCTCCTTCCCCAATGAGGCCAAGGTAAGGCAAGACAGTGTGAACGGTAAAATCCATCACAAGACTGCTTTTGAGGGGCCACATTGTTTGGGCTGTCGCTGAGGCGGCCCTAGCCCACACCTTGGGCAACTCGACCGAACAGACCTACGCCAGGTCCGACCTGTTTGAGCGGCGTCGCGGTCTTATGCAGATGTGGGCGGACTACTTGTCCGGCTGATCAATCCTTGGGAGTGGATTAGGGTTGCTCCGGGCTGGCGAATTCACTCGTCGCCACCGGACGAGATTCCAACCAGGCCGTGATATCACTTACCTTCCACCGGACGGCGGCGGGGCCGATTCTCACCGGCCTCGGGAATCTGCCTTCTTGCATCAGTCGGTAAATGGACGACCGGCTGATCCCCAAGACTTTCTCAACTTCTCTTCGTCGCATCAGTCTGTCTTGCATAGTTTACACCTCCTCATTTCTTTCCGATTGACTGGATAACTGCCTTGTTGAACACCAAGAATTTTGCGGTATGGGAGGTGCGTTCATCATGGTCCGTGAGGGGGACTCATGCGGGTGTCCCCCTCATAGGGCCTTCATGTTCCGGGACAAAATATGATGTCATACCCGTGTACAGGAATTTGCATCTTTTTCCCATTGGGAAGTCCGGGACTATTCCAAGCGTGAATTGGACGAAAAAGCGGGAGTTTGGGGGCCATGTTTGCAAGCAATCTTTGGTAAGGGCCCGTTCCCACGAATTTGGGTGAAAGTTCCCAAAAGGGAAGTCAACAATTGGTCAGAGACTGGGAGTGATGGCCAGCACGAGGGGCTATCCTCCCAACGTAAACCACTGTCATCGCCGGGTTTAAGATGAGCCATTAGCGCCGGATTGGAATTGACCCACTCCGAAGAAGCGAGCATCTTCGTCGGTAAGACGACAGGAGGTGCAACGGATATTGCTAGGAGGTGGGAAAGTGAAAGAGATGTACGAGATGAGGGGAGAAGGGGTATCCATCCGAGGAATAGCGCGGGAGCTGGGAGTATCGAGGAACTCGGTGCGCAAGTACCTGCGCAGTCCCGGGGTGCCAGTGACGAAGGGGAGGCCGAGGCGGGGATCGAAGCTGGACCCTTACAAGGAGCATATAGACGAGCGACTGAGGGAAGGGTTGGAGAACTGCGTTGTGCTGATGAGGGAGATCAGGGAGTTGGGGTACAGGGGCAGCTACACCATATTGAAGGACTACGTACAGCCTCGGCGCAAGCCCAGGCAGCCGAAGGCGACGGTGAGGTTCGAGACGGGACCTGGGGAGCAGGCCCAGGTTGACTGGGGCAGCTTCAGCTATGTGGGGAAGGACGGGCGCAAGCGTCGGATGTGGGGGTTCGTGATGGTTTTGGGCTGGTCGAGGGCCATCTACGTGGAGTTCGTGCGCAGGACCGACGTGGCCACCTTCATCCGGGGCCACCTGAACGCCTTCGAGTACTTCGGAGGGGTGCCCAGACGCTGCCTGTACGACAACGCCAAGGTGGTGGTGGTGGGCCGGGACGATGAGGGGAGGACTGAATGGAACAGGCGGATGCTGGACTTCTCCCTGAGGATGGGATTCGAGTTGCGGTTGTGCCGGCCCTACCGGGCCCAGACCAAGGGAAAGGTGGAGAGCGGCGTGAAGTACGTGCGCAACAACTTCTGGCCCTCGGCCCGGTTCAGGGACGACATGGACTTGAACAACCAGGCCGTGGAATGGTGCGACGTGGTGGCCAATGAGCGGGTGCATGGGACCACGGGACGGGTGCCCAGGAGGATGCTCCCCATGGAGCGTGAGCATATGGAGGTTCTGCCGGATCGCCGTCGTTTGGGACCGTATCTGAGGGAGGACCGGAAGGTGGGTAGGGATGGGTACGTGCATTGGGACGGCTCCTGGTACGGGGTGCCGTGGGTATGGGCCGGAAGGATGGTGCAGGTGGGGATGAGGTCAGGGACGGTGGAGATATGGAGGGGGGATGAGCGGCTGGCGGTGCATCCCAGGTCTCACAAGCGAAGGCAACGGCTGACAGTGCCGGGCCAGTGGTCGGGACTGGTCAACGGAGATACAGGCCGGCGCCGTGAGGCCCTGGCAGTGCAGGTGTCGGCCCAGCAGGTGGAGCGGCGCTCCCTCCAGGTGTACGAACTGGTCGCCGGTGGAGGTGTGAGATGATCCCCCTTGAGCAGACGCGTCAATACCTGGAGACCCTGGGACTGACCCAGTCGCTGGAGGTGCTTGACAGCAGGCTGGACGACGCTGCCAGGCGGCAGCTGTCCTACCCGGAGATGCTGGCAGACCTGTTGGCAGTGGAGGTGGCCGCCCGCAGGGTGCGCTACATGACCACCAGAACCCGGCTGGCTCATCTACCCTTCAAGCGCACCCTGGAAGAGTTCGACTTCGGCTTCCAACCCTCCATCGATGAGAGACAGGTGAAGGAGCTCGCCTCCCTTGCCTTTGTGGCGGAGGCCACCAACATCCTGCTGCTGGGTCCTCCCGGGGTGGGTAAGACCCATCTGGCCGTGGCCCTGGCCCTCAAGTCCATTGAGAACGGGTATGGAGCCTATTTCGTCCGAGCCTACGACCTGATGGAGGACCTGAGAAAGGCCAGGGAGGAACACCGGCTCCAACGGCGCATGAGGGTCTATCTGGCTCCCAAGGTGCTCATCGTGGACGAGTTCGGCATATGGCCCTACGACAGGGAGTCCGCCACCGCCTTCTTCAGCCTCGTGTCCGCCCGGTACGAGAGGGGAAGCATCATCCTCACCTCCAACAAGGGCTTCGCCGACTGGGGAGAACTGCTCGTAGATACGGTCATCGCCACCGCTATCCTCGACAGGCTGCTTCACCACAGCCACGTGCTCAACATCCGCGGCGAGAGCTACAGGCTCAAAGATAAACGACAATCGGGACTTCTGACTTCACAACGCCTGTTGGGTGCGAAACCAAATAACACCAAGGATTCCAGATAATCACATGGGAGTGGGTCAATTCCAATCCGGCATTTGTGGGTCAAGACTCATCCGGCGTTGACACCACGGAGGTGTAAGGTTGAACGAGACTCTGAATGCTGGTGAACGCAGCGAAGACATGGAGAGGGCACGGGCGCTGAAGCTGAGCAGTCTTTTGCACGACCTGGTGCGAAAGGAAGGCCGGATGAAGGCGGCTTCGTTGTTGGGGGTCAACTATAAGACCGTGGTTCGAGCAGAGGAATCGGGACGCATCACCCCCCGCGTGGGCGACGCTCTGGAGGGCCTGTTGGAACAATCAGAGGACCCTGATCAGTCCCGGCTTAGGGAACGAATGGGTGCCCTGGAGGAGAACGTCGATACTCTGGCGAAAGAGATGCGAAGAGGTTTCGCTGACGTTAAGGCTGCGGTTGAGGTCCACGCCCATGTCAAAGCACAGTCTCAGGTACAGGACCGCGAAGAGGTGAGCCGGTCAGAGATAGTGTCCGCGCCTACGGTGAAGGGGCTGCCGTCTTCAAAGCCATATGTTGAGCGGCGTACCGACCCCACGGTGGTGACCATGGACCCCGCTGAGGACGACGAGCAGGTGTACGGCGCCGCCTGGCCCCTGGTGGAGGAGTGGCGGCGGCTCAGGACCGGCCACGCCCGCGACGATGGCAGCCTTGCGTGGCTGGTCGCCGAGGAGCGCCTGCTTACCCTGGATCTGACCATGATTGAGGTGCACGGGTTGACCCTGCCCCCCGAGACTCAGCCCCTAAGGGGATTCGGGCGCAGGAACCAGACCGTCTGGCGCTGGGAGGCCCTCCGCGACACCCGGAAGGCCCTGCCAAGGAGGAGGATGCTGCGGTGGGTGCGTCGGGTCCTTACCCTGGGACTCTGGCGACGATAGCGGTCATTGTTCATGAGAGAAATTCATGCGAGAGAACCACCTCACAGGAAATTCCCATTTGGAACCCAGATTGCATGTAATACCCGTGTACAGGAATTTGCATCAATTGCATAAATGCTGATTGGCGTCAACCATTCTTGCCGGCGTGTTGCCTCAAGAAAAAGGTTACCGAGAGAGAGCTATTGACTCACGTCGATGTTACCGAAACCGGGCTGTTGCCTCACAATGGTGTTACCAAGATTGAGGAGGCGTGGACATGGTTGAAGGGCTCAGCAAGTGAACAGCGACAATCATTCTTGCCGGTAACGACAATCATATTTGCCGGTTGAAA
>CAYQLZ010000037.1:0-17105 GCA_964418665.1 uncultured Dehalococcoidia bacterium | reverse complement strand
ATTCGAACCCGCGACCCGCTGCTTAGAAGGCAGCCGCTCTGTCCAACTGAGCTACTGGGACTCAACAAGCGCAACGCGCAGATTAATTCTATGAATCCCGCCGCGCCTATGTCAACAAACTGCGCGAGCTGAGCCTACGCGGACCAGCCTTCCTGCCGATAAGCCATCTCCCAAAACATGTACTCGTACCGGCTGCTCGTGACAAAGGCCTCGACTATTGCCGTTCGCTCCTCCGCCGACGCTGAGCTTCCCGCTTCGTCCAGCAAGTCCCGCCACAAATTCACCCCCTCCTCCAGTAGCCCTTCGGCATATACCGCCGACCACGGCCCAAACACCGGGTGGTCAATCTTACCCACCACTGCTCCCAACTCATGATACGTCCACGGACACGGTAGAAGCGCCGCGATACCTGTCGCCCAGCTGCCCAGGCTCGCCGCGCTTATCATGTGATTGCAATAGGCCAAGTTTGTAGGCGAAATCGGCGTCGACCTCACGTCCGCCTCAGTTATTCCCAACATCGGCATCAGTGTTCGATGGAGAGGCCGTTCTACGGGAGTTGCAAGGCGTCTACCTATTAACTCCAACGCCGACGCATTTGGAGATTTCGCCAGCACGATAGCAACAACGCGGGCGAAGGCGCTGAGATACTTGTAGTCCTGGATCACGTAGTGGCGAAACTTCTCCAGAGGAAGACTCGCGGCCTTCGCCTCCAACAGGAACGGATGACGGTAGATCTTCTCCCAAACGGGCCACGCCTCAGCCTTCAGCGTTTCTGTGAACCTAGTCTCTGGCAATTAGGCCAGCCCTTGCCCTTCCGGACTCTCTTCTCGGTCAAGTGAGCAAACTTCGCAGGGACAAGCATCCCTTAGAAACTGATGGGTGTACAAGCCCGTATAGTGCGCGTCGCTCCACAAGAACTGCACTGCATACTGGCCGATTGGCATGTGGTCAACGGCGTAGATCCCCTGCACCACTGTCGAAGGATCAAGAAGCGCCTTGCCAGTCCACTCTTCCACGCACTGAGCACACGGACACAAGAGCCGCAGCTCCCTCGCCGAGTATACGCTCCGGTGCCCGTCCTTCCACATAATGGTGACGGACGTCGTGTCCAGCGTAATCGAATTCGGTTCAGCCTTGCTTGCCAATTAACGCCTCGTCGTCCAGATTCGCCCGCTCATCAAGCGGTCACCAACTATAACAGAACCGTCACCCGCTGGATATCCCGCGCCCCCTATTCCATAGCCTCATCTCCACTTAACTATCGCGCACTCTGCCGCCTGGCAATCATCGCATCCGCCAATGGACTCTGGGCCGGGTCAATGGTTATGTCAATCAATGAAGGTTTACCGGAATCCAGGGCCCTCTGCACCGCAGGCCCCATCTCCGACGCCTGCTCCACGTGACCACCGTGAGCGCCAATCGCCTCCACCATCCGGTCGTATCGCGTGTGCCGCAGGTCCGTCGCCACCGCACGTCCGAAATACGCCAGTTGGAAGTTCTTGTCGATGCTCCACGTGGCATCGTTCCCCAGAATCGTCACGAACGGCAAATTGTGACGCAGCGCCGTATCGTACTCCATAGCATAGAACCCCAAAGACCCGTCCCCCATCGCCAGAAAAACCTTCGCCTCCGGATGAGCCAGCCGCGCCGCCAAGGCATAAGGAAGGCCGAATCCCAGGTGCGAAAGCGGCCCCAACCTCAACCATCGCCCCGTCTTTTCCGCACTCAGATAACTCCGTCCCCACTGTACGAAGTCACCTCCATCGAAGACCAGTACCGTGTCGTCATCAATGAAAGGCTTCAACTCCTGAAACACCCGAATCGGGTGCATCGGAGACTCTTCCATCGCCAGAGATTCCATCGCCTGCAACTGTGCCGCCCTGCTGGCCGCAAGCTTGTCTGTCCAACTCGTCAGGTTTCGCCAATTCCGTGCCTGCGCGGCCGCAGTAAATTGCTCCACCGCGGCGCCCAAATGTCCCAGAACCCCCAACGTCACTCCCCGGTTCTTGCCAAGCTCGTTGGGGTCCGGGTCCACCTGAATAATCTTCGCATCTCCATCAAAATAGGGTGGCATACCGTACCTGTATCTGTGGTCCAGCCGTTTCCCCAACAACAACACCGCATCGGCCTGTCTGAAGTGTCGGGCGGCATGATTTAACGCCGCATCAGCGTAACCGAAGCAGAGGGGATGACTGTCAGCGACCATGCCTCGCGCCTGCTCCACCGTGAAAACGGGTAGCCCCGTCGACTCGACAAACTCTTTCAGTCCTTCCGTGTCCGCCTGGTACCTGGCTGCGTTCGCAACGACCACCACCGGCCGCTCCGCCCCGGCCAGAACGTCCACCGCCTGCTCGATCAACCGCGGGTCCGCCGGGTTCTGCCCCTGGTGGCGGTACTCTTCAGGTGTAAATCCGGGAAGTTCCTCTTCCGAAATGACCTCCTCCTGAATGTCCATCGGCACCGAAAGGTGCACCGGCCCCGGCCTTCCCGAGAGCGCCGTTCGAAAGGCAGTCGCAATCAAGTCCGCTACCCGGCTTTTGTGATGAATCATCCACGTACCCTTCGTCATGGGACGCGTGATGCCAATCTGGTCTACCTCCTGAAATGAGTACATTCCATGCTCCGGCTGCTCGCTGCAACCTGCGATGAAGACGACCGGACTCTCCGAAGTGTATATGTTGGGCAGCCCGGAAATCGCATTGGAGAAGCCGGGCCCTCCAGTCACCATCGCCACAGCCGGTTCCCCGGTTATGCGACACCATGCGTCGGCCATTCCCATGGCGGCGGCCTCATGCCTCGTGTCTATCAAAGCGATTCCCTCGTCCACTGCAGCGTCGCAGAGAGGAAGAATCGTGTCCCCGACTATGGTGAAGATTCGGCGAATGCCTTCCTGCTTCAGACATCGCATTACCAGGTGGGCTCCGGTCAACTTGGGCATGGGACCTCCGGTTATTTGTAGTGATACCTAGTCGCTAATTCAAATGCGGATCTGGTAATCAATTGGAGAATTCGATTCCATTTGTCAGCTCTGGAGATGAATCGTTTTGGAAAACGATTCACTTGAATTTTTGGGTGATTCAGTCGTAAATCGAGGGATTTGGGGAATCGTTTTGGATTTTCTCGGGATTGGGACGCTCACAAAGATACTGACTCGCAATTATGGACAGCAGAATAGGGGACTAGAGAATCTGCAGTTGAGATAGAAGCCTGCGGCCCATGTGAATACGTTAACAAGGGAAGGGGCAATTTGGCAACGGGAAAGCGTCACTCATGAACGTATCATCATTTGAAGCCAAAACTCTCAATGTGCTATACTCCCTGGCGGACGGGGCGTGGCGCAGCCCGGAAGCGCACCTGCATGGGGTGCAGGGGGTCGGTGGTTCAAATCCACTCGCCCCGACCATCCAACTCTTCCCTCACCCCACTAGAATTACGTCGCCGACGCACGCCAATCTTCTCCCCCTGGTCAGGCACGTCTCGGCTATCCCGACCGCCGCTCCAGATTAAGGGGCAGAAACCCCCAAGGCCTCCCAATTCGGCTCTCGCTTGTGCCAACCGGTCCTCTGCTCGTAAGCGTGGGCCAACCTCAACAACGTAGCCTCCTCGAAGGGCCTACCGCCTAACTGGAGCCCAATCGGCATGCCCTCCTCCGATGAGGCGAACCCACAGGGCAAGCTTATCCCCGGCACCCCCGCCAATGGATAAGCAGGCGTCATTATAAAGAGTGGGCGGACCAACCAATCTATGACCGACTCCTTCGTCACCGGCGGCTCATCCTTCTCAATCGGCCGCGCCACCGTCGCAACTGTAGGAGAAAGCAGCACGTCCACCTCCTCCAACGCCTCCATCACCTGCCGCCTCAACACAGCCCTCAGCTTCTGCGCCTTGTAGTACAGGTCCGCCGGGATGACGCTTCCCACAAGGTAGGTAATCGGTAGTTCTTCGCTCTCGTCCAGCAGACTCTCTCTCGCCCATTCCTTGTGGAGCGCCGTGGCTTCCACAAAGAGCTGCGCCCACATTATCAGATTGCCGTACTCCGCCAGCGGGATCGAGACCTCCCGCAGCGTCGCGCCCATGCTGCCCATCTCCTCCGCCGCCCTAAGGACAGCCTTCCGCACCTCTGAATCCACATAGTCCCCCATCGTAAATTCCTTGACGATACCAATCCGCAGACCTCGGACGTCGCCCTTCATCGCCTCCCGGTAATCGGGCACTTCCGCCGTCGATGTATATGGGTCGCGAGGGTCCGGACCGGCGATTGCGCTCAATGTTATTGCGCAGTCCTCAACCGATCGGGCCATCGGACCGAGGGCGTCCATCGACCAACCCCCGCCAAACACTCCGAATCTACTAACCAGACACCACGTCGGTCGAAGCCCCACCACCCCGCACCATGAGGCCGGCGAGCGAATCGATCCACCCGTGTCCTCCCCCAGCGCCGTGGCGCACATCCGCGCAGCCGCGGCCGCTGCAGACCCGCTGCTGGAACCCCCAGGAGTCCGATCCGCATTCCACGGATTCAAGGTAGCATCGAAGGACCGCTGGAACATCCCGGCCCCGGCGAACTCCCCCATGTTCACTTTCCCCAGAATCACCGCCCCTCCCGCCTTCAGCCTAGACACCACCGTCGCGTCCTCCGGTGGAAAGTAACCCCTAAGCAGCGTGGAACCGTTTGTCGTGGGCATGTCCGCAGTCCATATCTGGTCCTTTAACGCTATAGGCACCCCCTGCAGTGGCCCTCGAATTAACCCCGCGGCGAAGTCCTTTTCTGCCTGCTGCGCCTGCTCCAATGCCGAATCTCCCGCAACCGCCAGGTACGCCCTAACCGTCGGATCCACCCGTTCTATACGACGCAGGTACGCCTCCGTCACCTCCACCGGCGACACCTCCCGCGCGGCCATCAAGTCCGAAATCCGTGTCGCCGTTAGGTTTGTCAGCTCACTTTGTGCCATTTCCATCCCCGCCTGTAAGAGTCACTAAACCCTATACGGATGATACCGGAAGGGCAAGGGCATACCCATTCAACGTAGATTCTGACCCCGAGGTCTACTCGCGATGCAAAAGAAGGGCAAGGGACGGATGCCCCTTGCCCTTCCTGGTTTCTACCTTGACTGCTGCCTGTCTACTGGTAGACGGGCACCGAATACTCGTGGAACCGGGTGGGCCCGAAGAAGCCGAAGTTAACGTCGTAACCCTCAATGACACCCGGATCGTAGGCCACCTTATTGGAAAGGAAGAACAATGGGATGATTACGTGGTTCTCGTACAGCCACGTGCCCATAGCCTGGCCCGTCCTCAGTATGTCATCCGGAAGGATCGACTGCTGGGTTTCCGCAAACAGGGCGTCCAGTTCGTGGAACTCCCACTGCGACTCCGTACCGCCGCTCACGCTGCTGATGGCGTACCGGCCATTGTTCCGAATCGAAAGCGGATCGCTTCCCACGCCGTAGAGCATGCTGGTGATGGTCTGTCCCATGTCCCGGTTGCGCCACTGCTCCAACAGCGGCCCGAACTCCATCTCCGTCAGCTCGACGTTCACGCCCACTTCCCTCCAGTAACCAATGACCGCCTCCGCCACGTCCTGGGCTTCCGGCACGCCGCTCAGCTTGGTGGTGATGAAGGTGATATCCACCCCTTCTCCGTACCCCGCTTCCGCCAGCAACTCCCGGGACCTGTCCTGGTCGAAGGGATAGGGCGTCCATGTGGGATGATAGTCCGAACGCGTCGGTGGAATCCCAAGAATCGTCTGCAGGATGCCTTCTCCGTCGAAGAAGATGTCGTTGATCGTGTTCCGGTCAATGGCGAAGTTGAGCGCCATGCGCACCCTCACGTCTCTCAGCGGATCTCCCTGGATGTAACCCGGTGCGATGGGATGAGTCTCGCCGGCCCTGGAGCCAAGCTTGATCTCCACCGGTTCATCGTAGTACAGCCCGCCGATCATCATGAATACGTTGGTACCGGGCAAACTGCTTGTCGCCACGCCGAAGCCCCTCTCCACCGCCTGGGGTAGCAGGGATTTGTCAACTTCGGAAATTGCAACTTCCTGGGTCAGAAGCATGGCAATGCGGGTGGCGCTCTCCGGGGTGTACAGGAACTGCAGCTCATGAAATTCCGGCGTCTTCCTCCAATGGTTCTCAACTCGTTCGTAGAGCATGTGAGAGCCAATCTCCAACTCTACAAAACTGAATGAACCGGTGCCCACGGGGTGCGCGAGATACCCCTCCTCGCCCACAGCGTCCCAGTAGTCCTGGCTGATTATGCCGGCCACGTTGCTCTCGGCAAGCCACCCTTCGCCCAACGGCTCCAGCCGGTCCAGGACCCATACAACCTCGTGGTCATTCACAATGTTGAAGTTCGAATCCGCCACGCCGAGGTTCCGCCACTGGCTGCCCGCCGAAAGCGAGTCCTCACGACCCGCCGTCTGCAGCGTCAGCTTGAAGTCCTTGGCGGTGAAGTTCGTGCCCGTGTAGCTGTCCGTGGAGTGGAAGGGTATGCCCTCTCTGAGGTTCAACGTCCAGCTCATCGCGTCGGGCGCCATGGACCAGTCGTCGGCCAGCATCGTGTTCTCGTATTCACCGTTAAACCGGTTGGTATTGATGATGAACTCGTACATGGGCTTCAAGGGCCCAGTTTCGCTGGTAAAGGTCTTCCACATCATTGTGACCTGCGCCCCCGGCGGGACCTTGCTTACTCTCAAGCGAGGAGAAACCGGTAGGACAGGGGTCATTGCCTCCGTCGCCGTGGGCGTAGGCGTGACGGTCGGTACAAATGGCTGACGGGTGGGAGTGCCCGGCATCGCCGTCGCTGTCATCGCCGGAGTGGCAGGCATGGCCGTCGCCGCCGGCGTCATCGCGGGAGTAGCCGGCATCGCCGTTGGCGGTGGGGTCATTGCCGGGGTGGCTGGCATCGCCGTTGGCGCGGGCGCCGTTGTTGGCATAGGAGCCGCCGTCGCCTCTGGTTCGTCATCGCCTCCGCAGGCGACGATGAACAACGTCGCCATCAGCGCCGCTGCCAATAGCGCGTAGCTCAGAACACCCAATTTCTTTAGGTTCAACATTTCTTCTCCCTTCACAGTCAAGAATATCCCTTGCCGTTCCAGGATAATACCATGTTTCGCCCTATCGCTTTACCATCTTTGTGTATTCGTGGTCCATAGTCGGACCCAGATTAATCATGTTCCCCCGGTATTCTTCCACAACTCCAGGATCTACGCCCAGGACGGGGAAGATGAACAGCACCGGCACCGTGATCACGTTATCCTGCATCCACTGGGCAAATTCCCGCGCAATTCGCACTCGCGTATCTTCGTCCAGCGTGGTGTCGAAGGTGTCGATAAAGTCCGCTACGTAGGGATGGTCGAACCAGTGGTTGCCCCGCTCCAGCAGCCGTAAATTGATCGGATACGCAATCTGGTACGAGACTAACCCGTTATTCAAAAATCGCACCGCCTGCACGATCTGCCTCTCTCGTCCCATCTCCCTAAGTACCGATCCCTCGTATATCTTGGTCTCCGTGTTGATCCCAATTGCTCGGTAATAGCTGGCGATGGCCTCCACAATCTCTCCGATATTTGGCAGCCCGGCCAGTACGTAGTAGGGCAACTCCAGGTCAAAACCATCGGGATATCCCGCTTCGGCCAGCAACTGCCTTGCCTCGTCGGGGTCATAGGGATAAGGCTCCAATCCCGGCGGAACCGAGGGCTCAGTGTTGTACATCAGATGGGCTATCTGCACCTGCCCCTCGCCCGCAAAGAAGGTCTCGTTCAGTTCCTCCTTGTTGATGGCCAGCGCCAAAGCTCGCCGCACCCGCACATCCGTCAGCGGGTTGTCGGGGTCGGAAAGGTCCTCTCCGTCAGGCGTGGCGTAGAACTGCCCGCCAATAACCCCCATCAGGTACCAACCGGGCCGCGTGGCCAGCACCTTCTCATACCCGGCTTCCTCAATCTGCGGGACAAGACTCCAGGGCATGTCTACAATGTGCGCCTCGCCCGCCAAGAGCATCGCAACCCTGGTTGCGTCCTCCTTAACCAGCAGAAACTCCAGCTCATCCATCTCCGCCGTCTGGCGCCAGTGGTCCTCCACAGCCTCATAGAGATAGTGGCTGTTTACCTCAAGCTCCCTGAAGGTAAACGCCCCTGTGCCAATCGGGTCCGCCTGGTATCCCTCGTCGCCCACGGCCTTCCAGTGGTCGCCGGAGATGATATGGAATCCTACGCCGTCCAATAGCCATATGGGAATCGCGACGTCGGGAGCATCCATATTCATGATTACTTCATAGTCGTTGACCACCTCGAAATTCTCTACGGGGCCGACCCACCTCTGCCAGAAGAAACTCCCGATGGCCTGCGAGTCCTCGGCTACAACGGATTCGTAGGTAGCCACCACGTCGCTTGCCTTGAAGGTAAACTCGCTTGGCTGGCGATTGCGGTAGAAGGGAACGTCTTCTTGGAGTTTGAACGTCCACGCCGTCGTGTCAAACGTCCACTCGGTAGCCAGCCAATCGTGGTGAATCTCCAAGCGTTCCGGGTCCTCCCTTATGAGGAACCCTAACATTGGCTTCAACGGCGCCGCGGAGGCCCGAGACGCCTTAACCGGCGAGGAGGTCTGCTGCGCCGGTGGTGTCATCGCAACCTTCAGTCTCGGTTCCACCGGTTCTGTAGGCGCCATGGTGGCGGGAGCCGTAGTTGGCATCGCCGTCGGCGTTGGACTCATCGCAGAAGTGACCGGCATCGCCGTGGGCGCTGGCGCAATGGTTGCCGCCGCTGTGGGCTGGGCCGCCTCTTCCGTTTCATCATCTCCACCGCAGGCGACAATTAGAAGCCCCAGTAAGAGCAGCACTCCCAATACCCCCGTCGAGAATTTGCAGAATGCCGTAATGCGCTGCTTCATGACTTCCACCCCCAACGGACTTCGGTGACCATCCGACGATAGCCCGACGTCTGGATTTCCGTATCCTATGCGTCCCATTTGCCTATGTCAAGGTAAGATGGATACCAGTCCATTGCCTGCGACGAATTACGTACTGTGCCCCAGTTGTGCCTACGTGAACTTCCTATGCACCGCTACTGCCCGAACTGCTGCCGAGTCTCTCCGCCACTCCCTACGGATAGTTCTTCAACCACCACCGCGCAATGTCAATTCGCTTCGCAAACCAAACGTTGGGCTGTGATGTCGCATACTCCAGAAACTGTCGCAGCCCCGCCGCCCTGGAGGGCTTGCCGATTATCCGGCAATGCAGTCCCACTGACATCATCTTGGGATGCGTCTCCCCCTCCTTGTATAGAAGGTCGAATGTCCCACGCGCCACGTGGTAGAAGTGCTCAGGCATCGTCATCCCGCCCCGCCAGAATTTCGTGTCGTTTACTTCCAGAGAATACGGTATCACCAGCCACTTCTTGCCATTCACGTTGGTGTAATAGGGCAGATCGTCGTTATAGGAGTTGCAGTCGTATATGAACCCACCCTCCTCCACCACAAGGTCCCGCGTGTTCACACTTGGCCCGTACCGGCAATACCATCCCAGCGGCCGCTGTCCCGTCGTTCGCTCAATGGACTCCACAGCATTCTTGATAGCCTCCCGCTCCTCCTCCTTACTCATCCGGAAATACTCCTCCCACCTGTTCCCGTGCCCGAAAACCTCGTGTCCCCTAGCCGTTATCTCCCTCGCCACGTCCGGGTTCCGTTCCAACGCAAGAGCGCAGCAATAGAAAGTCGCCTTCACGTTGAACTCGTCCAGGATGTTCATTATCCGCCATACTCCCACCCGGCTGCCGTATTCAAAGAAAGACTCGTTGGCCAGGTCCCGCTCCCCCACAGGCACCGGCGATGGCACTTCGCCCATCGACTCTCCGTGGTCATCTCCGTCGAGCAGCGAATACTCGGACCCTTCCTCGTAGTTGACCACCACCGAAACCGCGATCTTCGCCTTGTCCGGCCACTGAATTACCGGCGGGTTTGGCCCGTATCCAACAAAATCTCTCTCCTCCATTGCAAATCCTCCTTTCCGTATTCCAACGCGAAGAGTATACATTAGTCCCCCACGCCATTCTTGATCACCCCCCCACCTGTCGCTTACCACTATTCCAGAAACTGGTCAAATCTTATCCAAAAAAATGCTGAATCCACGCCCTGACGGACTGCATCTTTCCAAATGGAGTTGCACCTCCGCTCCCATTTGCCATTTGGCGTCAAATTAAATAGACTAACCCTGCGCTCAACCCGACTCCAAACACCACTGGCTATCGTATGTTGAGCAGCCTCAAAAATACTTGGGAGGTAATTGAGATGAGAATCTTCCCACCCACCAGGATACTTATAATGCTCGTGTTGGCCGTCCTCGCGACCGCCGTAATCGTCGCTTGCGGCGACGACGCCACCGACGAGCCCGCCCCCGCTGCCACTCCGGCCGCGCCGGTGCCCCAACCAACCCAAGCCCAAACAGCTATGCCCGCAACGCCCGCACCGGCCACAGCCATGCCGTCCGCGCCGACGGCTATGCCCGCCACACCCGCGGCGACTGTAGCGCCGGCAGCTCCTGCAGCCACCGCCATGCCTACGCAAACCGGTCCCACCCGCGTTCCATTTGCGCCCACGGCAGCGCCCACAGCGGCGCCTGTTCCCACTGCCATGGCTCCCAAAGTCCCAGTCGAATCCAGGCTTAGGGTCGCCATTCCTCCGCCCCAGTACCAGTCCCTAGCCATGTTCGACAGCGTAGAAGGCATCCTTCCCAACATGGAACATGTCGTTGGCGTCAACGCGGAGACTGGCGTCGAGGATACAAGCCGGCTGGCCGAAGAGTGGAGCATGTCTTCCGACGGTACCGTCTGGAACTTCAAGCTCCGCGAAGGCGTCCCCTTCCACACGGCCCCCGACTTCCTTGGCTCCGAATTGACAGCCTTGGACGTAGTCACGACCCTTCAGGTTCTCGGCTCCGAACTCTCGAATCGCCCCAGTATCTGGACCAACTTCGGTGTCGAAAACGCGAACTTCGACATCACTGGTCGCTACGAACTCGACTGGAAACTGAATAGCCCGGCAGCCGACATCTCCTCTTGGCTGAGCCCCGCAAATGTATCAGGCATCATCAGCGAGGCCTATTTTAGAGCGAAGGGAGAGCAGGGTTACCTCACTCACCCGGTGGGCACCGGCCCCTTCAAGTTCAGCGAGGTTGCCTTCGGCCAGTTCCTCCGCTACGAACGCGTGGAGGACCACTGGCGGAAGACCCCCGAGTTCCCTGAACTCGAATACCTCTTCGGCCCGGAAGACGCCACCCGTCTAGCCATGCTCCTCGCCCAGGAAGTGCACATCGCAGATGTCCCCCGCTCCCTCCTCCCCGAGGCGGCACAGCGTGGGTTTGTCGTCGTCACCGGTTCCCGGCCCGGCATGACCGTCTTCGTGTTCATCGGCGGCCAATACTACGACGGCGAGAGGACGTACCTGGCAGGCCCCAAGACTGGCCAGACCGAACCCATTGCGCCGGGTTATGACCCCACAGATCCCTTCCGGGACGTTCGGGTGCGCAAGGCCCTTAACCTCGCCATCAACAAGCAAGAGATAATCGACACCTTCTGGGGCGAGGCCGCCATCCCTCAGGCAATGTTCAGCCTCACGCCAAACCATCCCGACCACAAGGCTGAATGGGTCCCCTACCCCTACGACCCGGACGAAGCCCGCCGACTCCTGGCTGAAGCCGGCTACGACGACGGTTTCGAGTTCGATTTCCAGACCGCCAAGGTCAGCGGCGTACCGGAAGTTCCCGACGTCGCGGAGGTTATCACTCAATACTGGTCAGAGGTCGGGATCACTGCGAAGCTGTTGGAACTCGGCTCCTTCAGCCAGATCCGTTCACTCTACCGAGCCAGAGACATAGGTCGCTACGCCTACCCGGTTCGCTACAGCATCAACCGGTTCGGCACCAACACCTGCTATCCCATGAGCAACGTGGCCGGCGGCTGCGGCTCTCCCCAGTGGGAGTACGACGAGTTGGACCAGATCTTCATAAATCTGCGAAACGCCGTGCTTCCCGAGGAAATCACGCGGCTTACCCATGAGATGGGAGACTACCTCTACAACAACTACATCATCATCCCCATCGCTTTCCTCTTCCCACAGGCCGCGTACGATCCTAACGTAATCGCCGACCCCGGTTTTGCCCGATACATGGTGGACCAGGGTCCCACGGAAGGCCTGGAGTACACCGTCCCCAGATACCAGTAGATGATGCTGAAACGTAACTCTAGCCCCCACTTCCTCGCTCGTAGGAAGATAGGGCTGGGTTGACAAGGGCAACATGCAAACGAGGCCCCTTCCATTGCGAAGGGGCCTCGGACTATCTACGAGGGAGTATTTCCGGAATATGACCACCGCTTGGCGAGAACTCTGCTTCCTGACTATAACCGAAGCCTCACACCTCATCCGGTCCCGCCGGCTCTCTCCCCTAGAGTTAATTCAGGCCCACCTCGACGCCATCGAAAACCTGGATCCCACCCTGCGCACCTACGTAACTCTCCTGCCCGAAATCGCCCTCTCCCAGGCCCGTCACACCGAGCAGGAAATGATGCGGGGCGAATTTCGCGGCCCTCTCCACGGCATACCCTACGCCCTCAAGGACCTCTTCTACACCAGGGGAGTAACCACCGAAGCCCATTCCAAGATCATGGAAGGATTCACCCCCGACTTCGACGCCCACGTCGTGAGTCAATTGAAACGTGCCGGGGCGGTGCTCATGGGCAAGCAGGCCATGGGAGAATTCGCCGTCGGCAGCCTCGAAACCAACCTCTACCCTCGCCCGAGAAACCCATGGAATCTCGACTACGATACCGGCGGCTCCAGCAGCGGGTCCGCTGCCTCCGTCGCCGCCGGGCTGGCCATGGCCTCCCTTGGCACCGACACCGGCGGAAGCATCCGCGGCCCCGCCGCCAATTGCGGCGTAGTTGGACTGAAACCCACCTATGGCAGGGTCAGCCGCCACGGTGTCGTCCCTCTCAGCTGGTCCCTGGACCACTGCGGCCCCATCACGCGCTCAGTTGAGGACGCCGCCCTGATGCTCGAGTCCATAGCCGGACACGAACCGAGAGACCCCACCAGCAGCCGGGCTCCCGTTTCCGAATACTCCGAAGCCCTTACGGGCGAAATCAAGGGCATCGAAATCGGCATCCCCCGTAGATTCTTCGCCGACTCCGAAATTTCCGCACACCCGCAAATTCTCGCAGCCTTCGAAGACGCCCTGAAGGTGTTCGAAGGCCTCGGCGCGCACCTACGCGAAATCGTTGTCCCTTCCCTTCATTACTACCGCATGGCTCACACAACCATCATGCTATCGGAGGCCTACGCCATTCACCGCGAGAACCTCTTCGCACGCCCCGACGACTACGCCGTTTCCACCTGGAATCACCTCGCCTCCGGCGCGGCCTTCACCGCCTCCGATTACCTCCAGGCCCAACGAATCCGCAGCCGAATGCGGCGGGAATTCCACGACATCATGAACACCGTCGACGTAATCGCCCTCCCCTCAGGACACAAGCTCCCCTCGCTGGCCCTAAAGGGCGACTCTGTAGGCACCCTCGAACCCCACAACTTTCGCGCCTGCTTCGACATGACGGGTATGCCCGCCGTCAACGTTCCCTGCGGCTTCGCCGCCGAGAATGTCCCTCTGGGTCTCCAGCTGGCTGCACGCCCCTTTGACGAGGCAACCCTCCTCCGAGCCGCCCACGCCTACGAACAGCAGGCAGTTTGGTTCCGCCACCGGCCGCCCCTGTTTAACCCCTAGGGCCGTGTCCTATTGCGAATGCTTGTATGTTCGGCAGGCACACAGAACATTAGCGCCGACTCACAATGTGAGAATCCCACGGTCTTGTTGGAAGAAGTCGCCAAGCGCGTTCATCACGTAAGTGTCACGGTTGAGAGAATTACTGTTACCTGGGCCAGGATGGTTGAGATCCCGGGAGGTCAACAAGTTCCGCTGAACCGACAAGGCGAACAGCTAAAGCTGCGGGTAGAGTGGTAGAAGTTTCAACGGGACGAGTTCAAACAGTCTTGGGATGATCAGATGGAGATCCACTGACTCAGTCAGCAGACCTGGTCCATGTGGGCCCTGATCGCCCGGAACATGGAATGGCTGCCTTAGAACGAAGAATTCTAACGTATAGGCGTAATATTCCACCTAGGGACCAAAAGAGAGCCAACGGTGGGAATCGAACCCACGACCTGCGGTTTACGAAACCGCTGCTCTGCCTCTGAGCTACGTTGGCTCGGTTCCTGTTAGCTCCACCAGTTCTTCAATCTGTGAGACCAGCCAGTGGCTGATATCCTCACGCCGTATGCTGTCTGCCAAATCCGTGGCGCGCCGGTTTCTTTCGCTCCCACTCATTGTAATCGCCTGGTACATCGCCTGCATAGTGCCTTCCAGGTCCGCCGGCGAAACCGTCAACGCCCCGTGCTTCAACTGCTGATGCGCCCCCGTGGTCTCCGACAGAATCAGTACCCCGTCTCTGGAATTCACCAGGGGACCTTCCTTCGCCACCAGGTTCATCCCGTCGATGACCGCGTTTATCAACAATGCGTCGTATACCTTCATTCCCGCAATTGCCTGGGTGTAGTTGTTCTCGAAATAGGGCTTCACCGGTTGCCAGTCCGGCGTCCCGTACATCGAATTGATGTCCCCAATTATCCGCCGGATATCGTCCATATACCTCTGGTACTGCCGTATGTGCGTCCGCGATGGCACCAGAAACGCCATGAACGAGACCTCGCCATGTAGTTCAGGGTATCTTGAAAGCAGCAGCTGGAATGCACGGAAGCCTCGGATCACGTTCTTGCTTGGTTCGGCCCTGTCCACCCGGACGATCGACTTGCCCTGCATCTCCGACCGCAAATGCCGCTCATACTCCAGCGCCCGGGGCGAATTGGCAATGCGTATTATCTCGTCCACGTTTACGGAAATCGGGTAAGCCCGCACGTGGCACGCCCTTCCGTCGTGATAGATCACCCTATTGTTGTGGTCCACTTCGTAATCGGGTAGGAACTCCTCGCACGTATCCAGGAAATTCCGAACGTCGTCTGTAGACTGAAACCCAACCACGTCCGCTGCTGTCAGGCTGCGGCAAATGTGGTTTCGAATGTAGCTCGGCAACAGTTTCCAGTATCGCGCCGCAGGCCAGGGAATGTGGGTGAAGTGCTGGATCGATGCTTCCGGCAACCCCTTCCGGATGTACCCAGGAGCAAGATACAGGTGATAGTCGTGGGTCATCACTATCGGCGGCTTCTTACTCTCCAGCCCCTCGTCGATGACCAACTGCGCCAACTTTTCGTTCACCGTCACATACCCGTTGTTCCACGCGTCGTGCACGTTCGCGTCCACGTTAGGACTGTACGGAGAATTCCACATATAATGCTGCAGGAACCACAGCAGAGGATTGCAGAATACGTTGTAATACTTGTGGTAGACGCGACGCACCGTCGACACATAGCGGACCTGGGCCCGTTGTCCCGGTAATCTAGGGGCAATTCTGGCCCCACGACTCTCTTCTGCCATCCTCCTGTCCCCCTCCCCCATCGCCGTCGCCACCCACGTGAAATCCAGCATCCTGGTAAGTGAACTCAGGGCCGTAACAACGCCCCCACTTCCCCTCCGGGCCTCAAGTCGACCGTCATGCCTCACGTAGTGCTCGACGGGTCCCCGGTTGCTGGCCAGAATCAGCGGTCGTTCGGATAGCACGGTGCTGCAGAGTTCCTGCAGCCGGTCCCACTGTCCTGCGTGACTTCCTTCATCCATCTTGCATCGCCGTATGCTGACTTCGCCGACTTCCCTCTCCGCATTTGGTCCACAGCCTAACGGAGAATTGGTGTGATGGCACCGTTTAACAGGGAAGCACCAATCAAGCGCAATCTAGCACCTGCCTATAGGGTTGTCAAATTGATACCGGCATTCACAGATGCCTATCCCTCCACCGTCCATTACCTTCGCCCTCCTCACCCCTTGCATAGTGACACCCTTCCCCTTCCCGGCCGGGTTCTTCCCCTGCTACCAAACTCCAATGAATCACCAACATCCGTGGAATCTCCCTGTACGCCGCCCAAGTCCCCTATTCGTTACCCCGGCTTCCCTAAACGGCCCTCACGCCTGAAACGGATGCCTCCAGTCACGAATTCCGCCCTATTCCATTTCCCAAACGAATAGCGTAGACCCCCTTCCCGACAACCCACGCCCCGCAACTCGCTGTTGACATCGGGAATTTAACCTATGTATAATACGCGGAAGCCTCCACCGAGAGGCTCTATTTATCCCTTAGCACCTTAACAGTTGGATAGTGGAAGGAAGTAAGGTAATTCGCCAGAGAGTTTGATCCTGGCTCAGGGTGAACGCTGGCGGTGCGTCTAATGCATGCAAGTCGAGCGAGAATCCCGGGTTCGCCCGGGTGGAAAGCGGCGAACGGCTGAGTAACGCGTGAGTAACCTGTCCCTGAGTGGGGTATAACCTGGAGAGATCCAGGCTAATCCCGCATACGATCCCCGGACCCTGGTCCAGGGAGGAAACCCGCTTGCGGGGCTCTAGGAGGGGCTCGCGTCCTATCAGGTAGTTGGTGAGGTAACGGCCCACCAAGCCGAAGACGGGTAGCTGGTCTGAGAAGATGGTCAGCCAGAGGGAGACTGAGACACGGTTCCCACTCCTACGGGAGGCAGCAGCAAAGAATTTTGGGCAATGGGCGAAAGCCTGACCCAGCGACACCGCGTGGGGGATGAAGGCCCTAGGGTCGTAAACCCCTTTTTCAAGGGAAGAGGAAGGACGGTACCTTGAGAATAAGCCCCGGCTAACTACGTGCCAGCAGCCGCGGTAACACGTAGGGGGCAAGCGTTACCCGGATTTACTGGGCGTAAAGAGCGCGTAGGCGGCTGAGTAAGTCTCCTGTGAAATCTTCCGGCTCAACTGGAAGAGGTCAGGGGATACTGCTCGGCTTGAGGGCAGAAGAGGAAGACGGAATTCCCGGTGTAGCGGTGATATGCGTAGATATCGGGAGGAACACCAGAGGCGAAGGCGGTCTTCTGGGCTGTGCCTGACGCTGAGGCGCGAAAGCGTGGGTAGCAAACCGGATTAGATACCCGGGTAGT
>CAYQLZ010000036.1:0-18342 GCA_964418665.1 uncultured Dehalococcoidia bacterium | reverse complement strand
CCACGCTAAACAAATGCCTCACGCCCTCCTTGTTCTTTCCTCTTCCCCCTCGATGGGGGGTGATTGGGGTAGCACGAGGCGGACAGCCTGTAGTTAAGCAAAGGTCTCCGATTGCAGGAACCCACTCTCAACCCTCGCCACGCCCCAACCGGAAACCACCCCCTCCTTGCTCTTCTGCAGGCAGGAACCCCCTATCAGCCCACACTCACCTCTCTCAGTTACCCCATTCCTCACCATCACCAACAAACTGTCCCTATGATGCCCCCAAACTTCCCATCACACAGTGACCTTCCGCGCCGAAACCGCCGCGCTGAACCAGAACTCCCCCTCCTTCACCGCGTCCTCCACCTCATAGCCAACCTCCCCGAATCCCGCCGACCGGATTTTCCCCAAATACTCCTCCACAGGCAACGATCCCGATATACACCCTGCGTACAACGCCAGGTCCTTCATCTCATCCTCCGTCGCCGCACGCTCCAACAGGATGTCCGACACCATCAGCCTTCCGCCCGGGCGCAGTACCCGAAACGCCTCACGAAATACTGCGTCCTTGTCAGGCGCCAGGTTAATGACGCAGTTGGAAATCACCACGTCGACGCTCTCGTCATCCAATGGCAGCGACTCTATGTCCCCCTGCCTGAAGCTCACATTCTCTATCCCCAACTTCGCCTGGTTCTCCCGTGCCTGATCGAGCATCGCCGGTGTAAAATCCACCCCGATAACCTCCCCCTCGGGGCCAACGGCCTTCGACGCTAGGAAACAATCCAGCCCCGCGCCGCTTCCCAGATCAACGACAACCTGCCCCGGCCTCAAACTCGCCAGGGCCACCGGGTTCCCACACCCGAAGGACGCCACACCATCTGGCAACCCCTCAAGCGCTTCCTCAGAATAGATCGCCACCGCGTCCCCGTCATCGCAGCACGACGACGCCTCCTGAATCCTCTCCGCATATACCTGCGAGACCCGCTCCTTCAACTCCTTGGATGAAACCATCAATACCCTCTCAGCAATCTGGCTGAACTGAACTCTCTCCCAAACCCCTACATACTCAGCAGCTTCTCCACCTCTTCCCGTATCTCCCGCGCATGCTCAGGCGCCGCTGGGTACAATGGCGGTCGCGTCGGCCCCATCGGACGTCCCACCGCTTTCATCGCCTCCTTCACCAGCACCGGCATTGGCTCCTTCGCCACCACGTTCATCACCGGAATTACTGACATCTGCCGCTCCAACGCCCGCTCGTTGTCCCCCCGATTCCAGCTTTCGTACAGGTCCACAAAGATCTCCGGCATCGGCGTGGCAAACGCCAGTATGCCCCCAGAAGCCCCCGATGCCAGTGCCGGAAGCAAACCGTCATCCAACCCCTGAAGCAGCCCGGCCGTCGGCGCCATCGCATGCCCCATCCCGATCACCTCACGGATACTCCCCGTCGCGTCCTTGACCCCCACCACATTCGGGAACCGGTGGGTGTACTCTCCAATTGCCCCAACTCCCATGTTTACGGCCACCCTCGCCGGCGCGTTGTAGATAACCAGGGGCAGGCTGGTCTTGTTGCTCACATTCTCCAACATCTGCCCGAACTGCGGTGGTGTCAACTTGAAAAACGGAGGCGGCGTCAGCATCAATGCGGACGCCCCCATGTCCTGAATGTTTTCCGCAAACGAAGCAATCTCGTCTTCTCCCGGAAGGAAGCAGCCAACTACCAGTGGCACCCGTCCCCGGATGACGTTTACAGAAGCGCTGACCATCCGCAGCCGCTCCTCGTTTGTCAAACTCAAGGACTCCCCCGTTCCCCCAAGGATGCAAATCCCGTGCACCCCCTTGGAAATCTGGTACTCCAGCTCCTGGGCCAGCGTCTCCTCATCAAGCCTGAAGCTGTCAGTAAAGGGGGTTAACATCGAAGTAATTATGCCGCTAAGTGGCTGCATTTTCCGTCTCCTTTTGCGCCTGAACTATCGAAATTATATACGTCCTACGAATTTCCCACAACGACACCTCAGCCTATCCACCGAAACCCCGCACCACCTCCATCAGACCCCGCACCTCTTCCTGGTCCACCGCATTGTCCGTCACCCCGCCAACCTTTAATCCCGTCCCCACGATCGCCCCGTCCGCCCAGCGAAGAGTCTCCACCACCGTCTCTTTCGTCACCCCGCTCCCTGCCAGCACTGGCACGTTGCCCGCAGCCTCTTTGGCCCGCCTCAGGTCTTCCAAACCCGTCGCCGAGCCTGTCGCCTTCCCGGAGACGATGACCCCGTCGGCCCGGCCTCGCAGGATCGTCTCGGTCACCTCGTCCGCCAGGTCAACCTCACCCAATCCCGTCGAATGCTTCACGTCCACGTCGGCGAATATCTTCACATCCACCCCCAACTCCCTGCGGTATCGCTGTACCTCATGGGCATTCCCCCGTATCAGTCCCTCACCCGAGACCCGCACTCCCGTAAACACGTTCACCCGTACAAAGTCCGCGCCCACCGCCGCAGCTACCGCCAGCGCCCCAATACCATCGCTCCGTAGCACGTTGATCCCCAGTGGCCGCGATGTCAACTCCCGAACCTCCAACGCCAAACGCGTCAGGCAGGAAATAGTGTGTGCAGGTACTCTTTCAGGATAGTAGGGAGCATCGCCGTAGTTCTCCAGTATCACTCCATCCACACCACCCCGGATCAACGCATCCAGGTCTTCCAGCATCCGCTCCCTGACAACCCTGATCGGCTCCGCCCTTGGCGATCCGGGAAGCGGCTTCAAATGAAGCATCCCAATGATGGGTTTCGAAGTCCCGAAGAGTCTATTTAGCTCGTCGACAGTCACGAGGAACCACTCAGTTAGCTTCCACTACCATGGCGATCCCCATCCCCCCACCTATGCAAAGCGTTGCCAGCCCATGGCGCGAATCCCTGCGCCCCATCTCGTGCAGCAGGGTTGTCAAAATACGCGCTCCGCTCGCCCCGATGGGATGGCCCAGCGCAATCGCTCCTCCGTTGACGTTGGTCCTGTCCCAGTCCAACTCAATCTCCCTGCCCACCGAAAGCACCTGCGCCGCAAATGCTTCGTTTATCTCCACCAGGTCCATGTCGTCAAGCTGCAACCCTGCCTTGTCCAGAGCCTTATTCACCGCCCCTGCCGGCGCAACCCCCATCATCCGCGGCTCCAGCGCCGCCGCAGCGCAGCTGCGAATCGTCGCCATCGGCTCCAGTCCCCTCCGCTCCGCCCACGCCCGCGATGTCACCACCACCGCCGAAGCCCCGTCGTTTATCCCTGCGGCATTCCCAGCCGTCACTATGCCACCCTTCCTGAATGGGGCCGGCAGCTGCCCTAATCTCTCCATCGTCACTTCTGGCCGCGGATGCTCGTCGGCATCCACTACCACTTCCCCCCTCCGGCCCGGAACTGTCACCGGTACTATCTCGTCCTCAAACAACCCCAACTCTACCGCGCGCGCCGTCCTGGCCTGGCTTTCCATGGAGTACAGGTCCACATCCTCTCGGTTGATCCCGTAGATGTCCGAAAGCTCTTCCGCCGTCACTCCCATGTGACAATCGATCATGCAGTCATGCAGTCCGTCGTTGATCATCGAATCAAGCAGTTCCCCGTGCCCCATCCGGTACCCATACCGTCCTCTTGGAATCAGGTACGGCGCACAACTCATACTCTCCATTCCTCCTGCCACAACAACGTCCGCCTCTCCCAAACGTATCGACTGCGCCGCCAGCGCCACGGACTTCAGCCCCGAGCCGCACACCTTGTTAATGGTCATCGCCGGCACCTGAACAGGAAGTCCCGCCTTCACCAGGCTCTGCCGTGCTGGGTTCATGCCCTGCCCTGCCATGAGCACGTTTCCCATGATTACCTCGTCCACCTGCTCCGGCTCGGCTCCGGCCCGCTTGACCGCCTCCTCCACCACCACTGCGCCCAGGTCCACCGCTGATACTTCGGAAAACCCTCCTCCGAATCGCCCAATCGGCGTCCTTACCGCGCTGACGATGACTGCCTCTTCCATGTTTTTCTCCTCCCTGATTCTCTGGAACCCCAGTATACCCTCTGCGTCTCTTTCTGAATACGTTCCACCAATTGTAGAATGTGCCGGTAGGACTTCAATTGGCTTCCCATTCTGCATCCGGGGTGAATCGAAGATGATATCGGGCGTTGTTGGCGTTATCCTATGGACCTCCAATATCGAAGGAATGCGCACCTTCTACAGGGACGTTTTACGACTTCCCTTGCACTCAGACCACGGCGATTTCGTGGCTTTCCGATTCGGTGATATGCGCCTTAGCATCGGCCTCCACCACGCCGTTTGCGGCTTGGCCCGGGATCCCTACCGCATCATGGTAAACTTCGGCGTCGACGACATCCATAACGAACACCAACGCCTCTTGTCCGCCGGGGTAGAGTTCATCCGTCTTCCTGAGCAGGAATCTTGGGGCGGTTGGGTCTCCACCTTTAAAGACCCCGATGGCAACCTACTCCAACTCCTCCAGATCCCAATCCGAAGCTAGTCCGGAAACATCTCCAGTGGGTCGAATCGCGTAACCCCCCGAATCACGTCGAAGCCCCGGTCAGCACTGACCACGCCTTCCAGCCCATGCAGCTGCACCACAGCGGCGTGAACGGCATCTCTCGCATCTATTTCCGGGTACTGAATCAACAACCGCGAGGCTATATAGATCTCGTCTTTCCCTATTGGAATGACTTCCTCTACCGAGTCCATTATCTGGCGCACTCTTTTGGCCCCATCCTCAGCTTCTCCCCTTCTTAGGAAGACGTGCAGGATCTCTTGTAGTACCTCGGCATTGGTAAGATATCCGTGGAGACTTCTTTCGAGGGACGCCACTATTCTGAGACACGGTTCTTTGTAAGGATGAGGCCTGCCCATCGCGTAGATGAATATGTTGGTATCTAGCAATTTCAACGGGGCAGTGCTTCATCAACCGACTTCATTGTTTGCCGGTACCTATCTTCCGCTATCTCTTGCTTCAGTTCTTCCCAAGAGGCTCCAAAGTCATAGTCGGCCAGTAGAAGGCCTGCTACGGCTTCTTTCCTTTTTTCTGCCTGGCTGGTCATATATGCTACCTCCACTGCCTCCCGTATCAGATTGCCCACGGAGGTCTTTTCTTCCTTTGCTTTACGCTGCAGGTAGGTGAATTTATCCTTATCGAATAGTACTTCCACCCGCTTTTCTAGCGCCATTTTTCCCTCCCATTTTGGCATTCTACCACTCCACCACCATCCCCCGGATTTTCCTCTCGTCTTCCTCCCTGTATTTCCTCCTATTGAGTACGACTTTCACCCACTCTCCAGCGCCGTGCCATTCTTTCCCCTAATGTCTTCCGTATACCCCCGTATCCGTAAGCCTACGTATATTACCACACTCTCTCACCAATCACAAGTCCTTTCCCTTAGACTTCCTTGTTCAGCGATCGCTTCACATTATAAGCATCGCATCCCCGAAGCTGTAGAATCGATATCCCTCTCTGATGGCCTCTTCGTAAGCATCCATCAGCAGTTCTTTCCCGGCAATCGCCGCCGCCATCATTAGGGTCGTCGATCGCGGCAGATGGAAGTTCGTCATCATCACGTCCACCATCCGAAAGCAATACCCTGGCAGTATCAACAGTTCAGCCCACCCTGAAACCGTTGTAACTTCCGAACTCCCCCTTTCCCGCAACCACACCCCCGCCTGCTCTAACGTCCGTACCGACGTCGTTCCTACCGCCACCACCCGCCCCCCGTTCCGACGGCATTCGTTGATTTTCTCTGCCGCCACCCCATCCAACCGGCAGTATTCTCTGTGAATCTGATGCTTCCGCGGGTCCTCCTCCGTCACGGGCCGAAACGTATCCAGCCCCACGTGAAGCGTCACGCTCGCCCGCTCCACGCCCTGTGCCGACAACTCCCGCAGTAGCCCATCGGTAAAATGCAGTCCCGCCGTCGGCGCCGCTGCGCTCCCCGGGTCCCTCGCATACACTGTCTGGTACCTCTCTGGCTCCCCCAGCGTCTCCCGAATATACGGCGGCAGCGGCGTCTCCCCCCACTCTTCCATCCCCGCCTCCGTCGAAAGCCCCAGCGTCAGCGTCCCATCCTCTCCCCTTTCTAGAACCTCTATGTCTACGCCCCCATTCTCCACCTCGTAGCGCTCTCCTGGCCGCATCCGCCGCCCAGGCCTTCCGACCCCTTGCCACGTGCCCTCGCAAACCCTCCGCAGCAGCAGAAATTCCACCCTTCCCCCGGTGCCCTTCCTCTTCGCCCGCAGCCTCCCCTGTATGACCCTGGTGTCATTCACAACCAGCAGGTCCCCCGCACGCAGGTACTCTCCCAACCTGTTGAACGTCGAATGTTGAATCCCGCCGGAATCCCTCTCTACCACCATCAACCGGCTGGAATCCCTCGGCTCCACCGGCTGCTGCGCTATCATCTCGGCGGGCAACTCGTAGTCAAATTCTGATGTCTTCATGGGCCGGAATTATAGCATCGCCCAGCCTTGCCCCTCCTTTTACCCCGTGCTAGCATAGGGCAACCATCTTTGGAGGACGGCACATGACCACCAAACGCGCAGATCTGCTTATTCGAGGCGGCCTTCTGGTCTCCGGCGACGGTATCTCCCGCTCCGATATGATCGTTAACGACGGAAAGGTTACGGAATTGGGTTCTGATCTCTCAGCCCGTGAAGTTAGCCGCACCATCGACGCTTCAGGCAAGTATATCCTGCCCGGCGGCATCGATTCCCACTCCCACCCAATCTTCGGCGACAAGATGGACACTTATTCCATGTGCGCCGCTTTCGGCGGGGTCACCACCGTAGCCGCCTTCATCGGCTCCGAAACCCACCGCCACGAGCATTTCAACAACCAGTGGGGCATCCGTAAGTATAACCCGGATATCGTCAAGGGCTTCATCGAATTCGCCGAGGAGACTTCCTATACGGATTTCACCTGCCACGGCCTGATCACCATGCGTGACAAGGATGAACTACATAAGGTGATCCCGGAACTGGTTAAGCTCGGTGCCTGCTCTTTCAAGCTGTTTATGACTTGGAACCCCTTCGTCCTCCCTACCGAAGACAACTACTCGAACCTCATGGCCCTCCCGGACGATCAGGTGATGATGGTTATGCACCACGCCGCTCACAACGGCGGCATGGTCATGGTCCACGCCGAAAACGGCACCTGCAAGGCCTACCTTGAGGACCACTTCAAGGGCCAGGGCCTCACTTCTTCCGAGTATTACCACAAGGCCGCGCCCTCCATCGTCGAAGCGGAGGCCGTCAACCGCGCTGCCACCATGGCCCTCGTCACCGGCTCTCCCCTCTACCCCGTCCACCTCAGCTCCGCCGAAGTGGTGCCGGTGCTCGACCACTATAAGGACAAGGGCCTCGCCCTCTACGGCGAGACCTGCCCCCACTACCTCACTCTCACCGACGAAATGATGATTGAGCACGGCTACAAGTACAAGGTCGCCCCGCCCCTGCGTAACGACCCCGACGTCGACGCCATGTGGAAGGGTGTCGCCAGCGGTAGCCTTAGCACAATCGCCAGCGACTTTACCGGCTACACCAAGAACCTGAAGATTACAGGCAGCCTCACCGGCACCGTCATCGGCGACGCTCCTGAACCAGACCCCGATGAAATCAACATCTTCAATGTCGCCGCCGGCCTCAGCACCCTCGAGTTCATGATGCCCGTCGTCTGGACCCACGGCGTCAATACCGGCAAGATCACCCTCCCCAGATTCGTCCAGCTTTTCTGCGAAAACCCCGCCAAGATCTTCGGCATATGGCCTAAGAAGGGCGCCCTCCAGGTCGGCTCCGACGCCGATGTCGTCCTCTGGGACCCCGCTCGCATGGAGACCGTCGGCAAGGAACACGGCATCAGCGACCTCAATACCTTTGAGGGCATGGAACTGGTCGGCTTCCCCGTAATGACTATGGTCCGCGGCGAAGTCGTCATCGACGACGGCAAGCTCGTGGGCAAGCAGGGCCGCGCCAAGTTCGCCCCCAGGGACCCCAACGCCACCTCCTACGCCCCCCACGGCCCCACCGCCGACTAACCCCCGGCGCCAAGAGAATTAAGGAAGGCAACCCATGGCCACTATCGAAAACCGGCTCGAAAACGTCGAGAATGAAGTGGAGAGCTTTGATAGGCTCATGAAGGGCCTTATCAGGCAGGAAGACTACCTGTTGAAGATGCTTGAGGGCCAGCAACAGCACCTGCTCAAGCATGATGAACAGATTGCCAACCAGCAAATTCATCTGCAAAAATTGGACAATCTGCAAGAGAAACAACAACAGTTGATGGAGCGTCAGCAACAACAATTGGAGCGTCAGCAACAACAATTGGAGCATCAGCAGCGGCAACTGGAGAAGCAGGATGAACGGCGAAAATCAATGGAGAGGTTTAACCTCCAGACTCGGCGAATGTGGATCTCTATGGCCCGCCATATGAACTGGGACTACGAAGACCCCGACCTAGACCCCTGAACCTGCCTACAGATTAACCCGCCCAATGAGTACCTCCAACTTCCGCAACCGCACCCTCTATCGAAAAAGCTGCCAGCGAGTCCCCTCGGTCGCCAGAGGGCAGTCTTTATCGTCCTTACTCTCCACACTCACCGCAAGTTTCCGAATATCGTTCCCACACTCCCGCGCCATCTCGTCCTTTATTCGCCATAGTTCTTCAATTATTTCATCCGGCATTCTCAATTCCTCCCATTAGTTCACTCGTAGTGCAAATCTCTGGACTTGCGTAGCCATATTGCTGGCAGACCTCCCTCACAATGGGGTTGGTCTCCGCATTTGCCAGATGCCGAAAGTTCCATGTCAACAGATGATCAACTTCATGCACCGCAGCTGTCGCATTATGAACTGCATAGTTTTGGGCGTTATCTGGTAGTGCCCGCCCTTTTATTAGCGCCTCTGCCAAGTCAACCACGGATTCCGTAATAGGTAGCATCACAATCCCGTCCAATGATTCCAATCGCCGGACAGCAGCATCTCATTCCCCTCTTACCTCCTCTCCCGTCCTGGGAGAGGATTGAGGTGAGGGTCATCGGGGTGGCGATGGGGCTGTTGGCGGGTTATCCAAAGCTCTAAATTCTGGGAGAAGATTAGGATGAGAGTGAAGCGTGCCACAATGACCATCCCTCGATTAAGTACGAATGCCCCTGCATGTCAAGTATGATACTATCGATGCCTCTGGTCAGCCGACTCCGGAAGGTTGTCCGCTGGAAACTTCCCCTTCAACCGCACAACCCAGCTACGCCACTGGTGTGACCATCTTGACTAACTTAAATCGCCACACGCCAAAACTCCTCATCCGCCCCTACCAGGAATCCGACGAAAACGCCGTCATCTCCCTCTGGCAAGCCTGCGGCCTCGTCGTCCCCTGGAACGACCCGAAGAAGGACATCCACCGCAAACTATCCGTCCAGCGCGACCTCTTCCTCGTCGGCCTCATCGATAACCACGTCGCCGCCGCAGTCATGGCCGGCTACGACGGTCACCGCGGCTGGATCAACTACCTCGCCGTCGACCCAACCTGCCAAAAGCAAGGCTACGGTCGACTGATGATGGACGAAGCGGAAGCCCGCCTCCGCAAGCTGGGTTGCCCCAAAATCAACCTCCAGGTCCGCAACTCAAACTCCGCCGTCATCGACTTCTACAAAGCCCTAGGCTACACCATCGACGACGTTGTCAGCATGGGCAAGCGCCTCGATCCGGACTCTTAACGCACACTCCGGATACATCAACCACCCAGCATGACCAACACTCGGACTGGCGATACACTGCGACACATCAAGGCCATCTCCTTCGACATGGACGGGACCCTTTGGGACTTCCAGACCACCATGACAAATTCCCTTGCCCTCACCCTGCAGCGAATTAAACAGGTCGTTTCAACTCCCGAAGCAGCCCGATTGACGGTCCCCAAAATGATCGCAATCCGGGATTCCGTCTCCTGCCAACTTGGCGGCGATGTCGTCGGACTCGAGAAGATTCGCCACGCCGCTTTCGTCCGGGCCCTCGAATCCATTGGTCATCCCGATCACCAACTCGCAGCCGAGCTGTTTCAACTCTACGTTGAAGCACGTTACGCAGACATTATGCCGTTCCCGGAGGTTCCCGCCGCCCTGACCCGGTTGAAGACCCGCTTCAAACTCGGCGTCATCTCCAACGGTAATACCCACCCCGACAGGTTGGGCCTCCCCAACATCTTCGACTTCGTATCCTTCGCCACCGATTGCGGTTACCCCAAACCGGACCCCCGCTTTTTCGAATTCGCCCTCGCCCATGCCGGACTTAAACCCCACGAAGTCCTCCACGTAGGAGACTCTCTCGAAAGCGATGTGGCAGGCGCAAACCAAAGCGGCCTGTTATCCGCATGGCTGAACCGAGACAGCACAGCCAACTCAACCGCAATCACCCCGCACCTCGAAGCCTCCAACTTGCAGGAACTAGCCATCCTTCTGCTTGCCAACCATCCGCAAGCCCCACGCCCATCCATCATTCCTCCCTAGCGCCAACCCTCCCCTCCCACCATCCCCCACCCCCCCGTCGCAACGCCCGCCGTAACCAACCCCCCCTCCCCCACGCTCACCCCCCAAATTTGCCCCAACGCAGTTGCCCCCTACCCCACCGTCCCTCCAACACGCTATAATGCCTCCACCCCCACCTCCAGGAGGCCCCCATGCCAAACAAGACAATTTTCGGCACCACCGACCGCTGGGAAGTCAGCTACCCCTTCGGCAACCTTCCCGAAGGCTGGACCTATGGCAACGTCAGCCATGTCGCCACCGACTCCCGGAACCGCGTCTACGTCTACCAGCGCAAAGACCCACCCATGCTCATCTTCGACACCGATGGCAATCTCCTCAACACCTGGGGTGACGGCCTCCTCATGGACGCCCACGGCATCTTCATCGACAGCAACGACGATGTCTTTCTTATCGACCGCAACGCCCACGAGGTCTTCAAATTCTCCAACGACGGCAAGATCCTCCTACGCATGGGCAACCGCGAACGCGCCTCCCTCCAGGCTCCCTTCAACTCCCCCGCCGATGTCTGCGTCTCCAGCAACGGCGATATCTACATCGCAGACGGCTACGGAAACTCCATCGTCCACCGCTTCTCCCCCGAAGGCAAGCACCTAAACTCCTGGGGCGAAAGTGGCAGCGGCCCCGGCCAGTTCACCACCCCCCACGGCATCTGGGCCGACAAGAACGACAAAATCTACGTCTGCGACCGCGAGAATAATCGCGTCCAGATCTTCAGCCCCGAGGGCGATTACTACACCGAATGGGGCGACCTTTATCACCCTATGGACATCTTCATTGACGAAAAAGACCGCGTCTTCGTCACCGACCAGACCCCCCGCTTCTCCGTCTTCGACCTTAATGGAAAGCTCATCGATCGCAGCATGTCCCCCGACGTCGGCCACGGCGCCTGGGCCGACAACCTCGGCAATCTCTATATGTCCGGCAACGTCCGCAGCGTCGCCAAATTCACCAAACTCTAACCCCCCTCCTTCTTATCCCTTCTCCCGTCCTGGGAGAAGGCTAGGATGGGAATGACTCCCCCTAATCCCACCGGAGCGTGACCACCATGACAACCCAAGACCTGACCTCTCTAACCCTCACCCAAGCCTCTGACCTCCTCAAGGCTCAGAAAATCTCACCCGTCGAACTCACCCAGGCCTGCCTCGACCGCATAGAAGCCGTCGACGGCAAGCTCAATTCCTTCCTCACCCTCTGTCCCAATGAGGCCCTCGCCTCCGCCCACTACGCCGAGCGCGAAATCTCCGCCGGCCGCCGCCTCGGCGACTTCCACGGCATCCCCTATGCCGTCAAGGACATCTACAACACCGCCGGCATCCGCACCACCAACGGCTCCAAGGTCTTCAAAGACCACGTCCCCGAAGCCGACTGCACCGCCGTCGTCAACCTCAACAACGCTGGCGGCGTCCTCGTGGGCAAGAATCACTGCCTCGAATTCGCCTGTGGCAACCACCACGAAATCCACGGCGAAGTTCACAACCCCTGGAACCTGGACCACTCCCCCGGCGGCTCCTCCAGCGGCTCCGGTGCCGCCGTCGCCGCCGGCCTCGTCTTCGGCTCCATGGGTTCCTGCACCGGCGGCTCCATCCGCGGTCCCGCCTCCAACTGTTCCATCGTCGGACACAAGCCCACCTATGGCCTCGTCAGCCGCTATGGCGTCTTCGCTCTCAGCTGGTCCCTCGACCACGCAGGCCCCATGACCCGTACCGTCGAAGACTGCGCCATCATGCTTCAGGCCTCCGCCGGCTACGATCCCAAAGACCCCTCCTCCGTCGACAACCCCGGCGCCGACTACCGCGCCGCTCTCACCGGAAACATCCGCGGCCTCCGCATCGGCGTCCCCAAAGAGCTCAACGAGGGCTGCGACGAAGCCATCCAGTCCCTCATACAGGACGCCATCGCCGTCCTCATGGACCTCGGCGCGGAAATCCACGAAGTATCCCTCCCCATCTCCGGCGCCCACTCCACCGCCGCCGGCAGCGTCATCACCTGGAGCGAAGAAGCTCAGGTGCACGCCCCCTGGTTCGATCAAATCCAGGACTATACCGAAGGCGCCCGTCAGAAAGTCCTCGCAGGCGCTGTCCTCACCGGTATGCAGTACCACAAGGCCCAGCAGATCCGACGAATGGTCATCGACGAAACGAACGCCGTCCTTCGCAAGGTGGACCTCCTCGTCAGCCCCATCGCCACCTCCTCCCCAGGCCGCCTCCCCACCGGCCCCGCCGCCGGCAAGGACGCCGCCCCCTCCGTCGCTAGCGAACGGAGCTTCACCCGTATCTTCAACATGACCGGCATGCCCGCCGTCAGCGTCCCCGCCGGATTCACCCCGGACGGACTCCCCACCGGCCTCCAGATCGCCGGTAGACTCCTCGACGACGCCACAGTCCTCAGGGCCGCCCACGCCTACGAGCAGGCCACCCCCTGGCACACCATGCACCCGGACCTCTAGCCATCGCCATTATCTTGGACAAAAGGAGCGCCTCCCATGGCAGTCACCCAAAAAGTCATCAGACAACGATTCCACGAAGCGGGAATCAAAGCCCACGAAAAGCAGGTGGAACCAACCACAGAAATCTACAACGTCATCGAAGAGAAATTCGCGAATATCCCCGCTGACCAGCTAACCACCGTCGAACCCGCCTTCATCCAACCCCTCCGCCGCGACGCCTGACCCCCCTTCTTATCCCCTCCCCCGTCCTGGAAACCCTCGCATAACCCACATCTCCGTCCCCATCCCCCTCCTATCCCATCCTCGTAGGGGCGTCCCTTGTGGGCGCCCTCCCCCCCATGTTCCAGCGAAGGCAGGAACCCAGTCCCCCGCATGCCCCGCACCCCTCCAGGGAGAGGGTTGGGTGAGGGGTCAATACCCAAACCACCCCCAGTTACCTGTAGGGGCTGGTTTCAAACCGGCCCTACCCTCTCATCATTCCGGCTTTCGCCGGAACCCACTCCCCTCTTCCCCCTCTCACCCACACGTCATCCCAAACCCACCGCAGCGCCCCCCACATGTCATTCCGAGCGAAGCCGAGGAATCTCGCCCCAGTAACCACCGAAACCTCCCACATCCCGCCAGACACAATCCCTCTATACAGCTGCAATCCTCCGGTAGGGGCGACCGACCGGTCGCCCTCTTGTTTCTCTACCAGCAACCTACTCCCCCACAACCAACAACCCCCTCCCCCACCATTCCGGCTTTCGCCGGAATCCAGTCCCCTCTTCCCCCTCTCACCCACACGTCATTCCAAACCCACCGCAGCGACCCCACATGTCATTCCGAGCGAAGCCGAGGAATCTCGCCCCAGTAACCACTCATCTTCCAATGTCCCACGTCCCCGAAGACAGGGTCTCCCCAATCCCTCGTTCCTGCAAAGGCAGGAGCCCACCCTCCAACCAAGCCACACTCTCACCAGAAACCCCAAGTTCCTTTCCCCCATCCCCCGTCCCCCATCCCCTCCTCTCCCGTCCTGGAAACCCTCGCATAACCGCCACTCCCTCGAAAGACCGGACCTATTGTGGATTGATGTGTCACCCATGTCCCCGGTCTATCTGTTACCTGTGTGCCCGGTCTGAACCTATCTTTCCCTTCCCCCTCGATGGGGGAAGGTTAGGCCTGTCCTAAGTCTGTCGAAGAGATGGGGGTGACTCCGGGGTGCAGACACGCACAAATACCAGTTACGCAAAAGTCTCCGTCCTGGGAGCGGATTGAGGTGAGGGTCTCCCCAATCCCTTGTTCCTGCGAAGGCAGGAACCCACTCTCTACCCTCATCCCTCTCCGCCAAACCCCGTCCCGAGCGAATCCGAAGGATCCCGTCATGCAATGATCATGCAGTTACGCGGTATTCCCCTACCGCAAGTCCTCCTGGTGCGTCCGACAGAAATCGCTGATTATGTCAATCGTCCTGTCGATCTCCTCGTCCGTGTGCGCCCCCGATATGAACCCCCGCGGACTCCTCGTCACGAACACCCCGATATTCATCAGGTGGTTCTTCATCGCGTACCCCTTCGGATTGTCCCGGTTCAACAACGACATATTAGCGATGTCCCGGTAATTCTCCAAAGGCTTGCGCGTGAAGTACATCCCCCAGATCGACCCGAAGTTATAGCAGCGAGCGTCAATCTCCAATTCGTCCGCCATCGCGTTCAGCTCGTCCGTAATCTTGTCTCCCAAACGCCACAACTTCTTGTGGATCTCTCCGTCTTTCAGCAACTCAATCGTCTTCAACGCCGCCGCCACGCCTATCACCTGCCCGTTATACGTCCCCTGGAAGAACACCGGCCCCTCCGGCTGGAACAACTGCATTATCTCCCTCTTCCCCGTCAGCGCCGCGATGGGGAACCCGTTCGCCATCGCCTTGCCGTAGACTCCCAGGTCCGGCGTCACCCCCAACATCGCCCCTGCCCCTCCCAGGTGCGTCCTGAACCCCGTCACCACCTCGTCGAACAGCAATATAATCCCATGCTTGTCGCACAAGTCCCGCAGCAACTGCAAAAAGTCCAATCGCATCACCGGACAGCCTCCGCTGTACCCCGGCTCCACCACAATCGCCGCCAGCTCATCCTTCTCCCGCTCCACAATCTTCTCCACCGCCTCATTGTCGTTGAACGGCGCCACTACCACATGCTCCGCCGTCGACTGCAGCATCCCCGGATAATTGGCAACTGGCGTCGGATTGTCCGCCGGTCCCGCGTCTTCAAGGTTGGGTCGAATGCTCACTATCAAATAGTCGTGCCAGCCGTGATACCCCCCCTCAAACTTCAACACCTTCGTCTTACCCGTATACGCCCTCGCCACCCGCACCGCGTTGTACATCGGGTCCGAACCACCCCCGCCGCACAGAATGCTCATCTCCCCGCACGGTATGATCTCCGAAAGCAGCTTTGTCAGTTCCAACTCCTTCGGATGCGGCGTCGCCGAGAGTATCCCCTCCTCCTCCATCACCTCAATCACCGCCTTCCGAACCTCAGGGTGGTTGTACCCCAGCACTGCCGGGCCGAACGACCCGTGGTAGTCGATGAACTCATTGTCGTCCACGTCCCAGATGCGAGAACCCAGCGTCTTCTTGATGAACAACGGATACGGCTCGTACCACCGCCCGTCCCCGATAACTCCCGCCGGCGAATACTTCCTCGCCTCCTCGAACATCCTCAGGGTGTTTTCCGTCTTTATCGTCAACTCAACGTTTAGCACGCTACCACCTCATACCATTTACTAATTCGAGACCTCTGTGGTCCCAACCAATCCAAGTCCCCCGCCCTTTGTCCCCCCTTCCCGTCCCCGTAGGGGCGTCCCTTGTGGACGCCCTCCCCCCTTGCAAAATACGCCGCAACGCAGTTGCCCTCCCAAGTAACCAACCCCCTCCCCTTGCAAAACTTGCCGTCATGCAATGACCCGCAACGCAGTTGCCCCTTCCCTTGTCCTCGCGAACGCGGGGACCCACTCCCTCCCCGAACCCCAAAGACCCCATCCCCGTAGGGGCGTCCCTTGTGGGCGCCCTCCCCTCCTTGTTCCTGCGAAGGCAGGAACCCACTCTCTACCCGCCATCCCCCTCTTCCAAATCTCCCTTCCTCCGTCATCCCAAGCATAGCGCACCCTTCATCCTCCGTCATTCCGGCCAAATCCAACTCCCCCCCATCCTCGTAGGGGCGTCCCTTGTGGGCGCCCTCCCCTCCTTGTTCCTGCATAGACAGCAACCCACTCTCAACCCGCCATCCCCCTCTTCCCCCTCTCCCGTCCTGGGAGAGGGCTGGGCCTGCCCTGAGCTTGCCGAAGGGGTGAGGGTCCTCCCTCCTCCCTTCACCCTGAGCCTGTCAAAGTGATGACTCCTCCCTTCCATATTATCCTCACGAGACCCCGAGAAAAAAATCTCTTCGCCGGAGCCATCGAACCTCCCCTTCCCCTCAGAAGCGCCTCGCGCACCACCAACACCCCAACCTGCGTACAACCCCGCCAAACCCTGTCCTGAGCGAAGCCGAAGGATCTCGTCATGCAATGACTCACTCCCCCATCCGATATCGCTTCACCGCATTCTCGCACACAATCTTCCGCTTCACCCTCTCATCCAACTGACCCATCGTCCGCTCGATCACATCCCCCGAATCCGGCCACACCCCGTCCGGGTGCGGATAGTCGGACCCCCACATCAGGTTGTTCTCGCCGATGAACTCCGCCATGTAGCCCACCGTCGGATCGTCCTGGAACGTCGTCGCCCCCTGCCGGAACCAGTACTCGCTCGGCATCAAACTCAATGGCGGATCAAACTTCTTGTCAATCAAGTTGTCCTTGTACTGCACGTCCAGCCGCTCCGTGATGAACGGCACCCATCCGGCGCCGCACTCCCCCAGCACAAACTGAAACTCGGGGAACTTCTCGCAAGTCCCGCTCATGATGATGCTCGCCAGCCACTCCGAACCCGCCAGCTGGCTCACCGTCAGGAACGTCCCCTTCTGCGCCAGTTCGTTCTGCTCCGACTCTGCCGCACTGAACGACTTCCCGGACTTCTGCTCCGTAGGAGGCTGCGGCACCCGTATTCCGCCACCGCCAATGTGGAACGAAAGCGGCATCCCCGTCTCCTCTGCCGCCTCCCATAGCGGGTCCCAATACCCGTCCCTCATATAAATCGGCCACGTGAACGACGTATACAAGTCCGCACCCCTCAGACCCAACTTCGCCGCTCGACGGAGTTCCGCCGCCGCAGTTTTCGGGTCCGAAATCGGAATGCACGCCAGCGCATACCACCGCCCCGGACGCGTGTTGCAGAAGTCCACCACCCACTCGTTATAGATCCGATAGGTCGTCGTCAGCAGGTCCAGGTCCTTTATCCGCATCCCCGCGTTCGTCATCCCGTACAGCACCTCCGCGTCGATCCCATCCATCTCCATATCCTTAACCCGCAGTTCCGGCGTCGTCGGATGCGGCCCCCCCTCGTAATACCCCACGTCATACATCCTGTCGATCCGGTAGCGCAGATTCCGACGCGGCGCGACAAATGCGAACCCCAGCCCTCCGGCAACGCCCAACTCCGTCCCCTCAGCCACCCAACGCGGCCCTTCCTCAGTGTCGACCACACGAGGCACCTCGTCCCTCATATGCGCCGGCGCGTTGTCTACGAATAAATCCCCAGGCAGCCAGCTCAGGTCAATATGAGAATCGCCGGAAACTCGATTATATTCCATCTTTTCCATCTCCCAAATCTATCTGGCTGCACTATACAAGACACGCACCAAACCGGCAACCTCATTTCCCCACACCCCTCTTCCCTACCTTCCCCTCTTCCCTCCTCTCTCTCCCCCACACCCTATCCCTCCGCCATCCCCACCGGTAGGGGCTGGTTTCAAACCAGCCCTCTCCCCTCCTTGTTCCTGGGAAGGCAGGATTCCACTCTATGCCCACCCGCAGACCTTTACATATCCGTCATCTCCCCCCTCCCTTGTTTCTGCGAAGGCAGGAACCTACTCTCAACCCACACACATGCCACATAACTCGTCAATCTCCATCCCCCTCTTCCATCCCGTCTCTCCCCCACACCCTATCCCTCCGCCATCCCCACCGGTAGGGGCTGGTTTCAAACCAGCCCTCTCCCCTCCTTGTTCCTGGGAAGGCAGGATTCCACTCTATGCCCACCCGCAGACCTTTACATATCCGTCATCTCCCCCCTCCCTTGTTTCTGCGAAGGCAGGAACCTACTCTCAACCCACACACATGCCACATAACTCGTCAATCTCCATCCCCCTCTTCCATCCCGTCTCTCCCCCACACCCTATCCCTCCGCCATCCCCACCGGTAGGGGCTGGTTTCAA
>CAYQLZ010000035.1:0-19887 GCA_964418665.1 uncultured Dehalococcoidia bacterium | reverse complement strand
GATGAGTTGGTTGTGGGTTGTGGGTGGGTTCCTGCCTTCGCAGGAACAAGGGAGGGGGCGGCTCGGAGACGCTTGACGTGGTGGAGGAAGCGCGCTGGGCCGGCCCGATGGCCATGCCAACGACGCTCACCCCTTCGACAAGCTCAGGGCAGGCTCAGTCCTCTCCCAGGACGGAGACCTTTGCATAACTTCAGGCTGTCCCCCTGGCACTACCCCAATCACCCCCATCTCAATCTTCCCCCATCAAGGTGGAAGAGGTTTTCAGGAGCTCGCGAGGCGGCCCTATGGGAAGAGGGAAATGAGGAGGGCTGGTTTGAAACCAGCCCCTACCGAGTTTGGTGGTGGGGTGAGGGGTGGGTAGATTGCGAGGCGGCCCTATGGGAAGAGGGGAGGGAGATGGGTGTGTAGGGGATGAGTTGGTTGTGGGTTGTGGGTGGGTTCCTGCCTTCGCAGGAACAAGGGAGGAGAGGATGACGGCTACGTTTTAGAGAGTCCTTGGTTCCCCTTAGCTGTGATTGGAATTGAAGACTAGAGGTTGGGGTGGGATTCGGACCAGAAGGCGGCGCCGCCGAGGAGGCCAACGTCGTCGCCGGTTTGGGCCATGACTACGCGGACCTGGGGGGTGATGGGGTAGGGCCCGGCGCGGGCCAGCAGGGATCTGAGGGGTTTGAGGAGAGGGTCGCCGGCGGTGGTCATGCCTCCACCCACGACGACGAGTTCCGGGGAGAAAGCCAGAACCAGGTTTCGGATGCCGATAGCGAGGTCTCGGCGGATCTGATCATAGACCCTGGAGGCTTCCGGATCGCCTCTCGCGGCGCGTTCGGCGACCTCAGAGACTTCGAGGCCGAGGGAGTGGCGGAGGGCGACGCCGGAGGCGAGTTGTTCGACAGTTTCGCCGGTGGTACGGTCGATAATGGTGTGGCCGACTTCGGCGAGGGAGTACCTGCCCCTGAGCATTCGACCGTTCAGGATGACGCCACCTCCCACGCCGGTGCCTGCGGCGATGTAGACCATGTCGCTGGAGCCACGTCCGGCACCGAAGTGGAATTCACCTAGGGCGCCGAGGTCGGCGTCGTTGGCGATAAGGGTGTTCAGGCCGAGGGAGGCTGAAAGGCTTCGTCCGCTGATGAGGCCCTCCCAGGACGAAAGATTGGGGAGCTTAACGACAGTCTGTTTGAGGTAATCGACCATGCCTGGGACGCCAACGACTGCGCCTGTTACTTCAACGAGAGACTGTTGATGGGCGGAGCGGAGGGCGTTGATGAGGGTTTCGGGGTCGCCGTCGGAGCTGGGGACGACGTGCTTTTGGTGGACGTGGCCATCCGTGGAAACGATGGCGACGCGCATTCGGGTGCCGCCGAGGTCGCAGGCGAGTATGTGTTGCGCGGCCAATTCGGTGCGGCTAGGCGGGGTCTGGGGACTTCAGGTAGGAGCGTTCGAGGGAGAGGACCTTGTTCAGGCGACGCCGGTACTTTTCGTCGGGGAGGAGTTGAGCGTGGAGGAACTCCGTGACGAACTTCTTCGCCTGTTCGGCTGAGATGATGCGGGCGCCGAGGCAGAGGACGTTCATGTCGTCGTGCTCGACGCCCTGGCGGGCGGAGTATTCGTCGTGGCAGACGGAGGCGCGGATACCGGGGACCTTGTTGGCGGCGACGGAGGCGCCGACGCCGCTGCCGCAGATGACGATGCCGCGCCAGGCCTGGCCGGAGGCGACGGATTCGGCTACGGCGCGGGCGAAGTCGGGGAAGTCGTCCAGGGGGTCGAGGGAGTGGGCGCCGGTGTCGATGACGGTGTATCCGAGGGCTTTGAGGAAGGGGAGGAGTTGCTGCTTGAGTTCGAAGCCGCCGTGGTCGGCGCCGATGGCGATGTGGTTGGATGGATTATTCATGGTTGTGTGTGAAGCGGGGCATTGGAATAATTCCTTCCTAAATCTTCTCCCATCGAGGGAGAAGAGGCAAGAGGGAGTTGCTTCGAAAACGAGATTCCTCGGCTTCGCTGCGCTTGGGATGACATGTGGAGTTAGGGGGAAGGGGGAACCACAGGGTAATGTCCCTACGAGGAGGTTTGGGGTGGGCTGAGAGTGGGTCCCTGCCTTCGCAGGGACAAGAGGGGATTGGGGAGTTGCTTCGAAAACGAGATTCTTCGGCTGCGCTGCGCTCGGGATGATATGTTGGGGGGGAAGAGGGGAACGACAGGGTATTGGCCCTACGAGGAGGTTTGGGGTGGGTTGAGAGTGGGTCCCTGCCTTCGCAGGGACAAGAGGGGATTGGGGAGTTGCTGCGAAAATGAGATTCTTCGGCTGCGCTGCGCTCGGGATGACAAGTTGGGGGGAGGGGAAAGAGGGTCACTGGAGCTTTCCTTGGTGGGATGGGGAGCAGGAGGTATGTAAGCAGGGGTTGGCGTGTGTGGCTACAAGATTCCTCGGCTTCGCTTTGCTGCGCTCGGAATGACATGTTGGAGGAGGGGTTTAATTGGGTTGGTAGATTTCGGTTTCGGGGTAGAAGTCGGACCAGCCGAACCAGAAGGATAGGGTGGTTGGGATCTGTGCCAGTCTTGTGCCCTGGAGTTCGCCTTCGACGGCTTCGCCGGTGAGGGCCAGCCAGCGGGTGTTGGTTTCGGCGTCCTCAATGTAGAGGGATTCGCCGGAGGCTTCCGAAGGATGGAAGGTGAGGGTCTGACCGTCGACGGTACGGCTGAAGACGACACCTGCGCCGGAGTCTGCGTCGAATGTGACGAGTACGGGATCGCCGCCGACGGTGTCGTTGACGACGGGGGAGTCGTTGAGGACGCTGAAGGGGTAGGCGCGGATAACGTTGTTGTGCACGAGGCCGACTACGTACTCCTTGGTGTAGAGGCGGTCGTCGGGATTGGACTCCCCGAGGACGCCGGCGTCAGGTCTTTCGTAGTATCTCTCGTAGGAGTCGTAGCTGGAACCGGTGCCCTTGTCTAGGACGAGGGTGTCGGGGTGGAGTTCGGCCCAGGTAGCCCAGTCAGTCATGAGGGCGGGGAGGAGTTCCAGTTCGGTGCCCCTCAGGTCGCCGCGGATGGCGCGGGTGAGGAACTGGCTCCAGAGGCTGACAGTCTGGTGGTCGTACATGATGAGGGTATTCATGACGAGTTTGCCGGAGACGCCGAAGGTGAGGGTCTGGTCGCCGATATCGCGGGCAAAAACCATGCCCGTAAAGCAGAGGGGTCACCAGGTGGCCGCGATGGCCACACCTCCAAGCTCGTCGTTGACGATTTCGCGGGAGCTGAGATGGGGGACGGAGTAGGCTTTGTGCCCGCCGTTGATGGAGACGCCGAGGACGAGTTCGTCGGGCTGGTACTGGTCCCAAGCCTCGGAGGCGTCAATGAAGGTGGGGTCTAGGATTGCGGGGATGGCGTCCTTCGGTAGGAGGGTGATGACATTGAGGTCGTCGTCGGGCAGTGATTCGGTGGGTGTTGGTTGTGCGGTTGCAGTGATGGTTGGCTCGGGGGTGGATGGAGTGGGGGTGGGGGTCGCGGAGGGGGTTGGAGGGGGAGTTGTCGGGGCGGAGGTGGGGTCTGGGATGGGAGTGGGATCGGCACTACGGGGAGTGAAACCGGTGGGGCGGTTGATGGGGAAGCGGGCGTAGGCGGTTGCGGTGGGGGTGGGGCTGGGAGTTGAGGTGGGGGAAGCGTCGGTGGCCGTGGGCGTGGGTGGTTGGGGCGAAGGAGAGGCTTGGGTTGGCTGAGAGGCCGCGGTCGGCTGGGGTGTGGGGTCCTGGCCGCAGGCGGCGACTATCAGGGCGGTGGTGAGGGCCAACAGCAGGGCGGCGAAGGTTAGTGTGCGAGTCTTAGTCAAGTGGTTCCTCTCTATTGGGGAGGTGGAGAGTTTGGGACAGCGGGGAAGCATTCCTTTAACTTATACGCAGGTGATGGGGGAATGGATGGGTTGGTGGAACGGGACAGGGGAGGAAGGGTAGCAAGGGAGGGGCGATTGAGGCAAGGAATTTGTTGCCCTTATTGGGAATAGATGGTTATTGGCCGGTGAACTTTGGAGGGGTCTTGGTGAAGAAGGACTGGATGCCGCGTTGCCGGTCCTGGGTGGTTTGCAGGATGAAGCTAAGGTCTGCTTCGAGGTTGAGGCCCTGGGGGAGGGGCATGTCGAGGCCCTTGAGGACTGCTTCTTTTATGAAGCGGGTGGCTATGGGGGCGGCTTCGGCGATGGAGAGGGCGAGGTTGAGGGCGGCGTTGTGGAGGTCTTCGGATGGGGTGAGGGAGTTCAGTAGGCCGATTTTGAGGGCTTCGGCGGCGGTGAGGGGGCGACCTGTGAGGAGAAGATCCGTGGCGAGGGCGCGTCCGATAATGCGGGGAAGTCGCTGGGTGGCGCCGTCCCAGGGGATGAAGCCTTCGGCAAGGGATGAGAAGCCGAAGGTTGAGTTATCGGCGGCGATGCGGAGGTCGCAGGCGAGGGCAAGCTCGAGGGCTTGATTCCAGGCGCGGCCCTGAATGGCGGCGATGGTGGGGACTTTCAGGGCGGCGACTTGGGATGCGACGCGGTGGGGTTGGAGGGCGGGTTCGGGGTCGTCGGAGGGAGGGTTGTCTGAGAGCGGAACAGGGTCTTCGTACCAGAGGGCTGGAGGCGTGTTTGTGAGGATGATGACGCGGATGGCGGGGTCTTCGTCGATGGACTGGCAGAGGTCTTTGAGTTGGTAGGCGGGGGTGAGGCTTCCGGAGGGGTGGGCGTCGGGCAGATTGATTCGGACGACGGCGATGGCGTCGCGGATTTCCAGGGTGATGGAGCTTTGGCTAGTCATGGGTAGGTGGGTGGATGGGATGGAGAAATGCGCCTTCTTCCGGTCGGCCCAGATTGGAGACGAGGGATGACAGGTTGTGAAATTCGACATAAATTGGGGAAAATCAAGGGCCTACAATTACGATTTCCGGTGAAAAATTGTCCTATTGACAGTATTAGGGGCGTAGTCTATGATACGGCGTGATTTTAGCACTCTACAGATGCGACTGCTAATTTAGTAGTCATAACGATGAAGGGAACCCCGATAATACACCAAATTACTAGGAGGAAGCATTGGTGAAATTCACGCCTTTAGGAGAAAGGTTGATAGTCAAGCCCCTGGACGAGGAACAGACCACAACTTCAGGAATAATCCTTCCGGACACAGCCAAGGAGAAGCCGCAGGAGGGTGAGGTAGTGGCGGTGGGGCCCGGCCGGGTAACCGACGACGGTGCGCGAGTGCCGATGGAGGTACAGACCGGGGACCGGATCATCTACTCCAAGTACGCAGGTACGGAGTATAAGGACGAGGGTCAGGAATACCTGATTCTACGTGAGAGCGACGTTCTGGCGAAGGTAAACCGGTAGCCTGGCGACGCAAGCATTGATTCAATTAGAAATATATTGGGAGGCAACAAATGCCCGGTAAGCAATTAGTATTTTCCGAGGAAGCGAGGAAGTCGCTGAAGACTGGCATAGACACCTTGACCGACACGGTGAAGGTGACGCTGGGACCGCGAGGCCGAAACGTGATTCTGGACAAGAAGTTCGGCCCGCCCCTGGTATGCAGCGACGGAGTGACCATAGCCAAGGAGATTGAACTTCCGGACCCCTTCGAGAACATGGGGGCGCAGCTGTTGAAGGAGACGGCGAGCAAGACTAATGACGCCGCCGGAGACGGAACGACCACATCCGTGGTGCTGGCGCAGAGCATAATCACCGAGGGGTTCAAGAACACGGCGGCCGGGGCGAACCCCATGGCCATCAAGCGCGGTATCGAGTCTGCGGTCAGCGCCGTGGTGGGCGAGCTCAGAGAGATGGCCCGCTCGGTAGACAGCCGGGACCAGATAGCCCAGGTGGCGGCGCTTTCGGCCCACGAGGACTCGATAGGCGAGACCATCGCCGACGCGATGGAGAAGGTGGGCAAGGACGGCGTCATCACGGTTGAAGAGTCGAAGGGAATCAACGACGAGATTGAGTACGTGGAAGGCATGCAGATCGACCGCGGCTACATTTCGCCATACTTCGTCACCAACTCCGAGAGGATGGAAACGTCCATCGAGGAGCCTTACCTGATCATCACGGACAAGAAGGTTTCGGCAGTATCGGACCTGGTGCCTGTGCTGGAGAAGCTGATCCAGATGGGCAAGAAGGACGTGGTGATTGTGGCGGAGGACGTGGACGGCGAGGCGCTGGCGACGCTGGTGGTGAACAAGCTGAGGGGAACGCTGAACTGCCTGGCAGTGAAGGCGCCCGGCTTTGGTGACCGCCGCAAGGCGATGCTGGAAGACATAGCGATTCTGACGGGCGGGACCGTGATCAGCGAAGAGACGGGCCGCAAGCTGGATTCGACGACAGTGGCAGACATGGGCCAGGCCCGCAGGGTTACGGCCAGCAAGGAAGAGACGACCATAGTAGAGGGGAAGGGATCCGAGGACGCCATCAAGGGCAGGATTACCCAGATTCGTTCCCAGATTGAGGATACCACCTCCGAATTCGACCGGGAAAAGCTGCAAGAGCGCATGGCGAAGCTGGCCGGCGGCGTAGCCGTCGTAAAGGTTGGAGCAGCCACGGAGATCGAGCTCAAGGAGCGGAAGGCCCGGGTAGAAGACGCACTTTCGGCGACGCGAGCCGCCGTGGAAGAGGGGATCGTCGCCGGCGGCGGCGTGGCCCTGGTGCGTGCGTCGAGGGCGTTGGCGAACATAGACGAGAAGTTGAGCGGCGACGAGCTAGTCGGCGCGTTCATCATTCGGAAGTCGCTGGAACAGCCGTTGAGGCTGATTGCCCAGAACGCGGACCACGAAGGTTCGGTGATTCTTCAGACGGTACGGGGCCAGGCAGACGACTATGGCTTCGACGCGGAAGAGGGAGAGTACGGGCCGATGTTCGAGAAGGGCATTGTGGACCCGGTGAAGGTGACGCGCTCGGCGCTGCAGAACGCGGCGAGCGTAGCGGCGATGGTGTTGACAACGGAATCGATGATTACAGAGATTCCGGAGCCGACCCCGGCCGCGCCGATGCCTCCGATGGAGTATTAGGCGAAGAGAGAGACTTCTTCCCTTCGGGGAAGTGGAAAAGGGGCGGCCCACGACGGGCCGCCCCTTTTTTGTGGGGGGAGGAGGGAGAGCCGAATCTCTTACGCTTCTATTATCAGGGTAAATGGGAAATCGTCAGGCATATCACACCAGACGCTTTTGAGTAGTGCCGTCCCGTGAGAATCCGGCATCAGTTTGTTGATCAAGGCGTTTTCTGTACTTATATTAGGGATCTTCTTTAAAACCTCTATAGGGATTTCGGCTTCATGCTTGCCGGGGCTGCATTGAAATTTAGCCGGGTCTTCAAGGGATTCTGGAGGATCCGCAATTGTTTGGTGTTCAATACATTTAAATGTGTAGTTTGCCATGAGGACTCCTTTCAAATGTGATGTGTAGTCATTATGTGGGAGGGGAGGGCCAAACGCTACAAAGGCCGACCGACCCCAGCGGCTCCCCTGCCATAAATGATATTATCGATATTCAATTCCACGTCAAGTTGACTGGAATCGGGCTGAAGGGATAGGATGGCGTAGCTTCACCACAAGCATATTGAGTCACAATCTTACATGGGCTACAGGTCGAGGGTTGGGCACTTGTGCCCCCTTGAGGCCCCTGTAAGGGACTGGTAGCTTGTGGTGAAGTAACCAATCCTTGCCAAGAGGGGGCTTCTAATGTCTCGGCCTATTTCTATGCGCGATGTTATTTTGGGCATTCTGGGGATATTAGGCGTTATTCTAGTGCTTATCATAATTGGCGCTGTGGCGGCTTCATTGGGAAACATAGATGAGGAACAGCCGTCTAGCTTTTTCATTGAATCTACCGGTCAGACTGGCATAGTCGTTGACAAGGATTTTCCACGAAATCAAGAAGTGCGGGATTACATTGAAGAGATGGGCTACGAGCTGGAAGTACTTACATTCAATGTGAGTAATACCGACTATACGAACTTAGAAGAGCGATTCTTCCCGAGTTCGCCGGAGGAGAAGGCAGAGCTTGACAGATGGCGTGGACAATGGGAGCACAAAGATAATGTACGGGCATTCAATGAATCAATCGCCAGGATTCAAGAAGACAGGGTAGTTGACCGTGTCGAGGCAGAATTTATATGCACGTCGGCAATTCAATGGGAGACACAGATTCGAGCGGCAAGGGAGTTCATTGAGGACTACAAGTTACATGAGCCAGAGTTGGTGAGTGAGACTGCCACATTGCGCAATCTAGATACTCGTTCAGAGATTGCTGCAAGTGCTGTTCAGGGGTTCCTAGAATTGTGTTAAGTACCCCTTGTGGTTTCCCCCTGGATTTCCCTTTAATTTCGGGTTCATTTCCAGATTCCAGGTATGAATGCACCTCATTTGGCCGTTTTCATTTCAACTTAATTTCCGGTTCGTTTCGAGTTTGTTTAGGGATGGGAAGTTGAGAAAGACGTTGTCAAGGTGACGCAAATAAATCGGGCGAGCACGAGGAGCGTTTCTACCGGGGGGCTGGATTCCGGCTTGAGGCCGGGATTACGGTGGAGGGGGGATGGGGATGAGAGGGGTGGTGTCCAACGGCTGAGTAAGACCACCCCACCAGATTCTTTGTCGCGGGGCCTCATCAGTAAAAAGAGGGGGCGGGCGGTTCGCGAACCGCTCCTACGTGGAGGGTTGTGGGTATCTTATTCGGGGGGGGGTGGGGATTTGTCGTTGCAGGTTGGGGGTTTTCCGTGTTCATTGAGGAATTCGGCGAGGAGTACGGCTTCGCGTTGGCGTGGGGATGAGGTTGTTTCGTAGTGGAACCAGATGGCGTCCTGGGTGCAGGGGCCTTCGCTGCCGTTGAAGTGGTCCATGAGGCGGGCCTTGATGGAATCGGCGGTACTGCCGTAGTAGATTGTTTTGAAGCCGTCGTTCAGTGCGTAGACGCCTGGGGAGTCGGGGGTGCGGGAGATGAATGTGGGGATGAACATTTGGGGCGGGCCATCGATAGGCATGGCGAAAGTCCTTCTTTGTGGATTGTTGAGTTCTGCGATTATTATGGGGAAATTGGTGCTTTCGTCAATATGGGGAGGTAGGGAAGAAAGTCGGCCATCATGGGGGTCGTTTTCAGTGAGGGGTGTCTGGTTTGGGGGATGGAGGAGTGGCAGTCATCCCGGGGATGAGATGGGGTTGTGGAAGGGGCCATCGATTACACACTGAGATCTGGGTTTCTGCCTTCGCAGGAACAAGGGAGGGGGACGTTGGCAGTGGGGAGGTGGAGAAGAAAGTCTGCCATCATGGGGGTCGTTTCCAGGGAGGGGTGCCTGGTTTGGGGGATGGAGGGGTGGCAGTCTTCCCGCGGACGAGATGGGGTTGTGGCAGGGGCCATTGATTGCGGACTGAGATCTGGGTTCGTGCCTACGCAGGAACAAGGGAAGGGGTTGAAAGGAGGGGCGGGGCTGGTAGAATGCGGTGAAGGTTGGAATTGAGAGGGGCCATCGTGCCAGACGGCAAGGTGTATGAATCGGCGGTTGAGGCGTTGGGGGACGTGTTTGACGGGGCAGTGATAATGCTGGGTGGATTCGGCGTGCCGGGGTTGCCTCAGAACCTGATAAGGGCCTTGATTGAGTTGGGGCCCCGAAACTTGACGACGATTTCCAACACGTGCTTCGAACCGAAACCGGACGAGTATGACGTGGCACGATTGATTGAACGGGGGCAGGTGCGTAAGGTAATAACGACGTTCTTTGGTCGTCCGAACCAGGAGATGCCGGCGCTGGAGTTGTGGCGCAAGGGTGAACTGGAGGTGGAGGTGATACCGCAGGGGATAATTGCGGAAAGGATGCGGGCGGCGGGTGCGGGATTGGGCGGGGTGTATGTGCCGAATTATGAGGGCACGGTCTTCGAAGAGTCGGAGGGGCGGGTGTTTGGGGGGAAGGCGTATGTGTTGGCGTCGCCGCTGAGAGCGGATTTCGCGTTGATTGCGGGGCATCGGGCGGACAGGCTGGGGAATATGACGTATCGCCAGGCGCAGCGGAATTACAATCCGACGATGGCGGCTGCGGCGCGGGTGACGGTGGCGGAGGTGCGGGAGCTTGTGGAGGTTGGTTCGATCGATCCGGAACGGGCGGTGACGCCGGGGATCTATGTGAATCGGATTGTGGTTGGGTAGCAGGTATGAAAGCGGGTCTATTGCAAAGAGTGTTGCTTTGGGGAAAGAGTGGGTTCCTGCCTTCGCAGGAACAAGGTGGTGTTGGAGGGATGAGAGTGGTTCGTGTGCAAAGAGTGTTGCCAAGTGCGAAGTGTGGGTTCCTGCCTTCGCAGGAACAAGGGGGGTGAGGGATGGGTGAGAGGTTGAGCAGGGAGTTGATGGCGCTGCGAGTGGCGGCGGAGTTGGGTCCGCGTGAGGTGGTGAATTTGGGGATAGGGATGCCAACTCTGGTGGCTAACTTCGTTCCGGAGGGCCGGGGCGTGGTGCTTCACTCAGAAAACGGGATTCTGGGGTATGGACCTCATGCTGCGGAGGGGTCGGAAGACCCTGACCTGATCAATGCGCGGGGAGAGCATGTGATATGGCAGCCGGGTGGGGCGGCCATCAATCATACGGACGCATTCAGCATTGTACGAAGCGGGCGGCTGGACGTGGCGGTGTTGGGAGGATTGCAGGTTTCTGAGCGGGGGGATTTGGCTAACTGGATGGTGCCCAGCAAGGAGGTGGGGAGTCCGGGCGGCGCGCTGGACATGGCGGCAGGGGCGAGGCGTCTTATTGTGATAATGCAGCACTCGGACGGAGACACGCCAAAGATCCTTCGTGAGTGCCACTATCCGCTGACGGTGAAGGGCCGGGTGAACCTGATTGTGACGGATATTGCGGTGATGGAGGTGACGTCGGAGGGGCTGGCGCTGAAGGAGCGAGCGCCGGGGTGGTCGGCGGAGGAGATTCAGGCGGAGACTGAGGCAAGGTTGTTGGTACGGGAGCCTGTGAGGGAGATGCGGTTCGTGATTCCGAACGTGCCGGCGCCGAGCAAAGTGTATTCGACGGCAGACGCTGCGGTTTCTGACATACCGGACGGAGCGACGATATTGATGGATGGGTTTGGGGGGATTGGAGGGATGGCACACTATCTGATGCTGGCGCTGAGGGACCAGGGGGCGAAGGGGTTGACGGTGGTGGGGAACACGGTGGGCATCGCGCGGGTTTCGGCGTTCGGCCAGCCGCCGGAGCCGGGACTGCAGGCGGTGGACCACGCAATACTTGTTGAGAGGGGGCAGATCAGCCATGCGATTGCGTCGTTCCCGGTGTCGCCTTCGCCTTCGAGGCCGTCGGCGTTCGAGGAGGCGTTTGCACGGGGGGAGGTGACGCTGGAGTTGGCGCCGCAGGGGACGCTGGCGGAGCGGTTGAGGGCTGGGGGAGCGGGCGTGCCGGCGTTTTTCACACCGACTGGGGCGGGCACGGTGGTGGCGGAGGGGAAGGAGACGCGGATCATCGATGGGAGGGAGCAGGTGCTTGAGCGGGCGATACGCGGGGATTTCGCGTTCATTCGAGCATACAAGGCGGACACGGCTGGAAATTTGGTGTATCGGGGGACGTCCCGGAATTTCAACGCGGCGATGGCAACGGCGGCGGAGGTGACGATTGCGGAGGTGGACGAGATTGTTGAGGCGGGGTTGTTGGACCCGGAGGAGATTGTGACGCCGGGGTTGTACGTGGACAGGATTGTGCAGAGGCCGGAGGGGTTTTCTCCGTTCAGGCCGATTGAGGAGGGGGAGGATGGATAAGGAGCGGCTGCCGAGGGACGTTATCGCGATGCGGGTGGCGAAGGAGCTGCCGGCGGGGGCGGTGGTGAATTTGGGGATTGGGATTCCGACGTTGGTTTCGAACTACCTGGAGGGGGCGCAGTCGGTGTCGTATCACAGCGAAAGCGGGGTGTTGAATTACGGGCCGCTGGCGGAGGACTTCGAGAAGGACTATGACCTTATCAACGCGGGCGGGCAGTTTTTGAGTTGGGTTGACGGGATGTCGTTTTTCGGGTCGGATGAGGCGTTTGCGATGATACGGGGAGGGCACGTGGACGTGACGGTGCTGGGGGCGTTGCAGGTGTCGGAGAGGGGGGACCTGGCGAACTGGATGCTGCCGCAGCGGGGGGTGGGGAATATCGGCGGGGCGATGGACCTGGCGGTGGGGGCGAAGCGGGTGATTGTGGCGATGGAGCATACGGACCGTCGGAACCGGCCCAAGGTGGTGGAGGAGTGCACGTTTCCGTTGACGGGGAGGGGGTGCGTGAGCCTGGTGGTGACGGACCTGGCGGTGATGGAGGTGACGCCGGAGGGGTTGGTGTTGCGGGAGGTGGCGCCAGAGTGGACGGCGGCGGAGGTGCAGGAGTTGACGGAGGCGCGGTTGCTGGTGGGGGATGATTTGCGGGAGTATGAGTTGTAGGGGGGCAGGTTTAGGGGAGATTCTTGTTGTGATTGATGGGGTTCTGGCTTCGCGGGGGCGTGGGAAGGGACCCCCACCAGATTCCTTGTCGCGGAGCCTCCTCAGAAAAAAAGAGTGTCGTTGTGCCCGGAGTGATTCTTGGGTTGAGGGTGAATAGTTGATGATGACGATGACGGAGGTTATGGCGGAGTTTGCTTTTTCGTTAAGGACGGAGGATGTGCCGGAGGGGGTGGATAAGGCTATAAGGATGTATCTGGCGGATACGATGGGGTGTATGGTAGGGGCGTATGAGAGCGAGCCGGCGAGGGCGCTGCGTCGGTGGGTTGAGGGGGAGGGAAGTGGTGGGGAGTCTACGATTATTGGCAGCAATTGCAGGGTTGGGGTGGAGAAAGCGGCTCTGGTGAATGGGACTATGGTGCGGTACCTGGACGCAAATGACATCATGTTGGAGGCGGGAGGGAGCGGCGGTCATTTCAGCGACGCAACGCCGGGTCTGCTGGCGATGACGGAGAAGCATGTTCGGTCGGCGGACGAGTTTGTCGCGTGTGTTGTGGCTTCGTACGAGTTGCAGGCTGCGCTGAACAGGGCGTTTCCGTTCATGTCGAGGGGATTTCATTCGTTGTCGCAGGTTTCGTGGGTGGCGCCTATTTTGCTGGTACGGCTGGCGGGAGGAACTAAGCAGCAGGCGGTGCATGCGGCGGGGCTATCGGGCGCTACGGGGATGGTGTTGAACACGTGGCTAAAACCTTGCGAGTCGATCCCGTGGATAAAGGCTGTGGCGGTTGGGATGGCAGGACAGCGGGCGATTGAATCGGCGGAGATGGCGATGCTGGGGGTGACGGCATCCGAGGACGGGTTGGAGAGTATGGTGGAGGCCATTGGACCGGCCGAAGCGGAAGATGTGGACATGAGGGAGATGGAGGGCCTGGGGATAGAGTGGAGGACTCCTCGGAACATCATCAAGGCGTATCCGTCGCAGATTTATACCCAAGCGGCGGTGGAGGCAGCGGTGGAGCTGCATCGGCGGGGGATTAGGGCCGAGCGGGTGAAGAGGGTGACTCTGTATGGGCATCGGAACGTGGCTGCGGGGGTGCAAGGATCGGCGGAGGCTTACCGTCCGACGAGCAGGGAATCGGCGGACCACAGCACGCCGTTTGTGATGGCGATGGCGTTGTTGAGGGGAGAGTTGACGCGGAGAGAGTTTGTGGGAGAGCCGTGGAAACGGGGGGACGTTCGGGCTTTGATGGACAAGGTGGAGCTTGTGGTTGATGCAGAGCGGGACAGGGCTTACATGGAGAAGGGAGTATTGGGGGTGAGGGTGGAGGTGGGGTTAATGTGTGGACGGACGGAGGCGCTGGAGATTCGTCAGCCGAGGGGGCATCCGGACGCACCGTTTGGGGAGGAGGACCTGGTGAGAAAGATCGGGTGGTTGGTGGAGGATGCAGGTAAGGGACGGAGGTTGATGGAGTTGTGTCTAGGGATGCGGACGAGGGGGGATTTGGGGGCACTGATTGAGGCGTGCAGGATAGGGTAGTGGGTAGCTGCGTGACGGGACATTACATGCCGGCAAGATTGTGGAGAGGGATTTGAGGGTAATTCGGCTGTAGTTAGGGGGTTGTTGAGGTAGTCAGAGAATTGGCTCCTGCCTACGCAGGGGCAAGAGAGGTTGGGGGTGCGGCGTGTGAACGGGGGCGAGATTCGTCGGATGCGCTGCGCTTGGGATGACATGTCAGGGGTTACGCTGTCGAAGAGCGAGGGGGATGACCCTCACCTCAATCCTCTCCCAGGACAGGAGAGGAGGGAAGATGGTGGCGGAGGGGCGGTTATTCAAGGGAGTCCAGGAGGGGAGAGGAGGGGACGGGGAGGTGGGGGTTAGGTGATGCGGGCGGTGGGGGCGCAGTTTTGATTTTGGACTTCGATGCGGACGGGGAAGTAGTCCTTCAGCTCTTCCAGGTGGGTGATGACGATGATGCATTTGAAGTCCTGCTCCAGGGTTGAAAGGACGTCCAGGATCTGCTCGCGGCCTGCGGAGTCCTGGGTGCCGAAGCCCTCGTCGATGAAGAGGGTAGGTAGGGGAGCGCCGGTGCGGTTGGCGAGGACTTTTGAGAGGGCGATGCGGAGGGCGAGGTTGATGCGGAAGGCTTCGCCGCCGCTGAACATTTCGTAGCTGCGGTGGCCGAGTTCGTCGCTGACCTTGATTTCGAGAGTCTCGGCGAATTGGCCCTTTTGTGAACGGAGGGGGCGCTGGCTTTCGAGGTTAAGGGTCATGCGGCCTTCGGTCATGCGGGCGAGGAGGCTGTTGGCTTCCTGTTCGATCTGGGGGAGGATGGTGTCGATGAGGAGGGCCTGGACGCCTTCGCGTCCGAAGGCCAGCCGGAGTTCTTCGTAGACGGCCTGCTCGTCGCGCAGGATGCGGAGTTCGTTGGACTGGCGGGTTATCTGACGCTCTAGTTCTTCGATTCGCTGGACGCTTCCCTGGAGGCGTCCTTGTTGGGCGATGAAGTCTTGCTGTTGGGATTCGAGGTCGGCGATTTCGGTGGTGATACGGGAGAGTTGGGGAGTGATGGAGTCGAGGTGGGCATGGTCGGATTCGATGGTTGCGAGGGATTCGCGGATCTGGGAGAGGCGGTGGCGTCGGTCCTGGGCGGCCTGTTGGGTCTGGGCTAGGTCCTCTTGTTCCTGTGGGAGGCTGCGACCTGCTTCGGCCAGCTGCTGGCTGAGGAATTGGAAGGGTTGGAGTTCCTGGAGCTGTTGCGCCAGCTGGGAGTGACGATCGGGAGAGTAGTCGAGGGTCTGCAGGGAGGCTTGGGTTGAGGAGAGTTCGGCCTGCGGGTCGGGGGCAAATTGGTCGTTTAGGATGAGATCTTCCAGTCTCTGGATTTCGGGGCGGAGACTTTCTGCCTGTTCACGAGCGCGGCGGGAGTCTTCCAGTTGACGTTGCAGGAGGGCGGTCTGTTGGAGGGATTCATGCTTGCGTCGTTGGAGAGAATTCTGGGACCGGTGGATTTGGTCGGTGAGGTCCTGTTGTTGTGCATGGAGGTCTTTGAGGGTGTGTTGATTTTGGGAGTATTGCTGGCGCTTTTCGCGGATTTCGTGCTGGTAGCCGGTGGCGAGGCGTAGGCAGCCCTCTTCACCGAGGGAGGCGTCGCACAGGGGGCACCGGGCGTCCTGGTGGGAGGAGTTCAGGAGCTTGAGCTTGTCTGCGAGCCGGCGGCCTTCGGCTTCGAGGCGGGACTGGGTTTCGGCGAGGGTGTGGGACTGGACGGATATCTGCTGGAGTCGGGCTGATTCTTGCTGGAGGGATTTTTCGTCGTGGGCGAGGGATTCCAGGGTAGCGGCGGCTTCTGCCAGCCGACGTTCAAGGTCGGGGATTGCGTCGATAGCGGGTTCCAGATCTGATTGCAGGCGGCGTTTTTGGGTCCGGAGTTGCTCTTCCAGGCGGGCCTTTTCGTGGGCGATGGACTGCTGGAGTTCATTGATGCGGCGGGTGAGTTCGTCGAATTGAGTACGGGCGGCGTTGAGGCGTTGATTTTCCTCTGTGGCGCGTTGGTATTGGGCGTGGCCTTCTTCGATGGAGGACCGGCGGTTCAGGAGGCTTTGGAATTCGCCAAGGCGGGAAGTTCGCTGGCGGATTTCTGAATCGTACCGGGAGATTTCCGACTGCAAGTGGGGGATTCGGCGGCGGAGTTCTTGGGATTCGGCGATGCGTAGTTGGAGGTGTTGGATTTCAGTGCGGAGTTCATTGGCTTGGAGGTTCCTTTGGTCGAGGTTATGGGAGACGTTCTGAAGGCATTGAAGAGTGGATTGCAGTTTTTGCTGCAATTCGGGTTTGGCGGCGGTCTCGTGGCGTTTGAATTCGATTTCGCCTTCGAGGAAGTTGGCGGTTTCACGGCGGTTGCGGGCCCGGTCGCGGCTGCGCTGCTGGAGGAGATTGAAGCGGTCGAGGCCGAGAATCTTGCCGAGGACTTCCTTGCGTTCGGCGGGGGTCTTGTTGGTAAATTCGTCGGCGCGGCCCTGGATGAGGAAGGCGCTGTTGATGAAAGTGTCGTAGTCCATGCCGATGACGTGGTTGATCTTAGCCTGGGACTCGCGGATGCTGTTGCCGGTGATGGGGAAGAAGCCGGAAGGGCTCTTGAGGTGCAGTTGCAGGTCGCTGCCGCGGGGATCGCGGAAGCGGCGGGTGACGCGGTAGTGGGCGTCGGCGGCCTGAAATTCGAGTTCCACCGACATGTGGGAGCGTCCATAGTGGATGAGGTCGGAGTGGCTACTGCCGCGGGCCTTGCCCCATAGGGCCCAGGTGATGCTGTCGAGGAGGGCGGATTTGCCGTGGCCGTTGTTGCCGCAGAGGCAGGCGACGCGGATGCCGGTGAGGTCCAGGGTGTGGTTGTCGTCCCGGTAGCAGAGGAAGTTCTGGAGGGTGAGTTTGAGGGGAATCATGGGGCGGAGGTATTGTAGCACGGGGAGGAGGGGTTGAATTTATTGCGGATTGGGCGGTCATTTTTTCGAGGGGATCAGGAGAGGCTCGATATTCCCTCTTTGGGGGAGATTCGGGTTGCCGGGGTATCTACCCTTTGCGCCACCATAGTGACCTTCACCCCTTCGGCAAGCTCAGGGCAGGCTCAATCCTCTCCCTGGACGAGAGAGGAGGTAAGAGGGAGGGGAGTTGGGTGTGCTAGAATTGAGGGCGTTATGTTTGAATCGCTGACAGAAAAGTTAACTGGAGTACTGGACCGGCTGACGAGCCGGGGCCGGCTTTCCGAGAAGGACGTGGACGACGCGCTGCGGCAGGTGCGGTTGGCGCTGCTGGGGGCGGACGTGAATTTCAGGGTGGCGCGGGAATTTATTGCGCGTGTGAAGGAGCGCTCGGTGGGGCGGGACGTGCTGGATTCGATAACGCCGGGACAGCAGGTGGTGAAGATAGTCCACGAGGAGCTGACGGAGGTGTTGAGTGCAGGGGACCATAAGCTGACCGCTTCGAGCCGGGCGCCGACCAAGGTGATGATGGTGGGGTTGCAGGGGGCGGGTAAGACGACAACGGCGGCGAAGCTGGCGGCGCACCTGCGCAGACAGGGGCAGAATTCGCTGCTGGTGGCGGCGGACCTGAAGCGGGCGGCGGCGGTGCAGCAGTTGGAGTCGTTGGGCAAGCAGATGACGATTCCCGTTTACAGCGATAAGGGGGCCTCGGATGCTGTGAATGTGGCGTCGGCGGGGGTGGAGCAGGGGAAGGAATTGGGAAGCCAGTGGGTGATTGTGGATACGGGCGGGCGTATGCACGTGGACGAAGAGATGATGGAGGAGTTGGAGGAGGTGCACGGCCGGATTTCGCCCGACGAAGTGATCCTGGTGCTGGACGCGATGACGGGCCAGGACGCGGTGCAGGCGGCGGAGGAGTTTCATCGCCGGGTGCCATTGACGGGCATCATCATGACGAAGCTGGACGGGGATGCGCGGGGTGGGGCGGCGCTTTCGGTGACGAAGGTTACCGGGGTGCCGATCAAGTTCCTGGGGATGGGGGAGCGGGTTGACGCATTGGACCCCTTCTATCCGGACAGGCTGGCTTCGCGGATTTTGGGGATGGGGGATGTGCTGAGCCTGGTGGAGAAGGCGCAGCAGGTGGTGGACAAGAAGAAGGCGAAGGAGATGGAGCGGAAGCTGCGGCGGGCGAGTTTCGACCTGGAGGACTTTCTGGAGCAGCTGCAGAGCGTGAAGCAGATGGGGTCGATTGGTCAGTTCATGGAGATGATTCCGGGGTTTTCCAAGATGAGCAAGAAGCTGCCGGCGGGGGCTATCGACGACGGAGAGGTGAAGAAGGTGGAGGCGATGATCCGGTCGATGACGCCGCAGGAGCGGAGGAGTCCGAACATCATCAACGGGAGCCGGCGGAGGCGGATTGCGCTGGGGAGCGGGACGAAGCCGCAGGACGTGAACCGGCTGTTGAACCAGTTTGGGCAGGTGCAGAAGATGATTCGCCAGGTGACGAGTGGGAGGGGAAGCAGGGCGTTGGAGCGGCTGTTCAGGTAGTTGGGGTTAGGGGGTGAGAGGGTTTGGGGGCGTGACGCGGCGTTTGTCATAGGTCTGACATCGGTGAGGATGAGATCTTGATTCCTGCAGTCGGAGACCTTTGAGTAACCCACCGACCAGCCCCAACGCCACCCCAATCACCCCCATCCCTTCGAAGGACTCAGGACGGGCTCAATCTTCCCCCATCAAGGGGGAATAGGTTTTCATGAGTTCGCAAGGCGGTTATGCAAGAGTCTCAGACGAGGGGGAGAAGGAAGACTGGATTCCGGCTTCCGACTAAATGGTGGTTTTGCAAAGGTCTGCATCACTGGGGAAGAGGTTTTTGGCATTCGTGAGGCGGTTGTCGAGGTTGGCGAGATTCCTTTGTCCCGGTTCGCCGTGTTCGGAATGATAGTTGGTGTGGAGGGGATGGGGTTGTCCGAGGGCAGTCTTGAGAGGGGAGAAGATGGCAGGAGGGAGGGGTGGGGGTTAGGGGGTGAGGATGTTTGGGGGGAGGAGGTTACGGCGGAGGGCGGCGAAGAGGTAGGTGGTGTAGAGGGAGCGGTAGGGGGCCCAGCGTTGGGAGAATTCTTCCAGTTCTGTGACGGACAGGACTTTGTCGTGGGAGTAGAGACGGGAGACGACGCGTCGGAGGGCGAGGTCGCCGGCGGGAAAGGCGTCGAGTCTGCCGAGGGCGCGAAGGTGGAGCCAGTGGGCGGTCCAGGGGCCGACACCACGCAGGGCGAGGAGTAGCTTCGTGACTTCGTCGTCTGGGAGTTGGTGGAGGGCTTCAAGGTTGAGGGAGCCTCTTGTGATGGCAGCAGCGACGTCCAGGATGTACTCGGCCTTGCGGTTGCTGAGCTTGATGGCGCGGAGGCCGGGGATGCCTTTGGGGAGGAGGGCTTTGGGGGTTGGGAAGGCGTAGTAGGTGCGTCCTTCGTGGGTGAGGGTGTTGCCGTAGTTTTCGAGGAGCAGAGCGCCGATGATTCGGGCGACGTTTGTGGCTATCTGCTGGCTGAAGATTGACTGGACGAAGGCTTCGAAGACGGTGGGGGTCTGGCTGATTTTGAGACCGTAGAGATTTTCGACCAGAGGGGAGAGGATGGGGTCGTGTCGGGCGGCGGCGTAGAATTCGGCGAGGGGGGTGTCGACGCCTAGGACCCGCTTGAGGATGGTGTTGACCTGGTGGAGGGTAGTATCAGTCAGACCTGCGCCTTGTACGGTGACATGGAGGCGGGGGTCTTCGATTTTACCTGCGGAGCGGACGTGGGCGAGGATGAGATTGCCATCGACGTGAAGGAGCCGGGAGTATTGGCCGTCATCGAAGATGTTGACGCGGGCGCCGGTGCCGAAGGAGGCGAGGTGCTCCATGGTGAGGCGGAAACTGTAGGGTGGGGTGGGGGTGAGGGTCAGGTTGTGTTGGTGCATGGTGGTTAAGGGTAGCATGGTTTGGATGGGGGGTGTGGTTGGGGGTGGCTGTGTGGG
>CAYQLZ010000034.1:0-20719 GCA_964418665.1 uncultured Dehalococcoidia bacterium | reverse complement strand
TCCGCCATCATGAACGGCGCCACCTACGTGGCCCGCGCATACAGCGGAGATATCCGCCACATGACCGAAATCATCATCAAGGGCATGCAGCACAAAGGCTTTTCCATCATCGACGTCTTCAGCCCCTGCGTCACTTTCAACAAGGACAACACCCATCCCTTCTTCAAGGACCGTGTCAAGAAGCTGGAAGACGAAGGCCACGACACTTCCGACTGGAAGGCCGCCTGCGAGAAGGCCATGATCTGGGGCGACACCATCTACACCGGCATCTTCCTCCAGAGAGAGGCCCCAACCCTCGATGGTCAGGAGCCCGTCCTGCGTGAGGGCGGTCCCCTCGGCTTTCGCTCCCTCGGCATTACCAGGGATCAGGCCGACAAGATCATCGCCCGCATGATGTAATCCTCTCCCACCTCCAACGTTGCGTACATCCCCCATGTAAGGGCGACCACAAGGGTCGCCCTTACCCTTTATGCCCGAATGTCCTCAGGAGGCACCATCACCTCTGCCCCCATCTTACCCTCTCCCGTCCTGGGAGAGGGCTGGGTGAGGGTATCCTCTTCCTCCTTCATGGGGTGTACAGACCGGGGACATGGGTTACACCCCTCAACTCACCTCCCCACTCCTACAAGAGCCGGAATCCAGAACCCCCTCCCCCTTCGCTTCCTTCCATTTGATGAGATATACTCCCAGGGTGTAACATTCAGTGACAACTGCCAGACCCTCGGCCATTGGTAGAGGCTGCTATGTACAATCTGGATGGAAAAGTCGCTCTCGTCACAGGTGCCGGTGGCCAGCAGGGCATCGGCCGTGCCATAGCCCTCCGCCTCGCCCGCGAGGGCGCCAACGTCGCTGTCAACGACGTCACCTCCAATCCCCACTCCGCCAACGACGGCTGGCGCGGCGTCCACAGTGTTGTCGACGAAATCCGAAGCATCGGCCGCCGCTCCATAAGCATCATCGCAGACGTCTCAGACTCTGCCCAGGTCGACGCTATGTTGAATGAGACCGCCAACCACCTCGGCCGCATCGACATCCTCGTAAATAACGCCGGGTCCGCCGCCGGTCCCGACCGGGTCCCCGTCATCGAGCTGGAAGAAGAAGCATGGGACGCCGTTCAGCGAGTCAACGTAAAGGGCACCTTCCTCTGCTCCCGCGCCGCCGCCCGCCAGATGCTCAGCTCCGGCCGCGGCGGTAAAATCATCGTCATCTCCTCCGGCGCCGGAAAGCAGGGTATCGCCCGCTACGCCGCCTACTGCGCCTCCAAATTCGCCCTCATCGGATTCACCCAGTCCCTTGCCCTTGAACTCGCCCCCTTCGGCATAAACGTAAACGCCATCTGTCCCGGCCTCGTCGAAACCGAAAGGATCACCGGCATCGCAGCCGCCTTCGCAATTGGGGACGAGTCCACAGAAGATGTCCGGACCCGCATGTTTGCCGAACGGGCCGAAGTCATTCCCCTCGGTCGCGTGGCCAGTGGCGACGATGTCGCCGACGTTGCCGCCTTCCTCGCCTCCAGCCAGTCCGACTACCTCACCGGCCTCTCCATCCCCGTTGCCGGCGGCGCCATGATGTACTGACGTCCATCCTGGACCCTTTCCCACTCCATCCTTCAATTCATACTCAACGGAGCGCAGCGTATTGAGTAATCTCTCAACCGTCCCCTTTGCCGACGCCCCTCCGCGCTCATTCGCTTGTTCCTACCAAGCCGGCAACCCGTACTGGGCTTAAGTCCACACTCTTTGCATAACGCCATCTTCATCCCTCATACTCTGTCTGGAAACCCGGAATCCAATTTTATCCACCACTTGAGAAAGGAGTCCCGCGATGAACGGCTCGACCGACGTTACCGGCGAAACCATCCTGGAAGCCCAATTCGACCCTATGGTGAAAAAACACACCGCCGGGGTCATTATCTTCGTCATGATAATTTCCGTGGTCGGCATCCCACTCATCCCCTTCGGCTTGCTCTTCGCTCGCTGGTTCGCCCCGGAAAGTCTCCGTCGCATGTCCGCCAGGCTCACCACCAACGCCATCCAGATAAACAAGGGCGTCTTCTTCCGCAAAGAGGCCACCATCCCCCTTAATCGGGTCACCGACGTCCGTCTCCACGACGACCCCTGGATGCGCTATTGCGGGGTACGCGGCCTCAAGGTGGAAACCGCTGGCCAGTCAGGTCAGAACGCTGGTAGCGAAGGCGACCTCGTCGGCGTCGTAGACGCAATCGCTTTCCGAGACGCCATCCTCCGACAGCGACAGCTCGTCCTCGAAGGTGGCGCAGAAACCACCCCCACCGCCGCCGCCCTCGCCGCAACCCCAACCGTAGCCAACGAACTCCTCGCCGAAATCCGGGACATCCTCACCCGCATAGAAGCCCAGAACCGCAAAAACTCCTAACCCCCCCTCTTACCTCCTCTCCCATCCTGGGAGAGGATTGAGGTGAGGGTCTTTCCGGTGGTGAGAAGGATGCAATCAACAATTACCTAAAGGTCTCCTTGGCAGGGGAAGGTTGAACCTCCCTGAGCTTGCCGACGGGGTGAGGGTCCCCCCAACCCTTGTTCCTCCGTAGGCAGGAACCCACACCCTACCCACAACCAACTCTGCCCCATCAACGCAGTCCCCCTCTCTCCCCCACCTCCCCCCTCCAATGCTAAAATTACCCCCTAATCCACACTGCGCTGGAGGTTCGTCCCTTGCAATACGACGTCATAGTTGTGGGTGCCGGTTCCGCCGGAGCACCCATTGCCGCCAGGCTTTCCGAGGACCCAAACTGCTCCGTTCTTCTCCTCGAGGACGGCCCCGACTACCCCGACGCCGAGCGTCTCCCGAAACTCCTAGCCCGCGGCTACCACGTCATGGCCGGCCTGGAGGACCCTCACGTCCGAAACTACCCGGCCCGCGCCAACCCTCAGAAGACCGAACCCATGCTCATGCCCTCCGGCCGCGCCATGGGTGGCACCAGCACCATCAACAGCTCTATCTTCCTCCGTGGCGCCACCCACGACTTCGACTCCTGGGCTGCCTGGGGCAACACGGAATGGTCCTACCGGAAGGTGCTGCCCTCCTATCTTCGTATCGAACGAGACCTGGACTTCGGCGGCGACTTTCATAACAAACAGGGGCCCCTTCCCGTTCGACGCATCCCCCAATCCGAATGGGAACCAAACCTGCGCGCCTTCTATCAGGCCTGCATCGACCGCGGCTTCCCCGAAAGCCCCGACATGAACCTCCCCGATGCCGCCGGCGTCGGTATCTACCCCGTCAGCAACGTCGGAGGCCTCCGCGTCAACACCTCGATGGCCTACCTCGATCCAGCCCGGCATAGGCTCAACCTCACCATTCGCGGCAACGCCCTGGTCAACCGGCTGCTCATGGAAGGAAATCGCGCCGTCGGCGTCGAGGCCATCAGCGATGGCCAGACCTACAAAGTCTATGCCCGCGAAACAATAATCAGTGCCGGCGCCTTCGGCTCCCCCATGCTGCTCATGCGCTCCGGCATTGGCCCGGAAGACCACCTCTCAGAAATGGGCATCGAGACAAAGCACCATCTCCCCGGCGTGGGACGCAACCTCCGCAATCATCCCGTGTCCGGCGTCATCTACCGGGACGCCTCAAACACCCCGAAAGACTCCGTCCTCAGCCTCGTTTTCCTGCGCTACACCGCCACAGGCTCCGACACCCCTCACGACATGTCCATCAGCGTCGATAACCGTTGGGTCTTCGATGGTCACCCCCACACCCGCCTCAGCGCCTGCCTCGAATACGCCCGCGGCGCCGGTCGCCTGACCCTCACCTCCACCGACCCTACCGCGCCTCCCCATCTGGAGTACAACTACCTGCAGAATCCGTGGGACCTGGATCGCGTCCGAGAAGGCGTCCATCTCGCCATCGAACTGGCCGAAAGCCCCGCCATGAAGTCCCTCCTGGCCCATCGCGTCGCTCCCAACGACAACGAGATGTCGTCGGAAGACGCACTGAATCAGTGGATTTTGGAGAACGTCACCACTGGCCACCACTCCTCCGGCACCTGCAAAATGGGCCCCGCCTCCGACCCCATGGCCGTCGTCGACCAATTCGGCAGCGTCCACGGACTCGAAGGCCTCCGCGTGGCCGACGCCTCCATCATGCCAGACGTTGTCCGCGTCAACCCAAACGCCACCTGCATCATGATCGGCGAAAAAATCTCATCCCTCATCCGCACGTAGGGAGACCTTTGAAAAAACGTCATTCCGGCGAAAGCCGGAATCCAGATTATCCCTTCCCCCTCGATTGGGGAAGGCTGGGATGGGGGTGATCCCCGTGGCACGTAGGATGCACTTTGGAGTTAAGCAAAGGTCTCCAAAGACACGATTAGAGACTGCAAAACCCCATAGACCCAAACCAAAACCGCCTCGACTGTCGCCGCCCCCAATTTGAGGATTATCCGGCAACCGCCAAGGCGATGTGAATTTCAGGAAAGCGCCGCCCGAAACCCCTACGGGTTTATCGTGTACTCCAGAACCACTTCCTGCAGGTTCCTCACCACCGGGTTGAAAAAGGTAAACTGGTAGGTCCCGCTCAACTCTGCGGTGAACTCCGAACCACCGTCTGCTATCTGTTCTCCCCGGTATATTGAGTCGCCGACCGGGTCGTTCACGTTGAAGATGAGCCCCGGTCTGCCCAATGCGCCGGATTCGGCGAATCCGCCGACCGCCTTGGGTTTTGATGTGTAGGTGGCCCTCACGAAATCTCCTGCAACCAACTCTACCTCGAACGACTCCCACTGCTCCGGTAGGATCAGGTCCTCCTCCGTGAAGGTTCCGGTGGGTGTCAACCCGCCGCCGGCTGGAGCGGCAGCTGTGGCCGTTTCTCCGACTTCGGGTGTCGCTTGCGCCTCGGGTGTCGCTTGCGCCTCGGGTGTCGCTGAATCCCCATCGTCGCTGTCCCCTCCGCCACACCCCGCCAGTAACAGAGTTCCGGCAAGCATCGAAGCTAGGAGCAGAAAGGCCAGTCCACCACGTAGAAGTCGCCGAGTTGCCACTGCCATTTGACCTCTGTCGGGATCGGGAGTTTGTTTGCTTGATTGAATATCGGTACGATCTACGGTTGGCTCATTCATGGCTCTGCCTCCTTATCGCCGTACCCAGTCTTGCTGAGACACGGCCCCCACCCTCGTGGGGGCCGTGTCTATCTGTATCGATCTACTCGTGAAGTAGCTGGTTGCTACTTGTAGACGGGAACCGTGTACTCGTGGTACCGGACAGGACCGAAGTGCACGTGGCTCGTTTCGTATCCCTCCAGCACTGACGGATTGTACACCGCCTTGCCGAATACCCACAGCAACGGAATGCTCAGGTAGTTTTCGTGCCAGAAGTCGCCGAGCCTGATGAACTCTTCCACTCGGGTGTCTGGGTCGGCAATCGTGTCCACGTTCCGCTTCCAGTCGGTGATGAACTGGTACTCATAGTAGGGCCTGGATGCCTCATACCAGATCCAGCCCATCCCCGCCGACGGCGGGTTCAGTGACCAGCGAATCAGGGAGACCTTTCCGTTAAGGGCACGGTCGCTGAACATGGACTGTACGGGAGCGTACTCGGAAACCGTCAGGTTGACCTTAATGCCGATTTCTTCCCACATGGCCGTTATGGCTTCGCCAACGGCCGGGATTTCCGGCAAGCCGCCCAGGTCGCTGGGCGCGAAGAAGTCAAGTTCGAACCCGTTGGGATAGCCGGCCTCGGCCAGAAGCTCCTTGGCCCTCTCCGGATCGTATGGATATGGCCATCCACCGGCCGCGCCGGTGTTGCCGTCGGGACCGGGATAGGGCGCCCAGCGGTCCTGGAAGAAGTCCCACCACTCCGCCATGTGCGAAACCGCGCTGGGTATGGCGTCGTTATTGAAGAAGGACTCGTTTATCAGCGCCCGGTCGATGGAGATGTTAAGGGCCTCCCTTACCTTCACGTTTCGCGTCGGGACCGTGTCGTCGAAGTTGGGGGTGGGATCATCCCTGAAGCCTACGGGCTGATAGTAGGGTATCGTTCCCCACATGTGGAAGCTGGGCAGCGTGCTCTTGGCTATCTTCAAGCCCTGGGAAACAACCAGCTCATGCTGGTCCGTGGGCAGCACGCCAATGTGTACCTCGTCCGTCAAAAGCTGGGCCTGAATTGTCGCCGGCTCCTTGTTCCACAGGAACATGAGCTCATCAAAGTAGGGCTCCTGTCGGTAGTGGTCTACGTTCTTCTCCAGCAGGAAGTGCTGGTTGTCTATGTACTCCACGAAGCTGAACGCGCCCATGCCGATGGGATGGTCAATGTAGCCGTCTTCGCCTCCTACCTGGTCCCAGTACTCCTTGCTGATCAGGCCGTAGGTCCAGTCCTCGGACACATACACGTTCATGTCCGGGTGAACGATGTCCAGGTTGAAGGTGACTGTGTTGCCGTTGATGACAATGTCACTGCCGTCTTCGCTGGCCAGCCAGGGCCTGTAGGTACCGAAGTTGTTTGACCGTTCGGACTCGGTGCCCGCCTGCAGCAGCCATGTCCACCGGATGTCTACCGGGTCGAACATGATGTCGCTGGCTTCCCCGTTCATGTAGTAGGGGATGCCTTCTTTCATCTCGAAGGTCCAGACCTTGGCGGTATCATCCACGGACCAGGACTCCGCTAGGTGGGTGTTCTCCACCTCGGCAGTCTTCCGGTCCTTGCCGACCATATAGTCGTACAGGTTGTGCAGAGGTCCGCTGGAGCTCTGGAAGGTCATGTACGGCAGCCTCACCTGGTGGGCGGGCGCCGCCATCGAGATGATGAGCCTCGGGCTCACCAGTTCAGGCTCCATCGCCTCCGTCGGTGCCGCTGTCGGCGCAGGCGCTGCGGTTGCCGGCGCTGCCGTGGCGGCAGGCGCCGCTGTAGCAGCAGGCGCGGCAGCTTCGTCTTCGTCGTCGTCAGTGCCGCAGGCTACTATTATCAGTGCCAGCGACGCCGCGGCGAGTAAGGCCAGAAGCGCACTCTTTCTAAGAAGTTTGCTGGGTAAAGTCGACATATTTCCTCCTATGCGTGTAGAAGTTTGGGACTGACCCTGGGATCCGTTCCCGAGGGTATGACTCGTACCTCCTCAACTTCTAGAGGCACTCTCAAGTGGTCGATAAGGTAGCATCGAGGGTTTTCCCTGTCAACCCGCTTACCCATTAAGGTCGTCCGCTAATCCCGGAGGGCTTCTGCAAGCCGTCATTTCGGCAGGTGCCGAGAATCAGATTATCCCTTCCCCTAGGCCCAGACCATTGCGTTCCTGTCATTTCCGCGAAAACAGGAAATCGCGGTGGTGCGGCGCGGGTTGGTCTCTCCCCCAATACCCCCAACTTCCCCACCCCGCCCTTGCCGCATCCGCCCTCTGACGGCTACAATTGTCACGTTGACCCATTCTTCGGGGAGTGGCGCAGTTTGGCAGCGCGCTACGTTCGGGACGTAGAGGCCCCGGGTTCAAATCCCGGCTCCCCGATCTCTCATCTCTTCTACCCCTTACTCCTATGCAACCCTCCCAGTCAAACGATAACGCCCCGAACGAAATCGAAAACCTCCACCGCTCCGTCCGGGACCTGACTGCCGCCATTGAACAAGACCCGGACGACGCTAGCTCCTACTACCGGCGTGGCGTTGTCTACGGCCAGCTCGTCGAACCCATCGCCGCCATCCGTGACTTCGACCAGGTCGTCCGCCTCGACCCATCCAACGCCGAGGCATACTACAACCGCGGCCTCGCCTACGTCCACCTCAAGGAACACCTCCCCGCCGTCGACGACTTCACCCACGCCATCCGCCTGAACCCCAACCACCTGGACGCCTACAACAACCGCGCCGCCGCCCTCTGCGACCTCGGTCAGCCTAGGCGAGCCCTGGATGACGTCGAAAAGGCTCTGGAACTCAATAGCCAGTGGCCCTCCGCCTACGCCATCGCCGCCATCGCCCACTCCTACCTGGGCCAGGACGCCGATGCCGAGGAAGCCGCCCGGAACGCCTCCGCCCTCGGCTTCGACGGCTCAATGCTCAGGCACTTCATGCGCCAGGCCAAACGCCAACGCCGCTCCTTCGACGGTTGACAGCCTGCGTCCCGTGAGGGTATTCCCCCCCTTGTTCCTGCGAAGGCAGGAACCCACTCTCTACCCACACAAATCACTCCCATCAACGCCAATCCTCCCATCTCTCTGGTAGGGGCGATTCTCGAACTCCCCTCCTCCTCCGTCCCCGACTTACCCTCTCCCGTCCTGGGAGAGGGCTGGGTGAGGGTCATTCCCCCCTTGTTCCTCCTAAGGCAGGAACCCACTCTCTACCCACACAAATCTCTCCAACCATCGCCAACCTACCCATCCCCGGTAGGGGCGATTCTCGAACTCCCCTCCTCCTCCGTCCCCATCTTACCCCCCTCCCGTCCTGGGAGAGGGTTGGGTGAGGGTATCCCGTCAACCCAAAATGCAACGGCCGCCGAACAACCCCACAACCCCCTCCCATTCGCCGCAGCCAGCCGTCACCCAGCAACGCTCAATGCAGTTGACCCCCCAACCCTTGACAACCCCTCGCCAAGTGATAACATAGGCACTCGCAACCGTTTGCAGGAAAATAGAATTGCAACATGGCCCAGCAAGACATCCTGAATCAACTTAGAAGCAAAGGCGTCCGCCTCACCCCCCAGCGCCTCCTCATCCTCAACGCCGTCTCCCAGGGCGGCGGCCACATGGGCGTGGACGAAGTCTTCCGCAAGGCCAAGGAGTCCTACCCCTACATAGACATCGCCACCGTCTACCGCACCCTCCACCTCTATAGGCGTATGGGCGTTGTCACCGAGGTCGCCATCGGCGACCGCCTCCACTTCGAAATCACAGACCCCAAAGCCCCCCACCACCACATGGTCTGCCGCGCCTGCGGCGGCGCCTTCGACCTCGCCCCGGACTATCTCGTCGAGTTCCGTAACACCCTTACTTCCGAGTTCAACTTCGAACCGGACCTCGACAATTTTACCGTCACCGGTATCTGCTCCGGCTGCAACACCCCGGCTGGCAATATCTTCAAGGAGTGATAAATCTCGACCATGCCTGCTAAGATAATTCCAATCATCCTCGCCACCTTGCTGCTCATCCTCGCCCAGGCCTGCGCCGGCGATTCTGACGAATCCGACGCCCCCTTGCCTGACGAATCCGACGCCCCCTTGCGTGTAGCAAGCTCCGTTTCCCCCATCACAGATATCGTGGAGAACATCGGCGGCGACCGCATCTCCCTGGAAGGCGTCGTGCCGGAAGGCACCAACTCCCACACCTTCGAACCCGCCCCCTCCGTCGCCCGCATCCTCGCAGACGCCGACCTCATCATCCTCAACGGCCTCTTCCTCGAGGAACCCTTCCTCGAAATGGCCCGCGCCAGCAAGCAGGACGATGCGGAAATCCTCACCCTTGCGGACAAAGCCATCACCAGGGACCAGTGGGTCTTCGACTTCTCCTTCCCCGAAGAGGGCGGCCACCCCAATCCCCACCTCTGGACCGCTCCCCTCCTCGCCCTCCGCTACGCCGAAATCGTCAAGGACCGTCTCTCTGCCCACGATCCCGACAACGCCGCCTACTTCAACGAAAACTACAACAAGTTCAGGACTCGCATCCTTGACCTGGACACCCGCATTGAAGCCGCCGTCAACACCGTGCCCCCCGGCAATCGCAAGCTCCTCACCTACCACGACTCCTTCCCCTTCTTTGCCCCCCGCTACGGCATGGAAATCATCGGCGCCATCCAACCCTCCGACTTCAGCCAGCCCTCCGCCCGAGAGGTGGCCGGCCTCATCGACCAGGTCAGGGAGAGCAACGTCCCCGCCATCTTCGGCTCCGAAGTCTTCCCCAGCGACGTTATGGAGCAGATCGCCACCGAAGGCGGCGCCGACTTCGTCGACCAGCTTCGCGACGATGACCTCCCCGGCGCCCCGGGCGATCCCCTGCACAGCTATCTGGGCATGATGGTCACCAACACCCGGATCATCGTCTCCTCCCTGGGCGGCGATCCCTCAGCCCTGGACGGCTTCGACGTCAGTCCCGTATTCCAAGGCGAAAGCGACGCCGTCTACCCCCAGTAGGCCGGGGAATCATGCTTCATCCCATTCCCCATAAGTCCCCCTCGGGTGACGCCGCTGTCGAATTTCGCGGCGTCACCTGCGGCTACAATGGCCACACCGTCCTCCATGACGTCGACCTCAAGCTCATGCCCGGAGCCTTCGTTGGACTGCTGGGCCCCAGCGGCTCCGGCAAGACCACCATGCTCCGCGCCATCCTCGGCGCCGTGGACCTCTATGGAGGGGACGTGAAGGTGCAAGGCCTCTCCACCGCAAATGGCAAACCCCGCATTGGCTACGTCCCCCAGCTGAATGCCATCGACTGGAACTTCCCCGTCACCGTGGAGGAAACCGTCATGATGGGACTCACCATGTCCAACCCCTTCTTTCCCTGGAGCCGCACCAAAGACCGCGAACTCGTCCACCGTATGCTCGAACGCCTCAGAATCGAAGACCTTCGTAAGCGCCACATCCGCCAGCTTTCCGGCGGTCAGCAGCAGCGCGTCTTCCTGGCGAGGGCTTTGGTCAGCAACCCCGGCCTGCTCCTCCTGGACGAACCCACAGCGGGCATCGACATCAAGACCAGGGACGAGTTCCTCCACCTCCTGCACGAACTCAACCACCAGGGCGTAACCATCGTCATGACCACCCACGAAATTAACGCCGTCGCCGCCCATCTCCCCTGGGTCGTCTGCCTAAATGGCCGTATCCTGGCCAGTGGCCCCCCCTCTGAAGTTTTCACCCCCGAAACCTTCAAGCTCACCTACAACGCCGAAATGCCCGTCATCAAGTACATGGACATGACCCTGGTCGCCGAAAGCCCCCACCGCTTCAACGGCGCTAACCCCGAACAATCCACAGACCCGGCCCACACCCCCAAGCTCCCCTGATGCCCACCCCCTCCCCCACTCTTCCCCCTCTTACCTCCCCCCTCTTACCTCCTCTCCCGTCCTGGGAGGGGATTAAAGTGAGGGTCGTTGGCGTGACCATCGGGCCGGCCCGGCGCACTTCCTCCACGACATCAAGCGCCTGCGAGTCGCCCCCTCCCTTGTTCCTGCGAAGGCAGGAACCCACTCTATGCCCACCCGCAGACCTTTGCACAACCGTCACTCCCTCGAAAGCCGGGACCTATCTTTCCCTACCCCCTCGATGGGGGAAGGTTAGGCCTGTCCTGAGCCTGTCGAAGGGATGGGGGTGACTCCGAGGTGCAGACACGCATAAATGTCAGTTACGCAAAACTCTCCTCCATGTGGGTATCTCCGGTGGTTCAAGGAGCGCAGTACAAAGCCACGCAAGTCTTCCCACAGGCAGAAACCCACCCTCTCCCCATCTCTCACTCCCCAAGGATAAAAGATGCTGGAACCCTTTAGCTACGACTTCTTCGTAAAAGGAATCATAGCCACAACCCTCGTAGGCGCCCTCTGCGGACTCATCGGCGTATACATCGTCCTCCGCCGCATGGCCTACATCGGCCACGGCCTCTCCCACGCCGTCTTTGGCGGCGCCGTTGTCAGCTTCGTCATGGGCATCAACTTCTTCATCGGAGCCACCGTTTGGGGCTTCGTCTCCTCCCTGCTCATCATCCTCGCCACCCGCAAACGTCAGATCGCCACCGACTCCGCCATCGGCATCGTCACCACAGCCTCCTTCGCCCTTGGAGTGGCCATCATCAGCCGCTACAACACCTTCACCCGTGACTTCGAAGCCGCCCTCATCGGCAACATGCTCGGCGTTTCCGAGGGAGATCTGCTGGCCATCGTAATAGTCACCGCCCTCGCATTCCTCTTCTTCTTCGCTGGCTACAAGCTGCTCATCTTCACCACCTTCGACCCCGATGCCGCCCGCTTCTACAACGTCCCCACAGGGTGGGTCGACGCCTTCTTCTCCTTGGTACTCGCCGCCACCATCGTCGTATCCATGCAGGTGGTTGGCGTCACCCTCATCGCCGCTGCCATCGTCATCCCACCCGTAATCGCTCGCCTCCTCACCCATTCCTTCAAGAAGATGCTCATTATCTCCACCACCCTCGGCGCCTTCTGCGGACTCGCCGGCATCTACGTTAGCTGGTACGTCGACGTATCCTCCGGAGCCAGCGTCGTCCTATTCGCCGCCCTCATCTTCCTGGTGGTCCTCATAGTCACTGGCCTCAGAGACCGCATAAGAGGCAAAATCACCGCAAACCAACAATCCAAAGACTCATCCCCCCTCCACCTCTAACCCCCCCACCCCTCTTCACTCTTCCTCCTCGATGGAGACCTTTGCGTAACCCTCTCTCGATCTCCTCAAAACCGCTTCCCCCTTGATGGGGGAAGATTGGGATGGGGGCGATTCGGCGGTGCGAAGCGGGCAGTCTGCAGTTATGCAAAAGTCCCCTCGATGAAGGAAGGTTTGGCCTGTCCTGAGCCTGTCGAAGGGATGGGGGTGACTCCCTCCCAGCCCCAGCTGCTGCGACCCTTGTGGTCCCCCTCGCCACCTGATATTGACTCATAATCAATTAGGCACATGAATTATTGAAATGACTAAAAGAATACAAGTCATCCTGGATGAGGGCGAATACGTTGACAATCAGCAAATCGCCCATAGACAACGCATCACCCTTTCCGAGTGGGTTCGTCAGGCACTGCGACGGGAAAGGCGCGGTCAACTGAATATGGACGCCAGGCTGCGAGCCATCATCAATGCCTCTAGACACGCGCTTCCTACCGCCGACATCGAGGACATGTTGCGAGAAATCGAAGCGGGCCAAGGCCTTACAAACCCCCTCCCTCCACCGACAACGTCCCCCACAAATCGCCAAACCCCTCCCCCAAGTCCCTCTCTGCAAAACTTGCCGAAACGCAGCTGCCCCTAACCCCTCCTCGGTCGCAGCCGGTCCGCGCTGTCCAACATTATCGTCACAGGCCCGTGATTCTCAATGCTCACCGTCATCAACGCCCCGAACCTCCCCGTCTCTACGCGCAGCCCCGTCTCCCGGAAAAGCTCCACCGTCCGCTCATACAACCCCTCCGCCAACGGCGGCCGCGCCGCCCCCGAAAAGTCCGGCCGCCTCCCTTTCCGGGTGGCGGCATAAAGAGTAAACTGGCTCACCACCAGCACCTCGGCTCCCACGTCCAAAGCCGACAGGTTGAAACGCCCGGCTTCGTCGGGGAATATCCGCAGGTTCACGGCCTTACTCACCACGTATTCGGCGTCCGCCTCCACATCCTCCCTCGCCACCCCCAGAAGCACAACTAACCCGCGGCCTACGCTGGCGGCGACTTCGCCTTCAATGGAAACGGAGGCTGCCGCTGCCCGTTGGAGCAGGGCCCGCACCGGACGCTAGTCCTCCGAGCGGGAGCCGCTGGAAACCGCGCTGTCTGAGCCCTTCTTGCTCTCGGAAGCGCTCGACTTGGAAGCGTCCTTCTTCTCCGACTTGGACTCCGACTTCTCCTTCTTCTCGGAGCTATCGGAACCACTCGAACCCGTTCCGTTGGCCCTCAGGCTGGAGCGGGCGTAGTCCGTCGTGTAAAAGCCGGACCCCTTGTATATCACGGGTACGGCGTGAAATTTGCGCCGGGAGCGGCTGCCGCACTCCGGACAATCCGCCACTGGCTCGTCGCTGAAGCTCTGCTTCATCTCGAATACGTGGCTGCAACTTAGACATTCGTAATCGTAGCGGGGCACCGTGATTCACTCCGTTTGTTACGTTTTAGCAGTCTCTTTGTCAGATTGCCAACTCGTTTCGCAGTCTAGCATCGACCCCGCCTGACTGTCAATGCTGCCACCCCCCTCGCTAGACTTGACGCCTGCCCAATGGTAACTTTGAACTATGCAACAGCCCCAACCCGGATACGTCGACGTGGAGGTGGAGGACAACGATAACTGCTGGCCCCTCCACCGCATTTTCCAGACCCTCGGCCCCCTCCGGACGATCGCCACCGTCGATGCCCCCGACCCCATGGGCGACGATGTCATCTGCAGCGTCACCGGTTGGTCCGCCAACGGTCCCTGCCCCGCCCACGCCGTCCTCGTTGCAGACTCCGGCGAGGGCGCCGTCACCCTCATTTTCGGCGGCGACGAGGGCATCCGGCTCAAACCCGCCGGCAATAAGGAACCCTGGGACCTGAACAGCCCCGACCAGTGGGGCGAACCCTGCCTCCTCCTCGACCCCGACGTCGAAACGGCCTGAGCAGGATCACAGACGAACAATTAAATCAACTGTCACCTCCCTCTTGGCGAGATGACTCTGAGAAACAGAAACTTTGCAAAGGGAAAGAAAAATGTACGTAAGAATCTTTTGGGGAAAGATCAAACCCGGCAGGTGGGACGAATACGAAGCCCACTACAACGAGAATATCCAGGCCCTGGGCGAGAAAATGCCCGGCTTCAGCGGCCGTCAACTGCTCCGCAGCACCGAAAACCCCGACGAAGGCATCTCCATAACCTTCTGGGATACCAAGGACGAAGTCGAAGCCTACGACAAGAGCCCTCAGCGACACGCCAACGCCCGCGCCGCCGACCACCTATACGCCGGCGAATACTGGGTCAAGCACTTCGAGATTCGTTCCTCAGACATTGCCACCTACCGCTGGAACCCCTAACCCCCACTCCCCCTCTGTGCAACCGGGACCTGGGTAACAGTTAAACCGGGGACATGGGTAACAACTTAAGGCATGGAAACTCGCTTTGGAAGTAGCCAATCCCGTACGGGAGGCAGGTGATCCGCGCCTACCCCCGTCACTCCGGCCAAACCCGTAATCCAGAACCCCTCCCACTCTTCTCCCCGTGTAGGGGCGATTCGCGAACTTCCCTCCTCCGTGACCGTCTTACCCTCTCCCGTCCTGGGAGAGGGTTGGGTGAGGGTAATTTCCCCCTTGTTCCTGCGAAGGCAGGAACCCACTCCCTGCCCACACAAATCACTCCCATCAGAACCAACCCTCCCCTCCCGCGTAGGCGCGATTCGCGAACTTCCCTCCTCCGTGACCGTCTCACCCTCTCCCGTCCTGGGAGAGGGTTGGGTGAGGGTAATTGCCCCCTTGTTCCTGCGAAGGCACAACCCCCCTCCGCCCACACAAATCGCTCCTATCAGAACCAACCCTCCCCTCCCTCGTAGGCGCGACCCTTGTGGTCGCCCTCCCGCACCCATCCTGAACCCGCCGAAGGGAAGGGGCAGACCCCCTACACCATAAACACCGGGTTCTCGTCCGTTACCACCCGCGTCTCCGACTCAATCCCCGCCCGAAGATAGCTCGGCAGCGAGAACATGTGCCGGTGCGTCTCCCCATCATAAAACCGCAGCTTCCGCCCAAATCGCTCACGGATCAACCCGTCCACATCCTCCGGCCCCTCGGGCGTCCTCGCCTCCCCATCCACCAACGCCATCGTAAACGTCCATGGCGTCACGAACGACGCCACGTACGTGGAATAAGGTAGCACCTTCGCCGCCAGCCCCGAAAGCGTGTGAACAATCGCCGTGAAACACTCCTTGTGGTTCAACGGGCTTCCGGGCCCCGATTGCGTCACCAGTATCCCTCCCGGATTCAACCGCCCCAGCGCCGTCTCGTAAAACTCCCGCGTATACAGGGTATAGGCTGTGCCCTCCTCCAGCGGGTCCACCAGGTCCAGGATCATAACGTCATACCGGTCCTGGGTATTCTCCAGATACCCCCGCGCGTCCTCGTGCAGCAGGCGCGTCTTCGGGTCGTCGAATGCCCCCGCGCTGTGCGTGGGCAGGTGCCGCCGCGACAACTCCACCACCTGCGCGTCCAGGTCCACCATCGTCACCCGCTCCACCGGAGGATGCGCCAGCGCCTCCCGCAGCGTAGCCCCTTCGCCTCCACCCCCTATGAACACCGACTGCGGGTTGGGGTGAAGCAGCATCGCCGGATGCACCAGCGCCTCGTGGTAGATGTGCTCGTCGAACGTCGTCGACTGCGTCTTCCCGTCCAGTACCAGCGAATGTCCCAGGCTCTCCGTCTCCAGAATCTCCACCGACTGGTACTCCGTCTGACCGGAATACACGTAGCTCTTCACCCGGTACATCATCACCAGATCAGGCGTGATGAGCTCGAAGAACCACTTCCCTTCCAGGCTCACGGTCGGCCCGGATTCAGGAGCTTGCAACTCTTGCGGGTGCCTCTATGCCCCGCTTGATTATCTGAATCGAAGAGTCCTTGGACTCCATCCTGTCAATGATCACCTGCGCCGCCGCCCTCGGGTCCTGCGACAGCCCGCACGTGAATATGTCCGCCGCCGCGTAGTCCAGCTCCGGCCAGGTGTGAATGCTCAGATGCGATTCGGCAATCGCCAAAACCCCGGTTACCCCTTGCGGTTTGAACCTGTGAAACGACTCCCCGATTATCTGGGCGTCCATCAACTTTGCAGCAGCAACCATCGTCTCCTTCACGAACTCTAGGTCGTCCAAAAGACGCGGGTTGCACTGCCTCAGCTCAAGCAGCAAATGAGTCCCTACAGCATTCAATCACCTGCCCCCTCAAAGTATTTCAGCGTAGACCAAAATTCTAGACCCTAACCCCCTCTCAAACAAGACCTTTTCTCCTCCCTCTTACCTCCTCTCCAATCCTCGATCCCCCCGAATAACCGTCATTCCTCCGCCCACACTCAACCCCGTAGGGGCGACCCTCGTGGTCGCCCTCTCCCTTCCCTTACTCTTTCCCCTCGATGGGGAAAGGCTAGGCCCGCCCTAAATCTCTCGAAGGAATGGGGATGAATCGAGTGGTGCGAGGTGGGCAAGCTTCGAAGTTACGCAAGGGACTCCGACGCCAGCAACCCACCCTCCACCCAAAATCAGCCCGTGCCATCGTTTGGGAATCTCCTGGGGTCGATCCGCGAACCGCCCTTCCCCCGCGCCCACGCCTCCATCCGCGCCCACTCTGCGAATCGAAGGCCTAGAGCACTCCCTCCAATACCGCGTCGATATCGCAATAATCCCGAAGCATCTGCAGGAACCGCGCAATCTTCTCCGGATGATACGGGTCCGCCGCCTTCAGCGCCCCGCCCAAAGCCTCAACCGCCTCGGCCGTGCGATAAGGAGTCACCATCAAGGGCACGTCCAACTGCTCCACCTCGTGCAGCAGGTACTCCACAGGCTCGTGCCCTCCGGTGTTGATCAACCCCACCACCGGCCCCGTCAGCGCTGAAAGCTGTATGTCCGGACGGTCTCCCCGCACAATCACCGCCTTCTTGTCCATCCGGTTGAAATAACTGTCCCCGGAGTCCATCAGGTTGCCGCCGATCAGATACTGTTCGACCAGCCTCTCCCCCTGTTCCTCTCCCCACACCCATCTCCCCTCCAGCGCCTCCGCAATCTGGTTCAGACTCGCCGCAACCATCAACCGGTCTTCCGGCGTCACCCCAAGCGACTTCCCATCTACTATGCTCTTTGCAACTTCATGCGCCCGATGCCTGGTCGCCCTGTTGACGAACACCCCCGCCAGCGACTCCCCAAAGGTCTCCAACATCCGGTTGAACCCTTCCACGTATGTCCCCGGCTCGTACCCCACAATCCCCAACACCCTCGCATTCAATCCCTGCACCACGTGATAGGAGATGTCCGAAAGGTCCTCGTCTCCCACACTTAAGCTCGCTCCCTCCACCACCAGAACGTCGCGTCCGGCCGCTTCGGCCATCCTCGCTTCCACCCGCTCCACAACCACCGCCGGCGTGGGATGCGCCAGCGCCTCTAACCTCAGGTCCACCGGCTTCAAAACCCTGAAACCACTGCGCCCCTCCGCGACGCCCGTCGCGAAATCCACGTCCGCGTCACAGTGCGGGTCTGTGCAGAACGGCTTGAAATACCCGACCTTCACTCCCCTCTGCCGCAGTGCCGCCACAAGCGCCATGGCGGTCACTGTCTTGCCCGCGCCGGGCCTGTCGGAAGCTACGTATAACACCTTCATTTCGCTGCGCATGACCCCTCTGATTACTCGCCGCTATTCTATCACAGCCGAAATCATCCCCGCTCCTTCTTGTCCCTGCGAAGGCAGGAACCCACCCTCAACCCACCACCACCTTCATACCCTCAACGTGACGCCTCGTCCCCTCCCCCCTTTGACCGCCCCTCCCTTCTCCTCTACACTTGCCCCGTCCGCAAAAACCGCATCGGGGGTGATAAAGTGGCCGTCATCAACTCCGTCCTGGGTCCCCTGAACACGTCCGACATGGGCTTTACCCTCACCCACGAACACATCACCACAGGCTCCGCCGGCTTCCGATTCACCTACCCGGAGATGACCAACACTCAGCGCGTGCAGGAAGTCGCCGTCGACCTCCTAACCCAGGCCCGCCAGGAAGGCGTCTCCACCCTCGTGGACTGCACCCCCATGGACCTGGACAGGGACGTCTCCCTCATCCAGGCCGTCTCCAGGGCCAGCGGCGTCAACATCATCTGCGCCACCGGCAGCCACCTCTACATCCCCCACGACTTCTATCAGACCATGTTCGAATGGATGGACCCCATCCCCGCCGACTCCGTAGCCGACCTCTGGGTCCGCGAGATCGAAGATGGCATCGAAGGCACCGGCATCAAGGCCGGCATCATCAAGGTCGCCACCAACGACCCCATCCGCCCGCCCGAAGAGCTCATGCTCCGCGCCGCCGCCCGCACCCACCTCCGCACCGGTGTCCTTATCACCACCCACACGCCCCACACCTCCCGCGTCGGCCTCGACCAGATCCGAATCCTCCGCGAAGAGGGCGTCGACATCTCCAAGGTCTACATCGGCCACGTCAACAGCACCCTCGACCACGACTACCACAAGCGAATGATGGCCGAAGGCGCCTGGCTCGGCATGGACCACTTCAGCCCCAGCGGCCCTCCCTCAACCCCCAACTGGCAAGCCCGCTCCGCCTTCATCCGAGATCTTATCGACGACGGTTACGAAGACCGCATAATGCTCTCCCACGACTGGAATGTGAAGGGCGTTGCCTGCTGCGATCCCGTCGGTTCGATGGGCGAAGGCATGCCCGACGGTTACCTCTGGATAACCCGCGGAGTCCTCCCCTACATGCGTGAACTCGGCGTCTCCGACTCCGCAATCAACAACCTCATGATCGAAAACCCCCGCCGCTTCTTCGAAGAAACCGGCCAATAACCCCCTTCTTGCTCCTGCGAAGGCAGGAGCCAACCCCCTCCCCATCACCACCTACAACCCCACAACGTGACGCCTCCTCCCCCCATCTTGCTCCTGCGAAGGCAGGAGCCAACCCTCTCCCCACCAACACCTACAACCCCACAACGTGCCGCCTCCTCCCTTTCTCTCACCTCCCACTACCCGGCATCCCGAACCCACACCTTGTCCACCTTAGGCAGGTGCCATTACCATAGGAACTGCCCTTCCAAAACTGGAGAAGCCAAATGTCTGATTTCGTCGACCGCTACACCTATCGAGCTACCTGGTGGGAGGAAGATCAGGAGTATGTGGGACTGTGCGCCGAATTCCCGCTGCTCAGTCATCTGGACGAGACCCCGGAGAAAGCACTTGCGGGCATCCGGGACGTAGTTACTTTTGCCGTGGAACTGCTTGAAGGGGACGGCGAACCGATTCCGCAACCCCTGGCCGCCAGACTAAGATAATCTCCAGCTACTCCCCCCAAAGGTGAACGAAATGAAACGCCAACTCCCTACCCGCGACGATGTACTCTCCTACCTCCGCGACCGCAACAACTGGGGACGCTGGCCCGATAACCCCAGCGCCGGCGCCCTCAACCTCATCACCGACGAAAAGCGCCTCGCCGCCTCAAAGCTCGTCCAAAAGGGACGCGCCGTCTCCCTCAGCCGCCCCTTCCCCGTCGAACCCTCCATCGAAAATCCCAGACCGGCCCTCCAATACCTCTTCACCAACGACCGCGAAGGCGGCTGGGGCTCCGCCATGGACTTCTACGGCATCACCTACCACGGCACCGCCACCACCCACATCGACGCCCTCAGCCACATCTGGACCCCAGACGGCCTGTTCGACGGTCGCGACCCCAAAGAAGAGCTTACCTTCACCGGCGCCAAGTTCGGTGCCGTCGACGCTTGGAGCGAAGGTATCCTCACCCGCGGCGTCCTCCTCGACGTCCCCAAGCACCGCGGCAAGCCCTACGTTACCCTCGATGAACCCGTCCACGGCTGGGAACTCGAAGACATCCTCGAAGCCGAAGGCATCCAACTGGAACCGGGCGACGCCGTCGCCGTCTACAGCGGCCGCGAGGCCTACACCCGCGACCACGGAAACTGGGGCGGCGGCCCCTCCCGTGCCGGCCTCCACGCCACCTGTCTCCCCTTCATCCGCGACCACGATATAGCCATCCTCATCTGGGACATGATGGACGCCGCCCCCAACGACTACGGCTTCTCCCACACCGTCCACGGCGTCATCCCCGCCTACGGCGTCGCTCTCCTCGACAACGCCCTCCTCGAACCTTTGGCGAAGGTCTGCGCCGAAGAAGGCCGCTACACCTTCATGATGAGCATCAACCCCCTCGTCGTCCCCGGCGGCACCGGCTCCCCCGTAAACCCCATCGCCACCTTCTAACCCCCTCCTTGTTCCTGCGAAGGCAGGAACCCACCCTCCACCCACACAAACCGCTGCTATCAGAAACAACTCTCCAATCCCTCGTAGGGGCGACCCTTGTGGTCGCCCTCCCCCATCTATCCCGGTAGGGGCAGGTTTCAAACCTGCCC
>CAYQLZ010000033.1:5013-21016 GCA_964418665.1 uncultured Dehalococcoidia bacterium | reverse complement strand
TCTTCCTTCCCCCTTTGACGGGGGAAGGTTAGGATGGGGGTGACTCCCTCCCTCTCCTCCTACCATCCTCCCCCCAAATTGTCTAAACTATCCACATGCCTACCCCAAACTTCGCCAACCGCACCATCTGGACCGCGGACAACATCCAAGTCCTCCCCGGCATCGGCACTTCCCCTAAAGCCTTCGAACTCGTCAAACACCGCATGGCCCAGACTAACCTGGACTTCCGCGACCGCATCCTCTCCGTCCACACCGCCGCCCCAAAACGCTCCGACGGCACCAAACTCCCCCGACGCCAAATCAAGCACACCCTTTACGGCCAGCAGGAAGGCAACTTCAACGGCTGCAACGAACACTACGCCTTCCACATGCTCGAAGTCGACCACGTCTGGCCCCGCAGCAAGGGCGGCCCCTGACACCCTGGAAAACTCCCAACTCTTCTGCCGACACTGCAACTCCCTCAAAGCCACCGGCACCATGGACGACCTAGCCGTCAAACTCGCCTCCTGGCAACGTAGTAGCCTGTGAAATCAATGTCTGAGATTTCTCTAATCCACTCTTTTGAATCCTCAAGAAGTCAAGAACGTTAGGGGGTTGTAGCGTGAAAAACTACGAAGTAGCTTTGTCATTTGCTGGAGAGCAGCGATGGTATGTAGAAGATGTTGCTCGGGCGCTCCAGGCACGAGGTATAGGTGTTTTCTACGACGATTTTGAGAAGGTTGACCTGTGGGGAAAGGATATGACCGTGGAATTGCAATCTGTATACGAACACAGGTCGGACCACGTGGTAATTTTCATATCAAAGGAGTGGGTAGAAAAAGCTTGGCCACAACATGAACGCCGCGCGGCTCTGAGTAGAGCCGTTCACGAACATAAGGAATACGTACTGCCGGTCAGGTTCGATCACGCCCCGGTGCCAGGATTACCTGGTAGCATCAAATATCTGCAGGTTGAAGATTACCCACCTGCCGAACTTGCGGTACTCATTGCTGAGAAGCTGGGCGTGGAATCTTTTGCGGGCAAAGCTTCCAACGTCCCGCCTCCGCGAATGACTTCTCTCACTGGTGAAGCTATATTCGACTACAGCAACTACGATGGTCGCTATATCATCGGTCGTGATGTTCTGGGGTTTGAGACGGCTTGGAGCAAGGCAAGTAACACTAGCATTCATGTTTTAAACGATCCCCGATCAATCAAGGGTGTTGCGATCGCACCCCTTGAACTGACAGCCATCACAGAAGTAGTCGATGCAACATCACTAAACTACACGTCTCGTACACGGAATCCTCGTGTCGGACAGATCGTGGTCTTTCAAAACACAAATGGATTTTACGCAGCCGCAAAGCTCTTGAGCATAAAGGACGACACTCGTGGCCATTCTCATGATGAGCTTCGCTTCGAATATGTTATTCAAGCAGATCGTACAGGCAATTTTTCCAAACGGTATCGATGACTCAGTAACCACCAAATAACTGTGTTTGGTTCCATTCCACCGACGCGTTATTGCGCCCTGCAGACATCAACTCCCCTTGACTCTCTCCTTAATCCCCCTTAACTTCACATCAGAATCCCCCCAAGAGGAGCCACCCCATGCCCAACCCCCAAAAACACGCCATCGAAATCGAATACTGCCACGATTGAGGCCACGCCCTCCGCGCCGCCTGGATGGCCGGCGACACCCTCAACCGCATCGGCGACCGCATCAGCTCCTTCACCCTAATCCCCGGCGGACACGGCAAATTCGACGTCCGTATCAACGGCCAACTCGTCGCCGAACACCGACACGAACCCAACGCCCACATCTTCCCCGATCTCCAGGACCTCCTCCAAGCCTTCGACCAACACACCTCCTGACCCCACCATATGTCATTGCTATGGACGTTAGGGCCTTCTACACTTTCCTTGTTCCTGCGGAGGCAGGAACCCATTTTGTCCCAAGTGGAACTCAATCCGCCAGGTCACTTTTCATCCCCTCTCGTGTCCACAGAAAGGCTACAGGACCTTTTAAGCACAACCAGGAATCTCATTTCATAGTCCCCAAATAATCCCCTTACGAAGAAAGGCCCAGCCATGACCAACCAAAACAACCCCAATGCCCCCCTCGCAGCCCCACCCAAGGACTACCCCCGCGGCAAGATCCTCGCCTCCTCCTCCGACGAAGCCCGCAAGTCCACCCACGGCCGACGCCTCGTCCGAGAACGCGTCCTCTCCCTCGGCAAAGACTCAATCTACAACATGACCGGCCTCGTCCGCGCCTTCCCCCTCGACCCCGAAGACCTCCCCACCCTCGAAAACCAGTTCACCTACTACACCCACTTCCTCGGACGTGCCGAAGCAATGGCCATCGAATTCACCGGCGCCAACCCTCACGACCACGACGCCGTCATGTGCAACCGCGTCACCTCCGCCATGCTCGCCATCATGCTCGGCGCCCTCAACCGCGACGACTCCGTCATCTCCCTCGTCGGCGAAGGCCGCTCCCACCCCTCCGTCCAGCAGGCCGTCGAACTCGTCGGCGCCCAATTCATAGAAGTCGACAACATCCAGGACCTTGAAGAAAACCTCCCCCTCAGGGCTTGGAAAATGCTCGTCATCACTCCCCTCACCCCCTCCAAGCACCACATCCCCGCCGAACAGGTCCGACGCGCCATCCAACTCGCCAAGGAACGCGACATGCTTGTCTTCATGGACGATGCCCACATGATGTCTCGCACCATCTTCTACGACGAACCCCCCACTTTCCAACTCGGCGACGTCGATCTCTCCGTCTGGTCCCTCGACAAGCACGTCCCCGGCCCCCGCGGCGCCGCCATCGTCGGACACAAGGACCTCATGGAACAGGTCTCCGCCCATGCCTTCCAGTTCGGCCTCGAGGCCCAGTCAGGCCACTACGTCGCAATGGTCCGCGGCATGGAAGCCTTTGACCCCGCACCCATCAGGCGCGCATCAACCCTCGCCCGCACCCTCTTCAAGAAATTCCAGTCCCGCTTCGGCCACACCGTATATCAGGCCGGCCCCGGCATCGCCCTCACCGCCGAAGATTTCACCGAAGTTGTATTCCAGCATGCCGGCACCCGCGAGACCACCCTCGCCCCCTCCGAAGTCTCCGTCACAGCCAGCTTCCTCCTCCTCAAGAACTACGGCATAATAACCATCCCCATCACCGGCTACCCCGGCGCCGCTCCCACCTTCCGCCTCATGATGCACCCCGACGGCGAACGATTCGGCATCGACCCCCTCGAAAACGCCGTCGCCGACACCATCAGCCGCACCGCCTCCCTGCTGAACAACCCCGAAGCCGTCCGCTCCCTCCTCCTCGGCTAACCCCCACCCCCCTCTCTCTCCTTTCCCCGTAGGGGCGACCCTTGTGGTCGCCCTCTTCCCCCTCTCCCCCTACCCACCCATCATTCCAACCGCGCCGCAGCCCAGCCAAGTTCCCTTCTTATCCCTTCTCCCGTCCTGGTGACCTTTGCATAACCGTCACCCGCTCGAAAGCCGGTACCTATCTTTCCCTTCCCCCTCGATGGGGGAAGGTTAGGATGGGGGTGACTCCGGGGTGCAGACACGCACAAATACCAGTTACGCAAGGGTCTCCCGTCCTTGGAGAAGGTTAGGATGAGGGTTCCCCCTACCAACCCGCCATCCCAAGCGCACCGCAACCGGGGAATCTCACCGAAATAGCCTTCCCCCAAACCCTCACATCCCCTCCAATCACCCCCATGTAGAAGCCTGCTGACCCCCCGTCGGACCCATCACAGGCCCCCTCGGTACAACGTCCTGGTAATACAGGTGCTTGAATAGAGCATAGGAGATCACCAGAATGCCAATTAACGAGGCCGCAGATGCTACGACTGCAATCAACACCCCCATCAACCAGAGCGCCAGAGGTAGCACAATCGCACCGACCATCGCCGCTGCGGGCAAACGGCTGTAGATCAGTGAAGCAAATCTCCAATCGTAGGCAAACGCAAGCGGAATCGCGATCCACCCACCTGGAAGGCCAAACATAAACGCCAGCATCAGAACTACCGCAGCCACCTGGTACTTTCCTGCGTATCTCCCAGGTATAAGGCAGGCAGACCACGCCCCGGACATGCCAGCACCAACGCCACCCCTAGAATTAGCACGCAAAATGCCACCAGCCCAACCCAGAATTCAAAAGAAGTCAAAAGTCTCGCCTTGCCAGAGAATGAAAAGTTCATCGGGGCAAATTCACCCACTGCAACGCCCCTCAAATCCCCTCCTCGTCCACAACCAATATCCCCGCATCCCCGTCGCCACAATCACGTTCCCCGCTCCAACGTCCACCACCATATTCACGGGTCCCGTAATCGCGTGCCGATCAGGGTCTTCGTATAGCCCGGTAAGCCCATCTAGTATGTGCCTCGTGCCATATACTTGCACCCATCTGTTGTCTTCCCTGCCCAGATGCCCATAGGCATAGACCCCCTTCCTTTAACCCTCAGCCGTTGTCAAAACAATCACCGAACCCTCCAGTCCATAAGTCCCTCTGGATGTCCTGACCTCCGACAATCCCCACTCAATAGACTCCCTGTCAACAGAAGTCGGGCCCGTCCACGTTTCACCCCCATCCGTGCTCCTGTAGTACCTCTTAAACGGCGTCTCCACAATCACCGTCCCATCTCCCGTTACTCCCAATTGCCACTCAGTCGGACTCGGCGGCGTCCCGCTGCTCGCAATGCTCGCCACCGCCCCCACCACTGCCAGCGCCATTGCCAGTCGCAGAACCAGCCTTTTTGAAGAAGCGGCGGGTCTTCACCACACCCATAGGGCAAGTCCCAACATAGGCCGCCACAAATGCCACCCGTTGTCCGGTGGGGTTTCTGCCATTCACAAATAACAAGAGATAGGCCAATAGGGGAGGCGCAAACACAACCCTAGCGAAGTCACCCAGCTTGCCCGTAAACCAGGAACCCGGCCACATAGTCTTGCATACCAAAGCGTTGACCGGAAGCAGGCCAACGGCAGCCACCGTCGCGGGGTGAACTAAAGCCCACTGGCACCGGTGGCGAATGTCGTTTGCAAGAGGACGTCCTCCAAATCTATACGATGATCCCCTACACCCCCACCATCGAGTCCCCCGTCAATACCGCTACGCTCAAATCCCAAACCCCTCCCTACGAAAGCGGCAACGCGCTCCTCAAGGTGCCACCGCCTATCGCAATTACCCCATATGCTCCCACGCCGCCTATGGATATCACGCCGACTGAATTAATACCCCCTACAGCCACCACATCCACCGCGTTCACCCCTCCTATGGCGACAAACCCAACGGCGTTCACCGGACTGAAGGAGACCAGACCTATCGCATTCAGGAAGGAAATCGCCACCATTGCGATAGCGTTCCAGGTGCCGGCCGCCACCACCCCCACGGCGCTGCTTCCCACTGCTATATTGTCAATCGTGAACCAATTGGAAAGGACAGACTCTTTCGATCCCGTCATTCATTCTCTCCTCTTGAGAAATACATCATGCGTCCCAATCAGGTTGAACCCCAACACAACCCCCAAACTACCCTATAACCAACTCCGGCGCCAAAGGCCTCGAAACTCCCACCATCGAGTCCCGCGTCACCAGCCGCGCCAACTCCTCCTCGCTCCACCCCTCCGTCCCCTCCGGACGCTGTGGCAGCACCAGGTATCGAATGTCCGCCGTGCTGTCCAACACCCGCACCTCCACCCAGGACTCCACCTCCAACCCGAACTCCCGCATCACCCCCCGCGGGTCAGACACCGCCCTCGACCGGTACGTCAGGCTCTTGTACCAGTCCGGCGGCCTCCCCAGAAGCCACGTCGGGTAGCACGAACACAGCGTGCACACCACCAGGTGATGCACCCCATCCGTATTCTCCGCCACCACCACGTCCGGAAGCTCATCCGACTCCGTATACCCCAATTCCGCCACCGCCGCCTTGGCGTCTTCCAACAGCCGCCCCCTGAATTCCGGGTCCGTCCACGCCCTCGCCACAATCCGCGCCCCGTCCGCCGGCGTCCGCGCCTCGCTCTCCGTCGCCAGACGCTCCACCTCTTCCCCGCTCACAATCCCCTTCTCAATCAGCACCGACTCCATCGCCCGAACCCGGCGGGCGTAATACCCCAACTCCTCGTCCTGCGCCATCCCTGGATGTTCATGTCCATGCGATCCGCTCATTCGCTCCTCCTATACTCCTTTGTCGCATAATCCACATCCCTGCCCCCTCATTCTCGCCTCAACCTTTTCGTCATCTCTGCCCCCCTTCGTTATTCCTGCGAATGCAGGAACCCACGACGGCGGGGCGGCTTGCGGTCTTCATCCTTCCACTTTCCTCCTCTCCCGTCCTGGAGACCCTTTCAAAACGTCATCTCCGCATCCCTCTTACCTCCTCTCCCGTCCTGGGAGAGGATTGAGCCTGTCTAAGGGGCGAGGATCGTAGGGCTGCGGCGGGACTGATAGCTGGGTTATACAAGGGCCTTCCCTGATTCTAAACCCGCTCCAGCCAGTGCTCAAAAACGTCCGCCATCAGCATGTCCCCCTCGGCCCCCTCATACCCTTCCCACAAATGTCTCTGCCTGAACTCCACCAGGTACAACGGCACCGCAGGCTCCCCCGACCCGCCGTACGCCAACGACTCCGGGTTCAGATACGCCCCGTGACACCGTTCCACCCTCCCAACTTTGCCCCGAAGGAACCACGGCGTCCGGTTGTGTCCCTGAACGTCCAAACATCGCACCCTCACCCTGTCCCCCGACTCAAACTTCGGCTGCTCCTTTGCCATCTGTACTAACCCCCACTCCCCGAAAGCTCGGCCATCCTCCGGTCTATCTCGTCCCGTGTAAATATCCCATTCTCCGTGAGAATCGACTCCACCGACTCCGCCCACCGTTCGTAGTACCCCATCGACTCATACTTGCTCGGCTCGATGCTCTCGATCCCCCGCCGCATCTCGTCCGTCCGCATCAAACCCTTACCCCTCAGCACCCCAAGAAGCGCGCTCATCCGCACCTCCCAGTCCATCGTCGGATGCTCCTCCTGGTCAATCGGCTCATCCGTGGGCCAACCCCCACGATCATGCACTCCCGGCATCCCGGCACCTCCAAATCAAACAGTCTCATTTCCAACCGCCCCACTATACCACAACCCCAAATCCCCCCTTTATTCCTCCATAAGCAGGAACCCTCCGCGGGGCAGGACTCCCCTCTTATCCCTTCTCCCGTCCTGGGAGAAGGTTAGGCCTGTCCTGAGCCTGTCGAAGAGATGGGGGTCATTCGTCCGCAACAAAAAGGCAACATGCGGTTACGCAAAAGTCTCCAATCCTGAGAGAGCATTGAGCCTGTCCATAGCCTGCCCAAGGGGTGAGGGTTACTCCCCAACTCCTGTTCCCACGCAGGCAGCAACCCACCCTCGTCCCTAATCCCGCTCCCTCCAATGGCGATCCCCTCCCCCCTCAGGGCCGAACGCCGGGTCGCCCTCATCCCCTCACGCCACCCAAAACCCAGCGCCCCCAACTGTCATCCCAAACGCGGCGCAGCCGAGAAATCTCGTCGCCATCACCTACAATCACACCCACAACAATCCCGTAGGGGCGACCCTCGTGGTCGCCCTCCCCCTCTTCTTGCTGACGAGTCCCCGCGACGAAGAATCTGAGGGGGGCGGCTCTCCCCTTTCCCTCTTCTCCTCTCAACCCAACCGTCATTCCGCGCGCAGCGAAGCGCACCCGAAGAACCTCGTTGACATAGCCGCACATCTCCCCCAACGTCCCATGTCCCCGCGACGGAAGAAACCCACACCCCTCATTCCCGCCCCTCTATTCGTCATTCCTCCGAAAGCCGGGTTCCCCTCTTATCCCTTCTCCCGTCCTGGGAGAAGGTTAGGCCTGTCCTGAGCCTGTCGAAGGGATGAGGGTCTCCCTTTTAATCCCCTCCCCCTCGATGGGGGAACATTAGGATGGGGGTGATTCGGGTGGTGGTCGAATGCCTTCCGTGGTTGCTCAATGGTCTCCAAGAGCAAGAACCCACCGCGGGGTAGCGGGGCAGGACTCCCCTCTTATCCCTTCTCCCGTCCTGGGAGAAGGTTAGGATGAGGGTCTCCCTCTTAATTCCTTCCCCCTCGATGGCGGAAGCCTAGGATGGGGGTCATTCGTCCGCAACAAAAAGGCAACATGCGGTTACGCAAAAGTCTCCAATCCTGAGAGAGCATTGAGCCTGTCCATAGCCTGCCCAAGGGGTGAGGGTTACTCCCCAACTCCTGTTCCCACGCAGGCAGCAACCCACCCTCGTCCCTAATCCCGCTCCCTCCAATGGCGATCCCCTCCCCCTCAGGGCCGAACGCCGCGTCGCCCTCATCCCCTCACGCCACCCAAAACCCAGCACCCCCAACTATCATCCCGAACTCGGCACTGCCGAAGAATCCCGCCCCGAAACCCGCCCGATCAGCACCCCGTAGACAGAGCAACACATTACTCCACTAAGCAGCAACCTACCCCAACCCCAAGCAAACCCGAACGACTACCTCACGCAGCCACCCCGAACGCCTCCGCCCGCAGAACCGCCGCCTTGTCCGTCCGCTCCCACGGCACATTCAGCTCCTCGCGCCCGAAATGTCCATACGCCGCCAGCTCGCCGTACATCGGCCTCCTCAGTCCCAGGTCCCTTATGATCGCCGCTGGACGCAAGTCGAAATGCTTCTCAACTAGCCGCTGTATCAAGTCGTCCGACACCTTCGCCGTCCCGAAGGTCTCCGCGCTCACCGAAATCGGCCGTGCCACCCCAATCGCGTACGACACCTGCACTTCCGCCCGGTCAGCCAGCCCTGCCGCCACTATGTTCTTCGCCACGTAACGCGCCGCATACGCCCCCGAACGGTCCACCTTCGTCGGGTCCTTACCGGAAAACGCACCACCCCCGTGCCTCGCCAGCCCGCCATACGTATCCACCAGAATCTTCCGGCCCGTCAATCCCGTGTCCGCCGCCGGCCCCCCGTTAACAAACCGACCGCTCGGGTTCACCAATATCTTCGTCTCGTCATCCATCAATTCCGCCGGCGCCACCTCATTCACCACCAAATTCTTCACATCCCGCTCCAGCGTCTCCTGCTCCGTTTCCGGCGTATGCTGAGCGCTCACCACAATCGTGTCTATCCGTTTCGGCACCCCGTACTCATACTCCACCGTCACCTGCGACTTACCGTCCGGCCACAGGTAGGGAATCATCCCCTCCTTGCGCACCATTGCCAGTCTCTTGCATAGCCGGTGCGAAAGCGCATGCGGAAGCGGCATCTTCTCCGGCGTCTCGTTGCAGGCGAACCCCACCATCATCCCCTGGTCCCCGGCCCCAATCAGGTTCAGGTTCGCATCGTCCTGCGCCGAATGCCCATCTCCCCGCACCTCCAGCGCCGTGCTCACAGCGCTGCTTATATCCGACGACTGCTCTTGCAGCGAGACCATCACTCCGCAGCTCTTGAAATCTATCCCTCGCTCCGCGCTCGTGTACCCCGCCCGCTCCAGTGTCCCTCTCGCCAGCGACTGAACGTCTATCGTTGCGCTGGTCGTAATCTCTCCCATCACCACCACCAGGCCGTTGGTGGTACACGCTTCGCAGGCGATCCGCGCACTCGGGTCCTGCGCCAGAATTGCGTCCACCACCGCGTCGGATATCTGGTCGCACAACTTGTCGGGATGCCCCTCCGTCACCGATTCCGAGGTGAGAAGGTACTTGGATGAATTCATAAAGGCGTTAGACAATTGATGTTTCTCCTTGAATGTTTTAGGTGCCCTCTTCCCAGCTGTTCAGGTACTTGTGCTGGGCTTCCGTCAGGCGGTCTATCGTAATTCCCATGGACAGGAGCTTGAGCCGTCCCACTTCCATGTCCATATCCTTTGGTACCGGGTACACGTTCGGCTTCAGCCCTTCCTTGTGGCCCGCCAGGTACTCCACGCTCAAGGCCTGGTTGGCAAAGCTCATGTCCATCACGCTCGAAGGATGCCCCTCCGCCGCCGCCAGGTTTACCAGCCGGCCTTCCGCCAGCAGGTTCAACCGCCGCCCATCCCTCATCGTGTACTCCTGGACGAAAGGCCTGACCTCGGCGATGGACTCTGCCATGTCCTCCAGCGCCGGAATATCTATCTCCACGTTGAAATGCCCGCTGTTGGCCAGCAAGGCTCCGTCCTTCATTGCCGCCATCTGCTCGGCCCCCATGGCATGAAGCCCGCCCGTAGCCGAAATGAACACGTCACCCACCTGCGCCGCCTCCTGGCTGTGCGCCACCGTAAACCCGTCCATCACCGCCTCCAGCGCCCGCACCGGGTCCACTTCCGTGACTATGACGTTCGATCCCATTCCCCGCGCCCGCTGAGCGATTCCCCGTCCGCACCAGCCATAGCCCATCACCACCACCTTCTTCCCTGCCCACAACAGGTTCGTCGCCCGCGTAATCCCGTCCAGCGTACTCTGCCCCGTGCCGTACCGGTTGTCGAAGAAATGCTTCGTGTCCGCCTCGTTCACCGCAATTATCGGATATCGGAGCATCCCATCCCTCGCCATCGCCTGCAGCCGGATGACCCCAGTCGTCGTCTCCTCCGTACCCCCGATAACGCCCTTGATCAGGTCCTTCCGCTCCTGGTGAATCGTCGCCACCAGGTCCGCCCCGTCATCCATCGTCACGTTCGGCCCCACGTCCAGAGCCGACCTGATATGGCCGTAGTAGGTGTCGTCATCTTCCCCCTTGATGGCGAATGTCGAAATCCCATACTCCCCCACCAGCGCCGCCGCCACATCATCCTGCGTGCTCAACGGATTGCTGGCGCACAACGCCACGTCAGCGCCTCCCGCCTGCAGCGTGATAGCCAGGTTCGCCGTCTCCGATGTAACGTGCAGACAACCGGAAACCCGAATGCCCACCAGCGGCTTCTCCTTCTCGAAACGCTCCCGAATCAACCCCAACACCGGCATGTCCCGGCCCGCCCACTCAATATGCTCAACTCCCTCCCGCGCCAGCGAAAGGTCTTTAACGTCGGATTCTGAAATGCTGCTCAAGTCCTTCTCCTAATCTAAATCAGATAATCCCGGCCTACTCTCGCCAGGGCAGGTCTTCACTCAAATCAAGACCCTGTATGCTCGTCAATTCCAAATATCCCCTCAACCGGTCCACCACCTCCCTGCGCGTCAGCGCCACAAGCCTCCCAACGCCCAGCGCCTGGACCGTGAACGATCCCATCACAGTCCCCACCACCGCCGCCCGACGCAAATTCTCACTGCTCAAATCTCCCGTCTCCGCCAGGTATCCCATGAATCCCCCGGCAAACGAGTCCCCCGCACCCGTCGGGTCCGTAACGCTGTCCAACACATAGGCCGGCGCCGCATACATCTCGTCCCGCAGCACCATCAAAACCCCGTGCTCGCCCCGTTTCGCCACCACCGCCCTTGGCCCCAGTTCCAATATGGACCGCGCCGCCCTCACCAGGTTCAGCTCCCGCCCGAAAGCCCGCACCTCACCCTCGTCCATGAACACCACGTCCACCGACTTCAATACCTCAGCCAGCTTCTCCCGCTGCGTCTCAATCCAGATGCTGATAGTATCCGCCGCCACCAGTTTGGGCCGAACTTCCATCTGCGCCAGCATCTTCAGCTGCTGCTCCGGTTCGATGTTGGCCAGAAACAGGTAGTCGGCTCTCCTCTGTTCAGCGCTCAGCTTGGGATCAAATCCTTCCAGGACGTTCAGCTGCAACTCCAGAGTATCCCGAAGATTCACGTCCTCCGTGCTGTACTGGCCCGTCCATCGGAATGTCCTCCCGGACGCCCTCTCCAGCCCGCTAACGTCCACCCCCCGCTTCACCAATAGCGCCTCGTCTTCAGGCGAAAAGTCCTCCCCCACCACCCCAATCAATGTCACCGGCGAATAATATCCCGCCGATATCGAAAAATACGTGGCCGACCCTCCCAGCAGGTCCTTCCCCTTGGTATTCGGGGTGATGATCGTGTCATACCCCACCGAGCCCACTACCAATAGCGACATCGGACCCTGCCCTACGGGTATTCCGTCGGCAGCCCGGCCTCAATCCAAGCAGGCGTACCGTCCTCTATGTTGTAAAGCGACTCCGGGTCCACACCCATGGAAGCCATATACTCGCACGCCAGGCCGCTCCGGACTCCCGCCGCGCAGATGAACAGCAGCTTCTTTCCCTCCGGCACCTCGTCAATCCGGTCAAGCAGGTCATCTATCGGAATATGAATCGCCCCGGCCGCGTGCCCCGTCTCCCACTCGTCTTCCCGACGCACGTCCAACAGCGCCGCCCCATCTCCCTCGGCGTCCAGAATCTCCTTCGCCTCCGGCGAATCTACCCTGAAAAAAGGCTCTCCAGGTTCCTGTCTAGGCATAACTAGACCTCCTCATAATCTCTAAACATACTCCACCTATCCCCGCCTCTTGTTCCTGCGCAGGCAGGAACCCATCCCCCAACCGTACCCAACCTCTCCCTCACCCTAAACATACTTCCCTATCAATGGCGCCATCTGCCCCTTGTACTCCTCCGAAACTAGCTCAGACGAAGTCAATATCGCATTCTCCAGCGCCGAACCACACGAACAATTCCGACCCATCGGCACCCTCGGAATCAACTCCTTCAATATCCCCACCGACGTATCCACATTCCGCATCAGGTTTGCCACCACCATCTCCACCGTCACCACCTCCGTCTCCTCCCGCCAGCAGTCGTAGTCCGTCACGCACGCCAGCGTCGAATAACACATCTCCGCCTCCCGCGCCAGCTTCGCCTCCGGCAGCGCCGTCATCCCGATGATGTCCGCGCCCCACTGACGGTACATGTGCGACTCCGCCCGCGTCGAAAACGCCGGCCCCTCCATCACCAGGTACGTGCCCCCCGCGTGCAGCGAAGCCCCCACCGGCACCCCGGCGACAAACACCAGCAGGCGCAGAGACGGACAGAACGGGTCCGAAAACGCCACGTGCACCACTAGGTCCCCGTCGAAGAACGTGTTGTCCCTCAATCGCGTCCTGTCGATAATCTGGTGCGGCACCACCATGTCCAACGGCTTCATCTCTTCCTGCAAACTCCCCACCGCGCTCACCGAAACTATCCTCTCCACCCCCAATGTCTTCAAAGCGAATATATTCGCCTTCACCGGCAAATTCGTCGGCGAAATCCGATGTCCCCTCCCGTGCCTCGGCAGAAACGCTACCCTCACCCCCTCCAAAGTCCCCACCACAATAGCGTCACTCGGACTCCCGAACGGCGTCGAGACCTCCACCTGTTCCACACCCTCAAGCCCCTCCATGGAATACAACCCGCTCCCTCCGATAACTGCCAGTCGCGGCTTATCCATCAGACTCCTTCCCCGACGCGAGTCCCGTCGTCGCAAATAAACCTGCAAATTAGCATCCACTCATCCCCCTTTCTTGCTCCCGCGAAGGCCGGAACCCCTCTTCTTTCTCTCCTTCCCCGCAGGGGCGACCCTTGTGGTCGCCCTCTCCATTTAACCAACGCGTCATACCGAGAACACCCCCCAACGGCGAATCTCCTCGCCGCCGCCTGGCCGCGCCCCCCACAGCCAACCCTGCAATACTTGCCGTCATGCAGTGAGCCCCTGACCACGCAGCACCGCCGCCCGCAAATTCTCAACATACGGCGGTCTCACCACCCCCACCTCCGTAACAATCGCGTCCACGTACTTGCTCCCTCCCCTTGTTCCTGCGAAGGCAGGAACCAACTTTAGGCCCACACCCATCTTCTCTTCCGCGCCTTCGCTGCCACATGTCATTCCGAGCGCAGCGAAGCGAAGTTGAGGAATCTCGTCACCATTAAACCCATCTCCTGCCAGAGCGCATCTCGAAGAATTCCGATTCTCCTTCACCTTAAACCTCCCCCTGACCACGCAGCACCGCCGCCCGCAAATTCTCAACATACGGCGGTCTCACCACCCCCACCTCCGTAACTATCGCGTCCACGTACTCGTTCGGCGTAACGTCGAAGGCCGGATTCCGTATCCCTATGCCCTCCGCCGCCGTCCGAACACCACCCAACGACCGCACCTCCGCGGCGTCCCTCTCCTCTATCGGAATCTCCTCCCCGGACCCAACTCCCAGGTCAACCGTGCTCGTCGGCGCCGCCACGTAGAACGGCGCCCCATTCTCCCTCGCAAGCACCGCCAGCGCATAAGTCCCTATCTTGTTCGCCGTGTCCCCGTTCGCCGCTATCCGGTCAGCCCCCACCACCACGCACCCCACCGCTCCCTGGCGCAGCATCAGCCCCGCAGCGGAGTCCACAACCATCGTCGCCGGTATCCCCAGCTTCACCAGCTCCCACGCCGTCAAACGCGCCCCCTGCAGAAAAGGCCGCGTCTCCGTATGGAAAACATCAAACCGGTCCCCCGACTCCCACGCCGCCCGAATCACTCCCAGCGCAGTCCCATAGCCCGCCGTCGCCAGCGCCCCCGTGTTGCAGTGCGTCAACACCCCATGCCTCCCCCGCAGCAGCGACGCCCCATGACGCCCGATCTCCCGGTTAGCCTCCACGTCCCGACGCTGAATCTCCTTCGCCTCCGCCAGCAGACGCTCACACGCCTCGGCAGGATCCCCCGCGTCCTCCGCCACTCCCATCAAACGCTCCACCGCCCACGCCAGGTTGATCGCTGTTGGCCGCGCCTCCTTGATCTCCTCCGCTGCATCCCTCAACCGCGACAGAAACTCCCCGTCACCACTCTCCGCAACCTCCCGCGCCGCCAGCGCCATCGCATACGCCCCGGTCACGCCGATGGCCGGCGCTCCCCGGACGCGCATCATCCGTATCGAAGCAATCACCTCCCTGTAGTCCGAAGACTCTACCACCTCCTCCTCTTGCGGCAGACGCGTCTGGTCCAGCAGACCCAGTCTGCCGGACCTCCACACAATCGGTTGAATCTCTTCCTGCAACCTGCAATCTCCTCCGTCTACAAAATCACTGCCGAAATAACCTCACTACCCAGCCCCCCATTGTCCAAAATCATCCCTCTTTCCTCCTCTCCCGTCCTGGGAGAGGATTGAGCCTGCCCTGAGTCTTTCGAAGGGATGAGGGTCCTCCCTGTCCCTCGTGGGGCAACCCCTCTGGTCTCCCACCCCCTTCTCTTCCACGTCAATCTCAGCAGAGGCAGGTTTCAAACCTGCCCTAAGCTTGCCGAAGCGAGGGGGTGACCGCCCCAATAATCCCAATCCCGTCCAGAGGCACAAAAAAACTTCTCACAAAGAGAAGCTCAAAATCTTACCTTTGAGCCTCTCTCATCTTTCACCCCCTGTTGGGGCGCCGGAATTGGCACCTTACCGGGCCGGTCCGCGGCTCCGATTGGTTGCCAGGCTTCACTGGGCCGTTCCCTCTGCCTATCTGGATAAGAGAGACAATCCATATACAATTTTCACTTCAAATCCTATATTCCCCCGCCGTCCCTGTCAAGAATCACCCCCCTACCCCTCCTTTGTCTCGATCCCCTCCCTTGTTCCTGCGAAGGCAGGAACCCACTCTCGGGCCCCGCCTGACTGAGTGCCATACGGTAAGCTGGTTTCCGGTGCCATCCTAATGAGTATCGAAGTTGTTATAGCGGGTAGTCTTCAAGACCATCGACGCGTAAACCTCAAAGACTGTTTGAGTCACAGAGTCCTTAATCTCTACCGCCCGGACCTCCATGTTGCGGACACGTTTCTTCATTTCGGTGAATTCCCGTTCATACTTTTGGGCAATCTCTCCCCTGCTCAATTCCTCACGATGCCCAGATGTTATGCCTAAACTTTCTTGAAGAACTTTGTAAGCAAAAGTCGCACTATTTGGCCTTCCACTTGCAGTTTTGTGTTGCCGAATTCTACCTAACATGTTCTGCTTGGATGTGCCACCAACTCGCCCGACATACATCGGTATTCCTTGCTCGTAGAAGACGTAAATCCCCTTTTCCGGGAGACCTTGATATTTGGGGCTACTGCAAGGCGGATTACTCTGTAATTGCTCCAATAGTGGTTCCATGCGAGC
>CAYQLZ010000033.1:0-4900 GCA_964418665.1 uncultured Dehalococcoidia bacterium | reverse complement strand
AACTTCATTCTTCACGCTCCCTTCAACGGGATCATGGGTGAGACCCTCCACCCTCTTATCCCCAAACCAAAAATTCCTCTCAGCAAATAACCCCAACCCTCCCCCGCGCCGAATCCCAAACTTGCCGTCATGCAATGACCCGCCACCCCCAATTCAGGTGCACCGCCCCCAACCCCCACGCCAACCAACCCCCCGCCACCCCACCCCCCCCCCCCCCCCGAACACCCCCTCCAGCTCCTCCGGCGACACGAACCCCTCCACCGACTTCGGCAAATACGTGTACGCCGACATATCCATCGCCACAATCGCCCCCACCAATGGCACCACCCGTCGGAAGTACAACTTCACAAACGGACGCAGCAACCCCCTCTCCACCGGCATCGTCTCCAGCGAAAGCACCCGCCCACCCGGCCTCACCACCCGCGCCATCTCCCGCAGCGACTGCTCCAGGTCCGGAATGTTCCGCAGGCTGAACGCCGACGTCACACACGCAAAGCTGTCGTCCTGAAACGGCAACGACAGCGCGTCCCCCATCGCAAAACTTACCCGCCGTCCCTCTCCCTTAACCGTCGCCCGGCTCACCATCGGCTCCAGCAGGTCCATCCCCACAACCTCACCCGCCCCCTCCGTCCGTTCCAACTCCAGAGCCAGATCCCCCGTCCCCGTCGCCACGTCCAAAACCGGCCCCTCCAGTCCCTCCAATGCCCTCCGCGCCGCCTTCCGACGCCACCGGCTGTCCATCCCGAACGTCATCAACCCGTTCATCAAGTCATAACGGCTCGAAATACGAGAGAACATCGCGGCTACGTACCGCCGCTTCTCAGACCCCTTCAGCCCAACCATCGTCAGTAGCGCAATTCCCCGTCCGGCCCGCCCCGGTACACGTGCCGGTCCGAAAGCCCCGACTCCACCTTCAACGACACCAAAATTCGCTCCACGAAATAGTCCACCACCTCGTCAATTCCCTTCGGCTTCAGATAGAAGGGAGGCTCCGGCGGCATCACCTGCACCCCCATCCGCGCCAGCCTCGCCATATTCTCCAAATGTATCGCATGAAGCGGCGTCTCCCTCGGCACTATCACCAGCTCCCGACGCTCCTTCAAGCAGACGTCCGCCGCCCTCAGCAGCAGGTTGTTCGCCATCCCGTTCGCCAGCGACGCCACACTCGCCATGCTGCACGGCACAATCACCATCCCGCTCGTCGGATACGTCCCGCTCGCAATCGGTGCGCTCATCTCGTTTATCCCGTACGAAGTAAAAAACGGACTCTCCCGCCACGCCGAAAGATAGCTCCCGAAAGACTCCGGCATTTCCTCCTGCCACACCATCTTGGCCGCGTTCGTGCACACCAGCGCCGTCGGAATCTCCCGCGTCAGCAGCGCCTCCACCACCCGTTCCGCAATCACAGAGCCGCTCGCCCCCGATACCCCCACCACCACCGGCTTCACGTGAACACCGCCAACGATACCGCCAGCAGCAGCACCAGCCCCACGTAGCTGTTGAACTTCAACGCCGCCACCGGCACCTTGGATAGGTCCGAAGGCTTAACCAGTGACTTCTGGTACACCAGCACCGCCGACGCTATCCCCCATCCCACGAAGTAAAACATCCCCAGCTCCATCCATATCCCAAGGGCCAGCAAACACCCAGACGTCACCACGTGCATCAAGCGCGCAGTCCACAACGCCCCGCTGATACCAAACCTCCCCGGTATCGAATGAATCCCATATTCCTTGTCAAACTTGTAGTCCATGCAGGCGTAGATAATGTCGAATCCCCCCACCCAGAACGCCACCGCCCCCGCCAGCAGCACCGCCTGCGGCTCCAACGTCCCCGTCACCCCCACCCACGCCCCCGCGGGCGCAATCGCATCCGCCCATCCCAATATCAGATGACTCCCCCAGGTGAAATACTTGGCATATGTATAAAGGAACAACACCGCGATCACCAGCGGCGAAAGCGCTAACGCCAGCGTGTTCAACTGCGACGCCGCAAACACAAACACCGCCATCGAAACCAGCATCATCACCAGCATGTCCCGACGCTTCAACAACCCCACAGGAATATGCCGGCCCTTGGTCCGCGGGTTCGCCGCATCCTCCTTCGCGTGCACCAGCCGGTTCGCCGTCATCGCCACCGTCCGAGCCCCCACCATCGCCACCGTTATCCAGATGAACTGGCTTAACGTCGGCAGCCCGTCCGCCGCCAGAAACATCCCCATATACGCAAACGGCAACGCGAACAGACTGTGCTCAAACCGTATCGAAGCCAGCACCAGCCTCAGTCTATACATCATCCCTCCCCCCTCCTTGTTCCTGCGAAGGCAGGAACCAACTCCCTACCCACACCCGCCCCTCCCGCACAACCCCGCAACTCCCCAAACTCCCTCGCCCCTACCGCAGCATAACCCAGCCAAGAAATCCCGCTACCAGAATTCCCCCTCCCCCCTTCCCTTTTCTGAGGAGGCCCCGCGACGAAGAATCTGGTGGGGTGGTTTCCCCTCCCTCTTGCCCCTCTCCCTCCTCCATTCCCCCTTCTTCCCCCTTGATGGGGGAAGATTGAGATGGGGGTGATTGGGGTGGCGACGAGGGGTCGACCCGCGGTTGCCCAAGGCTCTCCCTCTTGTAACAACTCCGAACCTCCCCTAAGCCCACCGAAGGGACGAGGAACCTCCCCCTCCCTTGTTCCTGCGTAGTCAGGAACCCACTCCCTACCCACACCCAATCCTCCTATACGACTCCTCAACTCCCCCTTCTCCCCTCCCATCTTCATATCCCGTAGCTCTCCCACTTCGCGTCCACCAACTCCCTCACCTCCCCGCTCATCACAATGTCCGGCGGCCACTCCCGGTGATACCCCTCCTCCGGCCACTTCGACGTCGCGTCGATCCCCACCTTGCTCCCGAACTTCGCCGCCGTCGACGCGTGGTCCAGATCGTCAACAGGCCCCGTCGCGAAGAAAATATCCCGCTCCCCGTCCAGGTTGTTCGTCACCCGCCACGCCACCTCCGAAACGTCCTGCACGTTCACGTTGTCGTCCACCACGATTATCGCCTTCGCCAGCGACATCAACCCCATCCCCCACAACCCGTACACAACCTTCCGCGCCTGCCCCGGATACTCCTTCTTCACCGACACAATCACCAGGTTGTGGAACACCCCCTCCGCCGGCATATTCATGTCCACCACTTCCGGCAGCACCAGCTGAATAATTGGCAGGAAGAACCGCTCCGTCACCTTCCCCATGTAGTAGTCCTCCATCGGGGGCCGACCCACAATCGTCGTCGGATAGATCGGGTCCCTGCGATGGGTTATGCACGTTATGTGAAATACCGGATACGTGTCCGCCAGCGAGTAATACCCCGTATGGTCCCCGAAAGGCCCCTCCGTCCGCTCATCCCCCGGCGTCACGTACCCCTCCAGGACAATCTCCGCCTGCGCCGGCACCTCCAGGTCCACCGTCTTCGCCCGCACCATCTCCACCGCCTCCCCTCGAATGAACCCCGCCGCCATGATCTCGTCCATGTTCGGCGGCAGCGGCGCCGTCCCGCTCCAAATCGTCGCCGGGTCTCCCCCCAACGCAACCGCCACGTCCATCCTCTCCACGCCACGCTCCCTCGAAGCCCGGTAATGCGACGTCCCAACCTTCTGCGTCTGCCAGTGCATCCCGCACGTCCGCCCGTCGAACACCTGCATCCGGTACGTCCCAACGTTCCGGCTCCCCGTCTCCGGGTCCTTCGTAATCACCAGCGGCAGGGTAATATACCGACCGCCGTCCTCAGGCCAGCACTTCAGAATCGGAAACCGCGTCACGTCCACCTCATCCCCCTCCAACACCACCTCCTGGCAGGGCGCGCTCCTCACAACCTTCGGACGCACAGAAGCAACTTTCATCAACTGGCCCAAAGCCCTAACCTTGTCCATCACCCCCTTCGGAGGCCCCTGCGCCAACCCCAGCAGCCTCCGCACCCGGTCAGCCAGTTCTTCCAGGCTCTCCGACCCCAACGCCCACGCCATCCGACGCTCCGACCCGTACATGTTGATGAGCACCGGAACGTCGTATCCTTCCACATTTTCGAAGAGAAGCGCCGGCCCTCCGCTCTTCGTCACCCGGTCGCAAATCTCCGTAATCTCCAGGTCCCACGTAACCGGCGTGCTTATGCGACGAAGCTCACCCTTGCTCTCCAGAAACTCGATGAAATCCCTCAGGTTCTTATACTTCATATAACTCCCGCCGCCCGAATCAACCATCCGCGGCAACCCGAATTATACCCCAAACCCACACCCAACAACGAAGCCCCATCCATCCTCCCTCCCCATCTTTCCCTCTCCCGTCCTGGGAGAGGGTTAGGTGAGGGTCATTGGGGTGGCGATGGGCCAACTCAGCAAGTTAGGCAAAAGTCTCCATCCTGGGAGAAGGCCAGTATCTGCCCCGAGCTTGCCGAAGGAATGAGGGTCCCCCTATTCCCACCCGCCACTCCAACCACAGCACAGCAACCCCACACGCCATTCCAACCGCAGCCGAGGAATCTCGTCCCAGAAACCACTCATCTCCCAACGTCCCACCTCCCCGAAGGCAGGGTCCATTCCCCTCCCTTGTTCCTGCGAAGGCAGGAACCCACCCTCCAACCAAACAAATCTCCCCTATCAGCGCCAACCTTCCCATCCCTGATAGGAGTGATTCTCGAACTACCCTCCTCCCTCCCCATCTTACCCTCTCCCGTCCTGGGAGAGGGTTGGGTGAGGGTCATTGGGGTGGCGATGGGGCAACTCAGCAAGTTTCGCAAATGTCTCCATCCTGGGAGAAGGCCAGTATCTGCCCCGAGCTTGCCGAAGGAATGAGGGTCCCCCTCTTCCCACCCGCCACTCCAACCACAGCACAGCAACCCCACACGTCATTC
>CAYQLZ010000032.1:11391-21104 GCA_964418665.1 uncultured Dehalococcoidia bacterium | reverse complement strand
GTTGTAATTAGATGTTTTTTTGGGGTTTCCTTTTTGGGGTTTCCTTGTTGGGGGATGTGGGGTGGGGGATTGGGTGGTTGTTTCTGGGAGAGTGGGGTTTGGGTGGGGTGTGGGTTACTACGTGCGCGGGAACAAGAGTGGGGGGCGCGATGGCAATTGGGTGGAGGGGGAAAGGGGGAGGATTAAGAGGGGAGGGGGATTTGGTGGGTGGCGATTTTCTGGAGGGTTTCTACGTAGAATTTGCGCTCGGTGGACTGGACGCGGTTGCGGAGCGTTTCAAGGGTGTCGTTGGGGTGGATGGGGACCTTGGTTTGGGCGAGAATGGGGCCGTGGTCGTACATTTCATCGACTAGATGGACGGTGATTCCCGTGGTGTGGACTCCCGCGTTGAGGACGGCGCGATGGACGTTGTCGCCGTACATGCCCTGGCCGCCGAATTTGGGGAGCAGAGCGGGGTGGGTGTTGACTACCCGGTTGTGGAAGCGACGGAGAGTCTTTGGGCCGAGGAGTTTCATGTAACCGGCGAGGACCACGATGTCGACGTGGTATGCCAAGAGCTTGTGCTTGATGGCGGAGTCAAGGGCTTCGGGAGTTGGGTGGGTTTGAGAGCTGAGGTGGTATGCAGGGATGTGGTGATTCTGCGCACGTTGGAGGGCCTGGGAGCGGGAGTTGTTGGAGATTACGACCCGGCATTGGGCATTGAGGCTGCCGTTTTCGGAGGCGTCGATGATTGCTTGCAGGGTTGTGCCGGTGTGAGAGGCGATGATGCCAAGATTGAGGGGGGCCGCCATCGGGTTAGCGGCGAAAGAGGAACTTGCGGGTCTTGGCAATGGCGGGGGCCATGCGGTGGAGCATACGGGTGCGCCTGGTGACGAGTTGGGCCTGGGATAGGGATTGGAGGAAGTCCTGGGGGGTGTCGGGGAACATGGGGAAGAGGTTGTAGGTGCGCCCAAGTTCGGCTGAGGTATGGCCGTCGCTGGCAGCGGCGCGGATGATTTGGAGATTCCGGGCGATTTCTTCGGCCTGGGAGTTGTCGTCGTTGAATAGGTTGCGGGCGTTGAAGGTCTCGACGATGTCGACCTCGTGGGCGATGGACTGGAAGGCTTCGAGGCCGAGGGCGGAAGGTCTTACGCGGTCGAAAGGGTGAGGGACCATGACGAGGCCGCCCTGGGACCGAATCTCCCGGACTGTTTGCTCGGGGGTGAGGTCCTTTGGGATGGTCTCCTTGAGGAAGAGGCCGATGATATCGCCCTCGGAGGATTTTACTTCCTCCCCCACGATTATCTTGATGGGAGAGTCTTCCTCGAGTAGGAGGGCGCCCTCGGTGGTGTTGTGGTCAGTGATGGCGAGGCAGTTTATGCCGGTCTTGATGCAGCGGTTGACTATGGACTGGAGGGGAGCGGTTGAGTCGTGGGAAAAGCAGGTGTGGACATGAAGGTCTGCCCTAAGGAAGCTGTTCATCGTTCTCCGGCTCGGTTTCGGAGGATTCTTCGGTGAAGGAATCGCGCAGTTCTGTTATGCGGAGTTCGGTGGCGTTGAGCATCCGATTGCATAGTTTGGCGAGTTCCATTCCTTCTTCGTACAGGCGGCGGGTACCTTCGAGGGAGAGTTTGCCCTCCTCGAGGGTGCGGACGAGTTCTTCCAGTCTGTGGAAGGCGTCTTCGAAGGTCATTTCTGGATTGTTGTTGGGCATGTTTGTCACGTTTAGAAGAGGCGGGCGGAAGCTTTGGGGGTGGACTTTTTGCTGCGCCTTCGCCGGGTGGGTTGAGGGCCATGGACGGAGGCGGAGAAGGCGCCATCGCTGACGATTACGTTCAGGCTGTCGCCGCTTTGGACGCCCTTTTTCGAGTAGACGGGTTGTCCTTCCGGTTGCTTGTGGACGACGGCGTAACCCCTGGAGAGAGTGGCGGTGGGATTGAGGGTCTGCAACCGGGCGAAGAATGAGGCGATCTCGCGGGAGCGGAGGGTGATGGAAGAAGCAATGGCGGTCCCGGACCGCTGGGAGAGGTCATCGACGCGGCGACGAAGGGTGGGGAAGTCTGGTATGCGGTAGTCGAGATCAGCGACGAGGCGGGAGAGGGCGTAGCGTCGCTGGGCGTTGTGATCGGCGACGGCGGAATGGAGGCGTTGCATTTGCGTTTCCACCTCGTGTCGGAGGGAGGCCATATTTGGGGCGACGAGTTCTGCGGCGGCAGAGGGGGTTGGTGCGCGGAGATCGGCGACGAAGTCTGAGATTGTGAAGTCGGTCTCGTGGCCTACGGCGCTGATGATGGGTATCGGACTGGCGTAGATGGCGCGGGCGACGATTTCTTCGTTGAAGGGCCAGAGTTCCTCCATGGAACCACCGCCGCGGGCGACGATGATGACTTCGGCTCGGCCGTCGAGGAAGAGGCGGGTGAGGGCTTCGACGATGGCGGGGGCAGCTTCAGGTCCCTGGACGGGAGTGGGGGAGAGGAGGACCTCGGCGAGGGTATAGCGGCGGGAGAGGACTTGTATAACGTCGTGGAGGACAGCGCCGGCGGGGGAGGTGACGAGGCCGATGCTTTTGGGGAATTCCGGGAGTGGGCGCTTACGGGAGGGGTCGAAGAGACCTTCGTTTTCGAGGGCCTGCTTGAGCCTTTCGAATTCGAGGGCCAGGGGGCCGACGCCTTCGTTTACGACGATGTCGGTGATGAAATCGAGGGTGCCGCGGACTTCATATAGGGACATCTTGCCGTGGGCGGTTACGGCGGCGCCGTCGGCAAGGAGCTTAATTCCGGCGGCCCTTTTGAACATAACGCAGTTAAGCTGGCTGTCGGCGTCCTTGAGGGTGAAGTAGGCGTGGCCGGACTGGGATACGCGGAGGTTTGAGACTTCGCCGGAAACCCAGGTGTCCTGAAGGATGGAGTCCTGAGCGAGCAGGCCCTTGAGGTGGGAGGTGATTTGAGAGACGGTGTAGACTTGCACCTAGGTCACGCGTTCAACGTACTGGCCGTTTCGGGTGTCTACCTTGATGGTCTCGCCTTCGTCGATGAAGAGAGGAACGTTAAGGGTGTGGCCCGTCTCGAGGGTTGCGGGCTTGGTGCCGCCCTGGGCGGTGTCGCCACGGAGGCCGGGAGGGCTGTAGGTGACCTGGAGGTCGACAAAGGTGGGGAGTTTGACGCCGATAATGGCGCCCTTGTAGAAGGAGACTTCCAGGACGATTTCTTCCTTCAGATAGTTCAAGCCATCGCCGAGCTGGTCGGCGGTGAGCTGGTACTGATCGTAGGTATCCATGTCCATGAAGCTGTAGAATTCGCCGTCGAAGTAGAGGTATTGGGTGGTTGCGCTGGAAACGTCGGCGGGGGTGAAGGAGGTCTCGTAGGCCTGGAAGGTCTTTTCCGTGACGCTGCCACTGAGAAGGTTCTTGACCTTGACGCGGGTGACTGGGGCGCGCTGTTGCATCTTGTGGCGGGAGTAATCGACGACCTCGTAGGGCTGGCCATCGATCTCGATGGCGAGTCCTTTTCTTAGGTCTCCAAAGTTCAGGGTTGCCATTTGGGGTGCTCCTGTAGTGGTTATCTGGTCTGAGGTCGGCTTATTTCGGGGCCTTGCTGAGGGAACGGGCGCCGGATTCTTCGAGGACGACGAGGTCTTCGATTCGGACGCCACCCCAGCCGCTGAGGTATATGCCGGGCTCGACGCTGAAGACCATGGACTCTTCCAGGATATCCGGGGAGGTGGGGCCGACGCGGGGGAATTCGTGGACGGCGAGGCCGATGCCGTGGCCGAGGCTGTGGCCGAAATTCTCCTTGTAGCCGGCATCATCAAGGACGGTGCGGGCGAGATTGTCTGCTTCTTCGCCGTTGAGGCTGGGTTTGAGGGTTGAGATGGCGGTTAGCTGAGCGCCGAGGACGAGGTTGTAGATTTTCCTGAACTGGTCGTCGGGCTGGCCGATGCAGACGGTGCGTGTAATGTCGCTGCAGTAGCCGTCGAGCTTTGCGCCCATGTCTATTACAATGGGTTCGCCTTCCTGGACGGGACGGTCGCCGGCGCGGTGGTGGGGCATGGCGCCGTTGGGACCCCCGGCGACGATGGTATCGAAACTGAGGCTGTCGGCGCCGAATTCGCGCATGGCCTTTTCAAGCAGCCAGGCAATTTCGCGCTCGGTCTGGCCGGCCTGGAGGTTGGGAGTAACGGCCTCCATTGCCCTGTCGGAAATGTCTATGACGCTTTGGAGCATGGTCAACTCGTGGGCGTCTTTAACGGCGCGGATATTCTCGACGAGGTTGCTGGTGGCGACCATTTTGGGGCGCCTGTCGTCGTCCATTTCCTTGATGGCTGCGGCAATGCGTCGGTAGGCGGCCATGGTGACGTGCTGGGACTCAAAGCCGACGCGGGCGGGGCCCACCTTGTCCAGCTGCTCTACGAGCCATTTCCAGCCGGAGACCTGGAGGACTTCAAAGTTCGGAGCCTGATGAGCGGCCTGTTCGGTGTAGCGGAAGTCTGTGGCGAGGATGGCGCTTTCGTGGGAGATGAAGAGCCATCCGGCGGTGCCTACGAAGCCGGACAGATACTGGCGGTTCTCCGGGGTGGAGATGAGGATGGCGTCCAGTTCCTTTTCTTTAAGAGCGGAACGGAGTCTCTTAAGTCGTTGGGCAGTCAAATCAAACCTCCTGTTGTGTGAGGGCGTAAAGATAGTCGATCGCGGCGATGTAGCCCATCCAGCGCATGCCGGCGATGGTGGCAGAGACGGCACGGGCGAATATGGAGGGGCTACGCCAGGACTCGCGGGCGTAGATGTTGCTGAGATGGACCTCGACGACGGGGATGCCGGAGTCTATGCATGAGTCCAGGAGAGGGTAGCCGATGGTGGTGAATCCGGCGGGATTGATGATTATGCCGTCGGCGTTCTGGGCGTTGTCATTGATGAATCGGACGAGGTCGGCTTCGCTGTCGGATTGGCAGAATTGGAGGTTGATGCCAAGTTCGCCTGCGTGTAGATTCATCCGGTCTTCGATGTCGGCGAGGGTGGTTCCGCCGTAGTGCACCGGGCTGCGGCGTCCGAGCATGTTCAGGTTGGGGCCGTTGACTACGAGGAATGTGGTCATTCTTCGTCCACCGGCTGGGGGGTCCCGCCGGCGCGGGGATGGCTGGCCATGTAGACCTTTCTGGCCTGCCGCTGGGTGACGTGGGTGTAGATCTGGGTGGTGGCGGGGCTTGAGTGTCCGAGGAGTTCCTGAACAACGCGGAGGTCTGCGCCGCCTTCCAGCATGTGAGTGGCGAAGGTATGGCGCATGCTGTGGGTATGGGTCTTAGGGTTGATGGTGGCCTGGCGGGCGCTCTTCTTGACGATCTTCTGGATGCTGCGGGGGGAGAGGCGGCCGCCGTACTTGTTTAGGAACAGAGCGTTGGTGAAATTGTCCTGCAGCAGGGGCCTGGAGGAGGAGATGTAGTGGAGGAGGGCCTGAATAGCAGGGCCGCCGAGGAGGACGATGCGCTCCTTGGATCCCTTGCCGAAGACCTTTGCTTCGCGGGCTTCCAGGTTCAGGTCTTCCAGGTTGAGGGCGGCCAACTCGGATAGGCGGATGCCAGAGGAGTAGAGGAGTTCCAGGATGGCCTGGTCTCTGATACCGAGCTCGGATTCGGGATCGGGGGCTTGCAGCATGCGGGCCATTTCATTCTCGGTGAGGAAATCCGGGAGGCGCTTTTCAGTCTTGACGCGGAAAGCGCTGCCCTTGGGGACTGGGTTGGTCTTGACTACACCTTGCTGCTGGAGGAAGCGGTAGAAGGCACGGAGGGAGACGAGTTTGCGAGCGACGCTGACGCGAGCGTAGCCGCCACGTTTGCCGCGGGCGCGGGTGGCGAGCCAGGCAAGGTATCCGCGGAGGAATCGCCTGTCGAGTTGGGCGAAGTCAGCGTCCTGCTGCTGCAGGTAACGGTCGAAAGTCGAGAGGTCGTCGAGATAGACGCGGACGGTGTTTTCGGACCGGCCCTTGGTGCCGATGAGGAAGGCGCTGTATTTGTCCAGGAGTTCCTTTGGGATGGACATGGTCGTCTACACCTTCGCGGCGGCTTCGGCAGGTTCGCCCCTCCATGCACAACGCGTGCATGAGTGGACGTTGTTTTTTTCGACGACCATCAGGCCCTCGCATTCGGGGCAGGGTTCAGGGAGGGGCCGCTTGTTCACGAGGAACTTGCAGTCGGGGTAGTTGGAGCAGCCGTAGAAGACACCACGGCGCGAGCGGCGTTCCAGGAGATCGCCATTCTCGCATTTGGGGCAACTGGCGCCAGTCTTCATGGGCTTTATGTTGCGGCACTTGGGATAGTTTGAACAGCCCATGAAGCGACCGAAGCGTCCAGTTTTGATGACCATGGGGCTGCCGCACTTGTCGCATTCTTCGTCGGTGGCTTCTTCCTTGGCGGGAGTGGAGCCGTCGGCGCCTATTTCCCTAGTATTGCGGCATTCGGGAAATCCGGTGCAGGCCATGAATCTACCGAAGCGGCCGGTCTTGATGACCATGGGCTGACCGCATTTTTCACAAGTTTCGTCGGTGGGCTCCTCCACTTTGACCTTTGGCATTTTGACCTTGGCTTCCTGGAGGGTCTTTTTGAAGGGGGTGTAGAAGCTCTCAAGCATGGGGACCCACTGGCGTACGCCGCGGGCGATTTCGTCGAGGGAGTCTTCCATGTTGGCTGTGAAGGCCACGTCCATGACGTCTGGGAAGAACTGGGTGAGGAGATCGCTGACGTTAGTACCGAGGGCGGTTGGGTGAAGGCGGTTTTTCTCCTTGGTGACGTAGTTGCGGTCGGTGAGGGTGCCAAGGATGGGGGCGTAGGTGCTTGGTCGCCCAATGCCCTTCTCTTCAAGGAGTTTGACGAGGGTGGCCTCGGTGTAGCGGGGGGGAGGCTGGGTGAAGTGCTGCTTGGATTCGAGCTTTTTGAAGTTTAGGAGGTCGTCTTTCTCCAGCTTGGGCAGGGGCTTGCCATCTTCCTGGGGGTCGTCGTCCTTGCCTTCCTTATATAGGGTGGCGAAGCCGAGGAATTTCGTCCGCGTACCGGTGGCGCGGAAGATGTAGGATTTGTCAGAGGATTGAGAGGAGGCACGGATCTCGGCGGAGGTTGCGTCGTAGATGGTGTCGGCCATCTGGGAGGCGAGGGTGCGTTTCCAGATGAGGGTGTAAAGGCGGAGCTGTTCCGGCTTGAGGCGAGTCTTGAGGGAGTCCGGGGTGCGAAACATGGAGGTTGGACGGATGGCCTCGTGGGCTTCCTGGGCGCCCTTGGAGCGGGTCTTGTAGATACGGGCGCCCTTGGGAAGGAAGCGATCGCCGAAATTCTCGGAGATATATTTGCGGGCCTCGCCAATGGCGGAGGAGGCGAGGGTGGTGGAGTCGGTCCGCATGTAGGTTATGAGGCCGGTGGAACCTTCCCTGCCGAGGGATACCCCTTCGTATAGCTGCTGGGCTACGCGCATGGTGCGTCGAGCGGCGAAACGGAGCTTTCGGCCGGCTTCCTGCTGGAGGGTGCTGGTCGTGAAGGGGGGCGAGGGACGGCGCCGGCGTTCCTTAGTCTTGACGGAGGTAACGACGTAGGAGGCGCTTTCAAGGTTGGCTTCGATTTCACGGACTATTGCCTCGTCCGGGAGTTGGATTTTGCGGCGCTCCCCCTGTACGGAGTGGAGGAGGGCGGAGAATGGGCGGGAATCCTTGGAGAGATTGGCCTCCATGGTCCAGTATTCCTTGGGTTCGAAGGCCTGGATTTCCTTTTCGCGGTCGACAATCTGTCGCAGGGCGACGGACTGGACGCGTCCGGCGGATAGACCGCGCTGGACTTTGGACCAGAGGAGGGGGCTGAGTTCGTAGCCAACGAGCCGATCGAGGATGCGGCGGGCTTGTTGGGCGTTGACGAGGTCGATGTCCAGGGGCCGAGTGTGTTCGAAGGCTTCCTTGATGGCTCCGGGCGTGATTTCGTGAAAGACGATGCGCTGGAGGTCCGGGGAGTCGAGGTCCCATTTGAGGGCCTTGGCGAGGTGCCAGGAGATGGCCTCACCTTCCCGATCGGGGTCGGTGGCGAGATATATTGAGGTGGCGTTCTTCCCCAGCTGACGAATTTCCTTGAGGGTGGAGGACTTATCGCGGGGCACGGAATAGGTGGGGGCGAATTCGTGATCGACATCGATGCCGAGCTTCCCCTTGGGAAGGTCCCGGACGTGGCCCATAGAGGCGGTGATCTTGAAGTCCTTGCCGAGGATCTTACCGATGGTCCTGGCCTTGGTGGGGGATTCGACAACCACGAGCTTGCTGGAAGCCTTGCGGGAGCGTGTTCTTTTGGGAGATTTAACGGCCATGAACGGCTTTAGCCTCCTGAGAGTGAGATTGTTGGGTTTCTATGGTGATGGGAACTTCAGCCATAGATTCTGGTAGCCTCCCGGGTGAGGACGTATTGCATTCCCGGCACCTGTTTGACGAGGCCATTGATTTCCATGATGGTCAGGGTGCTGCTGACGACATGGGCGGGAAGCCCGGCGCCCCTGCAGATCTGGTCGATGTGAACCGGCTCATAGGATATCTGGTCGAGGAGGGTCTTTTCATCACCTTCCAGGCGCGGTTCAGCGGGTTTGAGGGTCATTTGCTCGGATGGAGCAGCGGCGGCGACGGGCTGCTTCCTTTTCGGGGGAGGGCCGGCCTGGAAGGGGAGGTTGTAGATGGTATTCAGGTTCATTTCCTGGAGGATGTCCTGGTGGTCCATCACGAGCTTGGCACCTTCCTGAATCAGCTGGTTTGGGCCGAAGCTGTTGGGGGAGAAGATGCTGCCGGGGATGCAGAAGACGTCGCGGTCTTGCTCCAAGGCGTGGCGGACGGTCCAGATGGCGCCGCTGCCTTTCCCGGCCTCGATGACGAGGGTGCCGAGGGTCATGCCGCTCATCAGGCGGTTGCGGCGGGGGAACTGGCGGGGGTCAGGGCGCACCCCGAGGGGGTGCTCGCTAATGAGGGCCCCGGCCTGGGTGATTTCATTGGCCAACTGTTTGTTTTCTCGGGGGTAGATGTAGTCTACACCGCTAGCCAGGACTGCGAGTGTGCGACCATTTGCATTCAGGGAGGCGCGGTGAGCGACTGTATCGATGCCGCGGGCGAGCCCGCTAACAACGGTGATGCCACTGCGGGTAAGGTCCGTTGCGAGGGTCTCGGCGGCTTCGCGACCGTATGGGGTGGCCCTGCGCGTGCCGACGAGGGCGATGGAGCGTTGGTCTTCGGGTTCTATTTTACCCTTGACGTAGAGGACGGGCGGGGGATCCGGAATCTGTTTGAGGAGGGACGGGTAGCCGTCGTCATTCCAAGTAAAGGCGGAGACGCCGGCCTTGTGGAGTTGATCCAGCTCTGAGTCGGGGTCGATAGTCTTGCGTGCTTGTTCGACGTAGGAGGCAGTACGGCGGTCCAGTCCTGCTGTCCTGATGTGGCGGATGGGAGCGAACCAGGCATCCTTCAGAGAACCGAAGAAGCCTTCGAGCAGGCGGAAACGCACGGTGCCCAGTCGGCGAACTTTGTCGAATGCAATCCAGTACTTAAGGTCGCTCATGGCGTTGAGGTTAGCATAGCATACGGAAAAAGGGGGTACAACGGAGGGTGGATGGCGGAGAGGGCGGGATTCGAACCCGCGAGGCCGGTTGCCCAGCCTACGCGCTCTCCAGGCGCGCCCATTCGTCCACTCTGGCACCTCTCCGGATAGGGAAAGCCTTTGGCGCAGGAGGAATGCAC
>CAYQLZ010000032.1:0-11381 GCA_964418665.1 uncultured Dehalococcoidia bacterium | reverse complement strand
TGAAGGGATGGGGAATTTCGTGTCAACCGAGGGGCTGACGAGGTGAGTGGATGGCGGAGAGGGCGGGATTCGAACCCGCGATACGCGCAAACGTATACCGCTTTTCGAGAGCGGCGCCTTCGTCCACTCGGCCACCTCTCCGCGATCTGAGGGATCCCGGGACCTTCTTTCCATTATATATAAGGGGAGGGGGATTCTGCTAGAATGGCTTTGAGTTTGGTAGAAATGCCGAGATTGGACCATGCTCGGCTGGAAGGAGACTATGAAATGGCGGAGCATAAGTTGATTTCGGCGGATTCTCACGTGGTGGAGCCAAGGACGATGTGGTTGGACTACGTGGATGCGGAGTTTCGGGATAGGGCGCCGCGGAATGTGGTGAATCCTCCCGGATTGGCGCCTGGGGAGTATATGTTCTTCGAAGGTATGGAGCCGAAGAGCATCGAGGGATCGTTCAATGCCGGACGCACGGCGGAGGAGAATCGAGTGACGCATGGGGAAACATTGGATGATTGCCGGCCTGGGGCTTATCTGCCGGCGGGGCGGATTCCCGACATGGAGTTGGACGGGATTGAGGCGGAGGTGATCTACACGACGCAGGGCTTTCGGATGCTGGCATTCACCCGGGATGCGGCGCTGCAGGCGGCGTTATTCAGGGGCTACAACAACTGGCTGGCGGAATTCTGCAGCTACGACCCGAAGCGGTTCATTGGGTAGGGGCTGATTCCGCTTCTCGACCCGGCTGAGGGGACGAAGGAGCTGCGCCGGTGCGCGGAGATTGGGCTGCGGGGCGGGACAATTATGACCTCGCCGCCCGACGACTTGAGCTACGGAGACCCGATTTACGAGCCGTTCTGGGCGACGGCGGCGGAATTGAACATGCCCATCAGCCTGCACGTCAATTCGGGGCATGGGCCTGAGACGCAGAAAGTGGGGAAATTCAAAAGCAACCACTATCTGAGCGTGATGAGCATGATTGACGAGGTTAAGAGATCGATATCTGAGATTCTCTTTTCCGGGGTGTTGGCGCGTCATCCGAACTTGAGGATCGTTTCAGCAGAGAACGATATTGGATGGATGCCCCACTATGTGTATCGCTCTGACGTGTGGTACCACCAGCAGGGGTGGAAGACGGTGACGGACCTGGAGATGGCGCCGAGTGAATATGCCAAGCGGCAGATTTTCGGGACGTTCATGGACGACGCGGTGGGCTTGATGCTGACGGACTATTATGGAGAGGACAACTTCGCGTGGGCGAGTGACTATCCCCACGGGGCTTCTACATTTCCGCACTCACACGAGATTGTGGACAAGAATTTCGAGGGGATTTCGGCTGAGGTAGCGTTGAAGGTTACACGGACGAATGCGATGAAGCTCTATGACCTGGAGGGGTGAGAGGGTCTGAATTCGGACATGTGACGGACTGACGGAGCAGGCAGGATTAGGAGGTTATCGTACCGCTTCTACGCAGATGATTGTGAAATTGAAAATGGTGAATTGCCAGGAGGGGGTATAGTGGTTCGTAGGAATGAGATGAAGAGGAAGATGCGGGCGGGGCAGGTGGTGTTCGGGGCTACGGTGGGGGCGCCGGAGGTGACGCCGGCCCTGGCGGAGATGTTGGGACTGCTGGGGTTTGATTATTTGGACGTGGTGTTGGAGAACGATCTTTTTGACCCGGCGAGGCTGGAGGACGTGATACGGGCTGCGGACCTGGGTGGGATGTCGACGATATTGAGGACGCCATACGACCCGCAGCTGATATTGCGGGCATTGAACGCGGGGGCGCAGGGGATACTGGCGACGCGGGTAACTTCGCTGGCCGAGGTGCGGGCGGTGCTGGACGCAGCGAAGTTTCATCCGGAGGGGAATCGGACGGTGTATCACGGGGGAAGGGCGGGGAGTTTCGGCCGGGAGGTGAACGCGCCGGAAGGATCCAACCCTGAGATGATCGGTTGGACGCACCGGATTAACGAGGAGACGATAGTCGGCTGCACGATAGAGGACATCCGGGCCGTGAACGAACTTGATGAGATTTTGGCAATTCCGGCATTGGACTTCATTGGGATCGGCCCTGGCGACCTGGCGCATTCGATGGGCTGGCCGCCGCAGGATGAGGTGGATGCCTTGACGGATAAGATCCGTGAGGCTTCGGTGTCGGCGGGGAAGACGGTGTTCATTCCTGCTTCTGTCGAGGAAATGCCGGCAGCATTGGAGAAGGGGATTCGGGCCTTTGCGTTTTCACCGAGGTCGGCGGTCCAGTTGGCGGCGGGGGCTTTTCTGAAGGGTGGGAGGGAAGTGGCGCAGGTAAAGGGGCTCCTGGGCTGATCAAGGAATAGGTACAAGGACTTCAGGCCTCGAAAAACGATGGTATTGACATTGCGGATATGGCTAGTTTAGGATGCAATCCAATTACTGCTTCCCAGCGGGCGGGTATGCTTGTGCGTCGGAAGCAGGAACTCTGTGAGAAAAGAGGAGGTCGAAACGTGAAATCTCCAAATTGGCTCAAGAGATGGCAAACGCTGGTCTTGCTGTCGATGGTCGCGCTGATGGCAACAGTGATTGTTGCCTGCGGCGGTGACGATGAGGAAGAAACGGCATCGCCTGCGGCGACGGCAGCACCAGCGCCTGCACCGACACAGGCTCCGGCGCCCGCACCGACGGCGGCGACTGCCGCGCCGACAATTCCGCCAACGATGGCACCAGCAACGGAAGCCCCCAGGCCGACGGCGGCGCCGACGATGGCGCCGACAGAAGAGGCGACGTCGATGGCGCCAACGCGTCAGGTTTTTGTACCTGAGGTTACGGCGACACCAGTGGCTACGGCGGCACCCGACACGATGATGGAGCCGGTACAGCCGAGGCTTAGGGTATCCATGTCTCCGCCTGGCGTGCAGGCGCGGACTCACTGGGAATTGGGTGGTTGGCAGAGCGCTCAGGGTCCTCTGTACACGATTTATGAGACTCTGATCCACCTGGACAGGTACACTGAGGAATACGTTCCTTATCTGGCGGATAGTTGGGACATCAGCTCCGACGCGACGGAGTGGACGTTCAGGCTGAAGCAGGGCATTCCTTTCTACAAGAACAAGCAGCCCACGATGTATACGGTAACTGTTGAGGACGTCATACATTCGTATGCGATCAACAATTTCCCGCCGTATCAGCAGGGAATACCCGGCATTGCGGCGCAGTCCGGCACAGAAGCCAGGCATTTTGACATCATCAACGACCACGAGTTTGTGTGGAAACTGGACACGCCTGATCTGACGTGGGGCTATTGGAGCTCCGACGACCGTCGCGGCGTGATAAGCAAGGCCTATTGGGACGAAGTGGGCGAGGAGGCATACTCCGCGGACCCGATTGGAGCAGGGCCGTTCACCTTCCAGTGGTTCGGGCTCAACCAGGGACTGATTGTCGAGAGGGTTGAGGACCACTACCGGAAGACGCCTGAGTTCCACGAGTTGCAGTTCTTCTACGTTCCCGAGGAAGCAACGCGTACGGCGATGCTGTACACGAACGAGGCAGAGATCGTCAGCATAGCCAGGTCGCTTCTGCCGCAGGCGGCGGAACGTGGCTATCAGATTGTCAACAGCACTACGCCGAGTTCCTACACTTTCCTGTTCATCGGCGGGATGTTCTCCGCCACGCGGTCCGATGGGTATAACAACTGTCCGCCCGGCGATGAAATCAAGCCCGACGAGAACAACATGTGCCCTCCGGGCAGATACGAGATAGACGAAGAGAGCCCGATGCGGATTAAGGAAGTCCGAGAGGCTTTGAACCTGGCCATCAACCGGGACGAGATGAACGACGTGTTCTTCGATGGGCAGGGAGTTGCGACCACGCACTGGGCGTTCCCGCCGTGGTGGCCACACGCCAAGGCTGAATGGGCGCCCTACGCATACGACCCGGCGCGGGCACGCGAGCTTATAACAGCTGCGGGCTACCCCAACGGTTTTGCGATGGACGTATACGTACCGGAAGCGGTGACGGGACTGCCGGAAATCGGAGAGATGTCCGAGGTCATAGCTCAGTATTTTGAGCAGGTTGGCCTAGACGTGAATTTGCGGCCGATCAACTCTGCTGAGCAGACTTCGATACCGAGGAATCGGGAGCACACGCGGGGCGTGATGCAGACGCGGTTTGGTCCCCCTTCGGGTGGTCAGCTGGTACGTCACTTCAAGAACAACATCAACTGGCGCCAAGAATGGCAGATGCATGACGAGATATACGATTTCGTGAAGAGGCTTGAGTCTTCCAGTGATTGGGACACTCTGCGAGCCATAGAGATCGAAGCCGCCGAGTGGGCGCGGAACAACCACCTGATGATTCCGCTTTGGTGGCTGGTAGGTCAGGTTGTAATCAACCCCGACATTGTGGCGTCGTACGAGTCACGGCATCTACACATGGGACCATCCAGGCATCATGAGTACACGGTGCCTGTGTACAAGTAGGATCCCCAAAAGCCCCCGGAATTGATAAGCAGCCGCCCTCATCCAGGGGGCGGCTGCTTTTTTGTTGATGGATTCGAGGGCTTTAAGCGTAGGGTGGCGCAAGCCAGGGAGTCTACGGATTGAGAGGGAATTCGGCATTGCCGAAGGGAATAACGTAGGTGCGTGTGATATTGACAGTTTCGCCTTGTTAATTTAGTATGCGTTGGGCTTTGCCGAAATGAAGGCAAAACTAGATTAATGGAGGCTAAGTTGATGAACCGATCCAACCCCATTACCTGGAAGATACTGGCGGCGCTGGCCTTATTGGGCAGCTTGCTGCTGGTGATTGTCGCTTGCGGCGGGGACGATGAGGAAGAAACGGCAACACCGGCGGCGACTGCGGTACCTGCGCCTGCCCCAACTACCGCACCAACGACGGCACCGACGATGGCGCCAACGATGGCACCGACAGAAGCACCTGCGGCGACGGCGACTCCGGCTCCAGCGCCGACGGTCGCACCTGCACCGGCGGCTACGATGGCGCCGACGCAGACACGTCAGCCATTTATACCTGCGGTAACGGCGACGCCGGCCCCGGCCACGGAGGCCCCGGCGCAGGTTGGAGAACCGGTGCAGCCGCGGCTAAGGGTGGCGATTGCGCCACCGATTGCACAGTCAACTGTGCAATTTGCGATTGGGGCACTTCAGAGCCCCCAGGGCCCGATGACTGGAATGTTTGACACTCTCCTGCACAACGAGCGGTACACGGAGGCGTTGGAGGGATACCTGGCGGAAAGCTGGTCAATTAGTTCAGATGCCAGTGAATGGCGGTTTGTGCTAAGGCAGAATGTACCCTTCTACAGGGGTGGTCAGCCAACGGAATATACGATGACGGTTGCCGACGTGATTCACTCTTACGACGTCAATAACTTCGCTCCCTATCAGGAGGCCAACAACGGTGCGGTGATTTCCTACAGCACTGCGGACCCAAGGCATTTTGAAATCATCAGCGACCACGAGTTCATCTGGAAGCTGGACCAACCCAACTGGGTCTGGGGACAGACAATTAACTCTGACGACAGGCGGGGAGTGATCAGCAAGGAGCACTTCGAAGCCGTAGGGTGGGACGGCTACATCGCCGACCCGATCGGCACCGGCCCCTTCACCTTCCTCAACTTTGATCTCAACCAGGGAATTTCAATGGAGAGGGTGGTAGACCACTACCGGCAGACACCGCTGTTCCACGAGCTTGAGTTCAGGTACGTGGCAGAAGAGGCAACCCGTTCAGCCATGATGTACACGAACGAGGCGGACATCTCCGAGATGTCCCAGGCCCTTCATGAGCAGGCCATCGCGAGGGGATTCGCGGTTGCCTCCAGCACGACGGCCAGTGCCCGCTTCTTCATGTTCATCGGTGGCATGTTTGACGAGACAAGGGTTGACGGTTACAAGAGATGCCCGCCTGGAACCGATGTTGAACCCGAATCGCCTTTCCCTGGTGCCCCTGCGTATTTGGGCCGATGTCCGGCCGGAAGGTATGAAATTGACGAAGAGAGTCCGATGCTGGACATCAGGGTGAGGGAAGCCCTCAACCTGGCGATCAATCGGGATGAGATAAACGACGTCTTCTTCAAGGGCACGGCGGTAAAACAGACCCTGTTTAATTATCCCCAGTCATGGCCCCACCACCAGGACAATTGGGTTCCATACGACTTTGACCCGGACCGGGCACGCCAACTCATCAATGAGGCCGGGTATACCGATGGGTTCACGATGCAGATCTTTACGCCCAGCGCATTTCCGAGCCTGCCGGAAATCGGCGACATCATGGAGGCTTTGGTGTCCTACTTTGCAAACGTAGGGGTTACGGCGGAGTTGAAGCCAGTCGATAGTGCGCAGTTTGCACCGCTGATCAGGAACCGCGAGCATACCAGAGGGGTCATACCCTCTCGCTGGGGCGCTCCGACTCCGGGAAGGGTAACTGGAGACTTCAGGAACAACGTTGACTGGCGTCAGGAATGGCAGGGACATCCAGAGGTGTACGAATACCTCAGTCAGATGGAAGCGGCCACAAGCTGGGAACACCTGCAGCAGCTAGAGGTTGAAGCAACGCAATGGACATACGAGCAGCACCTGATGATTCCGCTGTTCTGGCTGGTTGGCCAGGTGGTGTACAATCCGCAGACAGTGGCGTCTTACGAGTCGAGGCACATTCACATGGGCCCGACGCGACACCATGAGTTTACGGTGCCCGTCTACAAGTAGACGCTACACTTAGGAATAGCTAATCTGCGAACGATCGCCCTCCAATTGGAGGGCGATCGTTTTTTGTGGGCAAGGCGAGCGGTTTAGGGGATGGGGATTGTGATCGTGGGTAGATGTGGTGGATTACGAAACTCGTAAACGGAAGGTTTGACCAGTGAACACAGGATGCTAAGAGCATGGTGGGTTAGCGATGAGTCCTTGATATTGTCTAATGTGACACTCACATATCGTTTCTTTCATTTGTGGGGAAGGCGTTAGCCTAGTTAGCGGTCGTAATATGAGAAGGAGGGGGTGTGTGATGGATGTATGGCGACACGCAAGTTGGAAAGTAATGGCGATGTTAGCCTTGATTGGCGGGATGCTGCTGGTGATAGTGGCGTGCGGAGGGGATGAGGAGACGGCGACACCAGATGCAGCGACTGCGGCACCGGCGCCCGCCCCCACCCAGGCGGCACCACAGCCGACGGCGGCAAGGCCAGCGGCAACGATACCGCCAACAATGGCGCCGGCAACGGAGGCCCCGCGGGCGACAGCAGCGCCGACTATGGCGCCGACTGAGGCCCCAACGGCGATTGCACAGCCGACGCGACAACGGTTTGTGCCCGATGTGACGGCGACGCCAACTGCCACGGCGGCACCGTCAATGACTGATGTTCATCCGGTACAGCAGCAGTTGCGGGTTTCGATGGCGCCTCCTGGGGTACAGGCAACGACAAAGTGGCAGCTAGCCGGTTGGCAGAGCGCCCAGGGTCCACTCTGCAACATATACGAGGGGATGCTACACATCGATCGGTTCAATGAAGAGTGGGTCGGCTACCTGGCGGAGAGCTGGGAGGTGAGCAATAACGCCCAGGACTGGCGCTTCAAGCTGAGGGAGGGAGTCCCCTTCTATAAGGAGGGCCAGCCCACGGACTACGTGTTTACCGTGGATGACGTTCGGTTTTCGTACATGGTGAACAACTTCCCGCCATGGCAGGCGAGTTTCCCAGGGGCGGTGGGGCCCTTCTCCACGTTTGACGAGGAGCACTTCGAGAAGATCAGTGATTACGAGTTCGTGTGGAAGCTGAACAGTCCCAACCTGACGTGGGGTTACTGGAGCACCGACGACCGACGCGGCGTAGCCAGCGAGGACTACTATAATGACGTGGGAGAGGACGCGTACATCGCCGATCCCATCGGCACCGGTCCTTTCTCCTACGTGAACTTCGCGACAAACCAGGGACTGGAACTGGAAAGGGTGGAGGACCACTACCGGAGGACTCCGGAGTTCCACCAGCTCCAGTTCTTCTACGTAACTGAAGAGGCGACCCGCACCGCCATGCTCTACACCAAAGAGGCGGACATTGTGAGCATCGCCAGGAACCTTCACGAGCAGGCGATAAGCAGGGGGTTCCAGGTGCAGAACAGCACAGTGCCGGCCTTCTACACTTTCATGTTCATCGGGGGGATGTTCTCTGCAACCAGACCCGATGGCTACGGAAACTGTCCTCCAGGCACGGATGTAAAGCCCGACGAGAACAGGATGTGTCCTCCGGGCAGATACGAGATAGACGAGGAGAGCCCACTGCGGATAAAGGATGTTCGAGAGGCGCTGAACCTGGCAATCGATCGGGACGAGTTGAATATGGCGTTCTTTGGCGACCAGGGGATCGTCACGACCCACTGGGCATTTCCGCCCTGGTGGCCACATGCCAATCCCAACTGGGAGCCCTATGCGTATGACCCGGAAAGGGCGCGGCAACTGATAGTCAACGCCGGTTATCCCAACGGTTTTGAAATTGAGCTTCATGTTACGCCTCCGTTGACGGGCCTTCCCGAGATAGGCGAAACGGCGGAAGTCATAGCCCAATACTTCGAACAGGTCGGTATTGACGTGGCGCTAACGCCCATCAATACGGCGCAGATGACGTCGAAGGCGAGAAACCGCGAGCACGCCAGGGGCGTTCACCAGACGCGATTCGGCCCGCCCACCACCGGCGGACTGGTGAACCACTTCAGGAACAACGTCCGGTGGCGGCAGGAATGGCAGATGCACGACGAGATATACGACTTCGTGGACCGGCTTGAGTCTGTCAGCGACTGGGACACCCTTCGCGCCATCGAGGTGGAGGCTACGGAATGGGCGAGGGAGAACCACCTGATTATCCCGCTGTTCTGGGTGTTTGGACAGGTTGTGGTTAATCCCGAGGTGGTAGCGTCCTACGAGGGGCGTCACCTTCACATGGGACCATCGAGACATCACGAATACACGGTGCCCGTGTATCAGTAGGAACCTCGAGCGTAGCCAGATGACTGAGAACCATCGCCCTCCAAATGGAGGGCGATGGTTTTTTGCGATGGGAACGGCGCGGATATCGATTACGAAATGCGTAGGGGCGCGGCGGGTGTGTGCCAGAGTTGGAGTCTTCGCAATGGGCGATGGGTAATTCGGCGTGGGAAAGCATGAAGTTGACACTCATATAGCGTTTCCTTTAGATGCTGGGAACGCTGAAGGTTTTGGACTAGGCGTATTTCGCATAGAAGGGGGTATCGTGATGGATGTCTGGCGAAAGGGAAGATGGAAGGAAATAGGGATGTTGGCGCTGATTGGGGGGATGCTACTGGTGATTGTGGCATGTGGGGGTGATGAGGATGAGTCGACGCCGGCACCGACAGCGGAACCTGTTGACATCACAGCTTTGGCTGACCAGATGGCGGCCCGTATGGAACAGACCATGATGGACGCGATGTCCAGAATGCAACCGCCGCTTTCGGAGGACCAGATACGGAATCTGATTGAGGCGGCGGTAGCAGAGGGAACGCCCGAAGGAGTCTCCAGCGCGGATATTCAGGCTATGGTGGACAGCGCGGTGGCCGCTGCGGCCGCGGAGGGGGTGAACCAGGAAGACGTAGCGGCGGCGATTGGAGATGCCCTGAGGCAGGCAGCGGCGGGGCAACGGGAGCCGTTGTCACAGGCTGACGTGGAGCGGATAGTGCGTGCGGCGGTAGCGACGCCGGAACCGACGCCGACGCCCACGGCGGCGCCCACGGCTACGCCGGCGGCGACGATGGCACCGGAGCCGATGGTTTCCAGGGTAGCGATTGCGATGCCGCCGATGGTGATTCAGGATACACTTCCGAGGAAGGCGGGTTTTGGCGGCGTGATACATATCCGGCCGGCTTTCGACTTCCTGATTGGGAATGATCGGGTGAGTTATGAATTCGAGCCGCAGCTGGCCAGGGAATGGTCGGTGAGTCCTGACGGGACGACGTGGTCCTTCCAATTGCAGGAAGGGGTGATGTTCAATGACGCGCCCGGATGGCAGGGAGTTGAGTTCAACGCTGATGACGTGATTCACACTTGGCGGGAGGTGAGCAAGGAGGATGCGGCTCTCACGGGGGCGGTATTCTGGCAGCGTTGGCTTCCCGACGAAAGCGGCTTCGACGTGAAAAGTCCGTACGAGATTGACATGAACATATCGGCGCCGGAACCGATCCTGGACTTCTGGGCGTCTGAGCTCACCTTCGTGATGCAGAGCGAGGACTACTACAACCAGGTAGGCGACGATGGGTATGCGGACCATCCTGTCGGGACCGGCGCCTTCAGGTTTGTGAGCCATGAGATCAACGACCATTTCCTGTATGAGAAGGTGGACAACCACTGGCGCAAGACGGCGGAGATGGACGAGTTGGAGTTCCGGTTGATTCGGGAGCAGGCCACTCGCGAGGCGGTGCTGCTGACCAAGGAAGTGCAGATGTCCATCATCTCCAACACGGTAGAGGGAGTACAGAGGATTCGGGACAGGGGCTTTGCGGTAGTTCGGAGCACCCAGCCTTCCAACATGGTGGAGTTGCACTGGGGTGGCCAGTTCTACCAGCTGCCGGAAGGGGCGACGGAGGAGTTCGGCGTTACCTTGAACGAGAACAACCCGTTGCTCGACATCAACGTCAGGAAGGCCCTGAACATCGCCATCAACCGGGAGGAGATGAACGATGTCTTCTACGGTGGGGAGATGGCGTACATGCCTGTGACGCACATTTTCCCGGCATCGGACTATGGCTTCAAAGACAGCTTTGTGCCGTATCCCTATGACCCCGAGGAGGCCAAGCGGCTTCTGGCTGAGGCGGGCTATCCTGACGGGTTCAAGATGGAGGTCAAGTTCGGAGCCAACGCCGTGATTCCAGAGATTGGGGACCTGACGGAGACGGTGGCGAACTACTGGAAGGCCGTCGGCATCCAGATCGATTCGGTGGATGAGACGGACAATCTCTGGGGTCAGATGAAGGAGTTCGGGTTGGACGTGGGAGCCGGCATGATGCCGTTCGGTCGGGTTTCCCACGAGTTGCAGATGGTGCTGAACCTGAAGATACCTGAACACATCGACCAGAACTTCACGTCGCATACCTTCGATCACCCGGACCTGAACCGGTTGGTGAGGGAATTTGAGGTGACGATCGACAAGGTTGAGCGGATCCGGCAGATGGAGGAGTTGGGGGAATACCTGTACAGCAACTACGCGACGGTGCCGCTGTTCTGGTACCTGCAGGCGTATGGGTATGACCCCGGAGTGATTGAGGAGTACCTGGGGCTGCGGTCGGCGACAGTGAAGTGGGAGTATGCGAAGATGAGGTAAGGGTATTTCCACTAGCGGAATTGGTTTGGTAAGTGAAGGTGCCCGGTCTCCTCATAGGCCGGTCACCTATAGG
>CAYQLZ010000031.1:4887-22208 GCA_964418665.1 uncultured Dehalococcoidia bacterium | reverse complement strand
AGTCAGCATGGCCCTTATGCCCTGGGCTACACACACGCTACAATGGCCGGTACAACGGGTTGCGAAAGCGCGAGCCGGAGCCAATCCCATCAAAGCCGGCCTCAGTTGGAATCGTAGGCTGCAACTCGCCTGCGTGAACGTGGAATCGCTAGTAACCGTGGGTCAGCACACCGCGGTGAATACGTTCCCGGGCCTTGTACACACCGCCCGTCAAGTCATGGAAGTCGGCAACACTTGAAGTCGCTGGGCTAACCCTTTGGGGAGGCAGGCGCCGAGGGTGGGGTTGGTGACTGGGACTAAGTCGTAACAAGGTAGCTGTACCGGAAGGTGCGGCTGGATCACCTCCTTTCTAGGGAGCTAAAATCCGCCTAACAACCGGATTCACTCCCAGGTCGATCGGTGGGCGCCCTGCCCGCTGTCTAGGTCGAGCCAGGCTCCCGAAGCAGCAAACAGGGCCCTGTGAAAACCCATCGTGTCAATCGGTAACATCACAAGTTCTTGCTTCCTTCCACTATCCAGACGTTAAGGTCACAAAAAAGCCGGGGAATCGCCCCCGGCTTTTTCCTTTAGGTGTATAATTGCCGCGAAACTGGCGCGAAATTATCCTGTGTAAGCTGTGTCGCGCCTACTCTACCCTGGGAAGGACTTAACAAAAAAGGCCGCCGTTAACATCATGCCCACCCCCAACTTCCGCAACCGCACCCTCTACCACTGCGATAATCTCCCCATCCTCCGTGGCATGAATTCGGAGACAATAGACCTCATCGCCACAGACCCACCCTTCAACAAGGGACGCGACTTCCACGCCACACCTGATAGCCTCGCCGCCGGCGCAAAGTTTCAAGACCGGTGGAGTTGGGCCGACGACATAGAAGGCGAATGGGTGGACAGAATAATCGACGATTGGCCCAAGGTCCATGCCGTCATTGAGGCAGCAAAGACTGCCTACGGAGAAGACATGGCCGCATTCCTCTGCTTCATGGGTGTCAGACTGATAGAAATGTACCGCGTACTCAAGCCTACGGGCAGTCTCTACATGCACCTCGACGACACGGCTTCAGCCTGGGTTAAGTGCCTGATGGACGCAATCTTTGGGGAAAAGAACTTTCGGAATGAGATTATCTGGCGAAGATATGGGTCCCATAACGATGCCGCCCGAAAATGGGGGCGAGTGCATGACACCATTCTCTACTACTCAAAAGGCGATGCCTATAACTGGACAAACGAAGCGAGAGAGCCATACGACCCAGCCTACCTAGAATCGGCCTATAGGAATCGTGACAGTCGGGGACGTTATTCAACTGCTCCTTTGCATGCAAGAGCGTTGGCTGGAGGTGGATATGAATACCAGTGGAAAGGCATTAAAGATCTTTGGAGATTTCCAAAGGAAAGGCTCGATCAAATGGAAGCGGACGGGCTTATCCATTGGCCCAAACGAGGTAAAGTGCCGCGCCGGAAAGTCTATCTCGATGTAGACCGTGGTGTTGTCGCACGAGACGTTGTAACAGATATCAAGCTGGCCCCTAAGTCGGAACGCACCGGTTACCCGACTCAAAAGCCATTGGCCTTATACGAGCGCATCATTAAGGCAAGCAGCAATGAAGGCGACATTGTATTGGATCCATTTTGCGGCTGCGCAACTACTCCAGTCGCTGCAGAAAGACTGAATCGACAATGGGTAGGCATTGATATCTGGGACGGAGCTTTTGAGCAAGTCCTAGAACGGATGGAGAAAGAATCAAACAAAAGCCTACGGTGGGGTGAGCATGTAGAGGGCGTCCAGTATGAGACCCAACGGCCCATTCGGACGGACGACGGAGGGGAAGCCGTACCATTCATCCAGGTAACAGAAAAATATGCCGAGCCACCCGGCCCCCGTATGAGCCGCCAGGAAATGTACGAATACCTTCTAGCCCAGCACGGGCAGAAATGCCAAGGCTGCGATAGGACCTTCGACGATCCCCGCTACCTGGAGCTTGACCACAACACCCCCCGCTCGGACGGCGGTTTGAACCACATCACCAACCGAATATTGCTCTGCAGTCCCTGCAACAGGGCCAAGAGTAACGTATACACCCTCTCCGGCCTACGCCGCCTAAACAACAAGAACGGCTGGATGGCAAAATCATAGAAACACTGCGAACGAACTAATCGGGGTACAAGGTTTAGCTCGGAAGCAAATAAAACATAGTGCGGAGACTGCTGAAATGGAGCAAAGAAGCTTCTTCATTCATTACAATGGAACACATTTTATTGCTAAGGCGGCTTGTCCAGATGGTGTTTACCGCGACGTAGAAGTTGGATTTTCGCTACAGGAAGTCTTTGAAAAATGCAGGAAAAGGGGAGATATTTCAAATTTGGAAGGGATGACCGAAGAGGCAACACTTTTCATTCATCGTTGGATGACAATCCACAAGCCAGTCCAAGAATACGTTGAAGGACTATGGGGCGACCCTGACAACAAGGAGAAGGGCCCAATTGGCTTTAGGCCAAGTAGCGATCCTTAGTCACCTCCTAGTCTAGACCCATCTTCCCCACTTTCCCCCTATCATTAGGCAAGACAGACACCATCCCATCCAGGAGGCACCCATGGCAGAATACATCCCCTCTCCCACCCAGTGGGTCCGAGACCAAGTCGAGCTCTACGAAAGCAGCGGCGGCACCCAGGGAACCACCCTCCGCGACTCCGGCCTCCCCGTCATCATCGTCACCAATCGCGGCAACCGCTCCGGCGCCATCCGCAAGACCCCTCTCATGCGCGTCAAGGACGGCGCCAACTACGTCCTCATCGGTTCCCAGGGGGGCGCTCCCACCCACCCCCAGTGGGTCCATAACCTCCGCGCCGACCCCAACGTCACAATCCAGGACGAAACCGAAGTCTCCAAAATGCGTGTCCGCGAACTCTCGGAAGGCGAAGAACGCGCTCGCCTCTGGACTCTGGCAGTAAGGGCCTTCCCGCCCTACGAGGAATACCAGCAGAAGACCCACCGCCTGATACCCGTCTTCGTCGCCGAGCCGGCCTAACCACCGGGGCACCCGTCGACCAAAGTCCCTCAGCCCGTCAAGCGCACTATCAGCGGCACCACGATGGCGGTGGCCGAAAGTGCCGCAATCACCCCCGTGAACAGCAGATAGCGCACCCCGTAATTCGACATCAGCGCCGGGTCGTAATATCTGTCCACATCGTGGTCCCGGTACATCTCCACCAGGCCCCGAATCAGGATCTGCCGCGTCCGCCTCCCCAACACGAGAGCCGCCACCGCAATCACATTTAGCGTCACAGTCATCAAGATGAAGATAGCCAGTATGATGTCGAACGTCGCGGAATCCCCCTCCGAAGACGCCTCCGTGGCCACTCCAAAGTTAATCCCAAGCACAATTAGATTGAAGACAATGGCGGTGAGCACGAAAATCGTATCCGTCCGACTGCTCTCCCCGAGCTCCTTGATAATGTGGTCGTGTACCTGACCCAGCATGCTAATGCTCCCGCTCCTCAAAGGTCGGTCTCTGAATTCTCTGCTACCCCTCAGTCCTGCGCCTTAGTTCTTCCTCCTCCTCCACCATCTCCGGCGTCATTGCCTCGGCAAAGTCAGCCGCCTCGTACACAGGCCGGATCTCAACCTCGCTGGGCCCCGGCATGGGATTGGGACACTTTTTCAACCACTCCACCGCCTCCTCCATGTCCTTCACGTTCCACAACCAGAATCCGGACACCAGCTCTCGCGTCTCCCCAAATGGGCCGTCAGCCACCCTTCGGTTTGGGCCATCGAACACCATCCGCTTCCCCTCCGATGTGGGCTTCAATCCCTCCCCCGCCAGCATCACTCCCGCCTCGACCAGCTCCGCGTTGTACTGCCCCATCGCCTGAATCAACTCCATCGAAGGCATCTCCCCCGCCTCGCTCTCCTCCGTCGACTTGATTAATATCATTACCCGCATTCCATACTCCAATTCAATAGTTGATTGCCCCTCTATCACCGCCGCCCGTTCACTCCATCATACTGGATTTGCCAACCTGATTGTCCGGATAAGCCGACCAGTTAGGGCATTTCCCTTTTTCATTAGAGCCATCACAATCCTCCTCGCGAGCCTTCTTTGGTCTCACAAGAGTCTCGAAGTCCTAGCCTTCACCACTCCTGAACAGGTAGACTATTATCGATGGCATTCGATGTTGCCAAAATCAACTGACAGGCGGGCGGAATGGACCCACTCCAGGTTTATTGGGCACGGTGCGTGGTCAGAAGCAGACGAGTCTGGTGCCTGCTCAAGGATGTAGATACCGAAAGCGTGAATACCGGGGGAGTTTACGTCATATGGCACGGTGGACACGTCCCAAGGGTAATCTACATCGGACATGGCGATATCGCCGGCAGCATCAACCATCACCGGAGTTCCACCCGCATCCTTCAATATGCGACGAAGGGACTCCTCATGATTACCTGGGCCACCGTCCCCGAAGCCGAACGCAGCGGCGTAGAAAAATTCCTCGCCGACGCCTATGGGCCGCTGCGCGGCGGTGAAGACGACTCCGACCCGATCCCTGTAAATCTCCCCTGGGAAACACCGCCAATCGCCCCTCAGTAGGCGGCGGAGACTTAACACAATACTCCGCCTACTCTCGCTGAGCCCATTGCGCAAACCCCACACGCTCTGGTTTCTGTGATATAATCGCCCCATTGGCGGTACCCTGAGTTTCAGTGGTCGCTCCTTGGCTCCTTAGCTCACCCCTTCGGTTCCTCGTAGGCTTCCGTACGAACCTCCTTGGGCCCATTGCGCCTTTCGCATGGCGTCCAAACTGATCTGTCAACCATCTGCTGAAAGGAGGTTACAAACGAGCTGCGAGGACAGGAGCCCCTCCCGAGCGGTATGAAACCTCGTTAAACCCGGTTTCATCCCGCCTACAAGTCCAGGCGTTATTGACACAGACGCCACCCCAGGGCCGGTCCCGGCCCAACCCATTCATTCCCACGTGGGACGGCTCCCGCGTCCGGCTTCTCGTCTGATTCACGCAACGTCGCACCCCGTTAAACGTCAACAGGTTCAGCATTTCATGCTTGTGAATCAAGTGCGTTTCTTGGGCCCAATTCGCTATATCCCACAACCACACTAGGAGATTAACAATGAGACTATGGCCATTCGGTAGTAAAGTCCGCAAGCTTTCCAAAGAGATGATCCAGACCCTGTTCGACAAATTCGATGTCAATTCCGATGACGCCTCAGAATTCCGCTACGTCGACAAACGAGGCCGGATTAGCAGCGGCCCCGTCAAATTTGTATGCATATTCAACCCGACCCAACTCTCCGGCCCGCAGCTGTCGTCGGCCAATTACGAAGGCATCATGGCCCTCAAGAAGGGGCCGCTTTTCACCGGCCACGTTATCAAGAGTACTGATTTCACCGGCGCCGTTGTAATTCTTCACGACCAACGAACCGCTTAAGCAATCGACTCGGCCCAGCGCAGCTGCTGACAAACTTGTCTATCCCTTAGGTCTCTTGCAATCCCGCAAGGTGTCAGTTGGACCCGCGGTTCCGCGTTGAGAGTTTGACGACAGGTTGGTTGGTATAGGTACGCCTGCACCCTGTCTCAGACTCACTTCCCCTCTTCCAAGCAGGACTGGAAATCTATGGCATAATTGAAGTTGGAATGTCTCGCTTGAAGTCGTCCAAAACCCTACTGCATATCATCCCGCTCGTCCTCCTGCTGCTGTCATTCACGACGGCCTGCGGCAGCGGCGACGAATCATCTCCTGCCCCGCCGCCGACCGTAACGGTCCCTGCCACTTCTCCCCCACCTCCCACCACAACCCCAGCCCCGGAAGCGGCCGTCCGCCTTCCCCACGACGAAGGCGCCCATCTCACCCCAATAGAATGGTGGTACTTCAACGGCCATCTTGATACGGTCGATGGCCGCACCTTCAGCTATCACTTCGTCACCTTTCAGTCCGCTCTCCCTTCTGGTCTCACCCCACGGCTCATGCAGCTCAGCTGGACAGACCACGAAGAGGGCATCCACCTCGTTGAAGAAAAAGCTGCCTTCCCTCTGATTGAATCGGATTCCGGCGAATTCGACCTGGACGCCGGCGGTTGGCGAATGAGCGGTAATGGCAGCGATTTTGCCCTCTCATTCAACATAGGAGATTACACCGTAGAACTCAACGGCAATTCGACCAAGCCTCCTGTGCTCCACTATGAGACCGGATTCGTGGACCTCGGCATCGCCGGAAAGACTTACTACTACTCCCATACCGACGTAGAGACTGCGGGAACCATCACTGTCGATGGCTCCTCCGAACCCGTTACAGGCATCGCATGGATGGATCATCAGTGGGGCGACTTCAGTACCGCGGAAATCGGTTGGGATTGGTTCAGCCTGAATCTCGACGACGGTTCAGATCTCAAGATCTCCGTGGTGTGGGAAATCGAAAGCAAACGTCATATCGAGACCTACGGCACCTACGTCCCTGCCGATGGCGGAATCGCAGTCCACATACCTGGCGACGACATCAACCTGGAAGCCACCCATTCATGGACCAGCTCGGACACAGGAGGCGAATACCCCGTAGGCTGGCAGTTGCAAGTGGACTCCCTGAACCTGGACCTTGAATTAGCTCCCGTAATCAGAGAAGCGGAATACTCCAAATCAGCCTTTATCCCCGTTGTCTACTGGGAAGGCGCGATTGAAGCCAATGGCACCCGCGCCGATACTCCGGTCACCGGCCGGGGATTTGCCGAACTGGTCGGATACGTCCCCAATTCCCTTGCAGATCTGACTGCTCCAACCGGTGAAGGCACACCCCCTCCCTAGCCTCCTGATTCAAGTACATCCCACAATACCTGACTGCTGTCATCTTCCAGTCTCACGCTACCCTAGACTTTTCCCTCGGTTTCCTCCTCACCCTCCACTTCCTCTTCTTGCGCTCCTTCTCCTAGAGCGTCCTCTTCGTCCGACCCAAGTATTTCGGTAATCGCTTGCTCCAGAACCCACTGAATTCGGAAACTGAATAATCCCACCAGCAAGGCCGGCGATAGGAGTAGCAGCAACGATAATGGTATCGACAGCGTGTCCAGAGTAAACAGTCGGATGATGAGGGGAAGCGTCAACAGGAACAGCAACGACAGAAGCACCGTGGCCATCCCATACTCAACCATAGTCTTAAACGTGCGCGAACGGTCCCCACCCTCACCATCCTCATCGTCCGTAGACAGCAGAGCAATTGTCCCCAGGGACCTCCAGATGACAACCGCCGAAGGAAGGCTAAGCCCTATCACGATTCCCACGATCAGCATTCCCGCAACCCCTGTGGGCACCGACAGTAGATCGCTCACAGTTTCCGGTGCTATGTAAAGTGCGCCCGTGCCGGCAACGCTGAGAAACCCCATCGCCGCCACATTTATGAAGATTGTTTGTCGCACGTGGCGAAATCGCTCACTCCTGCTGCCGTTCAAGGTCAACGCCGACCAAAAGGCATCCATGCCTAGCTGCACCGAAAGCACAATCCACGTCAGCGGCGCCGGGGTAAACCGGTCCACCCACCCTGCCACCTTCGTTGCGCTCTTGCTGGTTATCGGCGCCAATGCCGAAGTAATCGCCGTCGCAATCGAAAGTATCGCTCCCAGTGGTGAAAATCCCGCCACGTCTCCCGGACTCAACCGTCCTATCGCCAGCGAAAATTCCCCCATCTGGGGCATCGTCATACCCACCTGCAGCGCCTCATTGAATCGCCTCCCGGCAAGTATGGAACCTACCGTGTTCGCCGCAATCTTCCCCAGCATGAACACCGCAACTACTATCAACGCAGGTACGATATAGTCATCGAGCGTCCGATAGTCGATCAGCATCCCAATCGAAAGGAAGAACAGAGCGCCAAACATGTCCCGTACCGGCGCTATCATTCTGGTCACTCGGCCGGAGGCCTCCGTATCGCCGATGATCACCCCCACCAGGAAAGCCCCGGCTGCCGGAGACAGACCCAGCAGTGTTGCGCACAGCGCCAGCAGGAAGCATGAACCGAGACTCCAAAGCAGCAGGGTTTCATCAGACTGCAGCCGCGACAGCGCCCTCATCAACCTGTCCCCCAGCATCGCCCCGATCACTAGGCCAACCACGCAGAATATCGCCAGCTTCCCAGCCAGGACTCCCGCGTCGGCAAAGCTCGCTGTCCCCGTTGTGGCAAGTCCCGCAAGCACAGTCAGCAGGATCACCGCGGCAAAGTCTTCTACAAGCAGAATCCCAACTATCGTCTGTCCCCACGAGGAGTTTAGGTTTCCGCCGTCACGTAGGCCCTTTAGAAGAATCGCGGAGCTGCTGATTGCAATGGCTCCACCAAGATAGAGCGCATCCCCCTGGTCCAATCCTGGCAGGAAACTCGCGATCCAGACCCCAAATAGCGTCAGAACGCTGATTTCCACAACCCCTATCACAAGCACTCGCCCACCAATGCTTCGAATGCGCTTCCAACCCAGCTCCAGCCCAATACTGAATAAAAGCAGAATCAACCCAAGTTCGGCCAGCAATCCTATTGTATCCAGATCGCTTATGAGCGGCGTTGGCAGCGTAAAGGGCCCCATCAACATTCCCGCCAACAGGTAACCCAACACCGGAGGCTGCCATATGATCCTCGCAAGAATTAGCCCCGCGGCGGCAACAACCATCGCCACCGCAAAGTCCTTCAAAAGCGTTGCAGTGCCCTCCGAAATCCCGGCAGGCCATATTGACAACAGAAAATCTATGGTAAATGCTCCGAGGGCAAGTTAGCGTGAAAAACGAATAGGCCTTGGTGAATTGTCCGGGCTGCTAGGCGTCTTCGTTGGAGGAATTCGACCTACTAAACTCTAGGACAGTCAGCCCATATCCGTCCACACAAATCTAAGCAAAATCCGCAAAGCTGATGGCCATTCGTCCCTCTTGTCATGTTTATGGAACAATCGGAAATACTGCGTCATGCCCCGGACCATCGCATTAATTCGAAACCGCTCATGTGTCTTCAGCCTCAAGCGCCACAAACCTTTAAGTCATGGGCTCCCTGAGAAATCTCATTCTCCAGAATGCAATTCCCAACAGAATGACCATCATGCCAGCCGCAATCTGCGTTGCGTGGGGCGCCCCAAGATGCTCCGCCAAGAATCCCGTCCCAAGACTTCCGAAGGGCATCAATCCCCACGACAATATATACAACCCGGCAACCCTTCCCCTGTACTCATCCGAAACGGTGCTGTGGATAATCGCGCTGCTCACGGAAAAGAACATCATCATTGCAGCGCTTATGAAAACCAGGTTCACGTACGCCGTGTAAATGAACCCGTTGACGGAGAAGACCAGAGTAAACAACGCCATGGCGCACAGCCCGGCGAATACTATCCTGTTCTTTGCCCTGAAATCCCCCCTGGTCGCAAGTATTAGCGTACCCACGATCGATCCCGCACCCACTGCGGACATCAATATCCCCAGCCCCCTCGCATCTACGGCAAATATCTCCGCGGCGTAGACCGGCATGAGCCCCTGGATCGAAGGCATCACCAGCACAGCCGGTAAAATCGTTAGGGCAAACAACCCGATCAAAACCGGCTCCTTGGAAATGTAGCGGACCCCGTCTATCAGGTCGGCAAACACCCCCGACAATCGCAGCGAAGGCCGTGTCGACTTCGGCACCCGAATGCCTAATGCCACGAATACTGCCAGCGCCTGCAGGCCGGACTCCATAAGAAGCGCCATACCCGGCCCGGCAAGCACAATTATCAGCCCCCCCAGAGCCGGTACCACCAATCGCGGCAGCGAGAACGCCATTGATGCAAGCGCAAATGCGTTTACCAGGTTCTCCTTTGGCACCGTATTGGCAATCAACGACACCCTCGCCGGATCGCTCACCACCAGCGCCAGACCCATCAGAAAGATGTACGCGAATATATGCCACGTCTCAATGTTGCCAGTCAGGACGATCACGGCAAAGCCCGCGGTCACCGTTGCCTGGTATCCGTAGATGGACGCCAGCAGCTTCTTCCGGTTGAACCTGTCGACGAACAGCCCGCCCAGCGGGCCTACCAGCAATATGGGAAGCGCCTCAAGCCCCAGCGCCAGGCTGGTCCAGAATGCCGACTCCGTTACCTCATAGGCCAGCCACCCCACAACTATCTGCTGCAGCCAGTAGCCGGAGGAAAAGCAGAGGCTCGCGATCCACAGAAGTCTGTATCCCCGGGAGCGGAAGGAGTCGAAGGTGTGCACCTGCATCCGCCTACGCGATGGCCCGCCATTGGTTCGTCCGACGCGGGTACGGAGAAATCTGCCTAACGCGGACCTTCTCGTTGAGTGCAACCGCCCCCCGTCTTCCACCGTCTCGGCGTCTGCCGCGGGTCGAGCCTCGTTGCCGCCCCTCTCAACCTGGGGCGTCGCAGCCTCGACTCCTCGTCGAGAATCCGGCGATTCCCCTTCTTTCACGTAGCTGGCGCTCCACTCGTCCGGTCTACTCGGTATAGGCAGGCGAGGACGGCGCTCAGAGCGGACTGCTCAATAGAAAAGGCGCCCATCCCACTTCCAGCATTCTATCAACGGCTGTCCATATCTTCAATAACGCCCAGCCTCACGGGAGCGGATTCCACCGCATGCCAAGCGCCACCGCCCCCAGAGCAATCAGCCCGCTGATTGCCGTCAAAATTGCTGATATCTCCATCCGCTCCTTCTTCTTCTCGTACTGCAATGGAATATCAGCAAATACCTGCAGCAGTTCGTCCGCGCTCTCCGCGAGGTAGTATTCCGCCTGCGTAATCTCGGCAATCCTGCTCAAACTCTGCTCGTCGAGTCGCAGGAAGTTCCCACGACCTAATCCCCTCCCAAACCCGCCGAACCCCCCGAAACCACCACCCCGTCCCACCCGATTGATCATCTCGTTCCCGCCAAGCTGGTCCGGCGTACAACGAAGCGTGGAGGGGTTCGTCGTTCCAAACCCCACCGTGAACACCTGCACCCCCCTGTCCGCCGCCGCCCGCGCCGCCGTCAATGGCGGAACCCCCCGGTTGCTGGCGCCGTCTGTCAACAGCACAATCACGTCCGGTTGCAGTCCTTCTTCTTCCCCGGCGGTCGTAACATCATCGCCCCCACGCAGATAGACACTGAACGGCGCAATATCCGGGTTGTTCTCGGACAAGGCGTTCAGTGACCGCGCGATGGCGCTCCCCACCGCCGTCCCGAACGCTGTCGAAAGATTCGACAGCGAATCCATCAAAGCCTCCCTGTCGGTAGTGGGGACGGCCACCAGCTGCGCTATTCCCGCAAAGGCCACGATGCCCACGCGCGTCCCCGGCTCTTGGCTGTCTATGAACCTCTCAATCGCTTCCTGGGCCACCGAAAGTCGATTGGGGTCCACGTCGTCGGCGCACATGCTCAACGAAACGTCCAGTGCCAGCATCACCGTCGTCCGGTTCGCCGAAACCGTCACATTCGCCCATGGACGGGAAAGCGCCACAATCAGCAGCACAATCGCCAGCACCATCAGCGCAAAAGGCAGATGCCTCCTCCACTGAAAGCTGGATGGCATCGCCATCCGGATCAGGGAAAGGCTGGAATAGTGGACGGCAAAGCGCTTCCTTTGGCTGAGAATCATCACGTAGATTCCCACTAGGAAAGGAATCAGCGCCAGCAGCAGCAGAAAAGCCGGCCATTCAACTCCCATGATTCACCCTCCCCTTACGGCATCCGACCGAACCAGGATAGCGAAAACACGCCCCCCAGCAATAGCAGAAGGGCGCTCACCCCACCGAAAACCGATGTGACCTCCACCTCTTCCTGCTCCACCACGAATTCCTTTTCCATCTCCTCATATATCGCGGGCAGCGCCTCCAGGTCCTCCAGTCGGAAGTAGGTCCCCTCTGTCTGCAGCGCAATCTCCTGTAACACGGGTTCGTTCATCTGCGTAAACAGGTTGAAGCCATCCACTTCGATTATAGCCCCATCCACCGTACCGACCCCCACCGTGTGAATCCTCACGCCCCGCTCGATCGCCAGTTGCGCCGCATCGAACGGGTCTGCCTCGGCCGTGTTCTCCCCGTCCGATATGAGCACAATTAGTGCAGGCGCAATCGAATCCGGGTCCGGCTCTGCATTGCCGGAGTCCGTCTCCGCAGAGATGAATTCAAGTGCCGTGACAATCCCCCTCCCCAGAGATGTTCCGCTCTCCGGCGTCAGCCGGTTTATCGTAGCCTCCAATTCGTCCACGTCCGACGTAGGAGGTTGCACCACCAACCCCCCTTCGCCGAATGCAACAACCCCGATTACCGCATCGCCGGGCCGCTGCTCCACCAGTGCCCTGGCAGCCATCTTCGCCGCCTCCATTCGCGTGGGCTCCACGTCGTCCGCCGCCATGCTCGACGACACGTCCATGGCCAACACAATCGTCCCCTCCAACCGTGGCATCGGCAAAGTGACCTGGGGACGGGCTGAGGCTATCGCCAGAATTGCGGCGGCAATCAGAAAAATCATTGGTGGAATGTGCCGTCGCTTGCCTGCCATCCCGCCAAAGCTACCCACAATTCCACCCAACGCCCCCAACCTTGCAGCCGCCTCGTTCCTCCTCCGATTCAGCAACACGTACAGAAAGACGCACACCGGCAGGGCTGCCAGCGAAAGCAGTACCCACGGCCAGATAAATGTCATAGCCGTTACAGCCTACCTCTGAAGCCGCCTGGCCCGGTTGCGAAGCGAAGCGAACCGCAGAACGGCGGGCACGAGGTCTTCTTCGGTTGACACCGTCAGTTCGTCCACCTCCGCCCGCTTGAACGCCAAGGCAAGCTCCTCCTCGCGACGTCGGGCCGCATCGTTGAATCGCTGCCGGAAACCCCGATCGCTGGTGTCTACGCTCAACTGCATCCCCGTTTCCGCATCCTCGATCAAGACCACTCCCACGTCCGGCAGATCTACCTCCCGTGGGTCCCACAGCCGCACTGCCAGAACGTCATGCTTCCTCGCCAGCATCCCCAGTCCCCTCTCCCATCCGGGAAGGCAGATGAAGTCGGATACGACGAAGACCATCGACCTTCGCCTGATCCTCTTGTACGCTGACTCCAACAGCCCCGAAAGGTTGGTCATAGCACCGCCCGGCGACGTCTGCTTGTGGATAGAATCTATAAGCCGCAGCACCTGCGGCCGACCGCTGAGTGGGGGAATCGTAATCTGCATAGTATTGTCATACAGAATCGCCCCAACCCTGTTACCATTGCGCGTCAACAGTCGAGCCAGCATCCCCACCAGGTCCACTACCACCGACTCTTTCCTGCGGTCTTCCCTCCCGAAAGCCATAGAAGGGCTCAGATCAACCAGAAACCAGGCAGTCACCTCCCGGTCTTCCATGTATATCCGCACATAGGGCTCCGACACACGCGCCGTCACGTTCCAGTCGATGTGCCGCACGTCGTCCGGCGGCTGGTACTCCCGAAGTCCCGCAAAGTCTATCCCAGTACCCTGAAAGAGGCTCCGATAGTCTCCGTGCAGCATGCCGTCCAGCCGCCGCAGCACTCGCCACTCCAGACGGTGCAGGACCCGCTCCGCATCCTTCAGATAGCTATCGGTTGCTGTGGGCTGCCTGCTCACGTAACGGTACCTCCGGCAATGCCACTGCCTCCAGGATCTTGTCCAGCAGTTCATCGCTGCCAACGTCATCCGACAGGGCTTCGTAGGAAAGCACTATCCGGTGCCTCAGCACGTCCCGCGCCACGTCAAGAACGTCCTGTGGTAGCGCGTAGTCGCGCCCCCGCACAAAGGCCAGGGCCCGTCCCGCGATTATCATGTTGATGGACGCTCGAGGACTGGCGCCGTAGAGGACGTACCGCCTCAGCTCTCCCAGTCCACAAGTCTCCGGCTCCCGCGTTGCGGTGACCAGCTTCACTGAATATTCGATCAACGCTGGGTCCACGTACACTTCATCCGCTCGGCGCTGCAATGCCGCCAACTCATCGGTGTTGATAACCGGCTGCACGTCTTGAATCGCGCCGATCATCCTCTCCACTATTACAAACTCCTCCGTAGAACTGGGATACCCCACCTGCACCTTCAGCATAAACCGGTCAACCTGCGCCTCAGGCAGAGGATAGGTGCCCTCAGATTCGATGGGGTTCTGCGTCGCCATAACCAGGAAGGGCCTCGGCACCGGGTGCGTCTCCCGCCCAATTGTCACCTGTCGCTCCTGCATCACCTCCAGCAACGCGCTCTGCACCTTGGCCGGAGCGCGGTTAATCTCGTCCGCCAACAACAGGTTCGCGAATACAGGCCCCAGCGAAGTGCCGAAATCCCCCGTCTTCTGGTTGTAGATGCGAGTCCCAATCAGGTCCGCCGGCATCAGGTCCGGCGTGAACTGGATACGTTGAAACTCCCCACTGATAGCCTGCGCCAGCGTCTTGATTGTCATGGTTTTCGCCAACCCCGGCACTCCCTCAACCAGTATGTGGCCTCGCGCCAGCAACGCTACCACCAGCCGCTCCAGCAGGTGATCCTGACCCACTATCACCTTCTTTACCTCGTACAAGACCCGTTCCATGGGCTGGTTGTTCTCGCTATTAATTGTCGTCAACGTTCACCTCTCGCTCATCTACTGCGCCGGGCGTCCCGCTGCCCCAGCGGCGGCTTCTATTGGCACTGCAAACCCTATTCCAATGAAGGTGTCTGCCTCCGATGGATTGATCAGTCCGGTAACAATTCCTACCACCTGTCCGCGTCTATCCAACAGCGGCCCCCCTGAGCTACCTCGGTTCACCGCCGCATCGAACTGGATAACCCCCTGCAACACAGTATCTCCCCCTGTCGGATGAAACTGCCGGTTCAACCCTGAAACCACCCCCGCGCTCATTGACCCCACCAGCCCCAACGGGTTGCCCACAGCATACACCTCATCCCCCACGCCTACCCCGGACGAATTCCCGATAGTCGCGGGCACCACCAAACCCGGTGCGATTGCTGGAACGAGAACTGCAATATCACGCTCTGGATCTATTGCCACAATTCCACCGAATGTCCTCGTTCCGTCCGCGAAGCTCAACCGTATCTCCGTAGCCCCGTCCACCACGTGCAATGCCGTCAGCACATGCGCCTCGGCGTTTATCACCACCCCTGTTCCCAACCCTAGCTCCCCATCCTCGTCGATGGCATTCGACTGAACTACGACAAGCGACGGCAAAATGGCCTGGTAGACCTGTGAGGAAACCGCCGGCGCATCCGCCACAGCCCCCAGGACCTCATCGATGATCGCATTGGTGTCCACCGATTGAGTGGGCGCTTCCCCTGTCCCGAAGTCTGACCACAGCGCCAGCCCAAGCGCCACCGCAATTACAACGAGTCCAGCAATCAAAATGACGCCGGAACGACGACGCACCGAAGCCCACGTTCGTGCAAGGTAAGACGGTCGGGGGTCCATACCACCGCCTTCCCCTTCCGTGCCTTGGTGCGTCAGCCTGGAATTAGGAGTCGAAATAGTCCCCCCGTTAAGCGTATCTCCAACCTATTGCGAATAGTCCGATAGCTCCGCCCACTGCCGCTGACCGGTCCACAAGACAGCCAATGCTTCGTCGCCAATGTACCCCTGAATTGTCAAGAATACATTAAGATTTCGTTCCCTGCACCAGCGGACCAATGCTTCCCCGTTCCTCCCTTGGCTCGGCCCAATTGCTCTGTTGACATCCACTCCGCCAACAAATCCGGTTTCTGCCGAGGAACGTTATGGTATCTTACCCCAATGCAGCAAACCATCCTAATCGACTAGGAGCGCCGCCATGCCCGAAAAACTAATCCAGGGAGATCGTTTTCCAACCACACAGTTGGACCTGACAACCGGCTCTGCCCTTGTCCTCCCCCGCCAGATTCCCTCACGTTACCTTGCCCTTATCTTCTATCGAGGGGAGTGGTGAAGCTATTGCAGGCGGCAGTTGGCCGCATTCCAATCCAATTTGGACGAACTGACACAGCTGGGCGTTTCCGTAATTGGCGCAACGGTTGAAGGCCGGGAAATTGCGTCTCAAATGGCAGAAGGCCTCGGCCTCACCTTCCCAATTGCCTATGGAATAACCCCTGAAAGCGTCGAATCTCTCGCCCCCTGGTGGACTGAGGATGACCGTCACGGACGCTATTTGCAGCCAACGGAGTTTCTCATAAGCCGGGGAGTCGTCCTGGGTTCCATGTACGCCTCCGGCCCCATTGGCCGGATGGACGTCGCCCAGGTGACCACCTTCATCAGAAACAGGGAACGACGGTCAAGCTAGATTGAGGCAGTCCTGAACAACCATCACGGCACCCTGGAGCTTATCCCCACCCGTCCGGGATTCACACCCTTTCATGAAGGGAACAACTCTTCGTGTTAAGCTCCCGCATCTTCGATAGACCCTCGTACAAGTGGTGGGTCTTCTGCTCCGTCGCCCTTGGCACGCTGATGTCCGTGGTCAACCACGGTGGCATGTCCGTCGCCCTCCCCACCATTGCCCAGCATTTCGACACTGATCTCTCCACCGCCCAGTGGGTTGTCGTTGCCGAAGGCTTGGCCATCAGCGCCCTCCTTCTCCCCATGGGCCGGCTTTCGGACATCATCGGCCGAAAGCGAGTCTACGTCACCGGGCTAGTCATATTCGTTATAGCCGCAATTCTCGCTGCAGGATCCCAGAGCATCCTCGCCCTCATCGCCTTCAAGTCCGCCCAGGGCCTCGGCGCCGCCATGACCCAGGGCACCGGGATGGCCATGATCACCTCCGTCTTTACCGCCAGGGAACGCGGCAAAGGCATCGGCACCCACATGAGTGTCGTTGGCGCCGGCGGGGTGATTGGCCCAATTCTCGGCGGCTTCCTAATCACTACCTTCGATTGGCGGTGGCTATTCTACGTTAACGTGGCTATGGGCCTGATCGCAGCCATCGCCGTGCTGCTTGTAGTCAGCGGGAAGACCTTCAGACAGGACAGTAGCAACCGCACTTACGATTTCCCCGGAGCAGCCCTCTCTACCGCCATACTCTTGACGTTTCTCCTCGCCGTTTCAAACGGCTCAAACATGGGATGGAGTTCTCCTCCCATCATCCTGGCCGCAGCCACATTCGTCCTCTGCCTCGCCGCCTTTATATGGTGGGAGAATCGCGCCTCCTCCCCCATGCTGGACCTCGCCCTGTTCAGGAATAAGGTCTTCGCCATCGGCATTTCGACAAACTTCACCTCATTCCTTGGCGTCACCTCCGCCCGTTTCCTGATCCCCTTCTACCTGCAAGCCGCCCTTGGTTTCACCCCCGCCCTCATCGGCCTCATCCTGCTCCCCAACGCCATTAGCCGCATCATCATGGGCCCCATCAGCGGCTGGCTCTCCGACAGA
>CAYQLZ010000031.1:0-4877 GCA_964418665.1 uncultured Dehalococcoidia bacterium | reverse complement strand
GCAGGTCTGTTTACCCTCGCCTCCCTGACCGCCTCCTCCACCGTCACCCTGGTTCTCGCGGGCATCCTGCTCCAGAGTATGGGCGCAGGAACATTCCAATCTCCCAACTCCGCATCTCTCTTCAGCTCAGCCGACCCCAGCAGGCACGGTGTGGTGGCCGCCTTCGTAAACCTCTCCCGCAACGCTGGCAACGTAACCGGCATCGCCATAGTCACGTCCATAATCGCGGGTATAATGGCCACCCAGGGATTCGACACCAACATCGATGCCGTCCTCGGATCCCAACCCGGTTCAACCCTGCTTGACTCCTTCATGACCGGACTGAAGACCGCATTCCTTGTAATGGCAGTCCTTCAAACAGTGGGAGCCGCCGCCTCGCTCTTCAAGCGGTAGCAATGACTCACCGGCCAGGCACCAGCCCACCGAATGTCGTTAGTCCGACGCCCCGGCCAATTCTGGCATCGCATCTGAATCCACCGATCCTTGCATCACTTCCACCGGTCTTGCCAGGTCGAAGCGGTCCAGATTCATCACCTTTGCCCAAGCGGCCACAAAGTCCTCAACTAACTTTCCCTGGGCATCCTTGCTCGCATACACTTCCGCGATCGCTCTCAATTCAGAGTTCGAACCGAAAATAAGGTCCACTCTCGTACCGGTCCACCTTAAATCCCCGGTTCGCCGGTCTCGTCCCGCATAAAGCTCCTCCATGTCGGGGGAGCGACTCCACTCCGTGTCCATATCCAGCAGATTGACGAAGAAATCGTTTGTCAGCGCTCCGGGCCTTTCGGTAAACACTCCATGCTGCACATGCCCGGAATTCGCGTTCAGCGCCCGCATGCCCCCAATGAGCACGGTCATCTCGGGAGGAGTCAGCGTCAACATGCACGCCTTTTCAACCAGCATCGCCTCTGCCGACTCCTCGCCTCCGGCCCACAAATAGTTGCGAAACCCGTCTGCTTTGGGCTCCAATACGGCAAAAGACTCCACGTCTGTCCATTCCTGCGATGCGTCCGTACGCCCCGGGATGAACGGAACCGTGACGTCGAATCCTGCATCTCTCGCCGCTTGCTCGACTGCGGCACCCCCGGCCAGAACTATCAAGTCCGCCAGGGATACGCTTCTGTCGTCAATCTGCCACTCATTAAACTCTGCTTGTATGAGTTTCAGGGTGTGCAGCACCTCCCTCAACTCGGTAGGGCTATTAACCTCCCAGTCTTTCTGCGGAGAAAGGCGAATCCTCGCGCCATTGGCCCCTCCCCGCTTGTCTGTCCCTCGAAACGTCGACGCCGATGCCCATGCCGTTGTAACAAGTTGTGAAATCGACAACCCGCAACTGAGAACACGCGCTTTGAGATTTGAAACGTCCTGATCATCTATCAAAGGATAGTCACACCCAGGCACTGGGTCTTGCCACAAGAACACCTCGGTGGGAATCAGAGGTCCCAGGTACCGGCTACGCGGCCCTATGTCCCGGTGTGCAAACTTGAACCACGCCCTGGCAAAGGCGTGTTCCAACTCCTCTGGGCGTTCAAGAAAGCGCGCTGCAATCGGACCGTATCTCGGATCCATCCGCAGTGACAGGTCCGTTGTCAACATCATCGGTGGGTGTTTCCCTCCTCCGTCGTGTGCGTCCATAACCACATGCGCCCCGGCACCGTCCTTAGGCACTTATTGTGCTTTCCCCGCCGGGCTCTCAGTTAATTCCCATTCGTAACGATGCAGGCTCTCCAAGAACTCGTTGTCCCATTTCACAGGATTGGCCGTCCAGGCCCCCTCTAGGCCGCTTGTTATGGTATCGACTCCCTTGCCGCTGCCGTAGCGGTTCTTCCAGCCCAGGCCCTGCTCCTTGATGCTCGCCCCCTCCGGCTCAGCCCCAACGAAATGCTCCGGCCCCGCGCCGTGAGCCTTTCCGAAGGTGTGCCCACCGGCGATTAGCGCCACCGTCTCCACATCGTTCATCCCCATCCTGTCGAAAGTCTGTCGGATGTGTTTGGCCGCTGCCACCGGACACGCTTTGCCCCCCGGCCCTTCGGGATTCACGTAAATCAGTCCCATGTGGTCCGCTCCCAGCGGCTCGTGCAGTTCCCCATCTTCAGTGTGGCGCTCGTCCCCGAGCCACGTGGTTTCCGGTCCCCAGTACGTGTCGTCTGCCTCCCAGACGTCCGGACGTCCAAAGGCGAATCCAAGCGTCTTGAATCCCATCGACTCCAATGCGCAATTGCCTGCGAAAATCAACAGGTCTGCCCACGAAATCTGCCTTCCATGCTTCTGCTTCACCGGCCAGAGAAGCCGTCGCGCCTTGTCCAGGTTGGCGTTGTCGGGCCAGCTGTTTAGCGGCGCAAACCGCTGATGCCCAGACCCTCCTCCTCCCCGCCCATCGCTGATTCGATAGGTCCCCGCCGCGTGCCACGCCATCCGAACAAACAAGGGACCATAATGGCCGTAGTCCGCTGGCCACCACTCTCGCGACGAGGTCATAACCTCTTCGATATCCCGCCTCAATTGGTCTACGTCCAGCTCCCTTACGGCCTCTGCATAATCGAAATCTCTCCCCATCGGATCCGAATTCGAAGAATGCAACCGAAGGGGACTGAGGTCCAACTTATTTGGCCACCACATTCTATTTGTCGTCACTGCTCCATCCCTCCCTTCGACAATTCAGGATTCACCGAACACTTCGGTCGGCACGGCCTTCAAACGCCCTTGGGTGATCGTCCATCCATGGAAGAGTCTTCCATGATCAGTTGCCCAACCAGTCAGGTCCAGCCGCAATTTCTGTGGAAACGTTGAACGCTTGAGGGAAGACTATCAGTTGGTTGCCCCGGACAAGGTGTCGCCCGGCGTAGGCCTGTAACCAAAAATCAATGCTCTTGGCTTAGCTCCACGCATGTAACTCGCCCGCCTCAAAGCCTCATCCCAATTCTCTTCGTCCAAACTCAGATGCAGATTGACCGACCCGTCGTTCCGGACCTCCGCATATGCACTGAAAGTAAGGTCTACCTTCAGAGTATTCCCACCTCCGCTCTCTGCCGTTTCCTCGGAAGGCGCAACGCCGATCTGCCCGCCCCCTCCGATGTCTGCCCTTCAGTCTTCTCTTGTCGCTCATCCCCCATCCCTGCGTCGCCACGTTCTATAGAATCCTCAGGGATCCCGGAATCTATCTTGCCCACAAAACTATATGCAGAAATGGCTTCATCCCCTTGGGAAGAGCGCAGGGCATCGGTGGAAATGGATGTAATCCTAAAGAGCCGCCAACCGTCGAGTCCGTTCCCGTGTTTCATTTCGACCCTCCTATCGTCCCCTGTTACCTGATAATACGTATCGAGAAACTCGGCGGATTCGTGAGAACCGAAGCCCTAAATCCTAGTCCACGTCTTCAGTTAGGATCACCTCAAATGACCCACATCACCTCCCTGAATCTCACGCCATACCACGTTGACTGGCGCATTCCTCTCTCGAAGCTAACCGGATATCAACATCTCATCGGTACTCATGAGAGTCGAAAGCAGCCTTGGATCATCCTCCGTAATCAGCGCCATATCTTGCAGATGCCAGTATCCGATGTGCGGCTCCAACGCCACAACCATGCCCTTCTCCAACACGCGGTCGCTCGAGGGAACCATATACGGCTCCTGCTGGTGCCACCAAGCCCCTACGCCGTGACCCGCCAGAGACACGTTTCCACGAAATCCTGCCTCGTGAAAGCGGTCATTGGCAAAGTGATAGATGTCCTTGGTAGCTACCCCTGGCCTGCACCGTTCAATCGTCGCCCGATATATGTCTCTGACAACTCGATATACCCGCTTCTGCTCTTCCGAAGGTTCTCCCACGCATACGCTCCTCGACTGGTGACCTGGATACCCGTTCAGGTATGAGACGTAATCGTTGCGCATGATGTCGCCCTGCTCAATCACAAAATCGCTCTCCCCGCCATAAGCCACCGTGTTTCGGCTGGAGTTCAGGATACCGTGGGCCCAGTTCGCCCCCCGCCGCAAACATCCCTCGATGATCCGGCTATGCACCAGCCGTTCCGTCTCCCCCGGTCGCACCGTTGGCAGCACCTCCAGGTACACCTCATCCAACAGCCTCGCCCCCTCCTCCAGGGCCGCCACCTCCCCCTGCGTCTTGATCCAGCGCACCCTGTCCATTAACTCTGTGCTGTCGACGATATGAGCCCTCGGCAGAAGGCGGCCAATCTCCTCCCATCTATTCGCGCTCACATAACTCTTCTCGAAACCTATTCTCTCCCCGGCCAGTCCCAACGACTTGAGCACTGTCGCAGCCCTCTCGTAGGGCGACTCGGCATAATCGTCCACAACCTCAATTTGGTCCACCCAGGAATCTCTACGAGCCAGCGGTGCAGCGTATGAATTCAACACCAGGGCAGGATCGCCCCTCCTCGGCCAAACCAGCAGCACCTCCCGCGGTGAGTCCGGAAACTCCAAATGCCGAGCTAGCGTGCCCGGATAGGCGAAGCCGGCCAGATACGTGAAGTTCTTCCCTGAACGGGCCACAATCGCCGAAATCCCTGCCTCATCCAACAGCCGGTGCAATCTGTCCACATTTGCCAGATTCTGCTTCGCCCTCTGTTCGTACACCCCACCTCGCTTGCCTACAATACTATCCATCACCAACCACCTTCCGTCATTGAATTTGTCCTTCTTGCCTATCATCACCCAAAAGTCCAGCATTTCCGATGGCCACAATCAACGCCATCACATCTCAGAATTGGGCAACTCATTATGTCAATCCAATCACATTATCACCAGCCTCAACCTCTCTGCAATCCGAGTATCCGCCATCAGCCCGAAACCACATGCTCTAAGTGACTATCCTAAAAACTGACTGAAAGATGCGGAGGTGTTGAGAGAAGGATA
>CAYQLZ010000030.1:22513-22876 GCA_964418665.1 uncultured Dehalococcoidia bacterium | reverse complement strand
CGTCCACCTATAATTTGAGGCTGTACCTAAATACATTTCGGGGAGAACCAGCTATTTCCGGGTTCGATTGGCATTTCACCGCTACCCACAGCTCATCCGATACTTTTGCAACAGTAACCGGTTCGGACCTCCAGTACGCGTTAACGGACCTTCATCCTGGCCATGGGTAGATCACCCGGTTTCGGGTCTACTTAATGGTACTACTGCGCCCTATTCAGACTCGCTTTCGCTTCGGCTCCGGAACTCCAGTTCCTTAACCTTGCACCACCAAGTAACTCCCTGGATCATTCTTCAATAGGCACGCCGTCATCCGCATTCGCAGACTCCGACCTGCTGTAAGCTTACGGTTTCAGGTCTATTTCA
>CAYQLZ010000030.1:2340-22425 GCA_964418665.1 uncultured Dehalococcoidia bacterium | reverse complement strand
CCTTGGAGGGTGGTCCCCCCGGCTTCCCACAGGATTCCACGTGTCCCATGGTACTCAGGATACCGTCAGGAGTCCCACCTTTTTCACCTACGGGGCTATCACCCTCTGCGGCGGCCCTTTCCAGGGTGCCTTCGGTTAAAAGTGGGTTTTGTAACTCCTTGAAGATGCCGAGGTTTCTTCAGACGATTCCTACAACACCTCCGCGACATAGGCCCTCGGGCCACTAAGGCACGGAGGTTTGGGCTGTTCCCCGTTCGTTCGCCACTACTTGGGGAATCTCGGTTGATTTATTTTCCTCAGGGTACTTAGATGTTTCAGTTCTCCTACTTACCTCCCCGATTGCTCGGGGTGAACCGGCTCAACACCGGCACGGGTTGCCCCATTCGGGAATCCCCGGCTATGCCCGCTAGACGGCTCACCGAGGCTTATCGCAGCCTTGCCACGCCCTTCATCGGCCCTTAGCTCCTAGGCATCCACCGTAAGCTCTTAATAACTTGACCCACGCTAAGAACTTCAAACTTTACTTAGCTATTCTCTTTTTAAGGTGCAAAAGCGGCGGGTTGGTTCTCCAAGCCGCCGCCTGAGTCAGTCCAACGTTGTCTTAAGCTGTATAAACTATCGATTCGGCAGAACTGCCTCGTGAGTTGGATATTATATGCCCGCAGAGGAACATCGTCAATACCCTATTCCAAGAGAATCCCCTATTGTGTCTACGGGGGCATTTGCGCAGGTATGGGCTGGGCCGCTCCGAGATGGGTTTCTGGCTTCGGAGTAACGAGAGGGGAGGTGCAGGGGAGACGGGTTTAGATGTTGACAAGATTTCCCGGCTTCGCTTCGCTGTGCTCGGAATGACCTTTCGGGAGAGGGAACAGCGAGGACAAGGCGCGCCGATTGCCGTTGGCGTTCCTCATTGGTATACTGCACCGCCAGTTATATGACACTTCGACAAGTCACCGTAAGCGTACCTGCCACCACCGCGAACCTGGGCCCAGCCTTTGACTGCATGGGCATGGCGCTGCGGATATACAACGAAGTTCAGGTGCGGCTGGGGGAGACCTCGGAGACGGCGGTCCGGGTATCCGGCCAAGGAGCGGACTCGCTGCCCCTGGATTCCTCCAATCTAGCGTACCGAGCCTATTCCCGTTTGCTCGAATCTACTGGGATTTTTCTTCCTGCACCTCTCATCGACTGTCGGAATGAAATCCCGCTAGAGCGGGGGTTGGGAAGCAGCGCCGCCGCCATTGTAGGTGGCCTGGTGGCCGCCAATCGCCTGGCCGGCGATCCCCTCACCAAGGAGGAGATACTGTCGCTGGCCGTGGAGATGGAGGGGCATCCGGATAATGTGGCGCCCGCCCTTCTTGGTGGGATTCAGATTGTGGCGCCGGGGGCTGATTCTCTGATCACCGCGGCTGTGCCTATGCCGCAGGGCCTGCGAGCGGCGCTATTTGTGCCGGAGGTGGCGATTCCTACGGATTCGGCCCGGGCGGTAATGCCGGACAGCGTTCCCATGGAGGACGCTCTTTTCAACGTGGGAAGGACGGCATTGCTGGTCAACGCCTTAGCAAGGAACCGGCTGGAGGGACTGCGAGAGGCGACGGAGGACCGGCTGCACCAGCCATACCGGAGTCACTTGCTGCCAGCGATGCGGCTGATAATTCTGGAGGCGTTGAAGGGCGGGGCGCTGGCGGCGTTCGTTTCGGGCAGCGGGTCGACGGTGCTGGCGCTGTGTCGGGGCAGGGAGATGAGCGTGGCCTACGAGATGGCGGAGATGGCGCGGAAGACGAATGTCCCCGGTCGTACGATGATCACGTTTCCATCGGAGGCGGGGGCCTACGTGGTGGAGGAGAGCTAGCGGTCCAGCCAGCGGCGGACCTGCTCCCACTTGGAAGGCTCGATGCCGTCATCGAGGATCTTACCGCGCCATCGCTTGTCCTGCGAACCTGGCCTGACGAAGAGGAGACCGTAGACTATGACGAAAAGGATGAGTCCGGCCCAGATGGGAAGAAGGAATTTGACGTTTTCCACAAAGAGATAGTTGAAGGCGTTGTAGACGACGAAAGAGACAACGATGAGGACGATGCCTGCGAGGACTACCTTGTTGGGAGAAACCCTCAGGACCGAGCCTGCGCGGGCAAGCCGGGTCATCAGGCTGTTTTGCTCCGGGGCTTCCTCCAAGTTGTCCGATACGCCGCGTCTTCCCCCGGAGCGCTCGGCTTCTTCGAGGATTTGCTCAATCTCTTTGATGTACTTTTCAGCCATGGCCAGATACATTCGAATCCGTGGAGTGTTATCTGCCGATGACAGATATGCTTATGTATATGATTTTACAATAGGCCGACGCCTATGGCAACGTGGATTAAGGCGGCGCAAGGGGAAAGCAGCCGGATTCTTCGATCCGACCGGGCTGCCAATTGCGACGGGTGCGATTATTCGTCGTCGCCGCTTGACTCCATGCTAACCATGGCGCGTACGAGCTCCCGGCCGGAAGGCATGGGAACTTCTTCACCGTCCTCCGTCCACATGGCGGTGGGATCGTCCCGCTGGACTTCTTCGATTTCGCCATCGAAGTCGAGGCTCAGCAGGCTGTCCCTGATCTGGCCGCGATAGGCGTCGATGCCGGTGGCGGGGAATGAAGGCACTCCGCCAAGGGCGGGGTTGCGGTAGGCCTCGCGGATGATGACGGTTATTCGATCCGAGCCGGCACTGAGGACCGCCCCTTCGTAGCGGTTGCCCTGATTTGTGAGACGGGCCAAACGGCTGCCCAAGCGGGGTTCCACGTAGCCGAGGACGTCTTCGTCCAAGCTTTTGACGACCAGGGTGTGGTTGTGCACATCCAGGATGACGCCGTCGCCCCCAGAGACCTGGGCCAGGGCCTCTTCGGAGGCAGCGATGCGGAGGTCGGTGATGCCGGACTTCCCGCTTTCTTCCAAGAACAGGCGAGGGACCACGCGGCGGGCGGTGTGGACCGAGGTGGTGTTCCTGGAGAGGCGCTCTAGCCTGGTCAGGTTCTTCTTGGCGATGTTGTTGTGGGGCGCGAGGGCCAGCACCTTTTCAAAGGAGGTGCGCGCCCTGTCGTAGTAGCCTGCTTCCAGGCAAGCCTTGCCGAGCCTATTGAGGGCCTCGGTGTTGTTGGGGAAGTAGTAGAGAATCTCCTCGTTAACGGCCGCGGCTTCCTCCCAGCGCCCATCCAGGGCGTGTTGAACGGCGGCTTTGGACTTTATTTCCTTCAGTCTTGTTGCGTCGACGGCGTGTGCTAGTTCCATTTTTCTTCTCTTTTCTAGGGGAATAATGCTCATTACAGCAATGCTAAGACAGCCACATATCGGCAGTGCAAGGGAAGTAACGGCATTTATTGGCGAAAGTTTGGATGTTTACTACCCGGTGCTCTCGAAACAGGGTATAGACTTACACTAAGTGAGGGCTGGGGTCAAGTCATTTTTGGCAAAATTCAGCCCCAATTTTGCTTTTTCCCCCAAAATGATGCTGTTTTCTACAATATACGTAGCAAATGGGATAGTTGGACTTGTCACGAAGGGACAGTCCCAGAGCTCTCTTTGATGGGGAATATCGGGGGTGAAGGGTTTAATCAGTGCCGTTTGTGGTGGATTAGTCCGCGTCCATTCCGAAGGCGGAATGGAGGGCGACGACGGCGGCTTCGACCTGGGCCTCGGAGACAATGCAGGTTATGCGGATTTCAGACGTGGTAATCATCTCGATGTTGATGCCATTCTCCGCCAGGGCGCGAAACATGCGGGAAGCGTAGCCGGGGGCGTCCAGCATTCCTACACCGACGATGCTTATCTTGCTAAGCGAGTCGTCTGTGACCACCTCAACGGCACCAACGGCATCCGCGACGGAGCGCACTCTCTGGAGGGCTTCCTGAAGGTCTCCGCGGGCGACTGTGAAACTAAGGTCCGTTGCATTGTTGACGCCCGTGTTCTGGACGATGGTATCGACACTTATGCCAACGTCGGAGAGGGGTTCGAAGAGGGCGGCAGCGACACCGGGACGGTCGGGGACGCCCCGTAAGGTTATCTTGGACACGTTGCGGTCGTGGGCGACGCCTGTAACCTTCACACGATTTTCCATGTTTTTCGGATTCATCTCAACTGCTCCGTCGTTGGACTTGGCACGGCTGGATAATGGCACGGCGCTATCGATAGGACCAGGAACGTCACCGTGAATGAGGGTACCCGGCTCATCGCCAAAAGTGGAGGCTACGTAGACTGGGATTTCGTAAACGGAGGCCAGCTCTATGGACCGGGGGTGCATTTTGGCGCCGTAGGCAGCCAGTTCCAGCATCTCGTGGTAGGTTATCTCCTCCAGCTTGCGCGCGCCCGGGACGATGCGCGGGTCGGCGGTGAAGATTCCCTCCACGTCTGTGTAGACCTCGCAACGCTGGGCATCGAGGGCGGCGGCGAGGGCGACGGCTGAAGTGTCGGAGCCGCCCCGGCCGAGGGTGGTTACGTCCATTTCGTCGGTAATGCCCTGGAAACCAGCGACGACCACCACCTTGCCGGCGGCCAGTTCCGTGCGGATGCGCTGGGCGTCCACGCTGTGGATGCGAGCGCGGCCGTAGAGGGTATCGGTGTGGATGCCGGCCTGCAAGCCGCTGAGGGCTATGGCGTCGCAGCCGGCGGAGCGGAGGGCCATGGCCATGAGGGTGCAGGAGACGATTTCGCCGGAGGAGAGGAGTAGGTCCATCTCCCTGAGGGCGGGCTTGTCGGAGACCTGGTAGGCCAGATCGATTAGCTCGTCGGTTGTGTCACCCATGGCCGATACGACCGCCACCACCTGGACGCCGCCAGAGGCTGTGGCGGCGATGCGGCGGGCCACGGCGCGGATCATTTCGGCGTCGGCGAGGGAACTGCCACCGTATTTCTGCACGACGATGGGAATGGCGGGGGTTTTCATGCGGACAGTATAGCGTCGGTTGAGGGGATAGGGGATACCCTCACCTCAATCCCCTCCCAGGACGGGAGAGGAGGAAAGAGGGAGTCATACCCATCACCTCAAAGGACTCAGGACAGGCTCAAACTTCCCCCATCGAGGGGGAAGAGGTAAGAGGGGAGGGGGTTAGACGGCGCATTCTCCCTCGCCGCGCTCGACTTTGTACTGCACCGTTTTCTCCCAGTCCATGTACAGGCCTTGGGAGTCGCCGTTCAGGGAGGGGATGTCGGCACATTTTTCGGCCAGTTCCTTAATGGGGTCAGTGCCAACTCTTTCGAGGAAGGCGTTGAATTTTTCTCCCGGCTCGCGGTTTGCCTGGAAGTGCTCAGAGATCATGCGGACCAGTTGAGGCACCTTTTTGGCGGGGACTTTAGTCCGAGGGATGCGCGTACCGTAGACGGTTTCCTCCGGCGCCCCGGTGCCGTAATTTCCGCCGAGGAAGAGTTCGTAGGCGGGAATCTGCATCCCCGATGGTCCCTTCATGGCGGCGCCGTGGAAGCCGATGTTGGCGACGTGGTGCTGACCGCAGCCGTTGGGGCAGCCGCTGATCTTCACGTGCATCTCCTTGACCTCGGGGGCCTGGTAGGCGGAGGGATTGTTCAGTAGCTCCTCACGAACGGCGCGCCCCAGGCCCATCGAAGAGGTGATGCCCAGCTTGCAGCTGTCGGTGCCGGGGCAGGAAACGACGTTGGTGATGGCGTCGTGGTCGGGGTCTGAGAGTCCAATGGCGGCCAGTTCATTCCACAGCTCGAACAGCCGGCCCTCGGGGACCCAGCGGAGGGCGAGGTTCTGCTCCAGGGTTGTCCTGGCGGAGCCTCCCGTGAATTCTCGGACGATGCGGGCCAAGGCTGGGAATTGCTCCACCATGATATCGCCTTGAGGAACGGTGACGTAGACGAGCATGTACCCATCCTGCTTCTGGGGGGTGACATTGGTCTTCTTCCAGTAGAGGAACTCCTCAGGAAGTTCCTGGCCGTTGGTCGAAGAGGCGACCAAGGCGGGGGGAGTTTCGGTGTAAACCTGATCCAGGGCCATGAGAGGGGTGGGGTCTACGGGATCGATCTTCTCGAGTTCCTCGTCAACCATGGCCTTGAAGGCGTCGAAACCTATCCTATGTATGAGGACCTTGATTCGGGCCATCATCCGGTTCTTGCGGAGCATGTCGGCCCGGTCGAAGACCCTCCAGATGGCCGTGGCCACCCGCAGATAGTCCTCCATGGGAACGAAGTCGTAAAGAGTCTGGCCCAGCTTGGGCATAATGGAGGTGCCACCGCCGACCATTACCTTGAATCCACGCCGAGCGTCGTCGCCCTCGCCCTGCATCTGGGCGACATAGGCCAGGTCGTGCAGGGGAGAGATGATGTTGTCGTGGTCGGGGCAGCCACTGAAGGCCGTCTTGAATTTGCGGGGGAAGTTCTGGGTGAGGGGGTGCCGGACGGCATAGCGAACGTATGCGGCGAGGTAGGGCGTAACGTCGAAGAGTTCGCAGGGGCAGACACCCGACTGCGGCGGAGCGACCACGTTGCGAACGGTGTTGGCGCAGGCCTCGCGGGTGCTGAGGCCAATCCTGCCCAGGATCTCCATAGCTTCGCCGCAGCTTTCGAGGGTCATGTGGTGGATCTGGATGTTCTCCCGGGTGGTGATGTGACCCTTCTTGAGCGGAGCGTACTTTTCGACGATTTCGCCAACGCCTTCCAGGGCCTCTGGGGTGAATACCCCACCGGGGATCTTGATGCGGAACATTTGGGCATCCGGCTGGCGCTGGCCGTAGACGCCCTGGTGAAGCCGGAACTGCATGAAGGGGGCTTCTTCCACTTTGCCGGCTCGGAAGAGCTTCACCTCGTCGCGGTACTCCTCCACCTCTTCCTGCAGGTAAGGGATAATGCCGTTGGATTTCTGGGCCAGTTTCAGGCTGGCCAAGTGCTTCTGCGACTGAGTTCTGCGTGTCTTCTGAATCAAGTGGTACTCCTTAAAAACAAAATGCGCCTCTTTATCTACATCGTAGAGAGGCGCAGCCCTTGGCTTCTGCTTTCGTCCTCCCCTATGGAGGACGGGTACAAAGATGGAAGAGGTCGTCTGGGTATCTCATCGGGAATAGTCTAGTGCTATGGTAGAGAACTGTCAACAGAGAGGGAGGGGGAATCAGGCTATCGACGTGCACGTTCGTGGAGCTAGCGGCTGATACGGTTCAGATAGATGCGGGAGGCGGTGACGAATCCCATGGCGGTCTCGCCCATGGGGGTATTGAAGGTTATCACGTCGCGGTAATCCCCCAGCTCGAGGATCTCTATTTCCTCGCCGGGCAGAATCCGGAACCTGCTGAGGAATTCGACCAGCTTCGGGTCTTCGTCCGGGAGACTGACCACCCGGTACTTCCTTCCCGGTCTGGCCTCGCTCATGGGAATGACCCGGCCAGCGGGCTTTTTGTAGCCGCTGCCGGGGATAGGTTTGCCGAAGGGGCAGGTGGTGGGGCCGTTGACGGCAGCGTTTATGCGGTCCTCGAGGTAGGGGGAGATCCCGTGTTCCAGCTGGTGGGCCTCTTCGTCGGCCCTGGAAAGCTCGACCCCGAGAACGTCGACGACGAGTCGTTCAGCGAGCCTGTGACGACGGGCGACGCCCTCGGCCAACTGGGCGCCCTTTTCGGTAAATTCGATGTCCTTCTTCGAGGAGATACGAATGAGGCCGTCGCGAGACATGCGACGGAGCATACCGAGAATGGACGGCAGAGTGGTTCCCAGACCTTCCGACGCTGGCAGACGCCGTATATACGCTGCCAACTGGGCCAGTACCGTCGATTCCTGTTCTTCCTTGAGGATGTACAAGGAGAGGAGATAGTTTTCAACGACGGAGGAGATTCGCTCTTGCGGCTTTGCAGTCGTCTTTACCATTTGGGGATCGACAACTCTAGTGGTCAAAGAGGAGTTCGCTCCTCTTGAGCGTTTGGCCGGAGGACCAGCATTGGATCCCCCGGCAGGTTTGGGAGCGCTACAGACTACGCTTGAGGGTGGAGAGGTCCCTGTCCTTGAAGTAATCGTAGTTCATGTCGATGTATTCGGCCCACTCTTCCGGGACGGTGTCCTCCGGGAAAATGGCCACAACGGGGCATACGGGCTCACAGGCCGCGCAGTCAATGCACTCGTCCGGGTTGATGAAGAACATGTTGTCTTCATCCGTTGTATAGATGCAGTCAACGGGACAAACGTCAACGCATGCAGCATCCTTAACGTCAACACACGGCTCCGCGATGATGTACGTCATGAACTACCGCTCCTTACCTAAATTATGACAATTCCGTCCGCTTGAACAGATTAGCCACAGGGGGAAATTATATCACACCTGATGGCCAATTCCCAATGCTTCAGCACAGGGGAAATGCAGGGCCAAGAAAACCGGCCAAGCGTGGGCAGGCAATGGGATTAGAGTACGAGGCCGTAGGTTCGTTTCTTGATGCTTAGATTCACGAAGGTCTCCGTACGGGTGACGCCGGGAATGGTTCCGATCTTGGTGCGAAGGAAGACGCCCAACTCTTCGGTGGAAGGCTTGGCGACGCAGGCAAAGACGTCGAAAGCGCCGGTGGTGATGGCAACGTAGTGGACATCCTCCATATTGGTTATAGCGTCAGCGACGGTGTCCAGCTCGCCGGGGGCGGTCTGGAGTCCGATGAGGGCGGTGGTGGGAAAGCCCATCTTGCTGAGGTCCGGCACGGCCTTGATCTTGATAACGTCCTCGTCAACCAGGCGGCGCAGGCGGCGACGGATGGTCCCCTCGCTGACGCCAACTTCGCGGGCGATCTTCGCATTAGATGCTCGACCGTCTGATTCCAATATGTCGATTATCTGGTTATCCGTAAAATCCTGCTTTGTCACCAATTCTTCCATTGCTTCCTCTCAGATTTAGCAAAAAATAATGCCGAGGTATGATAAACGGAGAGACGAATCCTGTCAACGGTGACATATTAGAATACGATAGTGTTAGATAATTCGCAGATACTCATTGAAATACATAACATTAGCGATTATGGGTCTGTCGCTGATTTGGGGTCGCGAATTTGACTACGCTTTGGGAAAATCGATGCTGCTGCTTGGTAAAGACACCGCTATTCTGATATAGTTTTAAGTCAACCAGGAGGGATCGCATAGTGGTCTAGTGCGGGCGCCTGCTAAGCGCTTTGGCCGAGAAGTCGGCCTCGTGGGTTCGAATCCCACTCCCTCCGCCAGTTCTTTTACCCCTACGATAGTAGACGACAATCAACAGTTCCAGGCAGGAAATGCAGGCGCAATGAGCAGCTACTACATCTGGACCATCGGCTGTCAGATGAACAAGGCCGACTCTGAGTCCCTTTCCACGGCCCTCAACGAGGCTGGTCTGAGCCCAGCGCCAAAGGCCGCCGAGGCCGACGTTGTTGTGCTGAATTCCTGCGTGGTGCGCCAGAGCGCGGAAGACAAGGTCATCGGGACTCTGGGCATGATGAAATCCGTCAAAGCCAAGAAGCCGGGGCAGATTCTCGCCCTGATGGGCTGCATGGTCGGGGCCAAGACGGAGGAGCTTGAGAAGCGATTTCCGCAGGTGGACGTCTTCATGCGGCCGCAGCAGTTCACACCAGTGTTGGACATGCTGCAGGAACGGATGGGCATAGACACGGAGGGATGTCTGAGCGCCCTGGCCCCGGATAGGCCATCGGTCAGCAGCTACGTGCCGGTCATTCACGGGTGCGACCTGATGTGCACCTTCTGCATCATTCCCTTCAGACGGGGACGGCAGGTGAGCCGTCCAATAGAAGAGATACGCCACCAGGTGGACTTGATGACTCAGCGAGGCATGAAGGAAGTGACGCTGCTGGGTCAGACGGTGGACGCATACGGTCACGACTTCGATGAGCCGTGCGACCTTTCGAAGCTGCTGCATGCCGTTCACGCCGTTGAGGGACTCCAGAGGCTGCGGTTCCTCACGTCGCACCCGATCTTCATGAGCCAGGATATCATCGACGCGGTGGCGGAGTTGCCCAAGGTGTGCGAGCACATCAACCTGCCGTTCCAGGCGGGCGACGACGGGGTGCTGGAAGCCATGCGTCGTCGATACACGCAGAGGCAGTATCGCGAGTTGGTGGACAGGATCCGGCAGACTGTGCCCGACGTGGCCATCAGCACCGACGTGATTGTAGGCTTTCCGGGAGAGACTCACGAGCAGTTCATGGAGACCTACAGGCTGGTGGAGGACCTGGAGTTTGACAAGGTGCACATGGCCGCTTATTCGACAAGGCCGGGGACGTTCGCCGAGCGCAGGCTACCCGATTCCGTCAGCCGGGAGGAGAAGCAGCAGCGGCTGAAGGCTTTGGAGTCTCTGCAGAAGGGGATTCAGGAGAATAAGAACCGGCGGCTAGTCGGGACCACGGAGGAGGTGCTGGTAGAGGGGCGGAAGAAGGGACGCTGGCAGGGTCGCACAAGGCAGGACAAGCTGGTATTCTTTGAGTATCCCTTGGACATGCTGGGCCGCACGGTTGAAGTGACCATCGAGGGCGCCACGGCATGGTCGCTGAGGGGAACGCCGTCGAAGAGTCGCCAACCCATTGAAGTGGGGGTGTCGCCATGACGTTGAATCTGAAGACCCCCGGCGCAGGGAGGAAGGCCTTCCTGCCGATAACGGAGATTGAGCACGCCGCCTTCTGCAAGAGCGAGGACGAGCTTCCCGCCAAGCCGCTGCTCGACGAGATTAAGGTAAACGTCCGCTGGCAGAAGATACCCCTGAAGTATCTACGCCTGACGGCGGAGGAACTGGACCAGCGCATCCATGCAGCCCGCCAGCAGCTGGGGACGAAAGTCGTCGTGCTAGGGCACCACTACCAGCGGGAAGAGGTGATCAAGTACGCCGACTTCCAAGGGGACTCCTACCTGCTTTCCCAACAGGCCGCAAGCCAGACAGAGGCGGAGTACATCATCTTCTGCGGGGTACACTTCATGGCGGAGACGGCGCGCGTCCTGTGTTCGCCCCACCAGCGGGTTATTCTGCCCAACATCACCGCCGGCTGCTCGATGGCCGACATGGCCCCCACGGGCGACGTTCTGGATGCGTGGGACGACTTGGAGGAGTTGTTGGGGGAGAATTCGGTGGTGCCGATTACATATATGAACTCCACGGCCGAGATAAAGGCTTTGTGCGGTCGGAACGGTGGCATTGTCTGCACATCGTCCAACGCCGCGGGAACCTTCGAGTGGGCGTTTCAACGGGGAGACCGGGTACTTTTCCTACCCGACCAACACCTGGGTCGCAATACGGCGTTGAACATGGGCATCGGGGTGGACGAGATGATAGTCTGGAACCCCTTCAAGCCCATGGGTGGACACACGCCGGAGCGAATCCGGGACTCGAAGGTGATTCTCTGGCAGGGGCACTGCTCGGTGCACACCCGCTTTACGCCAAGGCAGATAGAGACGGCGCGGCAGCGATACCCGGACATCACGGTCATCGTACACCCGGAGTGCACGATGGAAACCCTGCAGGCCGCCGACATGAACGGCTCCACGGAGGTCATACGGAAGACTATCAACGAGGCTCCTTCGGGCAGCCAGTGGGCCGTGGGGACGGAGATAAGCCTGGTGAACCGGCTGGCAAAGAACAATCCGGACAAGGTGGTCTTCTGTCTGGACCCGATAGTGTGTCCGTGTTCGACAATGTACCGCATCCATCCAGCGTATCTCTCGTGGGTGCTGGACTCGCTGTTGGACGGGGAGATCGTAAACGAGATCCGCGTGGAGCCCGAGACAGCGGGCCACGCCCTCACCGCGCTTGAGCGGATGCTGGAGGTCTCCTAGCATAGGCCGTCGCCCGTTGAAAGACCGTTCAGACAGAGCCACATCCAGCGGCCCCGAGGTGACCCGGATTGCTTGACATCACCCCGGAGATACAGCGGCTCATAGACCGAGCCTTGGAGGAAGACCAGGCTTTTGCCGACGCGACCACCCAGGCGCTGATTGACCCGGAAATCAAGGCCATTGGCGAATTTCGCGCCGAAGAAGAGGGCAGGCTGGCCGGCATCAACGCGGCGCTTGCCGTGTTTCAGCGGCTCCGACCCTCAGCTGAGACGCGTACACTCGTAGAGGACGGCGTTGAGGTCCATGCGGGGCAGGTCGTAGCCACTGTGACCTCCTCGGCGGACGTGATTCTCAGAGGGGAGCGGCTGGCGCTCAACCTGCTACAGCGGATGAGCGGAATCGCGACGGAGACTGCGAGGTACGTGAAGGCGGTGGAGGGGACGGACGCCCGCATCATAGATACGCGGAAGACGGCTCCGGGACTTCGGACCCTGGACAAGTATGCGGTCCGGGTAGGCGGCGGTCATAACCATCGGATGCACCTGGGGGACGGGATACTCATCAAGGACAACCACCTTTATCTACTGGACCGGGAGTCGGTCAGCCTTCCGCAGCTCATTCGGCGGGCCCGGCAGAGGGCGCCTCACACGTTAAAGATAGAGGTGGAGGTGACGGACTTGCATCAGCTGGAGGAGGCGTTGGAAGGGGGAGCGGATATCGTCCTGCTTGACAACATGTCCGTGGAGGAGATGGCGGAAGCGGTTCGAATCACGGGGGGCCGCGCCCTGCTGGAGGCTTCGGGCGGCATAACCATCGAAAGCGTGGCTGCGGTAGCGGCGACGGGCGTGGACCTGATATCCGTGGGGGCGTTGACCCATTCGGTGAAGGCCCTGGACATTAGCATGGACATCACGGCCATACGCCAGCCGGACACCGCTTGACTCAAACCAGATGAAAGGGAAACTGATGACGACAGAAACTACCCACGCTCCAATCGAGCGCAACATGGCCATGGAACTGGTACGGGTAACGGAGGCTGCGGCCATTGCCGCGGCGCGCCACATGGGGAAGGGGGACAAGGAGCTGGTGGACCAGTCGGCCGTGGACGCCATGCGGGTAACGCTGGGGTCCATCTCCATGGACGGCATTGTGGTGATCGGGGAGGGGGAGAAGGACGAGGCGCCGATGCTTTACGTGGGGGAGGAGATCGGCGACGGACACGACCCAAAAGTCGACATCGCCGTGGACCCGATCGACGGTACGACGCTGCTATCCAAGGGGCTGCCGGGGGCAATTGCGGCGATTGCGCTGTCGGCGCGGGGCCATATGAAGGTGCCGTTTCAGTTCGCGTACATGAACAAGATCGCGGTGGGCAAGGCGGCAAAGGACGTGGTTGACATCAACGCTCCGGTGGAGACCAACCTGCACAACGCAGCGAGGGCCATGGGCCGAAGCGTGGAAGAGCTGACGGTGGTGGTGTTGGACCGTTCACGGCACGACGAGCTGCTGGCGGAGGTACGGGCGACGGGGGCGCGGGTAAAGCTGATCTCCGACGGGGACGTGGCTGCAGGCATCCACGCAGCGCTGCCGGACTCGGGGGTGGACGTGCTGATGGGGATCGGCGGGACGACGGAAGGGGTGCTAACCGCGGCGGCGATTCGGTGCATCGACGGGGAGATTCAATGCAAGGCGTGGCCGAGGAACGAGGAGGAACGTCGGGCGGCGTTGGAGGCGGGGGTGGACCTGGAGAGGGTGCATACGACGACGGACCTGGTGGGAGGGGAGGACGTGTTCTTCGCGGCGACGGGTGCGAGCACGGGAGACCTGCTGCGGGGGGTTCGGTTTTTCCCGAACGGGGTGGAGACGCAGTCGTTGGTGATGCGGTCGCGGTCAGGGACGATGAGATGGATAGACTCGCTCCATGATCTTTCGCGGTTGAACAAGGTGTTGTACGAGGAGTAGGGACGGGGCATCCGCCCGGTTGGCTATTACTGGATTCCGTTGCTGAATGCCGGTGGGTGTTGGTGATATTATGTCACCAGCCAACTGAGGAGATTGCCGGATGACGACAGCGTTTCAGAGAGCCCTGGCCAAAATCATCGACCAAGAACCAGTCCTCAAGAATGCTGACGAAAGGGCGGTAGAATTAGGAGTCATACTTCCACTGTTACGAAGCGTTGGATGGGACACAGAAGACATCCGACAAATCTACCCGCAGCATGGCTTTGAAAACAACAATGACAAGATTGACTATGCTCTCAAAATAGATGGCGATACCCGTGTCTTTCTGGAAGCCAAGAGATGGAAGGAAGGATTAACTAAAGAGCACGAGAAGAAACTACGCGACTACTGCAATGCTGCAACCACTCGGCCAAAGCTGGCCGCACTGACAAACGGCTGCCAATGGCGTCTTTACCTGGCGACGGACAAGAGCCACCCTGAACTCAGAAAGTTCCTTGAGTTCGATGTCATCGTCGATAAACCTACGACAGTAGAAAAACACGTTAAAAAGTATCTCTCATATGAAAAGATAAGCAATATCAAGAGTCCAGTCCAGGCAGCTCACTATCAACACAGAAAACTAGCGGAGAACAATGTCAATCTTAACAAAGTGATAAGGGAGTGGAACAAGGCTACCCATAATCGCAGAGAACAGGATAGGATTATTGCGCTCTTTGCACAAGCCCAAGGAATTGATATTAATATAGACTATTTGAGAAAAGAACTGGGACCAATGGCCGATGGCCTATTTAACCCACTACCTGAACAACGAAGGCAGACGAAATCTCAGTCGAAGCCTACCTCTTTTACACTTGGCGGCAGTGGGAAAAGGGAGACTATCATCGTCAAATATTGGTATGAGATTCACTTTGGACTGTGCAAAATCATGTATGAGCGCCATCCCCACAATTTCAGCGATAGAATCGTCGAAATTTCCGAAGCATGGTTCTCAAAATCCCCCGAGAATCACAAGGATTACTTGTCAATTGAAGGCTCAGGCGTTTGGGTAAAGAAGACTGGCGCCAATGCTCAGATAATCAAGAATCTTTGTGACAAAATTCTAGACAGATTCGACTCCAGCTACGAGTTGACCATTAAAGAAGCCTGACTCTAGGATCCTTGACGAATAAATAGAAATTTACCCTGTCTACTGGGTGGGGGTGTAGTGGCCCTGGCGGGGGGCGGCGGTGGGGGGGAATTAGAGATGTTTCCTGAATGTGTCGAGATCTATCTCCAGGGATCCGAGCATTCTGCTGAGAGCTATCCTATGTATTTCCCTCTTGCCCAATACTAATGTAGTTGTGAGGGTCTTCCCGTCAGCCGTCTGCCTCGATATTCCCAAGTGAGACCCACCCTTCCGCCTGTGCTCCAAGCAGCCTATTCTTTTCAAAACTACGAGCAACCTCCTGCTGGACAATAGCGGCAGATTACTCGCAGGTATTTTAGGCATATACAACTATGGGAGTCTCGGTTTTTTCTGAGACGGCGGCGGCGAATTCGACAGTATCATCGATTGCAGGGAGCATGACGATGCCTTTCTCACGAAAGACTCGATCACGTTCTCCGATTTCGTCCAGGACGGACAGGTGAACGTAAATGGCATCTTTAAGGTTCTCGCAGACTTCCTCCAGAGAATCGCCCTGGGTGACGGTCCCCAACTCGACGCAGTAGCCGATGTAGACGTCGTCATGCTTTTCCACTTTTGTGTTCAGTGTAAAGTGCTGCTTCTGTGTGGTCATACTCTTCCCTCCCGCGATTCTTCCAAGGTCTGCATGCGGGCATATCTAGTTGAGGATAGTGCCTATTTGCATCAGGGACAAGCAGGTAGGCATGCATAAGCCAGGCGATGGGGTGATTTTAGGCCTCGGGGGTGGGGCTGTAGCGGCCCTGGCGGGCGGCGGCGGTGACTTTGGCGCGGTGGTGGAAGACACGCTGGACTTGGGGGCGGTTGTCGTTGTTGCCGGCCCAGGCGCGGAGGGGTGCGGCCTGGAGGCCGCGTCCGTAGGAGAAGCTGAGTTCCCAGGGTGCGCCGACCTGCTGGGCGTGACGGTTGATGGCGTCCAGGTTGGTGGTGGCTTCGTCGTCGGCCTGGCCGCCGGAGAGGAAGACGATGCCGGGGATGGAGGCGGGGACGGCGCTTTTTAGACACGCTACCGTTTGCCGCGCCACTTCTTCCGGACCGGCGCGGTTTTCGGCAGACGCGCCTGAGAGGACCATGTTGACCTTCAGCAGAGTGCCGTCGAGGGTGACATTCTGGGCTCGCAGCTGGCGGAACAGCTCGATGAGAGTGGCCTCGGTGGCGTAGTAACAGCTATCGATGTCGTGGTCGCCGTCCATGAGAACTTCGGGCTCCACCATGGGGACGAGGCCCGCCTCCTGGCTGAGGGCGGCAAAACGGGCCAGGGCGTGGGCGTTGACATCGATGCAGTAGGGGGTGGGCAAGTGGGGGCCGATGGCGATGGTGGCGCGCCACTTGGTGAAGCGAGCGCCGAGTTCCACGTACTCAGCCAGCCGTTCACGGAGGCCGTCGAGGCCTTCGGTAACGGTTTCGCCCGGGGAGCCAGCGAGGTCCTTGGCGCCGGTGTCGACCTTGATGCCGGGCATCATGCCGGCGTTGTTGAGGACGTTCACGATAGTGGCGCCGTCGTCACTAGACTGGCGGATTGTCTCGTCGTAGAGGATGACGCCGCTGATGAATTCGCCTGCGCCAGGGGTGCGGAAGAGCATTTCGCGGTAATCGCGTCGGTTGGTCTCGGTGCTTTCGACGCCGATGCTGTCGAAGCGTCGCTTGATGGTACGGGTGCTTTCGTCGGCGGCAAGGATGCCCTTGCCCGGCGCAACCAAGTCGCGGGCAGTGTCGGAAAGCGTTGTGATTCTTGTGGTCGTCGTCATTTGTTGTTCACCTTGTGTGTCGAATGTGGTGAGTTGGAGTCAGGCAGAATGTGACTGCCTTGGGTGGCGGGCGGCGAAGTCCTTCGCCATGTCCTCGAAGGTGACGAAGCTGACGCCGGGGTGGCTCATGATGTAGGAGGTGAGTCGCTCCAGCATAAGGATGACCTGGGGACGGCCAGCCACATCGGGGTGGATGGTGATGGGGAACACGGCTTCGTCGTACTCCCGGTAGACGTAGTCGAACTGGTCCCGCCAGAGCTCCTCGATGTCGCGGGGGTTGACGAAGCCGTGACTGTTCGGGGAGGCCTTGATGAACATCATGGGCGGCAGGTCGTCGAGGTACCAGTTGGCGGGGATCTCTATGAGGTCGGTCTCATCACCACGCTCAAGGCGGCTCATCATGGTGTGGGCTGGCTTGGAGAAGTCTATCTTCGTCCACCTGTCGCCGACGCGGACGTAGTAGCACTCGAAATCGCGGTGCATGAGGCTGTTGTCGTAGAGGATGCCGTGCTTGAGCAGGAGCTCGGCGGTGGCGTGGCTGAACTCCCACCAGGGGGCGACGTAGCCGCTGGGCTTACGGCCCCAGTACTGCTCGACGAGATCAATGCAGCGGACTAGGACGGCTTCCTCCTGCTCCGCGGTCATGGCGATGGGGTTCTCGTGGCAGTAGCCGTGGATGCCGATTTCGTGGCCCGCCGCTGCGACCATGCGGGTCTCGTCGGGGAAGGACTCGATGGAGTGGCCGGGGATGAACCAGGAGGTCTTGATGCCGAGCTTGTCGAAGAGCTTGAGGAGGCGGGGGGTGCCGACTTCGCCGGCAAAGATACCCCTGGAGATGTCTCCCGGGGAGTCCTCGCCGCCGTAGGAACCGAGCCAGCCCGCGACCGCATCGACGTGCACACCGTAGGCGCAGAGAATTCGCTTTTCAGTCAAATTTTCCCCTTGCATGAGGGTTGCTTTTGTCACTATATCGACGGGGTTAGGATAGCATCAGGACTTTGAGGTAACAACCGTTAGCAGTTGGAAACAGGGTCCCTGGTTCAGGCGGGAAGAGAGGCGGTGGGTTGGTTGTTTTATTGAGACTCCTTCTACAAGACGAATGGTGAAACGAAGGATTCGTTTCCTGGTCGGCAGGCGTGGAGCGGATTCGACTTTCAGATCGAATACGGGGCGCTTTGGGGGAATGCAGGCGTAAAAAGGGGCGAAATTGGGGGTGATATTCGTTTCGTGCAATTTTGGGGGAATTTTCGAGGATATAGTGCGATCGCGTATCATAAGTAAAGGGCGTGAGGGGTTGAGACGGTGGTTGATAAGAACGGGTGTGGGCTTCATGGGCAGATGATATCAGGTGGGTGATGGCTGCGGCAATGGGCAAGATGGCAGTCGGCGAGGCTGTGTCGATTCATTGCGGCGGCGAGGGGGGAACGGGAAGCGAAATTCAAGGTGGAAAGGGTTTGATACCTTCGAAAAGCCTTGACTGTTTCCGACGCTGTTGGTACAAATGCAACATAAACTGAACCAGCGGGGAGGCTTCCATGTACGAAGGATACCGGGTCATCGACGCCGACGGACATTTCTACGAACCACGAGACATCTGGGACAGGTACGTGGAGCCGGAGTTCCACGACCGACGCCCCAGGGTGCGGGAGATATTTGGTCGATCCCGCATGGACTTCGAGGTGGACGGGGTGTTCTTCAAGCAGTCCAAGATCACCTCGGCGACGACCAAGCGGTACGCCAACCAGGAGGCGAAGTACGGTGACGCGTACCGGAACTGGTGGAACTGCGAGAGCCGGATCAACGACATGGACAAGTACGGCTGGGACATCCAGGTGTGCCTGCCCACCGCCGGGCACGTGGGGGCGCAGATGTCGCGCACGGACGCCAAGCTGGGAGCGGCCGTGGTCCGCGCCTACAACAACTGGGCGCGGGACTATTGCGGGGAGGCGCCGGACCGGGTGAAGTTCGTCTCGGTGGTGCCGGGCGGAGATGCGGCGGAGGTGGCGGTGGAGGCGCGCCGGTCGGTTGCGGAGTTGGGTGCGGTGTCGTTCATCATTTCGACGCCAGCCGTGGGGCACTGGTGGCACACGCCTGAGTTCGACCCGGTGTGGGAGGTGGCTACCGAACTGGACGTGCCGCTATCGCTGCATGGGAACGAGACGAAGACGGGAGAGCCGGCCACATACGACCGGTACAACGGAATGGGGGGGCCGTTCGAGGCTATTCACCACGCCATCAACTTCCCGATGGAGAACATGATCGGTGTGGCACATTTCATGCTTTCGGGGATATTGGACCGGTATCCGAAGATGAAGCTTTCGATACTGGAGGCGAATTGCGGCTGGCTGCCCTTCTGGTTGAGCCGGCTGGAGAACTGCTCCGACGGCAGGCAGGCGGTGACTTTCGACGCTGAGCCTTTGGGGGCGACGCCTTATGAGTATTTCGACAGGCAGTGTTTCATTGCGTGCGACGCGGATGAGCCGGGGATCAAGTTTTGCATCGAGCACGTGGGGGACGACAACATAGTGTTCAACACGGACTACCCGCACGCGGACGCGCCGGACCCGTGGGAGCCGGTGCCGAACATGATGGCGCAGCCGATTTCTGAGGAGTCGAAGCGGAAGATCATGTGGGACAACTCGGTGCGGCTGTACGGGCCGCGGCTGCTGGAGGGGTTCAACGGGGGGTAGGGTTTCGCTGTGACTGAAGATTTAGGCCGGGACGGGTTGGTTCGTCCCGGCCTTTTTTGGGGTTGGGGAACAACGGTTGGGCGGTCAACCAACGAAGTGGCGTCTGCCCAATAAAGAGAAAATCCCGTCTGCGGCCAGCTGGCTTCAATGCAAACAGGATCTTTCCGAGTTAGCCGACGGAAGTCGGCCAAACGCTACTTTGCCAAGGTGAATCCAGTATAAGCGATCCAAATTCTGTTGTCACTACTGGAGACTACTCTCCTGGGGGAATCGAATCCGCAACCTCTACCTTGGCAAATAGCGCTCATTCCGTTGAGCTACAGGGGCAGAACCCTCATTCATTCAATGACAGTTGTTGTCACCGGTTGGACTCTACGAAGCAAGCTGTTCGATGTGGCCTGGATTGATTTGGGGGGTGAAAGAAGGTGGGGACCTGTGCTCGGAGAATCTCTTAGAGCTCGCAAGGCTGTCCCGCTCTCACCACCCGAATCACCCCATCTCTTCGACGGGCTCAGGACAGGCTGAATCTTCCCCCATCGTGGGGCAAGAGGTTTTGGGGAGTTCGCAAGGGTTTATGCGAAGGTCTGCTTGCGCATGAGCAAGGGGAGGTGGGGAGAGTTGGGCGGTTTCTGTCGGTGAGATTCCTCGGCTGCGCTGCGCTGCGCTCGGAATGACATGTGGGGGAGTGGGGGAAAGTTTGGTGGTTACGGCGGCGAGATTCCTCGGCTGCGCTGCGCTACGCT
>CAYQLZ010000030.1:0-2240 GCA_964418665.1 uncultured Dehalococcoidia bacterium | reverse complement strand
GGGGAAAGTTTGGTGGTTACGGCGGCGAGATTCCTCGGCTGCGCTGCGCTACGCTCGGAATGACATGTGGGGGAGATTGCTCGGCTGCGTTCGGAATGACAGTTGGATAGGGAGTTAGCCCAGGGCTTTTTCCAACGCTGCTTGGATTTCGGCGGCGGTAGAGTAGGCTTCGAAGCGGGCGGTTACCACGCCGTGGGCGTCGATGACGAATACCCATGATTCGTTGGTCCACTCGGGTACGCTGGTGAGGCCCCATTCGTCCATGATGGGGGAAGTGCGAGCTCGGGTGAGATCTCCCTGGACCTGGTGGGGGTTTTCGTAGACCTCCACGTGGATGAAGCTGGCGCGGTCGTCGTACTTCATGCGGAGCTGGCTGACGGTCTCCACCTGGGGGCCGCAGGTGGCGGAGGTGCAGAAGGAGGGGGTTGCGAAGACGACGATGGCGGGTTTGCCCTGACCGAGAGCGTCGGCGATGCTGGTGGCGTACAAAGCCGGGTCGGGTTCGTGGGCGGAGGAAAGCTCTTCGAGGGGGACGCCACTTCCCGTGGTCCGGTTCATGCTGGGGGGAGCATCTTGGCCGATGTCGACCACGTTGAACCCGTTCGTCACTTCCACGTCCATTATGGCGGTGCGAGCCTGTCCGTCTTCCAGGCCGGTGATCTGCAGTCTCCAGGTGCCTGCCTTGTCGAATGAGACGTCGGATACGTAGCTGCCGCGGGTGCCGTAGGGCCAGAGGTTGAAGCCTGCTGTGAGGGTCTCGTGGGGGCCGTCGAGGGAGCCGTCTTTTTCTATGTAGAAGGTCTCGATTTCCACCTCCGGCACGGTGACGAGGGCGCGGGCGCCGGTGAGGAGAAAGGCGACGCGCTGGCTGCCCGGACGCAAGACGGTGGTGCCGAGGATGCCGTCCCAGTCGGATTCGACCTCAGGGGCGGCGACGGTTGCGGGAGGGGTTGGCGGTGGGGGCTGCGATGTGGCGGGGGCTGCGGTTGGATCGTCGGGGCCGCAGGCCGTGAGCAGGCCAAGGGTGACCAGGATGGCGAATGCGAGGAGAGTTGAGATCTTCATGTATTGGTTACGCAGATTCACTGTTGGGGGATTCAAGCTTGGCGGTTGGGAAGCCATTTTACCAGAATTCTATGGGGCTTCATCACGGGGTGTCCGCTGCGCCCAAGGGTTGTCGATCTCGGGATCTTCGGACAGGCTGCGCTTCATCGCGCCGGCGCAGGACTGATTTCGCGCCTGAAATGGCTGCGAGAGTTTCGCATTCGATGGGCTAAACGAATTCGTTGTAAAGCCGCGGATATATTGACAAACTCGTAGGCATTTATGTTAAATTCACCAGAGCAAACTTGGGCGACCACGATGAACAGGTCGCCACAACCAAATCCGATTCGGAGAGAGGTCATGGAGGCAAAGCGCGTAGACCGCCGGAACGCTGGGGTATTGGCACGGCTCCAGTGGGCGGCCTGCGTTCCCCTTACGTAGCCTTTGGGCAGTCCGACCCCACCATCAGGAACACAAACCGAAGGCAGTAAGAGGAGGAACCCAAAGTGGCCCACGAACAGGTAAAGATCTTCGACACAACTCTCCGCGACGGCGAACAGGCTGCCGGCGCGGGTATGACCACCCCGGAAAAACTGGAAATCGCCCGGCAACTGGACCGCCTCGGCGTTGACGTCATCGAGGCGGGCTTTGCAGCGAGTTCCCCCGGAGACTTCGAAGCCGTTCAGACCGTCGCGAGGGAGATTCGGCGTCCCATCATCGCATCCCTGGCCCGCGCCCACCCGAACGACGTGGACCAGGCATGGGGGGCGCTGAAGGGGGCGGCGAACCCCCGGATTCACGTTTTCCTCTCGAGCTCGGACATTCATTTGATGCACCAGTTGCGGAAGAACCGGGAGGAAGTGATGGACATGGCGGTGAGCATGGTGGCCCGGGCGAAGGGCTACTGTGAGGACGTGGAGTTTTCCGCCATGGACGCTTCCCGAACGGAGCCGGAGTACCTGTACACGATGCTCCGGGCCGTCATCGACGCCGGGGCGACGACGATAAACATCCCCGACACGGTCGGCTACTCCATACCGGAGGAGTTCGCCCGGCTGCTGATGGACATCCAGGAGAACGTGCCGAACATTCACAAGGCCGTGTTGAGCGTGCACTGTCACAACGACCTGGGGCTGGGCGTGGCGAACAGCATGGCTGCCATACAGGTAGGCGCGCGACAGGTGGAGGGGTGCATC
>CAYQLZ010000029.1:0-23059 GCA_964418665.1 uncultured Dehalococcoidia bacterium | reverse complement strand
CTGCCTGCGGAGAACAAGAGGGCGACCGGCCGGTCGCCCCTACAGGGGTGAAGGGAATGGGGATATTGAGAGGGGTGAGTGTGTAGGGCAGAGGGTGAGTTCGTGGTTTCGCGGGAACAGAGAGGTGGCGGATGATGTCAGTTCAGGGGGATGGGGCGGGTTCCTGCCTGCGGAGAACAAGAGGGCGACCGGCCGGTCGCCCCTACAGGGGTAAAGGGGAATGGGGATATTGAGAGGGGTGAGTGTGTTGGGTAGAGGGTGGGTTCGTGGTTTTGCGGGAACAAGGGGGTGGCACTACGGCGGCTAGATTCCTAGGCTGCGCTGCGCTCGGAATGACTGTTGGGTGGAGGGGGAGGTGGGCAACCACGAGGGATTTGCCTCTGCGGGGGGTTTGGTACGGGGGGGGCCGTGGGTTCCTGCCTGCGGAGACCTTTGCGTAACCCAAGGGCCAGCCCCATCGCCACCCCAATGACCCTCACCTCAATCCTCTCCCAGGACGGGAGAGGAGGTAAGAGGGGACGGAGATTAAGGTTATGGGAAAGGTCTCCCTTCGCAGAAGCAAGGGGAGGGCTGGGCTAGTCCGGGTCGGCTGTGGCGGGAGCGGGGGCAGCGGTCAAATTCGGTTGGTCGGGGCCGGCTTCCTGGGGGAGGCCGGGTCGGCCTTTCTTCTCGTGGATGCTGAGGACGAGGACGACGGAGATGACGAGCAGGACGAGGTTTGACCAGATGGCGAGGTCGTAGGTGCCTCGGGCGTCGTAGAGGACGCCGCCGAGGGCGGCGCCGAAGCCGGAGCCGAGGGGCATGACGGCGAACATGGTGCCGTAGATGGTGCCGAGATGCTTGATGCCGAATCTATCGGAGGCGAAGGCGGCTGTGAGGGCGACGACGGCGTTCCAGGAGATGCCGACGAGGACGATGCCAAAGATGAGGGTGCCGAGGCCCATGGCGGGGATGCCGAGGAAGGGGATGCCCATGGAGAAGAGGACCAGGACGAAGCCGACGGCGCGGAGGGCGTAGGAGAAGCTGAGATAGGACCTACGGCCGTGCCTATCGGAGAGGTATCCGAGGACGAGGGCGCCGATGATGGCCATGCCGCCGATGAGGCTGAATGTGCCGGCTGCTATATACGAACTGTAACCGAGGTCTGTGATGTAGGCCACGATGTGAGCATTCACGAAGCTCATCGTGTAACCTCATACGAAGTAGCCGAAGGTGAGCTTCCAGAAGAAGGGGGTCTTGAGGGCTTCGGCGAAGGTGGAATCGCGGAAGGCGAGGGCGGGGTCTTTGTCGTCGGCGTCGGGGTTGTTGCTGACAGGGAGCGCGCCTTCGGGTTGAAGTCCCACGTCTTCGGGGCGGTTTCGGATGAAGAGAAGGCCCACGGGGAGGATGACGAGGAGGAGGAGGATTCCGAGGAATTGGTAGGCCTGCTGCCAGGCGAAGAGTTCGAGGAAGACGGTGGAGGCGGGGACGAGGGCCATGCCGCCGATGGCGCCGCCGCCGTTGATGAGGCCGAGGGTGAAGCCGCGTCGTTGGAAGAACCAGGAGCTGACGATTTTGGTGAGGGTGGGGCCGGCGGCGAGGGTGAGGCCGATGCTCATGACGGCGAAGATTGCGAAGAGGTGGACGAGGGTCTGGATGTAGGGGAGTAGAAGGAGGGTGACGCCAACGATGGCGATGCCGATAAGAGCGACGGCCTTAGGGCTGTACCGGTCGGCGAGGTAGCCGCCGAGGGGGCGGAGGAGGCCGGAGAGCATGAAGGTGGTGCCGAAGGCGGTGGCGAGGACGGCACGGCTCCAGCCGAAGTCTTCGGTCATTGGCTTGAGGAAGACGCCAAAGGAGAAGTGGCTGCCGGAGGCGCCGAATACGATGAAGGCGCAGGCGAAGGTGACTATCCAGCCGTAGTAGAGGTTGCCGCGGTTGAGGAGCATGGTAGGGCTATCTTAGAGGGTGGAGGCGGGGTAGACAATGGGGGAGGGGGGTATCTACCGAATCGCTATTACATGATTTACGCAACTACTCGGAAAATGTAAGATGAATAAATGTGGAAAAACCCAAGATGGATCGGTGGAAGCGGAATCTCAGCTGGAGGTATCCTGCTATTACTGTTTGGCTTGCCCGGTCATATTGAAGACGCAGATACTTGGCAATCATGGTTTGCAAATATGAATCCTATACTGTATCTCGCCATCTTTTTCGTAATTGCTGGTGTCCTTTGTGCCACATCGGAATGGTGGTGGCCACGATTACGCAAACAATTTAGCGAACCATCCCAAGAGAAATCGGTAAAAGAAAAGCCTGCTGTAAACCCTGAACCCCAAGTTGCTGAAGTTCCGCAACCTGCGCCTGTGAAAAAGGTCTACACCCAAAGAACACCACAGGAAATACTTGGTGAATTTAGAGGGAGGACTGATATGCAGGCCCAGAGAATCGTCAAGATGGACAAGGGAAAGTGGCTAATTGTAGCCGGTACAGTTTCTAATGCCAGCGAAGAGCAAGCTACAATCGTAGTGACTGTGGATGTGGATCATTGCACCGCGGTAGGTCTATATTTCAAAAGAAAACGCTGGCGGGCAGAGTTGGAAACCGTAAGTAAGGGTTTCTATATCAAGGCAGAAGGTATTGTCAGCTATATCGACCGTAATTGGATGACTCTTAATGATTGTGAAGTAATTGAGGTTCGTCGCAGCACCCCAATGCCGCCACTCGATTTTCCTATGCCTGATTTTTTTCGTGACAACGCTGCCAACGGTTGATCAGCTAGGAATTCAATTGGTAACACGGTATTCCTCTCAAGAACTGATGCTTGCAATTTGAACGCGAACACTCAATGTCGTCCTAATTGTCCTCCAATTGAAATGCCTTTGGCCGGCGAACTCCTGTATCGATATCTCTTGACGATTGGTAGCGAACTGTATATTATGCAAACAAGCTAGAATGAGGAGGGAAGCGCGTGAATCGCAATGGAAACTCGCATTTCGCGGCAGTCACGCTTTTGGACGCCCCTCCTAACAAGCACGCAGGCGCTCTGAAGTGCGCCGACTTCTTTAGCGGCATAGGCGGGTTCCATGTGGCAGCCCGCAATCTCGACCTTGAGGTTGTGTTTGCCTGTGACATAGATCCCGAAACTCGAAGGGCCTATGAAGCTAACTTCGGTCTCCAACCTGCAGGGGATGTAGAAACCTTGAGTTCAGAAGATGTCCCCGACCACGATTTGCTTTTTGCCGGGTTCCCGTGCCAGCCGTTTTCAATCATCGGGCGGCAACAAGGATTCGCAGATCCTAGAGGTGCGCTGTTCTTCGAAATCCTTAGAATCGTTAGAGCCAAGCGACCTCTAGGAATTGTCTTGGAGAATGTTAAACAATTGTCCACGGCTCAACGTGGGCAGGTGCTGCTACGCATCATGACCGACCTGCACGACTTGGGCTACACTGTTGAAGCTAAGGTGCTTAACGCACTGGACTTCGGACTTCCCCAAAAGAGAGAGCGAACGATAATAGTAGCGACCCAATCGCCATTCTTCAGATTCCCATGGCCTGACAAGTCAATTCCCATGCGGCCTTTGGCCGAGATTCTGGAACCAGATCCTCCTCGAAAATACTTTGCATCTGAGATGATACGCGCTAAGCGGCGCGCAGCCCACACTGCGGCAATCTCACCGTCAATATGGCACGAAAACAAAGGCGGCAACGTGTCGAGCCACGAATGGTCTTGCGCCCTCAGGGCAAACGCTTCTCATAACTATTTGCTTGTGGATGGCGAACGTCGGCTCACTCCACGAGAAATGCTGCGGTTACAGGGGTTTCCAGACAGTTGGCAAATAGTATGCAGCGACGCTCAAACACGAAAGCAGGCGGGCAATGCCGTTCCTGTTCCTATGGTCCAGGCAGTCATTGAACGGATGGTGAAAGTCATTGAGGAAGACTCGTTTACGTGGCAGCAATCCCCGGCGTACGGGGCCTTATCAGCTTGGTCAGATTCCTGATTCCGCACTGGTTGAGATAGGCAGGCAAATTGTCCATAGACTAGCCGTTGGCTTGGGAGATATCTCGGGCGACGATTTCGGGACAATTTTTGCCAAGGCTATTGCAGGCATCCATAGATCAACGCCCCTAGGAATTGCGGATGTAGTTTGGCAACGTTGCGCCTGGTCACTCAAGACAGTGAAGTTAGCCAAACCATTTAAGGCAAGGCGCGTCCGCCTTATTTCCGGTCGTAACTCCCCCGACTATTCGTGTCGAAGCCCAGGGAATCTGTCCGCATAAGTGTCAAGGGAAAATGTCCTTAGAGTAGGTTTTCATACTACCAGATCACGCTACCTTCGAGGGTGTGCGAGCGGGAGACATGGGCGGACTTTTGGCGTTCATGTACTTTCTCACGGTGGTTCTGTGGATGCCCAGTTTCCGGGAGATACCACGTATGGACATACCCTGGCGCTTCGCCCTCTGCACAGCTCTCCACCTCGCCGTTTGCAATGGAGTCGGCTTTCTACGGCGAGGTGTCGTTGTTTTGCGAGATCTTCCGGAGCCGTTCTTGCCGTTACTGCCGTGGGGGGCCTTGACTTCAAGTTCAGCAAACTTCCCCTTCCAGATTAAGTCGGCGCCGTTGCTGTTGAGAGGGAATAGGGCAGTGTGGACGGTTCTGTGGTTGAAGCTGCGAAGGATGTTGGGGCGCTGAGGTGCCTCCTGCGAGGGAATGACGCTCCCCTGGTGCTGCACCGCGAACTGACCGTCCAATCTCTCAAGTACATCTACCACTGCCCCGGCATAGCTGGGTCGGTCCTTCCCGGGAAGCAGTTGCAGGGTGTGCCACCGGTACTTCACCGTGTTGTCCCGGGCGACTCTGCGCCTGTACTTCAGGCAGAGGATGGTGTCGAGGCATACCTGGGGGTCGAGGATGCGATAAGCAGGCTCAGCGTGCTGTGCCGGCACCCGGAAGCGTCGATTGAAGCGAGGTAGGAAGTCAGCGAGCACGCGGTTGGCATCGTCGATGGTGGCAGCCCTCGCGAGCCGAAGTTCGGTCACAAGTCTGTCCTGGAGGGTTCCCGCGGTGCGTTCCACCCGTCCTTTGGCCTGCGGCGACCGAGCGAAGATCAGCTGAACGCCAAGCTCCTCCATGGCGCGGCTGAACTGGGTGGGTGCAGAGGTAGCCTCTGAGGGCGGAGTGTGCTTGAAGACGGCATGCCGGTCCGCATAAAGGGCGATGGGCACGCCGTGGCGCCGGATCAGACCCCGCATCAACAAGAAGTAGCTGCGCGTCTTCTCCACCTCACAGAACAGGGCGTTGGCTACACAACCGGTAGCGTCGTCCACCGCCAGCAACAGTGTGAACTGTGGTCCGTCTTCTCCCAGCCACCTATGGTAGCTGCCGTCTATCTGGATCAGCATCCCCTCACGAGCCATTCGTCGCCGCCGAGCGCGATGCTTCGGGGACCGGCGGCGACGTGGACTGTTCACACCTGCGTCAGTCAGTATCCTTCGGAGGGTGTTGCGAGCCATGTCTATGCCTTCGTACTCTCTCAACAACTCGCTCAGGTGCGTGTGGTTGACTCCCACGTACCGGGTGCGGGCCAGTAGCACCACGTCTCTCGCCAATGCGTCCGGCGTAGCGTTGGAGGGTTTGCGACCTCGATTGCCATGAGCCAGGGCGGCGGCTCCTTCCTTCCTGTATGCCGCCAGAATACGCCTGCTGTGGCGTTCGCTCACTCCCATCAGTGTCGCTGCCTGCTCCGTAGTCATGTGCTCTGCCAATAGGCTGTTGAGTACCTGGAGTCGTGTCTGCTCTTTCTGCGTCAATGTCACATGTTCCTTCATGCGGACATTTTCGCTTGACAATTAGCACGGACGGAATCCCTGAGCAACAACACTATTCGCATGGTATTTCCGACCCACGTGCCGACGCCGATGAAACGGGTAGGGCTGTGTTATCCATTTGGAATGCCCGCGTAGACGAAGCGATGAGCGAATACGACGACCTTAGAATTGCCGTCTTGGTACGCAACATCAAAACCAGAGAGTTCATGCTCTTTGAAGAAGAGGCGCAGAGATTCGTCCCAACTAACTACAAATGGGCCTTCAACAAGCAAGACAACTTGGAGGGTAGGGAGAAGTCAACTAATACACACCGTTTTACGTGGCAGCCGCACGGCAGCCAGTTTACCGTCATCCGCGAGACGCCGACTTCAGCCCGCCGCTTCTCAATTGGCCCAGATGTGCCCAAAGTTGACCCATCCACCATTTTGGCCCACGTTAGTTTCGAGGAATCTTGGATCCGTATTAGGGACTAATAGCGATGGGCGGAGATGCCAGCAAGGAATCACTTGAGCAATCGGAAAGCAAAAAGGCTCAGAAGCACGAGCGAGAATCGCCAAAGTATCGCAGTTGGGTTATGAGTCGTGTTCGGAGCAAGGATACCAGCCCTGAGCTTCGTGTGCGTTCACTGATTCATCGGGCTGGCTATCGCTACGGACTCCACGTTAAGACGTTGCCGGGCAGCCCAGATATCGTGATGAGAAAGTATCGAACCGTGGTATTCGTAAATGGCTGCTTCTGGCACAGGCACCCAGGATGCAAACAGGCTTCAACTCCAAAGACCAACGTAGATTATTGGCAAGGGAAGTTTGCGCGAAACGTAGCCAGAGCCAAACAGAACTATGATGCACTGCAACGGTATGGTTGGAAGGTCGTGGTTATATGGGAGTGCCAAACTAAGGATACACAAGAATTGTTGGACCTCCTGTCAAGGGCGTTATCTCTGCAATTCTAGTTAGTACAGACGCATCTGTGCGAGGGGTGGGGGCGGTTGCGGGAATGGTGGTGGGGGTTATAATGGCGGCAGGTACTGATTTCTCCGGATTGAAGCATGGGAGGCGGAGTATGTCTGCGAGCAGAGTGGATACGATTATCGGCGGGGGGAAGGTGGTAACGTCGTCGGAGGTGTTCGACGCGGCGATTGCGATTGTGGGGGAGAAGATTGCGGCCATTGGGCCGGAGCATCTGCTGCCGCCCGCGGACCGGTACATCGACGCATCGGGGAAGTATGTGCTGCCCGGGCTAATCGACGCTCACGTGCACCTGGACAGGGTGGACACGTACGAGTTGGGGTCGATTGCCGCGGCGCATTCGGGGGTAACCACTCTCGTCCCATTCGGCACCTACGACGACGAGTCGGAGCAGTCGCTGCCGGAGGCGATCAACAATCACCGGGAGGAGATTGACAGCACGGCGGTGTTGGACTTCGGATTCCACTTCATTTTGAAGAACCGTCCTTACATATTGAAGAGTCTGCCGCAGGCGCTGGAGATGGGGGTGACGTCTTACAAGATGTTCATGACCTACAAGAAGGGCCTGACGAGCATGTGCGACGACGACTACATCTGCGAAGCGATGTCGATGGTGTCGAAGGGGGGCGGGGTGATGCAGCTGCACTGCGAGTCCGGGAGCATCATCGACTACCTGGAGGACAAGCTGATAGAGGACGGGTGCGTGCATCCGACGGACTTTCCGGGGGCGTGTCCGGACTGGGCGGAGGAGGAGGCTATCAACCGGGCGGTGAAGATGGGGGCGGTGACGGACTGTCCGATTTACGTGGTGCACCTGAGCAGCCAGGTGGGGTTGGAGCGGATCAAGCGGGCGCAGGCGGAGGGTCAGCGGGTGTGGACGGAGACGTGTCCGCAGTACTTGCTGCTTTCGGACGAGGAGATGGCGAAGGTGGGGCCACTGGCGAAGATTGGGCCGCCGCTGCGTCCGAAGGACGGGCCGGACCAGCCGGCGATGTGGAAGGGGCTGGAATTGGGATATATATCGACGATAGGGAGCGACCATTCGCCGAGTCCGCCGGGGTCGAAGCCGCCGGGGTGGAACAACATATTCATCGGGCCAGACGGGACGCCGATACCCTTCGGTTCGCCGGGGGTGGAGACGGCGGCGCCATTGGCATTCAGCGAGGGAGTGGCGAAGCGGGGGATGCCGGTGACGTGGCTGGCGCGGGTAATGTCGGAGAATCCGGCGCGGATATTCGGCATGTATCCCCGGAAGGGATCGCTGCAGGTGGGGACGGACGCGGATGTGACGATTATCGACCCGCAGGACAGCATGGTAATCCGGGCGAAGGACCATCACGGGAACACGGGATACAGCCTGTTCGAGGGGTGGGAGCTAAGCGGGAAGCCGTACATGAGCCTGGTGCGGGGGCAGGTGCTGCTGAATCGGGGTACGTTGGAGCAGAAGCCGGGCTATGGGAGCTTCCTGGAGTGCGGGGGACCGCGGGCGCCGCTGGGCGGGCCGGTTCACTAGACGATTGCCGGGGGCTGGGAGCTATCCAGGGGTGGTACGGCGAATCCCAAATGAGAATTAGCGAAGGAGAAAGAGAAATGTCTGACCTGAGTTTTGACGACGTTGCATCCCTGGCCAAGGCGGCGGGGGTGGAGTTGAGCGGGGAGGATCTGGTGGAGGTGACGCACCGTTTGAATGTGACGATTGAGGGAGTGGAGCAGTTTTCGCATCCGGAGCTGCACACGATCGAGGCGGTGCCGTTTCATCCGTTGAACGAGCCTGAGTAGGGGGGAGTCACCCCGATCTCAATCTTCCCCCATCGAGGTGACTTTTGCGTAACTGGTATTTATGCGTGTCTGCACCCCGGAGTCACCCCCATTGACCTTCACCTCAATCCTCTCCCAGGACGGGAGAGGAGGTAAGAGGGGGCGGTCACTGCGTGACGGCTCACTCTGGCAAGGGGGGAGGGGGTTGGTGTCTTTGGGGGGCGTTGCCTTAGGAAGGTTGGGATGGGCGGAGGGTGGGTTCCTGCCTTCGGAGGGACAAGGGGGGGAGGGCAGGTTTGAAACCTGCCCCTACGGAAGTGTCGGGATGGTTAGAGCACTATTGGGGGTTTTGGAGATGGGGGAGGCGTGGGCTGGGCCGGTAGGTGTACGGCTTGGGTATAGAGTGGGTCCCGCGTTCGCGAGGACAAGGGAGGGGAGCGGGGGAGGGCAGGTTTGAAACCTGCCCCTACGGAAGTGCCGGGGTGGTTAGAGGACTCTATTGGGGGTTTTGGAGATGAATGACGATTTTGTGGTTACGCATACGGCTTCTGAGATGGCGGCTCTCATTGCCGCGAAAGAGGTGTCGCCGGTTGAGATTGTCTCCCAGTATCTGGAGCGGATAGACCGGTTGGACGGCCGTCTATGCTCATACATCACGGTGTGCGGGGATGAGGCGTTGGCGGAGGCGCGGCGGTTAGAAGGGTTGGCGATGCGGGGGGAGATTGTCGGCCCGTTGCACGGGCTGCCGCTGGCGGTGAAGGACCAGTTCCACACGGAGGGAGTCCTTACGACGGCGGCTTCGACCATCATGAAGGACCACGTGTCGTCGGAGGACGCGACGGTGATAGCCAGGGCGAAGGGTGCGGGGGCGATATTGCTTGGGAAGCACAACATGACGGAGTTTGCGGCGGGGATGGGGGACCGGTACAAACACCGGGGGATTACGCGGAACCCGTGGGACCTGGAGCGGGATGCGGGGGGGTCCAGCAGCGGTTCCGGGGCGGCCATCGCGGCCTCGCTGTGCGCAATTGCGCTGGGGGAGGACACGGGCGGGTCCATCCGGGGGCCGTCATCGCTGAACGGGGTAACCGGCATCCGGCCCACATGGGGGCTGGTGAGCCGGTTTGGGATAGTTCCGTTTTCGTGGTCGCTGGACACCGGGGGGCCGATGTGCCGGACGGCGGAGGACGCCGGGATGGTTTTGGGGGTTATCGCCGGATTCGACCCGAAGGACCCGCTGACTTCAAAGCGCGCGGTGCCCGACTACGTGGGAGAGACGGGGTCCGGGTTGGAGGGGATGCGGATCGGAATGCTGGAGGACTTGACATCGGCGGAACACGTGGAGGCTGACGTGTTGAGCGCGGCGAATGAGGCGGCGGCGGTGTTGCGCGACCTGGGGGCGGTGGTGGAAGGGGTGTCGCTGCCGATGCTGGATCACATGGGGGCGGTGGGGGCGGTGCTGGCGGAGAGCGACGGGGCCACCTACCACCGGCCGTGGCTGGATGAGCGGCCGGAGGACTACGGCCCGACGTTGCGGCGTCGGTTGCTGGCGGCGAGCCTTGTGCCCAGCCGGCTGGTGCACAAGGCCGCGCGGATGCGGGCGATATTCCGGCGGGAGTGGTTGAATTTGTTCGAGAGATACGACGTACTGGTGTGTCCGACGACGCCGAGCACGGCGGGAAAGATCCGTTACGTGGAGGGTGTAGATTCGAGGGAGAGGGCGGAGGAGCTCTTTGGGAATCGCAGGTCTGCGACGTTCCCGGCGGCATTGGCGGGGACGCCGGCGATGTCGATGCCGTGCGGCTTCGGCGAGGAGGGGATGCCGATCGGCCTGCAAGTGATGGCATCGCACTACCAGGAGGCGGCGATGGTGCGGGTGGGGTATCACTACCAGCAACAGACGGATTGGCACAAGCGGAGGCCAGGGGAGCGTGTGGGGTAAGGGAGGGGATTATTTGATACTTGCTATCAGCCTTGATTAACCAATACCGTTATGGTAATAATTGGCGATAATTTCGACCCATTAAGGAGGAGGCCATGGACTCAGGCGGCACTGCTTGGATCTTAACTGCTACTGCACTAGTTCTGCTCATGACGCTGCCCGGGCTGGCGATGTACTACTCAGGGCTTGTGCGTTCCCAGTCTGCCCTGTCGATGGTCCTGAACAGTGTGGCCATTGCTGCATTTGCGAGCATCATTTGGCTCTTCATTGGCTACAGCCTTTCCTTTGGTGACACTACGGGCGGAATAATAGGGAGCGTGGAGCATATCTTCTTTGCCGGCATAGACAGGGACAGCCTTGTGTCCGGAGGCAACGGTGGGATACCGACGATAGTGTTCGCGATGTTCCAGATGACCTTCGCGGTCATCACGCCTGCGCTAATTGCGGGGGCGTACGCGGAGCGGATCAAGTTCCCGGCGATGTTCATATTCAGCGGGTTGTGGATTATGTTGGTGTTCTCTCCGATATGCCACTGGGTGTGGGGAGGAGGCTGGCTGCAGGAGATTAGCATAATGGACTTTGCGGGAGGGCTGGTGGTGCACAGCGCGGCGGGAGCGTCGGCGCTGGCAGCGGCGATGATGCTGGGGAGGCGGAGGGGGTTTCCCACGCAGATCCGGCAGCCCCACAGTCCCGGGCTGGTTGCCGCCGGGGCGGCGCTGCTCTGGGTGGGGTGGTTTGGACTGGCGGGGGGAAGCGCGGCGGCGGCGAACGCCACGGCGGGATTTGCGATAATGGCGGTCCACATATCGGCGGCCACGTCTGCGCTGGTGTGGGTATTCCTGGGACATTTCGGTCGGCGGCAATTTTCCCTGACGGGGGCGGCAACGGGGGTGCTGGCGGGACTGGCCGCGGCCACGCCTGCGGCGGGATTCATCGGGCCCGTGGGCGCGTTGATAATGGGGCTGGCGGCTGGGCTCATCTGCTACGGAGCCGTGGGGTTTGTGAAGAGAACCCTGAGGATAGACGACGCGATGAACGTGTTTGCCGTTTTTGGAATGGGCGGGATAATTGGAACCGTCCTGGTAACCGTTCTAGCGATGGACGCTTTTGGCGGCTTCGGCTTTGTCGAATCGAGCCGGGGTTTCGGTCCTCAGCTGGGAGTTCAGGTAATAGGTGTGGCGGCGGCGGTTGGATGGTCCTTTGTTGGATCGATGATCCTTCTGTTTGTGGTCTCCAAGATCACGGGAGGACTGAGGATAGACGACGAGGACGAGCTGTTGGGACTGGACCTATCGGCCCAGGGCGAACAGGCCTACGACATATAAGAAAAGCTGGCGCCGGACATGCAACTACCAGGTAGAGGCAGAGATTCTCCCGTGAGAGTCCGCCCGGTGACGGGGGGACATTTTCACAATCGTTGAAAAGATGGTAATATTGCATTTGCCTGTCCGATTCACAGACGGAAGATCGCGGCAGATAATTCGAATTAACAGAAATGCGGGGCAGCAGGAAGTGCAGCCGCCAAACGTTACAACTTAGGAGGTAGACTCAATGGCAGTTAACAGCGACCGCCAGAACGGTACTCTCATAGCCCGTGCCGATGGCCGTATTGACGGGGCAAATGCCCGGGAGTTTCAGGTGGCCTTGGAGTCCGCCATAGACCCGACGGACAGCAACGTCATACTGGACCTTGAGAATTTGTCGTACATCAGTAGTGCGGGACTGCGGGTAATCCTGATGACCGCGAAGACGCTGCAGCGGCAAAAGGCGAAGTTCGCAATCTGCTCACTGTCGCCCTCCATCAAAGAGGTATTCCAGATCAGTGGATTCGACAGGATAATACCGATCCACTCGTCCGTGGACGACGCTCTCTCTGCACTCACGTAAAGAGAGCGGCCCGCCGTCCCGGCCGAGGGACGGAACCGCATTTTCATTATTGAGTCTGCGCCCAGCAGCTTCCCAGGAGAGGATTGGTGAGCGACAAACCGTATAAGATACTTGTAGTAGACGACGAAGTAGACCTGGAACCGCTGGTACTCCAGCGAATGCGCCGGAAGATCCGGTCCGGGACCTACACATTTGTCTTTGCCCATAACGGCTTGGAGGCCCTTGAGGTGCTGAGCCGGGACAAAGACATAGACATGGTGCTATCCGACATCAACATGCCCCAGATGGACGGCCTGGCACTGCTGGAACAGATACCGAAGGTTGACCCGAACCTTCGGGCCGTGATTATTTCCGCGTACGGGGACATGAAGAACATTCGCACGGCGATGAATCGCGGGGCGTTTGACTTCGTGACTAAGCCGCTGGACTTCAAGGACCTGCAGGTCACGATAGAGCGCACGTTGCAGCACCTGGCGGAATGGAAAGAGGCGCTGCAATCACGGGACAAACTGGTAGCGCTTCAGAACGAGTTGGACGTTGCGAGCCAGATGCAGAGGTCGATTCTACCGACGAAGTTTCCCTCAGGGGACAACTACGAGGTGTACGGAGACATGGAAGCGGCCCGCAACGTGGGCGGGGACTTCTTCGACGTACTGAACCTACAGGACGGAAAAGTTGGGCTTGCGGTGGCGGACGTATCCGACAAGGGTGTGCCCGCGGCCCTATTCATGATGTCCAGCCGAACTCTCTTGAAGGGATCCGCCATTGGGTACATGGACGACGTAGCGGGCCTGATGACGGAGCTGAACAACCTGCTGGTGGAGGACAACGAAGCCTCCATGTTCGTAACATTGTTCTACGGAGTGTTCAACCCCAACACCGGAGAGTTCACGTACTCCAACGGGGGGCACAACACTCCTGTGATTTTCCACGCCGACGGCACGACGACGATGCTTCCGCTGACAAATGGAATAGCGCTGGCGGTGGTGCCGGACATGGACTTCGAGATGAATTCCGTGACCCTGAAGCCTGGGGACACACTGGTGTTGTACACGGACGGGGTGACGGAGGCTATGAACGCCAACAAGGAGGAGTTCGAGACCTCGCGGCTACTGGAGGTCTTCAAAGGAATTTCTCCGGAAGGCGCGCAGCAGGCAAATGAGTCGGTGTTCCAGGCAGTGCGCGACTTTGTTGGGGACACGCCCCAATCGGACGACATAACGTGCCTGAGTCTTCACTACGCGGGCCCTGCATCGTGAGCGCGTCCCTGACTATCAAGGTTGAACCGAATGAATTCGACCTCGATGCCATCTTCGCACAGATAGAGACGTTTGCCGACAAGGAGGAGTGGGCTCCGGACCTCACGTTTCGCGTGAACCTGGCGCTGGAGGAGCTAACTCTCAATACGATGACACATGGCCGCCACGACGAGTTGGAAGCCATTGAGATAAAGCTGCATTCCAAGGAAGACCTGCTGACGATTGAGTTACAGGACAACGGATTACCCTTCAATCCAATGGAGGACGCACCGGACCCCGCGGTGGAGGCGACGCTGGACGAACGGAACGTGGGGGGGCTGGGTGTCTATCTGGTACATACGTTGATGGATGAAATGCAATACAAACGGGCAGAGGGCAGGAACTACCTGACCCTGATAGCCCGTAGAGCGGAATGAAGCAAAGATCGCAGATCCTTACTCTAAGCATCAGACCCCTGAGCCTAGGCATAGGCCTATTGTTGATTCTGGCGGTAGGGCTTGCTGGGTGTTCCGCCGATAACGAAACTGCGACCGAAGCCCCGGCCCCTTCCAACCCCACCACGGAAGCCACATCCCCTGATCCCGCACCGGAGTCGAATTCGACTGTTGGCGTGTATGACGACCGGATAGTTTTTGGACAGTCGGCGGCGCTGGGGGGACCGGCCCAGGAATTGGGCCTGAACATGCAGCTGGGCATCCTGGCGGCGTTTGAAGAACGGAACCAGCAAGGCGGGGTGCACGGGCGCCAACTGGAGTTATTTTCGCTGGACGACCGGTACGAGCCGGAGCTGGCGGCGACAAACACCGCGCAGCTGATTCAGGAAGAGGGGGTGTTCGCGCTGATCGGGGCGGTGGGCACGCCCACATCGCGCTCGGCGACGCCTGTGGCGGCTGAGGCGGACGTTCCGTACGTTGCGCCCTTTACCGGCGCGGCGTTTCTGCGGGACCCGGAGTGGACGAATATATTGAATCTACGGGCCTCCTACTACCAGGAGACGGAGGAGATGGTGGCCCGGATGACCAATGACCTGGGATTTGAGCGGATTGCGGTGCTGTACCAGGACGACTCCTTTGGACAGGCAGGACTGACGGGAGCGCTGCTGGCGCTGGAGCGTCGGGGCATGCAGCCCGCGGCGGTTGCGCTGTATACGCGCAACACCACTGCCATAAAGACGGCGGTGTTGGACTTACGGAAGGCGTCACCGGAGGGGATTATCATTATTGGGGCCTATGAGCCGGTGGGGGCATTCATCGCCTGGGCCAAGAACGTGGGGATGCACGACGTGGTGTACATGACGGTGTCCTTTGTGGGAAGCAATGCGCTGGCGGAGGAGCTAGGGCCCCGGGGGCACGGCGTGTTCGTGACGCAGGTGGTGCCCTTCCCAACGGATTCCAGCATACCCATCGTCGACTCATACCTGGAGGCGCTTGCGAATTACGATGCAGAGGCGGCGCCGGGGTTCGTTTCACTGGAGGGGTACATGGCCGGGAGGCTAGCTATCGCCAGCCTGGAACGGTGCGGGAGGGACGTAAGCCGGGAGTGTTTCCTGGGCATACTGAACCAGACGGAGAGTCTTGATATAGACGGATTCGAATTGAACTACGGGCCTGAGGACAATCAAGGGTCTGATGATGTATTCTTGACGGTAATTGGCCGCTTTGGAAAGTATTTTTCCGCGGAAACTCTCAAGGACGTTCCACCGTGAGAGAACAGTTAAGACGAATTCTCAGGATGCGTTCCCGCATTTCGACCCAGATATACTTTGGTATCGGGGGTGCGGTGCTGCTGACGGTGGCTGCCAGCCTGGTGGGGTGGTTCTCCTTCAACCGGGTGGACGACGCAGTAAGCCGGGTGAATGATGGGAGCGTTCCGGAGCTGACGGCTTCCTTCGGGGTGGCGCAGTACAGCGGGAACCTGGTTGCAGCTGGGCCGCGGCTTGTTTCCTCAACTTCGGAGGAGGAATTCGAGGAGGTAATCACGAGCATCAACCAGGACCAGGAAGCGTTCGAGGCGACGCTGGCAATTCTCGAGCAGCGAGGGACGGAACCTGAACGGTTCGAGCGGATTCACTCCCACGCAGGCACCTTGACTTCGAATATCAACGCCATCCAGGGGGAGATGTCGCGATACTTTTCGCTGGCCGAAAGCAGGGACATGATTCGCGAAGAGCTGGTGGTGCTCCGGGACGATTTGGAGAACCAGCTGATACCGGCGATCGACGATCAGCTCTTCTACACGGTTACCGGCTACCGGACACTGGGAGTTGCGCCCGCGGACAGGGAAGAGCACTTCACTGAAGATGAGTTTTCCAACTATCGGATCCTATCGGAGCTGCTTTCGGACGCCAACATAGGAACGGAGCTTTTGGCGAACGCGTTCACAATTTCCGACCCGTCCCTTTTGGAACCATTGCGGGAGCGTTTCGAATCGGTGGACAGCCGGATCCAACGAAACCTGGTCCAGATTACGGATACGCCGTACTACGAAGAGCTGCAACCCAGCTTCGACCGACTCTTCCAAATCGGGATGGGGGCAAGCAGCGGCTTCAATGTACTGGAAGAGGAGCTGCGGCTGCTGCAGCGCCAGAACTCGCTAATTGCGCTGAACCAGGAGATCGCGATTGATCTGATCCAGGAGGTTGACGGGCTGGTGGAGGCGTCCAGAGAGAGTTCGCAGGTGGCGACCAGCGCGTCATCGCAGGCGATACTTACGGGTCGCACGCTGTTGCTGGCGATTAGCGCGATAAGCGTCGGGGGTGCGATGTTGATCGCGTGGCTGTTCGTCGGCCGGGTGTTGCTGCGGCGGCTGCAGCGACTATCGGACAGGATGGTGAACATGGCGAGCGGGGACCTGGAATCCGAGGTGAAGATAGACGGTAAGGACGAACTGGCGGACATGGCCTCGGCGCTGGAGGTGTTTCGCCGGCACGCGCTGGAGGTGCAGCGACTGAACCTGGTGGAGAAGCTGGCAGAGGAATTGCAGGGCAAGAACGAACAGTTGGAGCTGGTGTTGGATGACCTGCAGAAGGCGCAGGACCAGATAGTGATGAGGGAGAAGCTGGCGGCGCTGGGTGAGCTGACTGCGGGGGTAGCGCACGAGATACGGAACCCGCTGAATTTCGTCAAGAACTTCTCGGAGGCTTCGGAGGAGCTGCTGGAGGAGATGAAGGAGACGCTGGATGAGAGTGAAGACGGGAACCTGGACAAGGAGCAGTTGTCGCTGATCCTGGAGATCTCCGACGACTTGAACGACAACCTGAGTCGTATTCGCAATCACGGAAACCGAGCGAACAGCATTGTGGAAAGCATGCTGTCCATGGGCCGGGGATCTACGGACCGGCAGTTGTCGGATTTGAATGCGATTGTGGAGGAGCACGCCCGGCTGGCCTACCACAGCGCCCGGGCCACGGACCCGAACTTCCAGCTGGACTTGCAGCAGGACCTGGACCCGAATATGGGGGAGCTGGAGATGGTGCCGCAGGACATTGGGCGGGTTTTCCTGAATATGGTGAACAACGCCTGCTACGCCACGGACATGAAGCGAAAGAAGCTGGAGGAAGAGGGGGGAGGACCGTTCTTCCCGACGGTGGCGGTGGGGACGGCACGGACAGATGAATGGGCGGTGGTGACCATTCGGGATAACGGGACGGGCATGCCGGACGAGGTGATAGAGAAGATTTTCAATCCCTTCTTCACCACGAAGCCGACGGACCAGGGCACCGGCCTGGGGTTGGCGATATGCAACGACATAATTCGCAGTCACGGGGGGTCCATCCAGGTAGAATCGGAAGAGGGCGAGTACACACTGATGACAATCCAGCTGCCCCTTGTGGCGCCGACCGGAGCGGCCGAAGAAGTTTCGGTAGCGGGGGAACAGGTCTCCTAGGGGGCTTCCAGAAAAGAATGGGCCAAACCAGAGCTTATAATTTGGTCTCTCAACGCATTTGACGTGCAAGTGCGGATGTCTCGACGTGCATGGACGGTGAAACGAACCAGTGGACTTTAATAACTACGATATACACCCAGACTTCTACGACGAGATGTTCCTGGAGAGGGAGACCCCGCGGGAGCATTATCGCCAGGTTTACGACGCCCTGACGCAGGTGTCCGAGGAGCAGATGGTCAGCATTCAGGAACAGGTGACGCGTTCCTTTTACAATGAGGGCATCTCCTTTACGGTGTACGGGGACGAGGAGGGGACTGAGCGGATCATTCCGATAGACTGCGTGCCGAGGGTGGTTTCCAGCGAGGACTGGAACTTCCTGGAGAAGGGGCTTGAGCAACGACTGAAGGCGCTGAACAAGTTTCTGGACGACGTATATAACGACGGGAACATCATCGAGGATGGAGTTATTCCCATCGACGTGGTGATGGAGTGTCCGCAGTACCGGACAGAGATGCGGGGGTTCTCCCCGCCGCACGGGACGTGGGTGGCGATTTGCGGAACGGACCTGGTGCGGACCAACGACGGTTTTCGCGTATTGGAGGACAACCTTCGAGTGCCATCCGGGGTGTCGTACATGGTGGCCAACCGGAAGGCCATCAAGGCGACGATGCGCCGTCTTTATCGAAGCTCGCAGGTTGCGGAGGTGGAGCACTACGGACGGATTCTGCAGCAGACGCTGAAGGAGCTGGCGCCGGCCGGTCGTTCCGAACCGAGCATGGCGCTACTCACGCCGGGGGTGTTCAACTCGGCGTTCTATGAGCACATGTTTCTGGCCCGTGAGATTGGCGCGGAACTGGTGGAGGGGCAGGACCTGATAGTGAACGACGGGTTTGTGTATATGCGGACCACGAAGGGGCTGCGGCGGGTGGACGTGATCTACCGGAGGGTGGACGACGACTTCATAGACCCGCTGGTGTTCCGGCCAGACTCACTGCTAGGGGTGCCGGGGCTGCTTCACGCATATCAGCAGGGGAATGTTTCCCTGGCGAACGCGCCCGGGACGGGGGTGGCGGACGACAAGAGCGTGTATGCGTACGTGCCGGACATGGTGAGGTACTATCTGAGCGAGGAACCGATACTCCAGAACGTGGAAACGTTCCTGTGCCGGAGGCCGGAGGACCTGGAGTATACGCTGGACAACCTGGAGAACCTGGTGGTGAAGCGGGTAGGAGAATCCGGAGGGTACGGGATGCTGATAGGCCCCCACTCGACGGCGGAGGAACGGGTGGAGTATGCGAAGCAGGTGAGGGCGAATCCGGCGGACTTCATATCGCAGCCGGTGCTGGACCTTTCACGGGCACCGTGCCTGATAGAAGGGAACTTCGAGCCGAGGCACGTGGACCTTCGACCCTTCATACTACATGGACAAAAAACACGAATCGTACCCGGAGCGTTTTGTCGCGTAGCCCTGAAGAGGGGCAGCCTGGTGGTGAATTCCAGCCAAGGCGGCGGCGGCAAGGACCTGTGGGTACTGAGAGGCTGAACTGATGCTTGCACGGAGCGCTCAAGGCCTGTATTGGATGGGACGATATCTGGAGCGGACGGAGCACCTATGCCGTTTGCTTCGATCCCAGACTGCGGCGCTGGTGGACCGGCCCATCGAGGAGATCCACTCGGGGTGGAACCGGATCTATAACAGCATGAACCGGATGCCGCCGGTGGGGGGGCTGGAGTTGATAGACAGCGACGAATTTACGATTGCGGACTCATTCACCCTGACGGACGACCTGGCATTCGAGCGAACGAACCCGGATTCGGTGTGGAGTTGCCTGGCGTACGGGCGGGAGAATGCGAGGCAGATGCGCCACTGCATAAGCGGGGAGATGTGGACGCATCTGAACCTGGCGTACCTTCGGATACAACAGGTAGACATTCTATCCATCTGGCAATCCTCGCCGGAGAATTTCTTTGCCGAGACAGCCGCGGAGATGGATACGTTCGTTGGGGTGGCGACGGCGACGATGTACCGGGACGAAGGGTGGCACTTCATGCAGTTGGGACGGTTCATCGAAGGCGCGCAGTTGGCGACGTCGCTGCTGCTGGGGCAGCTGCATCACGTGCCCAACGCGAACGCGGTGCCGGAGGCGGACTGGATGTCGCTGCTGCGGGACTATAACGCGGTGGAGACGTACAACCGGCGCTATGGGATCGAAGTGGAGCCCGACCACGTGCTGGACCTTATTGCGACGGACCCATATTTGCCCCGTTCTCTCTGCCGGTGCCTGGACAGGACCGCGGCGGAGTTAAACGCATTGGGGCCGGGGCCGAATGAGAAATCCAGCGCAGCAGCCCAGAGGCTTTCGGGCCGGGTCCGCGCGTTGATCCATTATGACTGGCCGGACAACGACAATCACGAAGAGATGCTGCACCAGGTGAGCGATTACTGCCGGCAGCTGCACGGGCTGATAACCGAGACCTATTTTGACTATCCCACGGAAGCGATAGCTACGCGCTGAGCCATGGCAGGCGTCCGCTGCCTTGAGATAGACCACTCTTCTCGTTATCTGTATAACGGGACAGTCAGGCGGAGCGTGATGCGCCTCTGCCTGAAGCCGCTGGACGACGGCCGGCAGCGTTTGCTTAGATTCAGCGTCGAAACGGACCCGACGGCGCCGCTAAGGGAAGAAGCGGACTTCTTCGGCAACACCAAGCACGTGTTGACGCTGCACCGTGAGCACCAGTCCATGGAGATTTCGTCCAAGTCCCTGGTAGAGACTTCGGCGGAGCCGGAGCTGCCTTCGTCGCTACCAAGGGGATCGTGGGAGGAGATTCGTTCCTGGAAGAACTCCTTTGCTTTGTGGAGTTTCACGAATGCAAGCGCATACGCCCGGCCTTCCGATGCGCTGAGCGGATTCATGGAGGAGGTGGACATCCGGGTGGGAGACGACCCTTTGGAAACCGTGCTGCGACTCTCGGACGCGATCCACCGGTCGTTCCAGTTCATGCCCGGGAGCACCTCGGCGATATCGCCCATCGAGCAGATTCTGGAGACGAGGCAGGGGGTGTGCCAGGACTACGCCCACGTGATGATTGCCATTGCGCGTTCGTGGGGGATTCCGGCCAGATACACGTCAGGGTATCTCTACGCCGGTTCGTATGACGGTGAGAGCATTTCGTCGGCATCCCACGCCTGGGTAGAGTGTTTGCTGCCGGGATTAGACTGGGTGGGATTCGACCCGACGAACCAGGGGCTGGCCGGTGATCGACACGTGCGATTGGCGGTGGGCCGGGACTACAAGGATGTATCGCCCACACAGGGGATCATACACGGAAGCGCGCAATCAACGTTAGAGGTGCAGGTACGGGTTGAGCCCGTGAGCGACAAGCCGCCCGGAGGCAGGTAATTTCCAGCAAGAGTCAATGACACATCATGTCATGACGCGCCGGTCGGCAGATGACGCAGATCCTCGAAACACGGGGGAAATCTCCGCCTGTCACGTTGACAATCGAGCTCCTGTGATTTAGGATGAATTCCCAATCTGATACGTGGTATTAGGATGAATGAGTCACCCAATAATGGCTCCAATCGGTCTGCCGAGCCTCGGCTCATTGTGGAAAACGTAACGGTGGGGTTCGAGGGGTTCAAGGCGCTGAGCAGTGTTTCCTTTTCGGCCCACGACGGCAACCTCATTGGGGTGGTGGGTCCCAACGGCGCCGGGAAGAGCACGCTATTCAACGCGATGGCGGGTCTGCAACCGATGGATACGGGGCGCGTTCACGTGGTGGGGAGGACGGCGGAGCACCCGGACTTTCTGGCCTACGTGCCACAGCGGGAGAAGATCAACTGGAGGTTCCCCGCCAGCGTGGAGGACGTGGTGATGCTGGGGAGGAGCGGGGGGCGGTGGCGCTGGTTTCAGAGGCCGAGCGCGGAGGACAAGGCGTATGTCCGCCAGTGCCTGGAGCGGGTGAATATGTGGGTGCACCGGACGGACCTGATGCCGGAGCTTTCGGGGGGACAGCGCCAGCGGGTGTTCATCGCGCGGGCGCTGGCCCAGGAGGCGCACGTGTTTCTACTGGACGAATCATTCAGCGGGGTGGACGTGGGCGCCCAGAAGTACCTGGTGGAGATATTGCGGGGGCTGCGGGATGACGGGAAGGTGATTCTGATGGCGACCCATGACCTGACGAACCTGGCGGAGAGGTTCGACCAGGTACTCTGCCTGAACCACCACGTATGCGCGTATGGACCACCGAACGAGGTGTTCACGCCGGCGGTGCTGGAGGAGCTATACGGCGCACACGGGGTGACTGTTACGGGGTCGGGGCCCCAGCATAGGCGCCACAACGAAACCAATGGTTGAGGCGATTCTGGATCCCTTCCAGTACCAGTTCATGGTGCGGGCCCTGATAGTTTCGGTGCTGGTGGGGGCGGTATGCCCTCTCATCGGCGGGTATGTAATCACGCGCAACCTTTCGTTCATGGGGGACGCCCTGGCCCACGGGGTGATGCCGGGGTTGGCGCTGGGGATCCTGCTGGGGTTCAGCCCGCTGATAGTGGCGGTGCCGGCGGGCATCGGGTTTGCCTTGCTCATTGGATTCATCAGCCACCGGACGGGCCTGGGGGAGGACACGTCCATAGGGATACTCTTCGCGGGCATGTTCGCGCTGGGGCTACTTATTCTGTCCATTTCGGACAGCATCACGGTGAATATCGAGGACATATTGCTGGGGCAGGTGCTTGGGGTGAGTCAGACGGATGTGATTATAACGGCGGGGCTGGCGGGGCTGGTCATCTTCCTTCTGGCGGCGATGCACCGGCAGTTGATGTTCACGACCTTCGACCCTATCGGGGCGAAGGTGGTGGGCATCCCAACCCAGGCGATGGACTATGCGCTGCTGGGAATTCTGGCGCTGGTGATTGTGCTCAGCGTGCAGGCCGTTGGAATTGTGCTGGTGCTGGCCATGCTGGTGGTGCCGGCGGCGACCTCCTATCTGCTGGCGCGCCGGTTCGTGAACATCATGGTAATCGGCGCGGCGCTTGGAATAATGGCGGCGGTGACGGGTCTGTACCTTTCATACCACTTCAACCTGCCATCGGGGCCTGCGATGAGTCTCACGGCTATCGGGATGTTTGCCGTTGCGGCCATGGTAAAGCGAAGAGTCACCACCTAGACGCTGCCCGGATTCTGGGGCGTTTTACCGGCAACCGCATCAGCCCCACGGTCATCCCCATCATCCTCACCCCATCGACATTCTCAGGACTTGCTCAATCTTCCTCCATCAAGGGGGCTTGAGTAACAGTAAATTGCCCCTCGCCACACGCACCGCCCCAATCACCCCCATCCCTTCGGCAAGCTCAGGACAGGCTCAATCTTCCCCCATCAAGGGGGAAGAAGGAAGAGGGACACCTTCATCCCTTCGAAAGACCCAGGACTGGCTCAATCTTCCTCCATCAAGGGATCTTGAGTAACAGTAGATTGCTCCTCCCACGCACTGCCCCAATCACCCCCATCCCTTCGGCAAGCTCAGGACAGGCTCAATCTTCCCCCA
>CAYQLZ010000028.1:9803-24149 GCA_964418665.1 uncultured Dehalococcoidia bacterium | reverse complement strand
GGAGTGGTGTGGGTGGAGGGTGGGTTTGTGGCTGCGGAGGAACAAGGAGGGGGAAGAGGGGAACCACGAGGGATTGCTCCTACGAGGGTATGAATTGCGGTGGAGGGTGGGTTTTTGCCTGTGGTGGAAGAAGAGGGGGGTGGTCGTTGACGGGGGGTGGGGTCGTTGATAGTATGAAAATTGGTGGGTGGTGGGAGTTATGGGGGAGGAGCATCCCTTTGGGGGTTCGAGGAGCGCTGAGATGTCGGAGATTGTAGGTCAGGGAATATCGCGGGAGAATCTGGACGGGGCGTTCAACAACTTCATCGACCGGATTTCGAATGACGAGAATCTTCGCGAAGAGCTGGCGGCGGACCCGGCGGGGGTGCTGGCAACGTGGGGATTCACGGAGGAAGAGATGGACTCCCTCCGGTACTCTCCGGCGTGGGCGTGGTTGAGGAACAGCTGGGAGGAGCTTCCGCCCGGCTGGTAATCCGGGCCGGGGGACGCTTACATCGCGGTCTGCGTAGTCTGTTCCTTCTGGGGTAGGAGGGACATGGCGTCGTCGACGGGGATGGCGACGATCTCTTCGACTTCCTTTTTGAACTGCCTCAGGACTTCGTCACCGGCGGGGCCGTCGGGGATTTCGTGGTTGTTCAGCTTGGCCTTGAATTCTTCGAAGAGCTTGTCTTCGGAGCGGCCATGGGGGATATCGAAGAAGTCGTGGCTGAAGTGGGGGAGTTCTCCGGGGGCGAAGTAGCCCTTTCCCTCGATGCTGTAGCCTTCGAGTTCGTGGGTGCCCTTGCCGAGGACTTCGCCGGTATCGACGTAGTGCTCCATGACGGCCTTCATGCCGTACTTCTGGATGGGGCAGACCTTCATGCAGACGCCGCAGCCGGTGTAGCGGGCCATGACGGGGCGGCACCTGTCGTAGACGAGTTTGTGCTTCTGGACGCCTCGCCACCAAACCTTGTCCCTGATGAGGGCGCGTCCGGGACAGCGTCCGACGCAGACCTGACAGACTTCGCAGAACTTGTGGATGCCGTAGTCGAGGGGCTGATCGTAGGTGACCTTAGCGTCGGTGGTGATGATCATGAGGCGGGCGCGGGAGCCAAAATGGGGGGAGAGGAGCTGGCCGTTGGCGCCAAGCTGGCCGAGGCCGGCCTGGACGAACATGGGGATGTAGACGGCGCTGTTATCGGCGGGGCTGTGGACCTGGGCGTGGTAGCCGAGGGTGCGGATGTAGTCGGCGAGGAGGAGGCCGGCCTGGCTCATGGTGCGGTAGGTGCCGAAGTGGGTGGTTTCCGCGAACATGCTGGGGATGGCCTGGGTGCGCTCGTAGTCCTGTTCGAAGGCGATGCAGATGGCGTGCTCGAACTTGATCCAGCGCTTCTTGTACTTGAAGGTGTAGCGGCGGTCGTAGCGTGTGATGCCCACTTCGCCGAAGCCGAGGTCCCGGGCCTTGGCCTTAATTTCGTCGGTGACGTCCTTGCCGGGGACGGGTTCTACGGTTGGCTGGATGTCGCCGTACTCGCCGGAGATTCTGACGACCTCCTCGGAGAGGCGCACGTGCTCGCGGTGGCCTTCCTGTTCCTCCTCGGGGTAGACGGTCCATGCCCATTCGGAGTCTGCGGTGTTGGTGATGCTCTGGCTTTCGAGGGGATAGGACCTGGAGTAGAAGTCGACGTCCTTGGGCACCTGTCGGATGCCTGGGGTAGTGACGAGATCCTCCGCAACGGGGATATCGACAGACGGATCGCCGTTTCGCAAACCGGGTCGTTTGATGACGTGACTAACTTTCTTTTTCACGGCATTCTCCTTCCTCGGGCGGTCTTTGCAGTTCACTCCCAGAATATCCAGCCGAGGTAGTCCTGTCAACGTAATCAAGGAATTTGATTGGGCCAATTAGTAGCTAAAGGCTTCACATAAGCCTGAATTATGAAAGAAAAGCTGAGTCTTCCCAACAAAAATTGTGGGAAGAATATCCGCAGAAAGCCGCAAATCCTGGCATTGAATTGGTTTTCGGGAGGCGATTAGTATTCTCTACCGATGATTTATGGCACAGTCAGGGCCATTGATTTCCAGGAGAGGAAAATGTTTCATCGTGTTGAATTGGGTTCCGTCCCGTTTGAGCCTTATACGGAACTGCTGGAGGCCGAGTTCGTTCAAGAGCTGCGCGGCCTGGCGGCCCGGATGGAGGGGAACCGGATTGTCCACGTGAACAGCACGGCAGTGGGTGGAGGCGTAGCCGAGATACTGCGCTCGCTGATACCGATGAGCAAGGGGTTGGGGCTGGACACGGACTGGTATGTGGTGAGTCCTCCCGCGGAGTTTTTCGACGTTACGAAGAAGATACATAATCTGATGCAAGGGGCGGAGGGGGCGTTGACGTCGGAGGAGCGGGAGATTTACGGCACGTATGCGGGGCAGGGGGAGAAGCTGGATTTCGGGGAGATAGAGGCGGACGCGTGGATACTCCATGACCCGCAGCTGCTGCCGATGATGGACCTGCTGCCGGAGAGCGGATATCCGCCGATTGTGTGGGTATGCCACATTGATTTGTCGGACCCCAACGAGGGGATGTTGTCGAGCGTTCTCCACAACATTCGACGGGCGGATGTGAAGGTATTTTCGCTGGAGGAGTATGTGCCCGCCGGGTTGGGGGACGCTTCGATTGAGATAATTCCGCCGGCGATAGATCCGCTGAGCGTGAAGAACAGGCCTATGGAGAAGGTTGAGGCGAGGGACCGAATGGGGTCTATGGGGATAGACGTGGGACGGCCGCTGGTTACGCAGGTGTCGCGGTTCGATCCGTGGAAGGACCCCTGGGGAGTGGTGGAGGCGTACAGGATGGTGAAGGCGCAGGTTCCGGAATTGCAGCTGGCGTACCTGGGAGCGTCTCACGCCGCTGACGATCCGGAGGGCAAGGGGATATTCGAAGAGATGAGGGCGCAGACGGAGGATGATGCGGAAATTCACCTGTTTGGGGACGCGGACATTCCTCTTGAGTCGGTGGACCTGACGGTGAGCGCGTTTCAGACGGGGTCCGACGTGGTGCTGCAGAAGTCGGTGAGGGAGGGGTTTGGGCTGACAGTGACGGAGGCGATGTGGAAGGGGCAGCCGGTGATTGGGGGGAACGTGGGAGGTATCCGATTGCAGATAAGCGACGGGGAGAGCGGTTTTCTGGTGGACGACGTGGGGGGGTGCGCAGACGCCATGCTTCGTCTGCTGCAGGACACGAAACTGAGGGAGAGGATGGGGGAGGCGGCGCGGAGGAGCGTGGGGCGGCGGTTTCTGCTGCCGCGGTTTCTGCGGGACTGTTTGATTGCCTGCCGGGAAGCCCGGGCGGTCCGCGCGCTGGGGGCGATGGCGACGGGCATCAGGGGCACGTAGGCCCTAATTCAACCGGCGGCGCCGTTATGTGAGGCCCGTCGTTACACTTTTCCGTCTAGATTAAGGCGGGCTGGCAACTCCGATCCCAATGCAAGATTCGATTCCAGTGATGCGTTGCATTCAAGAAATCTTAACGATTGAGGAGCAGAATGGACACGAAGCAAGTATACCGTGAACTGTTTGCAAATCTGGTGCAATCCTCCCATGGGGACTTTGACGTGGCCAAGGGTGCGCTATACATAGCGGCTGAAGACTCACCCGCAGTGAACGTGGTGGAGTCGACATCCATGCTTGATGAGCTGGCGGAGGAGGTGCAGGAGCATTTATCGCCCTCTATGGACGTACCGGCCAAGCTGAGGGCATTTGGTTCCTTCCTGGGGGAGACACAGGGGTATTCGGACGAGGTGGAGGACCATTTCAATCCGGGGAACCTGTACCTAGACCAGGTGCTTTCCAGCAGGAAGGGGATGCCCATTGCGTTGTCGCTTGTATATATGGAAGTGGGGGCGAGGATTGGATTGTTCTTCGAGATAATCAACCTGCCGAACCGGGTTGTGATGCGGACGCCGAACCAGGGGGAGGATATCTACGTGGATCCCCATCAGCACGGCGAAATCATAACCAGGGAAGAGTGTGGTAAGCTAAAAGAAGAGACCTTCGGCCAGGTAGTGCACCTTTCCGAGGAGTTCTTCAAGCCCTGCACGAAGAGGCAGTTGCTGGTGAACCTGTTATCGAATCTGAAGATGATGCACGTGAGGAGAAGGGACTACGAGCAGGCGATTGCAGCGGCGGACAGGGTGGCGTTGCTGGACCCGTACATGGGAAGCAACCTGAAGGAGAGGGCGTGGATGTTCTACCGGACGCACAGATACAGCAGGGCCATAGAGGACCTGGAGGCGTATTTGGATATGAACCCGGTGGCGGACGACGCGGACTCGATTCGGGCCCAAATAAAAAACCTATGGGATAACCTGGCTTCAATGAACTAGACAGTTTCCTTGAATCCAAAAAGGGAAGTAGACCGTATTAGGAGTTGGAAAGGCGGTGCCATCTCCTGGGAAGGCGGAGATGATGGGACAGTATGAGAACCTGGGAGACGAGAATCTCCTTTCGCTAATCGCCCATAGCGACAAGGACGCTCTGGAGTGTTTCTACGAAAGGTTTTCAACGCAGGTCTTTTCCCTGGCCAGGTACATGCTCAAGGACGAAGCAATTGCCGAGGAGATCACGCAGGACGTGTTTCTTGCGGTGTGGCAGAAGGCGTCCACATTCAAGGCCAACAGAGGGTCTCCGAAGGGATGGCTGATGAGCATAGCCCACCACCGGGTGATAGACCACGTGCGGTCAGCCAAGCGGGCGCGGGCATCGATGGACAGGATGGCGCAGGAGATGGCCAGCCTGGAGAAGCTGTACCAGGTGCGGACTGAAGACGAGGCGTTCAAGAGCATTGAAAGGCAGGAGATAGCGAAGGCGCTTGAGGGGATTCCCGAGGCGCAGAGGACTGCTATACTCATGTCCTACTATCAGGGGTATTCCCAGTCGGAGATTGCGGAGATACTGGACCAGCCGCTGGGGACGGTGAAGACGCGGATAAGGCTTGGGATGCAGAAGCTGCGGTCAATCTTCAAGAATGGGACGGTGGCTTAGGTTATGAATTGCAGAGACTTCGAAGCACTGATTCCCGCCTATGCGCTGGATGCCCTTGATCCGGAGGAAGAAGAGGCTATCGAGAGGCATCTGGACGAGTGCGCCTGGTGCTCGGGACAGGCACGGGTCCATAGGGACGTGGCCGCAGGACTCTCGCTGGCGGTGGAGCAGACGCCGGTTCCGGCGAGGGTGCTGTCGGGGGTGAGGCGGAGGATTGCCTCTGCCGAACGGGCGGCTGAACCAGTTGTCGAGAGGCCGCGCAGTCGATTTCGTAGGCGTCCACTTTCGGTAATCGGGGCCTTTGCTTATGCGGGGGCGTTGATTGCTTTGCTGCTATTGGGGGGCGTACTGGCTTTTTCGCTTCGGACGTCGGGGCAGATGGACAATCTGCAGGTTGCGAATGCGGCTTTGACGCAGCAGGTGACGGACCTTCAAACGCACAACACGGCGCTTTCGGAAGAGCTTGGCCGCCTGATGGAACACAACAGCGCGATGGGGGAGAGGGTGACGAGGCTGCACGAGGAGAGTTCCGGAGTTACGAAGGACATGGATGAGTTGGTGTCCGGGAGTTCGGCGTTGTATGAGCAGATGGACGCGCTTGCGGTGAGTGGCAGGGAGATGATGGACGTGCTGCGGGCGCAGCAGTCGATCGTGTATATGCTCACGCTGCCCGAAACGCAGGTGGTGACGTTGGAGTCGGAGGCGGGGGCGGTACAGGGGAATCTGATGATGAACCTGGACCAGCGATGGTGCGTATTTGTGGCTACCGGGTTGAACGCGCCGCCACACGATCATGAGTACAGCGTCTGGCTCAGGAGGGACGAGCATGAGCACCTGGTGGCGATGCTGGCGATAGACGAGAGGGGCTGGGGACAGGTCCTGATAGCGCCGGAGATGCCGATGGCGGAGTACCACTGGGTGGGGGTTACGATGGAGCCGATGGAAGGCGTCGGAGCCCAGGGACGGAGGGGGGACCTGGTATTATGGGGGGATATGACGCTGGCGAACCCGCTTTACCAGGGGATGCCTCGTGTGGGGGCGCCCTAAACCGCTCTTCTTATCCGTTGTCGTCCGGAACAGCGCCCAGCAACATGTTCTTCGACACGCATTGTTTTCTTTTGGGGGCGGCGAAGAATCCGGCCGTCGTAAAGGGTCTACCGCTTTTCCACCAAGCGACCGGAGAGGTACTTGTGAATAACGCTGGAGAGCAGAGTCTGATAGGGCAACCCTTCTTCTCTCGCCCGCATGTGGGCAAGATTGAAGTCGCGTTCCGTCATACGCAGATTAACCCGCCTAGTCTTGTTGAACGTATTGCGGGCCGCTAAACGCGCTGCTTCCATCTCCTTCTTCACACCAGGGACCGAGCGCAACTCGCCCCGTTCGAAGTCCCCCAGGATTTCGCGTTCGTCATCGTCCAGCTTGTATTTCATTCCAGATACCCTCTGCGGTAGTCTCTTGTAGCCTTTCTACTTGGGATTATTGTCTTAAGGAAGTGAGTGCCGTCGTCCTGCATCACATATGGCACTAGATATATGTAGCCAAGGATTTCTACAGCGTATATCCTCTGACCTGGATACCGATCTTGATTTTTGTGCTCCAGCACGTCCACTAACCCGCCTTGCTCAATGGCGCCGACGACGCTCTCAAAGGATATCCCCCGTCGCTCTATCAGTAGTTGGTTCTTCTCCCCGCTCCATACAAAGCTCAACTGCATACGCCAATTATCGCTTAATGTGTGCCCTTTGGCAACATTCACTCTATAGGATTCAGGCTTCATTGAGCCCAATAGAGGAAGGGAGGGCCGCCTCTCGGCAAGTCCCTCCCTTTTGGTTCCATAAGCTCTCGACGTAGCGGTGGATACGCCTTGCTACAGGTTAAACTGCGGGTCCAGGTAGTCGTCTTCCTTCTGGTAGATCTGGATGCGGCCGCTGATGGACTCGATAATCAGGATTTGATTCTGGTCGTTGACGGCGACGGCGGAAGGCCGACGGAAGGCCCACTCCTTGGAGGTATCGGCGCGGCGGCGGGCCTTGACGAAGTCGGAGTTGGCGCTGACGAAGATGGTGGCGGACTTGGAAAGTTCGCGGGCATCGCCGTACAGGGCGGTTATGATGTCGCCGGTTTCGTCGTAGGCCTGGACGCGGTTGTTGCCCCAGTCGGCGACGTAGACATCGCCGTCGGCGTCGGTGGCGACGCTGGTGGGTCGCTGAAGCTGGCCGATTTCGGTGCCGGGGTTGCCGATTTGGAGAAGGAGCTCGCCGTCGGGGGTGAACTTCTGAACGCGGTCGTTGCCCCAGTCGGCGACGAAGATGTTACCGTCGCAGTCGATGTGCAGGCCGTAGGGCATATTGAGTTGGCCGTCGCCCTCACCGGCTTCGCCCCAGCCGCCGAGGTAGTCGCCCTGGGCGGTGAATTTCTGGACGCGGTTGTTTCTGCTTTCGGCGACGAAGACGTTGCCGTCGGAGTCGAAGCGGATGCCGGTGGGGCCGCTGAGCTGTCCTTCGCCGGAACCGGCGGAGCCCCATGCGCCGAGGAAGTCACCGTCGTCGGAGAAGACGTTGACGTGGTTCATGTATTCGTCGGTGATGTAGACGTTGCCGTCGGGGCCGCGGTCGATGCCGGAGGGCCACATGAGGTCGCCCTGGGCGGTGCCTTGGCCGGCAGCCTCGATGATTTTGACGTCGTCTTCGAGGTCCCACTTGGACCACTTCTGCCTGCCGCCGAGGGGGTAGCCAGGGTCGCCGCCGCGGCTGACGACGTAGGCGACGCCGTTGGGTCCGAGGACCATGTCGGAGGGGGCGGTGAAGGCGAAGAGGCTGCCGACACAGTGGCTATAGGTGTAGGTGCGGTCTCCGATGGTTGTGATGAGGGCCATAACAACCTCCTTTATATGGGATGAGGTGAAGTTGGAATACGCCGCCGGGAGGATCCTCCCGGCGGCGGTTAGCTTATGCGAACTGGTACTCCCTGGCGGCGGCGATTAGCTGGAGGACCTCGGTGACGCGGCTGCCGAAGGCGGCCACGTCGTCCTCGGAGGAGCCGCGGGTGACGGGGCCGCCGGACTCGACGTGGGTGACAATCTGCTGGCGGGTGCCGTCTTCGAGCTGGATGGCGCCGAGGAGTTCGAGGCAGCCATCGACGAGATCGTCGGCGGTCATGGAGTCACGGCTGCCGAGAGTGTCGATGATTGACTGGACGCCGGGCTTTGTAGCATCGCCGAGGAGGGAGGCAACGAAGTTGACCCTTCTGACGAGGGCGCCGGTGTCGATCCACTCGGAGCCGGTATGCCAGCCCTCGACGCTGGGGGGATTGATGAGTTCCTGGCCCTGGTAGCCGGTCTCGAGGGCGAGGAGCATGACGCCGGGCTTAGGCTCCTGGTAGTCGCCGATGAGACGAATGGTGCCGGCGATGACTTCGGCGGGGTTCTTGACCTTGGCGAACCGGACGCTTTCATCCTTGAAGAAATCGGAGTTGAAGATGAAGCGGAGGGTGGCCTTGATGTCGAAGTTGGAGCCTGAGAAGGCGTCGGCAATGGCCTGTACGGCCTCTGGGTCCCTGGGAGGGACATCCTTCCAGCTGGGAACCTGGACTTCGTCGGCGACGAAGAAGCTGTAGAGGTGGCGGGCCATGAACATGGCGGTGGCGGGCTCTTCGAGGATGATGTCGATGATGTCCTCGCCGTTGAAGTTGCCCTTTCTGCCGAGGAATTCCTTTTCGCCATCGTCGTGGTCTTCGGCCCGGTAATCGAACTCCCATAGATAGCGACCGTAGGGGGCGCGGGGGAGCTTGGCCTTGATGGTCCAGCCGGTGAAGGCGCGAGAGGCCATCTTGACGTCGTCCTCGGAGTAGTTGCCCTGACCCATAGAGAAGAGCTCGAGGAGCTCGCGGCCCCAGTTTTCGTTGGGGGCGTGCTTGTGGCTCATGTTGTTGTCGAGCCAGAAGATCATGGCGGGGTCCTTGGCGAGGCGGACGAGCAGGTCGCGGTAGTTGCCGAGGCCGTGTTCGCGGAACATGTTGATCTGGCGGTTCATCTCGGTGGGGTTGTCGATCTTGGAGTTACCCGTTGCGAAGACCATGTGCCAGAAGAGGGTCATCTTCTCTTCAAGGGGTCTCTTGGTGGTGAGCATGTAGTAAAGGAAGTTCATGGTACCGTAGGGCGGGGCCTGTGGAAGCTCATTCATGGGGTGGTAGCGCCACATGAGGAAATTGTCCACGGGGGCTACGTTATGGGCTTCGGGGTCCAGGAGTTCCTCCACGGTGGCTTCGTAACCCTTGGCGACCCGCGCCTCCAACTCTTCGTAGGAGGCACCGAAGCCGGCTCGCCTCATCAGGTGGGCCATTAGAGCAATGTCGTTATTCGCCATTTTTCCTCCTCCAAACCAGAATTTCTTTGTGTTTTCCGCATAGATTATGCCGTGGGATACAATCCTCCCCAATAGTAAAGTAGGGACTAATGAACCCCACTACAGCTTACTTTCCGCTTTGAAGGGTGTCAAGGTATGGTAAGCAGATGAAAGGGTTGGACGGTAACAGTATTTCGTAATAACAGGGGAGGGTAGGGATGTGAATTCGGAATTGAAATTGTGGGCCGGTGAATCCCGATGGGAACCGCAGGCTAACGACCGATTCAGCGGGAGGGGATAGGGTATAATACGCGTCGACAAATTCCGGTGTTAATACCGGTGTTGAGAAAGGAATTCGATGAGGTTCAGTCGCCTGATAACGAAGACAATGAGGAGGGACCCGGCGGAGGCGGAGACGCCCAGCCACAGATTTATGCTGAAGGCGGGGATGGTGCTTCAGGTGGCTGCCGGGGTGTATTCGTACCTGCCGCTGGCGTGGCGGTCATTAAGGAAGATCGAGGCGATAATCCGGGAGGAGATGGACGCCGCCGGAGGGCAGGAGGTGCGGATGCCGGTACTTCAGCCGATGGAGCTGTGGGAAGAGTCTGGGAGGAGGAGGGCGTTTGGGGATAACCTGTTCACCTTGCATGACCGTCGTCGACGTCCAATGGTGATGGCGCCGACGCACGAGGAGGTGGTGAGCCTGATAGCGAGGAGTCACGTTCAGAGCTACCGGGACCTGCCGGTGATTCCCTACCAGATACAGACGAAATTCCGGGATGAGCCGCGATCGAGGGGCGGGCTGATTCGCGTCCGCGAATTTGACATGAAGGACGCCTACAGCATGGACGCCGATGCTGAGGGGTTGGACGAGAGCTATGAGGCGATGGGGCAGGCGTATCGGAACATCTACCGGAGGTGCGGCCTGCCGGCAGTGATGGTGGAGGCGGACAGTGGGGCGATAGGCGGGCGGGACTCCCATGAATTCATCCTTCCGGCTACTACGGGGGAGGATACTATATTGAGGTGTGTGGGGTGCGGTTATGCGGCGAACCTGGAGAAGGCGCAGGGGGTGAAACCGCCGCAGCCGGTGGACCCCGCTCTACCGCTGAAAGAGGTGTCGACGCCTGGGGTAAAGACGATCGCGGAGCTATGCGAGTTGTTGGGCATACCGGAGAGCCGGACGCTGAAGGCGGTCTTCTACAGCGCTGACGGGGAGACGATTTTCGTGACTATCCGGGGGGACCTGGAGGTAAACGAGGTCAAGCTGACGACTTATTTGAAGGCTAAGGACCTGCGGCTGGCATCGGAGGAAGAGACGCTGGCGGCGGGTCTGGTGGCGGGGTCGGCGTCGGCGGTGGGACTTACGGGGATCCGGCGAATTATGGATGATTCCGTGCTGTTGGGGTCCAACTTTGTGGTGGGGGCGAACAAGCCGGACAAGCACTTGCAGAACGCGAACAGTCCGCGGGACTTCGAGGTGGAGGAGGTGGCGGACATTGCGCTGGCGGAAGAGGGGCAGCCGTGCGTGGAGTGCGGAGAGCCGCTGGAGGCGCTGCGAGGGATAGAGGTGGGGCATGTCTTCAAGCTTGGGACCTTCTACAGCGAGACGCTGGGGGTCTACTACCTGGACCGGGAGGGGAATCGGCGACCGGTGATCATGGGGTGCTACGGGATTGGGGTGGGGCGGCTGCTTGCCGCGGCGATAGAGCAGAACCACGACGAACGGGGGATTATTTTCCCCTCACCCATCGCTCCGTACCAGGTGCATATGGTGGGGCTTAATCTCGCGAAGGAGGAAGTCTCCGAGGCGGCGGACGGGCTTTACCAGCGTCTGTGGGATGCGGGGATCGAGTGTTTGTATGACGACAGGGTTGACGAATCCGCCGGGGTGAAGTTCAACGATGCGGACCTGATGGGGCTGCCGCTGCGGCTTGTGGTCAGCCAGCGTTCGTTGAGGAACGGATCGGTGGAGATTCGTCGTCGGGCTGGGGACGAGGGCGCTGTGCTGGCGCCATTGGATGAGGTGGAGGCGGCAGTGAAGGGGATGCTGGAGGGGGAGCAGGCAGGCGGGGGGTAATTCAGTTTCGAGAGAAGGAAACGAGGGGGAATCATGGCAGGAATATGGCCAGGCGACATACGATGCGTTGCGCTGCTCACGTTTGACGTAGACGGGGCGAGCGGGACAATAAATCGCAACCCGGAGGCGGTGAACATGCCGACGGCGCTTTCGATGGGGGAATATGGGCCGAAGGTGGCGATGCCGCGGATTCTGGACATGCTGGACGAGTACGAGATCAAGAGCACGTTCTTTGTGCCCGGTTTCATTGCGGAGAACAACCGAGGACTGATGGCGGACATTGTGGGAAGGGGTCACGAGGTGGGGCACCACGGATATATGCATGAGCCGCCCGCAACGCTGACGGCGGAGCGGGAATGGGAGGTGCTGGAGAAGGGGATCGGGATTTTGGAGGATACGACAGGGAGCAGGCCTTTGGGGTATCGGTCGCCGGCGTGGGAGCTGAGCCAGCATTCGCTGGAGTACCTGGCGTCGATGGACTTTCGATATGACACGAGCCTGATGGGGGACGACGCGCCGTACGTATTGGAGACGGCCAAGGGGTCGCTGGTGGAGCTTCCGATTCACTGGCTGCTGGATGACGCGCCGCACTTTTCGTATTCGCCGGCGATGGGGAGAACGGGGCCGATGAAGAGTCCGGACGAGGTGCTATTGAGTTGGAAGGCGGAATTCGAGGGGCTCTATCGCTATGGTCGGTCGTTTCACCTGACGATGCATCCGCACGTTATCGGGCGTCCCGGGAGGCTGTTGATGTTGGAGAAGCTCATCAAGTACATACGGAGTTTCGAGAACGTGGAGTTCATGAGGGCCATAGACGTGGCGGATTTGTGGGGTTAGGGGTTGAGTTTGCTGTCACATCGGCGTCGATGTGGGGCGGTTGGCATTGACTAGGGGAGAAGGGCAAACTACAATTCAGCGGCCATGGCGGATATTGAACAGTCTTAGAGTTTCAATGCGAAAGGATGAATGAGCAGCCAGTACGGAGGCAACGGTAGCGGGGGCCGGCGAGGCCCAATTGATGTAGGGGACCTGAACCTGCCCATGTGGAGCAGCCGCTCGGTGCGTTGGGTGGCGGCGGGTACGCTGGTCCTTTTCCTGATATTAGGGCTTTCATGGGGAAAGAGCGTCTACACGGACTGGCTGTGGTTCGACAGCCTAGGATATGTCGGCGTCTTTCGGACGATACTGTTGACGCGGATATGGCTATTCTTCGCGAGCGCGGGCATCTTTGCGGTGCTGCTGGTACCCAACATCTACCTGGTATTCCGTCTTACTCAGGGCGACACGCCCACGACGTTGACGCGGGCGGCTTATGAGGCCATTCGTCGGGCGCTGGCGCTGGCGGCCGCAGTAGCGGCGATAGTGGCGTCGGCGGCCGTGGGAGCGGCGGCTGCGGGGCGGTGGGAGACGGTGCTGAAGTATATGAACTCGACGCCGTTCACGCAGGTGGACGAGGCGACGGGCGTGGCGTCTCCGCTGGTGGAGCCGATATTCAACAAGGGCGTGGACTTCTACGTGTTCACGCTTCCGTTCCTGGGGTTCATTCGCGGGTGGTTCCTTGGGGCGGCGGTCGTGGTTCTGATCATTGTGCTGGGGCTGTACCTGGTGCTGTTCGGGTTGAGGGAACGGAACGTTACTATCCCGATGAATGTGAAGATTCACGTGGCGGCGATTGGGGCAGTCTTGTTCCTCGTCATCGCCGCAGGCCACTGGATCGGGCGGTGGGAGCTGATGTACTCGGATGCGGGGGCTGTGTTCGGGGTGGGGTTCACGGACGACAACGCACGGATAACGGTGCAGACGATTCTGACGATTGTGGCGGTGGTGAGCGGCGTTCTGATGGTGGTGGGGGCGTTCCGGCCCGGGTATCGGATGATTCTGAGCGCGATTGGGTTGTGGCTGGGGATGGCGATTCTGGTGGGAGGGGTATTCCCGAACGTGGTGCAGCGGTTCCAGGTGGAGCCGAACGAGTTTGATAAGGAAGAGCAGTACCTGGTTAACAACATTGAGTTTACGCGGCAGGCCTTCGGGATTGACAAGCAGACGGAGCGGAACCACCTGGGGCTGGACTCGATCACAGCAGAGGCGATAGAGGAGAACCGGGGGACGATTGACAACATCAGGCTCTGGGACGAGCGGCCACTGGGTGAGATCTACAACCAGGTGGAGTTTGTCCAGTTCTTCTATGATTTTGCCAGCGTGGGAGTGGACCGGTACACGTTGAATGACGAGGTACAGCAGGTGATGCTGTCGAGCCGTGAGATCTCGGCGGAGAAGCTGCCGGAGGAGGCCCAGAATTGGGTGAACCGGCACCTGGTGTACACCCATGGACACGGGGTGGCGATGAGCGGAGTCAACGAGGTGAACGCCAACGGGCAGCCGAAGATGCTGCTGAAGGACGTTCCCGCGGCGCCGGCAGAAGGGTATGAGGAGTTGGAGCTGACGGAAGCGGGGGTGTATTACGGGTTGAAGAGCCTGCCCTTTGTAATTGTGGGTTCGAACCAGCAGGAGTTGGACTACCAGGGGGAGGGCGCGGAGCCGGTATTCAGAGAGTATGCGGGTACGGGTGGCGTGGGCCTGAGCTCCATAGTGCGCAGGGGTGCTTATGCGTGGCAGTTCCGGGACATAAACATCTTCATTTCGGGGCAGGTTGATACGTCGAAGAGCCGGATTCAGTACCGGAGGACGGTGCCGGAGCGGTTCCAGACGATTACCCCGTTCCTGACGCCGGACAGCGATCCCTACCAGGTGGTGGCGGATGGTCGGATATTCTTCATTCAGGACGGTTATACGACGACGTCGCAGTATCCGTATTCCACGCCCTGGGAGGGGACTGAATTCAACTACATCAGGAACAGCGTGAAGGCTGTGGTGGACACGTACAACGGCACGGTGGACTTCTAC
>CAYQLZ010000028.1:0-9793 GCA_964418665.1 uncultured Dehalococcoidia bacterium | reverse complement strand
CTACGTGTCGGACCCGGACGATCCTTTGATTCTCAGCTACCGGAAGATTTTCCCGGACCTGTTCAAGGATATGGCTGAGATGCCGGAGTACCTGGAGGACCACGTTCGGTATCCGAGGGACATGTTTACGGTCCAGACGCGGATGCTGCTGCAGTACCACATGACGAACCCTGAGACGTTCTTCCAGAAGGGCGACCAGTGGTCGATACCGATCCAGAACTCGTTCGGGCGTGAGGGCACGCTTGAGCCTTACTACATACTGGCGAGGCTGCCGGGCGAGGAGAAAGAGGAATTCCTGCTGATTCAGCCGTTTACGCCGGACAGGCGTGACCCGTTGAAGGCATGGATTGCGGTGCGGAATGACGCTCCGAACTACGGGGAGATGGTGTTATTCAGCTTCCCGGAGGGTAAGAGCATACTGGGTCCGAACCAGGTTGAGGCGCGGATAGACAACGACGCGGCGATTTCACAGCAGTTCACGCTTTGGGGTCAGGTGGGTTCGGAGGTGCAGAGAGGGAACATGCTGGTGGTTCCGGTTGGAGACTCGATTCTGTATGCGGAGCCAATCTTCCTGAAGCCGGCGACGTTGGAATTCCCAGAGATGCGACGCATTATATTGGCGGACGGCAGCAAGATTGTGATGCAGCCGACCCTGGAAGACGCGATACGAGCGCTCAAGGAGGAGATCCCGGCGGTGGCGCCGGCGGTGGCGGAGGAGACGCTGGTAGCACCGTCGCAGCCTGCGGAGTCGGAGAGGCCGCCGATGCCGACGAGGGCGCCGAGCTTTACGACGCCGACGGACGGGTTGACGCTAACGGCTGACGAGATAGAGCAGCTTCGAGAGGTGCTGCAGGACCTGGGCGCGCGGATTGACGATATAGAGGCGATTCTGCAGCAGGCGTCGGGCCAATAGGATTTTCGGGACGGGCTGTCTAGCCCAGCTCTTTAGAGACCCGGTTTCGCTGCCAGATTTCCAGACCCAAGCCGGCGACGATGCCGACGGCACCAATCAGGCCGCCGTAGAGCACCATCAGGATACCCATGCCAAATAGAACGCCGTTGGCCAGGGCGGAGAGTCTATGTCGTTTGGCAAGGGTGGCGTCGCTTCCCAGGTCTTTGGGGACGCGGTTACGCTGCCAGAATTCCATGCCCACTCCGCCGATGATTCCCACCAGCCCAATGAGGCCGCTGAATCCGAAGAAGACGCCGAAGAAGATGCCCATGCCGATGAGCACCCCATTGGCGGCGGCGGAGAGTCTGTGTCGCTTGACGAGAGAAGCGAAGTTCATATTGGATTGATCCTCCTAGTGTAGCTCTTGTTGTTTATTCGGTTTGGTCGGATAGGAACAGGCTAATTGAGACGCCGAGTTCCGTGAGGGTAGTGACGATGGTGGCGGCGATGAGGACGCCGAGGGCCATCATGGGGATGGACCTTTTGGGGTGGATGTCCATGGCCCAGGCGAGGAGGCAACCGGTCCAGGCGCCGGTGAGGGGGAGGGGAGTTGCGACGAAGGGGACGAGGGCCCACCTTCCGTATTTTTCGACGCGGAGGCCGGCGCCGCTCTTGAGTTTGTCGATTCGCCATTGAAAGAGGGGGCCGACGGGTTTGGGGGCCTGCAGGAGCAGGTGGCCGATTTTGCGCAGAAGGAAGGGCAGGACGAGGACGGGGACCAGGTTGCCGACGAGGGCGAGAATGAAGGCCTGATACCAGGGGAAGCCGAAGTGGACCATGGCCCAAGGAACGGCGAAGCGGAGTTCGCCGACGGGAACGGAGGCCATGCCGACTACAGCGAGGGCATCAAGCATCCGAGGCCGACCTGGGTGTTCCGGGGCGGGAGTCTCGGGCTGATACCGGGATTTGGGCGCCCATACTGCTATTGCTGCTGCTCATGTCTGCGGTGTGATAGTTTACCACCAAAATGGGGGTGTGCACCCGCGGCTTGGGGTTTTCTGCCTGGGCAATGGGACGAGGGCTTGGAGGGTTGGCGGAATTTGGGGGTTGAGTCGTCCAAAGGCTGCGAGGAGATGGGGAGGGAATCGGGTGTTTGAGGGAAGCCGGTTTGTGTGTGGAAATGCGGGAAATCTACGCTTTCAGGGCTTGGAATTTGGCCTTTTCTGCATGGTATTACGTAGGCGTATGTGGATGTGGTGTCGTAGAATTTTAATCTATTTTGCTTGGTGGACGCGGGGTGCAACAACATCACGAACTGCGGGCAAGATTAGAAACCACGAGAATTTCTACAGGCCAGGAGCGGATGAGGCTTGACGCTGAAGCACTGCGCATGATGAGGAATGAATGGCGGGTGTGGTGGATGCAGGTTGTTTCCGCGGATGAGGCTCATAGCGAATTGGCAATTGAGCAATATTCCGTTTTGGTATTTTGGAGGTAATTGATGGCAAAGATTGAATTGAATGTGCTTGGGGAACTTAAGACATCAACCAGGCAGCACAAGCTGCGATGGGAAAGGCCGCTGGACTCGGGGAATGGCGATTGGTCAGTGGACGTGGGGTCGTACGAGTTCGTAGTTTTGCAGGAGGACAGGACGGCGCCACAGCTGCGCATCAAGCATCGGGATGACGAATTGGCAATTATCGATGGGCCTGAGGTTACCAGTTTGCTGAGGTCTATCGAGGAAGAATCCAAGGCAATGGCCACGGAAGAGAAGAACGCGCAGCTGGCGCAGGTATTGGACGCATTGGAATCGCACAGAGAGACGGACCGGGGGTCCTTTTACGCCCGTTCATAAGGGAGGAAGAGTATAGCAGTTTCCGTACCTAGGGCCAGGCTAGTTGGTCTGAGTGCGGGTTCGTACACGTTTGCGGATTGGCGCGGCTGAACAGGTTGGGGTTTGCCCGACCTGCTTGCGATTGACATAATGGTCGGCCCGCCGAGCGACCGATCTGTGCGGAGTTGACCGGCAATGGGAGAGGTGAGATGGGGGTGCGAGAGTGAATCGGGCACGTGAAGCGTTGACATGGGTTCGAAGTCGTGGTGGCCGCAGGGCGAAGATACTTTGGGGGATTGCCGCAGGTCTGGCGATTCTCCTCCTTTCTGCATACGCGGGAGTGTCCTACTTCATTGCTTCAGGTGTTTCCGGGGCTGAACGGGGGGAGTTCGAGGACCATCCTCTGGACTACGGGTTAGAATACGAAGACGTGGGGTTTATGTCGCGGAAGGGAGATGTGTGGCTTGAGGGGTGGTATCTACCTTCGGATGGGTGTGAGGCTACCGTGGTGATGGTCCACGGGATCAGTTCGAATCGAACCAGCCGAGAGGCCACGATGATCGCTTCCCGGTTGGTGGATGCCTGCTTCAATGTGCTGCTATTCGATTTGAGGGCACACGGGACGTCGGAGGGGGAGAGGATTACCGGGGGGATCGACGAGGCGGAGGACGTGCTGGGGGCGTATGATTACCTGCAGGGGCGGGGCATTGGGCCGGACAAGATTGGGGTACTTGGGAGATCGATGGGGGCAGGGGCGACGGTTCTCGCCGCGGCGGAGGAGCCGGGATTGAGGGCCGTAGTCCTGGACAGCACCTACGCAAAGGTGAACGATCTCATTTCGTTTGAGATAGGCAGGAAGACGCCTGTGCCCGAGTGGGCGGCGCCGATATTCATTCCCGGGGCGTCGGTGTTTGCGAACGTGCTGTACGGGATTGACCTGAGCAAGTTGGCGCCGGAGAAGGCGATAGAGTCGGTGGAATTGCCGATTCTGGTGGTGCATGGAGATGCGGATACGCGAATTCCGCTTGAGCATGGTTTGAGGGTGCACCGAGCAGCGTATGACGGGAGTGAGATGTGGATTGTGCCCGGGGCGGAACATGGGGAGGCGTTCGACAGGTTTCGTGACGAGTACGTGCGGAGGGTAGTCGGCTATCTGGAGAGCAGGCTTGGTGTGTCTGGGACCAGATGATTGGGGCGGCTGCCGGAGTGGCTGAAACGTTGCAGGACAGCCTGAGACAGGAGAACATCCATGAGTGCTGCATCGATTCGGGGTTGGCGGAGCGTCGTGGTCTGCCCAAAGTTGAGACCGATACAATCGTCGGCGTATATGGGAGCTGCGAGCCGCCATTTCATCTTGCACCGATCTATATCTCGGTGCTGGCATGGATCATGTATGGAAAGTTCGCGGGGGGAACATAGCTTCAAGCGGGCAATACCTGAAGGGGCTTCCGGGCAGGAATTTTCTGCAGCGGCTTACGGTGATCTACGATGGTAGGCCCGGGGTGGTGACCATCAGCGATGACCAAAAGCAAAGGGCCGTGACGTTTGAGCGTCACGGCCCTTTTGCGTAGGGATCGAGTTGGGTAGGTGGGTTGGGCTATTCGTACCAACCGGAGGCGAAAATGAGACCGTCGTGGAGTACAGCCCAGGTGTGTTTCTGCCGCTCGTCCCCGGTTTCGGGATTAAGCAGGACGTAGTCGACCCAGCGGCCGGACTCGGTGGCGGCGAGCAAGTCGTCGCCGTAGAAGTAGCCGGTAGAATCGACGCGTTCGCTTGGGTCGCGGTTAAGGAACATGGGGTTATGGTGGCTGATGGTGTAGCCTTCTTCGTCAACGATGAAGACGTACCACTGGTCATCCACGCTTTCGGGCAGCTTGTAGTAATCAACGGTAGCGTCTCGCCCGAGGGCGTCGTAGAGGTTGATGGCGCGCTTGACGAAGTCCCTGGTGTAGGCTTCAACGTCGGCCTTGCTGGGCCCGCGCTCGTACCAGCCGGAGCCGATGGTGAGTCCGTCGACTTCAACAATCCAGGAGTGTTTGGCTTCGACGGCGTTTGTAGCGGGGTTAACGAAGGTGTAGCTGAACCATTCGCCGTCTTCATCAGCGAGGGCGGCCACGGCCTCGCCGACGGGATATTTGTTGGGGCCGTAGCCGGCTTCGGCGTGCTGGCCGACGAGGGAGGGGTTGGCGGCGTGGGCTAGGAAGATGTCGTTCTCGTCGAGGATGAAGACGTACCACTGATCGTCGATGCTCTCCTGGGTGTTGTAGTAAGCGGCGGTGGCCTCGATGCCTTCGGATTGGTACATTTCGATGGCCTGACGGACGAAGTGCTGGGTGTAGAGGGCGGGTTCCCACCTTGGGGGCGGAGGCGGAGGGGCGGAGGCGGCGATTCTTGATTCGGCGATGGCGTTCATGATGCTGGCGACGACGGTGAGTCCTTCGGACAAGGCGAAGGAATCCAACGCTTCCTGGTTCCCGGCGGAGGCGGCGATTGCGCGCTCGTAAACGGAGTGAATTTCGTTGTCCAGAGCGGTGAGGTGTGCCTTAAGCTCCGGATTCCTGGTGGCCTGGATGATGGCATGGATAAGGTTATCGAGCCTTTCAGTGTCGCGCTGCCTGGCATCGGAAAGGCTGACAGTGTCCGGAGGGGCTAAAGTTTGTTCAGCAACGGCCCTCAATTCGTCGACCTCCCGGACCAGATTATCAAGCTCCTGCAGGAGGGAGGCGATGGCTTCGTCGTCCAAGGACCCGGTGGTGGGAATGGGGATGCTTGGAGGGGCGGGAGGGGCCGGGGGGCCGGGGTCTCCGACGGGGCCCTGGGGGCCTGCAGGGCCGGTTACGCCTGCGGGACCCTGGGGGCCGACAGCGCCTGCGGGGCCCTGGGGGCCTGCGGGGCCAGTTTCTCCAGCGGGGCCGGCATCTCCGGTGCAGGCCGTCAGTGACAAGAGGAGGCCGATGGTCAAGATTGTTGCTATCAGGTTGCGCACAATGTGTCCTTTCAATGCTGTGAAATGGGTTTTCGTTTCTCTGTATGGGGTAATGTTAGTTTGACAGATTCCTGGGCAATTTGAAGCCAGTGAACAATAAACCAAGAAGGCTGGTTAATTCAAGATTTCAGACGTTGGATCCAGGCGCAGCAATTGGGGGTTGATTCCCCGCTGTTGCTAGTACGGTAGACGCGGGTAAGGGATGGTGAGACGGGCGACCAGGAGGGTGCGGAAGTGCAGGGGGAATCCGGGATTGGGAAATCGATGAATAGAGCGACAGGAAGGGTTGCGCGATTTCGCCTTTTGACATAATCTAAAAAGTAGAGACAAGGTATTAGGCAGGGAATCTAAAATGACGCAGATAGATGTAGTCGAGTTAAGGGATCCGGTACTGATGTTGAGAGCGCGGGGGCGCATCAACACTGTTACGGCTGAGGTGTTTGAAGCAGATGCGAGGAACAGCATAGGAGATACAGGATCGCACGTGTTGATTGAGGCGTCGGAAGTTACATATTTGAGCACGGCTGGCCTGCGGGTGTTCCTGCGCTTATGGAATGAACTAAAGCAGAGGGGTCGGTTGCTTCTCCTGTGCAGTTTCAAGCCTTACATTAACGAAGTATTCGAGTTATTGGGATTTCACAAGGTGATGGACATCTTCTCAGACATGGATTCGGCACTTGCTTTTGCCGGGGCAGGGGCAAGCAAGAACTAGAACTGGTCGATATCGACGGAGTTGTGGCCTTTCTCCGGCTAGTTTCTCAAGGCAGCGGTGGGTTTCGCTGATGCCTGAACGAGCGACGGTGAACCAGCATCGGGGAGGGTGAAGGTTGTGTGGGGGAGGTCGATTCGGGGATTTCTTTGATCAGGCGATTTTCGCATGTAAGGGCCCAGGTTGATACTCTGCCTACGATGGGCGGTGCTATACTTATCGGATGGGGTTGCGGTGGGGTGGAGCTGCACCGAATGACCATTGATTACAGGCAGCAGTTGTAAGCAGCAACGACAACCATTTTGTTACCCTTCCATTGAAGAGGAGATGTCCTTTGCTTCGTAACCTGGCGCGCAGGAAGTTTCGGACGGCGCTGACCATTCTTGGCATCACCGTGGGGATCTGGGCGCTGATGGTGATGAGCGCGATGGCGAACAAGCTGACGGGGATTGTGGAGGGGGGGTCGACGTATTTTGAAAACAAGGTGGTGGTGAGCGACGCGGCAAATCCGGCGTTCGCGTTTGGGCTTTCGCCGATACCGGTTGAGGTGGTGGAGGAGGTGGCGGAGATACCCGGGGTTGCGGTGGCGGCGCCCCGGGTGCAGATTCTACTGGACCCCGACGACAGCGGAACGGGATTCAACTCGCCGGACTTTGTGGTGGCGTTCGAGGCTGGATTCGACCAGGGTTATGAGACTTTCAGGCCGTCGGTGTCTGAAGGGAGGGAGACGGCGCTGTCGGACGAGGGGAAGAGGTTGGTGGTTTTAGGGACGGATCTGGCCAGGAAATTTGAGACGGGGTTGGGCGACAGCTTTGACATACGGGGGACAGACTTTGAAGTAATAGGGGTGCTTGAGCCTTCGTTGACGTTTTTCGACACGACGGCGATCATCCCGTGGACGGCGGGGCAGGAACTGCTGGATCGGACGCGACTGGCGCCGGAGAGTGTGGAGAATGGGGGTGGTCTTACGTCGATGGTGATCATCTATCCGGAGGAGGGGACGGACAAGGGGTCGATTGTGAGGGCGGTTGAGGATAGGTTTCCGCGGCTTCGGGCGGTCTCCGGGGAAGACTTCGACGAGCAGTTTGGGTCGACGATAGCTATATTCAACGCAATCATCCTGAGTGTGGCGCTAATCAGCATAGTGGTTGGAGGTCTGACGGTAATCAACACGATGACCATAAGCGTTACGGAGCGGAGGAGGGAGATAGGGATCAAGCGGGCAATTGGGGCGACGCAGGGGATGATCATGAGGGAATTGGTGTGGGAGGCGGGCCTGATGGGGTTCATTGGCGGGTTGACGGGGTTGGGACTGGCGCTGCTGGTGATCTATTTCTCCAATGCCGCGGGGCTGTCAACGGGGACGGTGCTGTTTCACCTGACGCCGTGGATTGCGATATTGGGGGTGTCGTTCTCAACGGTGTTGGGGGCGATTGCGGGGGTGCTGCCAGCATGGAGCGCGGCCCGGTTGGACCCTGTGGACGCGTTGAGACAGGGTTAGGAGGGAGTGATGGCGTTTCTGGAAGCGAGGAACCTGCACAAGACATACCGTCTCAGCCGGAATAACGTGGTGCGGGCGCTTAGGGGGGTGGACGTGTCCATGGAGTCCGGGGAGATGGTTGGGATCATGGGACCTTCCGGGTGCGGTAAGAGTACGCTGATGCATATTCTGGGGCTGCTGCATGGGCCGGATAAGGGGACGAATCCGCCTTCGAGTCTCTTGATCGATGGGGTAGACGTGGCGGAACTGTCGGACAGGGAACGCACGCAGATGAGGGCAAGGCGGATGGGGTTTGTGTTTCAGTCGTTCAACCTGTTGTCCATGCTCTCAGCTTTGGAGAATGTTTCGCTTCCCGCGGAGTATGCGGGATGGGATAGGTCCGATGCGAGGAGGGCGGCGGCGGATGCGCTACAGGTGGTGGGGTTGGAGGACCGGATGGGGCACCGGCCGATGGAGCTTTCCGGCGGGCAGCAGCAACGGGTGGCGATTGCTAGGGCGCTAGTAACAAAGCCTGCGTTGCTGCTGGCGGACGAACCGACGGGCAACCTAGATTCCGAGAATACGGAAGATGTGCTGGAGTTGCTGCATAGATGCAATCGTGAGTTGGGGCAGACCATTGTATTGGTGACGCACGATGAGAGGGTCAGCAGGGCGTGCGACCGGGTATTGAGGATGCAGGACGGGGTGATAACGGGCGGGGGTTAGTGGGGGGGCGGGTTCCTGCCTTCGCGGGAAGAAGAGGAGGAATGACCCTCACCCAGCCCTCTCCCAGGACGGGAGAGGGTAAGACGGGGATAGCGGAGGGCAGTGCGCGAATGGTCCCCGCGGGGGATGGGAGGCTTGGCGCTGATGGGAGGGTCTGGTGTGGGTAGGGGTTGGGTTCCGGCCTTCGCAGGAACAAGAAGAGGGGGTGGGCGTGGCGTTAGGGAGAGGGGGGTTAGTGGGGGTTGGTGGCGACGACGTGGCCGAAGGCGAAGCCACCGCAGGCGCCGGGGTCATCTTTCCAGAGATCCAGCTGTTTTCGCCAGTGGTCGAATTGCTGTTGAGTGGCGAGGCCAGCTTCAATGGCGGCCTCGGTTACGTTGGGAGCGTAGAACCAATCTAGGACAAAGGCGTGGATGAAGTTGACTTCGTCCTCGTTGCCGAAGAAATCGAAGGAAGCGCCGACCTGGACGTTTGAGAAGCCCTCTTCCTGGAAGACGGTCCGTAGCTGGGCGCCCAATTCGGGATGGCCTCCGTTGGCGGCGAGGAGCTTTGAGAAGACGTTCCAGGCTTCGTCCATTGATTCATCAAGAGGGGCGAAGAAGGAGGAGGAGACGAACATCTCGCGGCTGGCAATGATGCCGCCGGGCTTGAGGACGCGTTTCACTTCGGAGAGGACTTTGGAGGTATCCGGCAGGTGCATGAGAAGGGCGTGGCAGTGGGCAGCGTCGAAGAAGTCATCGTCGAAGGGGAGGGCGGTCACGTCGGCGACGTGGAAGAAGGCGTTGGCATGTCCGCCGGCTTGAGCGGCAGCCCTGGCGAATTCTACCTGGGACTGCTCTTTATCGACGCCGTGGACTTCGCCGGGGTCTACGGCCGTGGCGAGTCCGAGGGTTATGGAGCCGGGCCCGCAGCCGAAGTCGAGGACGCGGATGCCGGGTTTGAGGTGGGGGAGGAGATGGGCCGCGTTGGAGTGGGCGTTGCGGCGTCGGAGGAGCTGCTGAAACTCGCCGCTGTAGCCCATGATGTATGAGGGTTCATTTGGATCGACGTCTGGCATTCGGATGGATCCTCCCGTAGATTCAGGGAGATTATAAGTGATATGCAGTCGCAAGGCTATCGGCGTGTTGTTCGCTGCCATGCCCACGGTGCTGACCGTCTATGTCGTC
>CAYQLZ010000027.1:10914-26146 GCA_964418665.1 uncultured Dehalococcoidia bacterium | reverse complement strand
GGGGCGCGACGGCGGCGGGATTTTTTGGCTTTGCAGCGCAGTGCTGGGGATGACGCGTATGGAAGGGGAAGTAGGGAGAGTTTGTGGATTGTAGGGAGTGTTAAGCGCGGGCAGGGAGTGGGTTCCTGCCTTCGCAGGAACAAGAGGGGGCGCGACGGCGGCGGGATTTTTTGGCTTTGCAGCGCAGTGCTGGGGATGACGTGTGGGGTAAGGGGGAATGAGGGCGATCCGCCGGTTGCTCCTACGGGGATGGAGGGGAAGAGAGGGGGGCTGATCCCAGGGAGCGGTAGATGGCGCCCTGGGGGGTGAGGGTGCTGTGGATGAGGTGGAATTCGCGGACGGTCCAGGTGAGGCGGCCGGCGTTCGATTCGTCTTGGATGGCGTCGCGGAGGAGATCAAGTTGAGGTTGCGGTAGGGTGCGACGGACGCGGCCGAGGGTGAGGTGGGGCCTGAAGGGGCGGTGTTCGGGATCGAACCCTAGGGAGCGGCAGCGATCTTCCACGGAGGCTTGTAGATTGGAGAGGGTGTCCAGGTCTCTATCGAGGCCGACCCAGAGGACGCGGGGGTTGTTGGGGTTGGGGAAGACGCCGAGGGATCCCAGGGAGAGGGTGAAGGGCGGGTGTTCCGGGGCGGCGGATTCGATGGCGTCCAGGAGGAGAGGGACGGTGGACGGAAGGACGTTGCCTAGGAATTTCAGGGTGAGGTGGATGCCTTGGGGTTTGACCCAGCGGATGTCTGTGAGGCCGCGGGACTTGAGGGATTGAGTGAGATTGTCGAGGGCGTCTTTGGCCTCCGGGGGGAGGTCGATGGCGATGAAGGTGCGGATTTCTCCGGTCATTGGGATTTCAGGGTGTCGCGGAGGTTCTTGAGTTGTTGGAACCAGCAGACGAGGGTGTCGAGGGAGTACTGGGCATTGGCAGGGCTGGGGTTGGGGACGACGAAGACCTTCGAAGGGCCGATGGTGTGGGGCTGGAGGCCGAGCTGCACCTTGAATTTGAGTCCTTCGGTGTAGCGGAGGTAGTTGGCGTAGACGGTGAGGCCCTGAAAGCAGGCGATGAGGGGTTGGTGGTGGAGGAGCTTCTGTTTGAGGATGGGCGCGCCTTCGCGGTAGTCCTTTGCGCGTAGGGCGGAGGCCTGGCGGGAGGGGCGTTTGACGAGGTCGGTGAAGCCTATGCCGTGGTTGGAGAGGGAGTGGTCGTCTTCCATTGTGACGGAGAATTCGACGAGGCTGGAGCGGTTGAAGGCACGCCAGAAGCGGTTGCGGGGGTTGGCGAAGTAGTGGCCGCGTTCGACAGAGACCTGGGAGGGGTTGAGTCCAACTAGGACTATGTCGAGGTTTGGCTGGAGATGGTCTGGGAGGGTATTCATAGATTCAGGAGGGTTTGGGCGTTTTGGCCGAGGATTTGTTGCTTCTGCGTGGGGGTCAGAGGGCTGTCTTCGATCTGGGTGAGCAAGCGATTTTGGTTGAGGAGGGGGTAGTCGGTGCCGAGGAGGATTTTTTCGGCGCCGATGATGTTTGCGACGGACTGGAATATTTCGGCGGTGTAGAGGAAGGGGGAGGCTGCGGTATCGAAGTAGACGTTTTTGAGACCTTCGAGGACTTCCGGCATGAGGGCGTAGAAAGGGAGGCCGCCGCCCCAGTGGGCGCAGACAATCTTGTTGTGGGGGAAGTTCCGGATGAAGGCCCAGAGCTTGTCCGGGGTAGTCTTGCCTTTGCCGGGGTAGCAGTGGCCGACGGGTTCGGAGGAGTGGACAAGGACGATGAGGTCCAGTTGGCGGGCGGTGTCCATGAGTGGGGCCATTTGAGAAGCGTCGGCGATGTCGAAGCCCTGGGTGTCGGGGTGGAGTTCGCCGATGCCGCGGGCGCCACGGGCGGCGCAGCGTTCGACTTCGCGGACGGCTTCGTGGCCCCAGGTGGGGTTGACGGAGCAGAAGGGGATGAGGCGTCCCTCGCTGGCGGCTGCGGCTTTGAGGAGGTAGCTGTTGGCTTCGCAGGCGATGTTGGGATCGGTCCAGCCAAAGCCCATGACTACGGTGGCGTCGACGTTGGCCTTCTGCATGGCGATGACGATTTCGGGACCGAAGGCGGTTTTGGCCTTAGGGTTGCTGAAGAGATTGGCGTAGGTCCTATCTTTGCGCATAATCTCATCGCGGCGGACGGTGAAGGAGGGGGGGTAGAGGTGGGCGTGGAAGTCGATGATCATGTCGGACTCATTATAGTTTGGGAGGCCGAGGGAAGCTAGACAGTGTTATGGGGCATTGCTATAATGCGCCATCGGCCAGGACGTAATGAAACGGTGGGGGAAAATTGCGCAGGGATTTCGGATTCGACATGACTGGTGAAGTTGAGGGATCAGACCTTGGCTAAGGGAGCGGGAATTGGTGAGTTGGAGGGGATTGCCAAGGAATCACGCCGCAACATTCTAAAGATGATTTTCGAGGCGGGGAGCGGACATCCGGGGGGATCGCTTTCGGAGATCGATATTATGACGGCGTTGTACTTCCGGGTGATGCGGGTAGACCCGGAGGATCCGAGGTGGGAAGGGCGAGACCGGTTCATTTTGAGCAAAGCGCATGCGTGTCCGGGGCTGTATGCGACGCTGGCGGCGAGGGGATTCTTTCCTGAAGAGGAATTGATGACTTTTCGGAAGATCAACAGCCGCCTGCAGGGGCATGCCCACATAAAGACGCCGGGTGTGGAGATGAGTGGGGGTTCGTTGGGACAGGGGTTGTCGTTCGGGGTCGGGTGTGCGCTTTCGGCCCGGTTGGACGGTGTGGGACACCGGGTGTTTGTGATGCTGGGGGACGGGGAGTGCGACGAGGGGCAGGTGTGGGAGGCTGCGATGTCGGCTTCGCATTATGGATTGGACAACCTGGTGGCGATTGTGGACCGGAACGGGATTCAGAATGACCGGTTTACGGACGAGGTGATGAAGTTGGAGCCCCTGGCGGAGAAGTGGGGAGCGTTCGGGTGGAGGGTGGTGGAGATTGACGGGCACGACATGGGTGCGGTGGTGGAGGGGTTGGAGGAGGCGGTCTCGGTAGAGGGTCGGCCGACGGTGGTGATAGCGAAGACGGTGAAGGGGAAGGGGGTCAGCTTCATGGAGAACAACCCCGCGTTTCACGGAGCGTCGCCGAGCGAAGACGAGCTTCAGAAGGCGCTGGCGGAGCTTTCCTAGTTCAAATGGGGATGAATGGCACAGAGACGGGCAATTTCGTGATGACCACTGAAGATTCCAGAATGGAGGGTAAGCTAGGGTGATTGAATCGCTGCCCAAGGTTGCGACGAGGGAGGCCTACGGGAAGGCCCTGGTGGAGATGGGCCGGGAGAACCCGGACATTGTGGTTTTGGGTGGGGACCTGAACAAGTCGACGTTCGTGCACCTGTTTGCGGCGGAATTTCCGGAGCGGTTCTTTGATTTCGGGCCGGCGGAGCAGAATATGATGAGTGTGGCGGCGGGGATGGCAGCTTCTGGCAAGGTGCCGTTTGTCAGCACGTTTTCGGTGTTTGGGATGTGCAGGCCCTTCGACCAGGTGCGTGTGAACATTGCGCAGCCGCAGTTGGGGGTGAAGATTGTCTGCACGCACGCGGGAATTTTGACGGGAGAGGATGGGATGTCCGCGCATGGGATAGAGGACCTGTCGCTGGCGTGTTCGCTACCCGGTTTCACAGTGATTGCGCCATCGGATGCGGTGGAGGCGGTTGCCGCGGTGAGGGCGGCGGCGGAGATGCCGGGGCCGTTTTACGTGCGGCTGTATCGTCCGGCTACGCCGGTACTTCACGAGGAGGGGTATTGTTTCGAGGTTGGGAAGGGAGAGGTGATACGGAATGGAGGGGATGCGACGATTGTTGCTACGGGGGTGATGGTGTCGACGGCGTTGGAGGCGGCGGAGGGGTTGGGATCGAGGGGCGTGTCGTGCCGGGTGTTGAACATTCACACTTTGAGTCCTCTGGATGAGGATGTGATCGAGGCGGCAGCACGGGAGACGGGTGGGGTGGTGACAGTGGAGGAGCACCTTTCGCACGGGGGGTTGGGGAGCAGGGTGGCGCAGGTTTTGGGGCGGAGGGCGCCGGCGCCGATGGAGATGGTGGCGTTGCAGGGGTACACGGAGTCGGGGGATCCGGGGTTGTTGATGAAGAAGTACCACCTGGCGGTGGAGGATGTGGAGGCGGCGGTGGTCCGGGTGCTGGAGCGGAAGGGGGAGTAGAGGGGTTGGCTTAGCAGGCGCAGATACGGACCGTTGAGAGGGACAGGCTTAGGGCCTGTCTTTTTTTGTTTTCGGGAGGGGACGGGGGGATTGGGGTGGGCTGAGAGTGGGTCCCTGCCTTCGCAGGGACAAGGGGGTGTTTTTGTACCCGGTTATGCGGGCACAGGATATTTGGAGGAACAAGGGAGGGGGTTGGTGCTACGACAGCGAGATTCCTCGGCTTCGCTGCGCTGCGCTCGGAATGACATGTGGGGGGCTGCGCTGCGCTCGGAATGACATGTGGGGCTGCGCTGTCCTCGGAATGACAGCTGGGGGGCTGCGTTGTGGTTGGGATGACATGTGAGCTGAGAGGGGTTAGAGGAGGCCGGGGATGTTGAGGCCGCCAGCGAGGCCGCCTAGCTTTTGGGCGGCCATTTCCTGGACTTTGTTTGCGGCGTCGTTGACGGCAGCGGTTACGAGGTCCTGGAGAAGTTCGATGTCTTCGGCGGCTTCGGGGTCTATTTCGATGGAGTCGACGGTCTGCTTGCCGGTCATGACGACTTTGACCACGCCGCCACCGGCGGTGCCGACTACGGTCGCAGTTTCGAGTTCACTCTGGGCCTTTTGAAGCTGGGCCTGGAGCTTCTGGGCCTGCTTGATCATCTTTCGGTTCATCAAGGTTCGATGGTCCTCTCGTCTAGAATTCGTCCGCCCATGTTCCTGGCGGCGCGTACAAGGGGGCTGCTGACAGCGGCTGGGCGGCTGCCTGAGTTTTCGAGCACGGTGAGTTTGATTTCGTAGGGTTTTCCGAGGTAGTGGTTAATGGCGTTCTTGATAGCGTCGCTGCCTTCGACTTCGCGGAGTTCGCTCTCCATGCGCTCCATGTTGGAACGGTGGCTGAAGGGGAGGACGATGGAGCCGTTTTCGAGGTGGGGGCTGCGACAGTCCTTGAGGAGGGCGCCGAGGAAGAAGCGTCGGCCCTTCTGGCGTCGGAGGGAGCGGACGATCTGTTCCCAGATTGCGGGGGAGAGGGACTCTCCGTTGCCGTGGGCGACGGGGACTGGCTCCGGGGTGGGCGAGGGTGTGGGGGCGTCCGGGGGTGGCGTGCGGCTTGGGGGGGAGGGCTGGCGCTGGGGTCGGGGTTGCGGAGGAGGGGGGCGCCGGTCTGCGGAATAGGTAGTGGACCTGCCACCGCTGACAGCGGGCTGGGGGGTCCTGGCAGGGGCGGGGGGTATGGCGGGTTGGGCTTCTTCGGCGAGGGAGGTCTCCACGACGGCGAGTTCCAGAGGGAGACTGCTGGTAGCGTCGAGGCGCATGTTGATTTCGCCGAGGGCCTTGAGACAGCGCATGATTGTAAGAAGCTGTATTTTGCGGGCGAGGGCGCCCATTTCGTTGAGAGTTTCCTCACCGAGGTCCAGGGTGTCTGCAGCGCCGGATTTGATGAGCAGGACGGCCCTCAGTAGTTCTACGGACTGGCGGTGAACCTGACGCAGGTCAACGCCTTCGCTGGAGGCCTTGCCGATGACGCCGAGGGCGGCTGAGGTGTTGCCGTGGAGGAAATGGGCGACGAGGGCCTGGGCCTCGCGTGAGTGGGACAGGCCGAGCATTTCCTGGAGGGAGTTGATGTCCGGATTTTGGCCAAAGGAGACTACCACTTGTTCGAGGAGATTCTCGGCGTCGCGGAGACTGCCACCGGCGGCCCTTGCGAGGGCTCCAAGGACGGCGGAGTCTGCTTCGATGCCTTCCTGTTCACAGATGTAGCGGAGCCGATCGACGATGGTCCCGGTGGAGATGCGGCGAAAGTCGAAACGCTGACAGCGGGAGATGATTGTGGGGAGGATTTTGTGGGGTTCGGTGGTGCAGAGGACGAAGATGACGTGGGGTGGTGGCTCTTCAAGGGTCTTGAGGAAGGCGTTGGAGGCGGCCTCGGTGAGCATGTGAGCTTCGTCGACGATGTAGACCTTGTACTTGCTTTCGACGGGGGAGAAGTTTACACGGTCGCGGATGCTGCGAATCTCGTCGATGCCTCGGTTACTGGCGGCATCCATTTCGATGAGGTCCATGGCGCGGCCGGTGTCGATATTCTGGCAGAGGGCGCATGAGTTGTCGGGTTCGCCGTCCTGGGGGTTGAGGCAGCTGAGGGTGCGAGCGAGGACGCGGGCGGTGGTGGTCTTGCCGGTGCCGCGGGGGCCGCAGAAGAGATATGCGTGGGAGATGCGGTCTTGCAGGACGGCCTGTCGCAGGACCGTGGTGACGTGCTCCTGACCGGCGAGGTCGGAGAAACGGCGGGGCCGCCACTTACGGTATAGGACTTGGGAGGTCATGGGTTGATTGTACCAGCTTTGGGGGGTGCGAGGGAGAGGAGCGGTGGGTGTCGAGAGAGGGTGGATCGAACTACAACCGGAGCATCATTAGCAGTTCTTCAAGGCTGAATTCGTGGTGAGATGCGATGCTCTTCAGAATAGTGGATAGGGTCTTTGTCCTAACGGGATTATGGTTTAGTATGACTTCATGGGGCCGGCCGTTGATTTCCGTTGTAATCCGCATGTGGGAACCGCGCTGTCACGTAACCCTGTAACCCAAACGGCGAAGCGCTCTCACCAACTGATCCCCGCTTACGTCGCGAGGAAGCTTCACAGAGCGAGAATTTCGTCGCGTACGAAGTGGAGACGAATCAAGCTGGGACGTTTCATGGACTCGTCAAAGTAGCACTCCACTGCTTCTTTGACATTCGAGCGCAACTCGCCAAGGGACTCGGCCTGGGTATGGATGCCGTAGCCCAAGGCACTGGCCGAGTATCCTCCGTCAATATCGTCCTCACGAACCTCAAATATGACTTCGAGAATGGTGGACACTAATTGTTGCCTCGCAACCAGGATGGCAAGAATGGACTGATATTTTCCGGTTGGGTTTCCGTAACCAATTTCAATGTCAGTATATCAGATTGTTACCAGATTGAGGCGGGAATTCACAACCAAGCAATAAAGGGAATGGATGGGGCGGGACTGGAGTTGGCACTTCACGATGGGTAAAACTTGCCGATGGGAGAAATCGGCGTACTAATCAAGGAGGGTGGAGAGGGCCTGGTTCTGGAGGGACCACATTAGGGCTTTTTCCTCTTTCTCGTAGTGGTCGTGGCCGAGGAGGTGGAGGACGCCGTGGATTATGAGGAGTGCGATTTCATTCTTCAGGGGGTGCCCGGCGTCGTCGGCCTGGCGGCGGGCCTGGGGGAGGCATACGATGACATCGCCGAGGTATGGGGGGGCATCGGGTGGAGTGGGGAATTTGGCGTCGGGGGGCGAAGGGGAGGAATGGGGGTCATCTTCGCCCTGCCAAGGGCCGGAGTGGGCGGAGGAGAAGGCGAGGACGTCAGTGACCTTGGATTCACCGCGGTAGTCTGAGTTGAGGTCGCGTATGGTGGAGTCGTCGCAGAGGGCGAGGGTGAGTTGGCAGTTGCGGTCGGGGAGGGCGGCGTCGAGGGCAGCGAGGGCGGCATTTTGGAGCCAGGACTCGGGTAGGGGCGAGGAGAGGCCATCCTGGACTGCGAGGTGGATTTCACGATTTAGGGCGGACATTTGGGGTTGGATGTTAGCACGGGTTAGGATTGGTGGGTAGGGAGTGGGGACTTGGGGGCTTTTAGAGGGATTGTCGTTGTTAGGGGGTGGGTTCCTGCCTTCGCAGGAACAAGAGGGGACTGGATTCCGGCACTCGCCTGAATGACGGAGGAAGAGGGTAAGATGAGGGGCGCTAGGCCTTTCGACGGTTTCAGGGTAAGCGGTGGGTTCCTGCCTTCGCAGGAACAAGAGGGGACTGGATTCCGGCTTTCGAGGGAATGACGGTTATGCAAGGGTCTGCCTTCGCAGTAAGAATGGGAGGGGAAATTGACAGTGTTGGTAGGGGTGATTACAATGGGCGCAGACCCCACCGGCGGGAATGAGGGGTGGGTTCGGGAGTCCCACGTTTTGACAGGCGATTGGGGCAGGGCAAGCAAACTACGGAACCTTCGAAACCCTATTGAACCGGCGGTGGAGGCTATCTAACTTGACCTCGCGGATGCGCGGTTTAGCAGCGCGAGAGTGGGAGAGGAGGCCCCTTGCCTCAACACGACGTATTAATAGTCGGCGGCGGATTTGCGGGATTGCGGGCTGCGCTGGGAGCCCGGGCGTCGGGAGCAGATGTAGCGGTGATTTCCAAGGTGCATCCGATGCGGAGTCATTCTTCCGGTGCGCATAGCGGGATTAACGCGGCGCTGAAGCCGGGAGATTCCTGGGAGGCCCATGCCAAGGATACAATCGCCGCGGGCGGGGACCTTTCGGACAGGCAGGCGGTTGAGGTCATGTGCCAGAGCGCCGCGGCGGACGTGGTGGCGCTCGAGCATATGGGAGTCATCTTCAATCGGGACGCGGAAGGAAGGATAGACGTTACGAAGTTTCCGGGTTCGTCCCAGGCCAGGACCGCGTACGCGGGAGATTCGGCGGGACACGTGATCCTGCAGGTCCTGTTCGAGCAGCTGGTCCGGAACGAGATCCGAATCTATGACGAATGGTTCGCAGGGTCGCTGCTGGTCGAGGACGGGATGTGCAAGGGCATAATCGCGCGGGACCTGAGGACGGGGGAACTTCATCCATTCCACTCGAAAGCGGTGGTGATGGCGACGGGGAACCTGGGCCAGATGTATAACGGCGGCACGTGTTCGCTGACTGGAACGGGGGACGGTGTGGCGCTGGCGTACAGGGCGGGAGTGCCGTTGATCGACATGGAGATGGTGCAATATCATCCAACAACGCTGGCGGACAGAGGAATCCTGATTACTGAGGGCGTACGGGCCGAGGGAGCTCACCTGGTAAACAAGAAGGGTGAGCGGTTCATGGAGCGGTACGACGCGGAGGCGATGGAGATGTCCACGAGGGACGTGGTGGCGAGGGCGGCGCTGACGGAGGTGAGGAAGAACAGGGGGGATAAAGGGCACGTGTTCCTGGATATGCGGCATATTGACAAAGCGCGGATGACGGACCGGCTGCAAGAGACGTTGTGGATAATTGATGATCTGGAAGGCTTGGACCCTTCGGAGGACCTGATTCCCGTTAAGCCGGGGATGCACCGTCCACTGGGCGGAATAAAGATTGACACGTTTGGGTCAACGGAGCTATCCGGCCTGTTTGCAGCGGGGGAGTGCGCTTCCACGGGAGTCCACGGAGCCAACCGGCTGGGTGGGAACTCGTTGCTGGACTGCATCGTATTCGGCCGCAGGGCGGGCGAATCGGCGAGCCGGTACGCTCGAGGCGTTACGTGGAGGGCCGCTGCCTCCGACCTGGTGCAGGAACAGGAAAATGATCTCAATGAGGTGACGGCCAAGGATGCTAACAGCGATACGCCGGGAGCCGTCCGACGAGACCTGGGGGAGATTATGGACAAGAACGTGGGGATTGTTCGGAACCTGAGAGGGCTGCGGAGGGCCGCGAATGCAGTGGCCAAGCTGCAAGAACGCTTCGCGGCATTGGGGGTCCGTGACAAGAGCGGGGCCTACAACATGGAGCTCAGGTCTTTGAGAGAGTTGGGGAACATGCTGGACGTGGCGGAGGTGATGATTGCGAGCGCGGAAGTCAGGGAGGAGAGCCGGGGGTCCCATTTCAGGTCGGACTACACGGAGAGGGACGACGAGAATTGGATGAAGCGCATATCTGCGACTCGTTCGGATGAGGGGCCCAAGCTGGAATACGTGGCTGTGGAGGCCGCGTAGAAGGGGCGCGAGACTATTCAGAGTTTAATGAGTGTATAGCCAGGGAGGGCAGTCGATAATCTGCCGTCATAGTCAGGAAGGAGACTAGAAGATGGAAGTCAAATTTGCAGTCAAGAGATATGATCCGATAACCAACGCGGACAGCTCAACGCAGACGTATACAGCGGAGGTTGGGGAAGGGGACATGTTGCTGGACGCCCTTCTTCAAATTCGGGACGAGCAGGACCCGACGTTGGCGTTCAGGGGCAGCTGCCGGACGGGGTTCTGCGGGGACTGCACGATGACGGTGAACGGGAAGGGCGCTATTGCGTGCCGGACGAAGGTGAAGAAGGCGTGGGACGGCGCGGATGACGGCGCAATTGAGCTTGAGCCTTTGAAGATGAGCAGGACGATGAAGGACCTGGTGTACAACGCCAGGGAGTTTCATTGGAACAAGCTCAGGGCGGTAGAGCCGTGGGTCGACCCCGTGCAGCCGCCGGAGGAGGGGGAGCACCTCGTGCCGGGCGGGCACAGCAAGGCGTTGCAGGAGTCTATGAGGTGCACCCAGTGCGGACTTTGCGACCAGGGGTGCACGGTGTTGGTGGTGGACAAGACATTCGTTGGGCCGGCGGCGTTGACAAAGGCGTACCGTGCGGTTGCCGACGAGAGGGACAGCCGGAAGCGTCAGCGGTTGGACAAGCTGAGTCTGCCGAGGGGGATGTGGGACTGCACCCACTGCTTCGAGGCGAGCGAGCACTGTCCGAAGTACATCGAGCCGACGGACCGCATCTTCGACCTTCACGACATGGCGATCAAGGCGGAGGCGGGGCCACCCAAGGTGGTGCATCACTACAAGAGCTTTGCCGCATCGGTGAAGGCCCACGGGTGGCTGGACGAAGGACGGCTGGCGATTGAGACGGAGGGGTACACGAACGTGAAGGGGCTGATGAAGCTGCTGCCCTTCGCGGTGAAGGCGGCGATGAAGGGGAAGCGGCCGATGCCGTATATGCTGCACAAGAAGCGGCCCGGGGCCGAGCATATCAAGAGGATATTCGAGAAGTGGGAGTCTTCCAGATAGAGGCCCACTGCGCAGAAGCGACAACATTTTCAGGAGGCGCACGATGACGACCAACGGACAGGTGAAGACGAAATACGCATTCTATCCCGGCTGCGTGTCCAAGGGCGGCTGCCCAGAGCTGTTCGAGGCGGTGATGAAGGTGGCGGACAAGCTGGGATTGGACCTGGACCACGAGGTGTTGGAGAGCGCCGGATGTACGGGTGCGGGGGTGTTGAGCAAGGAAGTATCGGACCCGATTAACGCCCGGACATTTGCGATGGCGGAGAGAGCGGGGATGCCGATAATGACGATTTGCAGCACCTGCCAGGGGATTATGACGCAGGCGCACCACCGGTTGAAGGATGAAGAGTACCGGAATATGATCAACGAGCAGTTCCTCGCGGAGGAGGGGTTGTCGTACCAGGGGACGACGGATATTCGTCACATGCTGTGGGCGATAGTGGAGGACTTCGGGCTTGACCAGCTGAAGTCGATGGTTGTGAGACCCCTGAACGGTATGCCCATCGCGCACTTCTATGGGTGCTATATGAAGCGTCCGCCGGAATTGATGGTGCCGAAGGAGTTCGCGAAGACGCGAAAGACGGCGCTTGAGGATGTAATCGAGGCGCTGGGGGGCAAGGCTGTGAAGACTTCCGGTCGCGGCAAGTGCTGTGGATTTCCCATATTGACGTCGAACGAAGACAATTCCATGTCCATGCTGGGAGACCATACGCTGGACGCGAAGGCTAAGGGGGTGAAGGCGATGGTGACTCCGTGCCCGCTGTGCCACCTGCAGTTGGACGGAAAGCAGGCGGATGCCGAGGAGCACAAGGGCGAGGAGATAGACATGCCGGTGTTCCATCTGCCGCAGTTGGTGGGGCTGGCGCTCGGTTTCACACCAAAGGAGATGAACCTGCAGCGACACCTGGTCTCTACGAGTTCCATCGAGGAGGAGTTGGGGCTGGGCGTCGAGGTGAAGGCGTAGAGGTTTGGGGGTAGATCCAGCGAGGCATTTGGTGTTGTTAAGGATGGGACATGGCTAAGAGGTATTGGCTGTTCAAGTCGGAGCCTTCCGCGTATTCCTTCGACGATCTGGTGGAGGACGGGGTTGCGGAGTGGGACGGTGTGAGGAACTACCAAGCACGGAACCTGCTTCGGGACGACATCAGGGAGGGGGACGAGATACTGTTCTATCACAGCACGACGAAGCCGCTGGCGGTAATTGGGACGGCGGTAGTGGTGAAGAACGGTTACCCGGATGCGACGGCGTGGGACCCGAAGTCGGAGCACCCTGACCCGAAGAGCACACCGGACAATCCCATCTGGTACATGGTGGACATCAAGGCGACTAGGCGATTTCTGCGTCCTGTGACGCGGGATATGCTGAAGACGGCGCCGGAGTTGAAGGACATGATGGTGCTGCGTAGGGGGGCGCGGTTGTCGGTGCAGCCGGTGACTGAGGAAGAGTGGGAGTCGGTGGTGCGGATGGGGAATACGCCGGCGGATTAGAGGGATTCCGGCGGCTGGCGGGGGTAGATTATTCCCTGACTTCAGCCGACAAAGAGAAGGGCAGTTGAAAGGGGCAGGTCTGAATGGCCTGCCCCTGTGATTTTGGCGGAATGAAGATGGGTTCCTGCCTGTGCAGGAACAAGGGATGGGGAGGGATGGGGGTCTAGGTGGGGGGTGGGTCGGGTTTTCGGGGGCGGTTACGGCGGAGGTCGTCGAGTTTGCGTCGGAGGATGCTGCGGCGCTGCCCGGGGGAAAGTCGTCGCCAAGGTCTTCGGCTTAGGATGGACGGGGGATGGGGGAACACGCCACGTTGTCTGGGTTTGGGAGGGGGTGGTTCCGGGGGTTCTTCGGGGGTGTCATCCACCCTGATGATAGGGCGTCTGAGGGCTGGCATGAAGATGGCGATGAGCAGTAGAAGGATGAATCCACCGGCGGCGTTTACGGCTATGGCGGCGCTCATACCGAGGATTGAAGCGAGGGCGCCGATTTCGACATTTCCCAATTGACCGCTGCTGACGGCCATGCCCTGGGCGCCGAAGACGCGGCTGTGGAACCTGGTGGGGCTGCTGGTGAGGAGGATGCCGCTCTGCATGGTGGAGAAGCCGGACTGGAAGGTGCCCACGACGATGAGGATGAGGAAGGAGAGGAGGAACCAGGGGGAGAGGGCGAAGGCGAGGAGGAAGATTGAGACGCCGAGGCAGCCGCCGATGAAGATTCTGCCGCTTATTTTGATGCGGCTACCGAGGAGACCAATGAAGAGAGATCCGATGACGAAGCCAATGCCGTCGGCGGCGGCGAGGAGGCCCATGAGGCCCGGGCCAACGTGGAGATGTTCGTCGGCTAGGACGGGGATGAAGAGGTGGTACTGGAACATGACGTTCATGACCACGCTGGCGGTGAGGGTGGCGGCGATGGCCGGAGTGGTGTAGGCGTATTTCATGCCTTCGCCGATGCTTCTGATGACGGATCGGTTAGCGCGAGGGGCGATGACGGGAGGGACTTTGAGAGCGAAGATGCAGAGGAAGCCGATGAAGTATAGGCCGGTGAGGAGGGCGTAGGCGCTGATGGCGGTGCCGGTTATCTGGAGAAGGGCGCCGACGGCGAGGGGGCCTATGATTCTGCCGGCACTGAATCCGAGCTGTTCCATGGAGATGGCCTGGACGAGGTTGCCCCGGCCGACGACGTGGAACATGAGGGCACGGCGGCTGGTGTTGTCGAAGGCGCGGGTGGCGCCGCGGAGGCCGGCGGCGATGAACAGGTAGTAGGGTTCTATGGAGCCGAAGACGAGGGTCCCGAGGACGGTGGATACTACGGCCAGGGTGACGAGGTTTGAAGCCATGATGATGTGTCGTCGGTCCTGTCGGTCGCCGATGGCGCCGCCGATGAGGGTGAAGGAGAACATGGAGACGGTGCGGCTGAGGCCGACGAGGGCGACCTGCCAGGGGGAGCCGGTGATCTGGTGGACGAGCCAGCCCATGACGAGGAGTTCGGTCATGTCTCCGCTGGTGGAGATGCTGCCGTTGGTCAGGAGAAACTGGAAGTTCCGGTTTCTAATGACGTTGATGAGGGGATTTTTGGACTTGGGTTGCACGGCTTCTCGCGGGAGGTCGGATGTGACTTGACCGGGCAGAACGGAGTTGTCCTATATTGTATGGGCGGAGAGAAGGGGAGGCCATAGGGAGGGTGGTGCGGGGTTGGGTGGGAAGGGGAGGTGGTTGGGTGTGAGGGATGTATGGGTCAGCGGGTTAAGTTAGAAGCGGGTTGGCGATGGGCCAGGTTGTTGTGGAGGGATTCGATTTGGGAATCGAATAGGGGTGTATTTTGGGGAGAACAGGCGCGAAATTGGAGATTTTCGGGTTTTTCCTTCTGCGGGATATGGTAAGGAATGTCGGGCGTGGGTGCGGTTTTGTGGGAACGGGTGGAGGTGTGTGATGGTTTGGTTGGCATGGAAGAACATTTGATGGAATTATAGCGAGGTAGGGGAGGTCTGGCAATGGGGAAAATGTCAGTGGGGGTTCTTGAGAGGGAGTGGGCGGCCATTTGGGTTGCCCCTGATGGGGTGGGGGAATGGCATAGTATTTGACGAATCAGACGTACCTCAGCAGTTGCTCCTACGGGGGAAGGGGAATGGGTAACCACGACGAGTTGTCCCTACCGGAGCTGAGTGTGTGGGGAGAGAGTGGGTTCCTGCCTTCGCAGGAACAAGGAAGGGGGTGTTGTGGGGGAGATTGTTGGTGAGGGCAACGAGATTCCTCGGCTGTGCTTCGCTGCGCTCGGAATGACAATGGGGTTTAAGGGAGAGGGCAACCACAAGGGTCGCCCCTACGGGGTGAGGGGGAATGGTCTGGCATTAGACTAATCAGACCTACCTCAGCAGTTGCCCCTACGGGGGAAGGGGGAATGGGTAACCACGACGAGTTGTCCCTACCGGAGCTGAGTGTGTGGGGTGAGAGTGGGTTCCTGCCTTCGCAGGAACAAGGGAGGGGGTGTTGTGTGGGAGAGATTGTTGGTGAGGGCAACGAGATTCCCCGGCTTCGCTTGGAATGACAAGTGAGAGGGAGAGGGCGACCACAAGGGTCGCCCCTATAGGGTGAGGGGGAATGGCCTGGTATTTGACGAATCAGACGTATCTCAGCAGTTGCTCCTACGGGGGAAGGAGGAATGGGTAACCACGACGAGTTGTCCCTACCGGAGCTGAGTGTGAGGGGAGAGAGTGGGTTCCTGCCTTCGCAGGAACAAGGAAGGGGGTGTTGTGGGGG
>CAYQLZ010000027.1:3978-10814 GCA_964418665.1 uncultured Dehalococcoidia bacterium | reverse complement strand
AGATTGTTGGTGAGGGCAACGAGATTCCTCGGCTTCGCTTCGCTGCGCTCGGAATGACAATGGGGTTTAAGTGAGAGGGCGACCACAAGGGTCGCCCCTACGGGGTGAGGGGGAATGGCCTGGTATATGACGAATCAGACCCGCCTCAGCAGTTGCCCCTACGGGGTGAGGGGGAATTGGGGTGCTGAGAAAGGAGGGGAAGGGCGGTTCGCGAACCGCCCCTACGAGAGTTTCTTACGTCGGGATGAGCTGATTTTGTTTAGGGAGTGGGTTCCTGCCTTCGGAGACGTTTGCGTACCCCACCGGTCAGCCCCATCGCCACCCCAAAGACACTCACCTCAATCCTCTCCCAGGACGGGAGAGGAGGGAAGAGGGGGAGGAGATAATCGGTGGTGCGCACAGATTGTTCGGGTTAGAGGGTGGGCGGGTTTGAAACCCGCCCCTACGCATGAGTTGATTTGGAAGATGGGGTGGGGGTTAGGTGGCGACGATGTTGATGAGGCGGCCGGGGACGTATATCAGCTTTCGGATTTTCTTGCCCTGGGTGTGGGTTTGGACACGGGGGCTGGCCAGGGCCATTTCGTTGACTTCGTCCTCGGTGATTGAGGCGGGGGCCTGGATGCGATCACGGAGTTTGCCATTGACCTGGATGACTAGGGTTATGGTCTCCTCAGCAGTTAGGGCCGGGTCCCATTTGGGGAAGGACTGGTTGTGGATGCTGTAGGGATGGCCATTTCGCTCCCAGAGTTCTTCGGCGAGATGGGGAGTGAATGGGGCCAGGAGGAGCAGGAAATTCTCGGTGCATTCACGCCAGAGATCGGCGTCGATTGCGTTGTTGCTCCACGCCTGAGAGAGGTGGTTGGTGAATTCCATGAGTTGGGCGATGGAGGTGTTGAACTTAAAGCGATCGAGGTCGTTATAGACTTTTTCGATGGTCTGGTGGAGCTTTCTGCGAGTGTCGGCGGCTGCGGAACCGTCGACGGAGGAGGGCAGGTTTGAGGGGTCGCGCTGGAAGAGGTCCCAGATGCGGTTGGTCCAGCGGGAGATGCCGTTGATGCCGGTGTCGGTCCAGTCGCCGCCCTGGTCCCAGGGGCCGAGGAACATGAGATAGACGCGGACGACGTCGGCGCCGAAGATTTCGACGTAATGGTCAGGGCTAATGACGTTGCCGCGGGACTTACTCATTTTTGAGCCGCCCGCGATGATGGTGCCCTGGTTGAAGAGGCGGAGGAAGGGTTCGTCGAAATTCAGCAGTCCCATATCACGCATGGCCTTGGTGAAGAAGCGGGAGTAGAGGAGGTGCATAACGGCGTGTTCGGCGCCGCCGGTGTACTGGTCCACGGGGAGCCACTGGCCGAGGAGATCGGATTTGAAGGGGGCGGAGTTTTCGGTGGGGCTGGCGAAGCGGAACATGTACCAGGAGGAGTCGACGAAGGTGTCCATGGTGTCGGTCTCGCGCCTGGCAGAGCCGTCACAAGATGGGCATGAGGTGTTGACGAAATCGTCGTCGATGGCGAGGGGGGACTCTCCCGTTGGCTTAAACTCCGCGTCGAGGGGGAGGAGGACGGGTAGCTGGTCGTTTGGGACGGGGACGGTGCCGCAGTCGTCGCAGTAGACGAAGGGGATTGGGGTGCCCCAGTAGCGCTGGCGAGAGACGAGCCAGTCGCGGATACGATGGGAAACGGCGCGCTTTCCCCAGCCTTTGTCTTCGACGAGGTCGGCGATGGCATTTGCGCCATCGGGGCTGGGGATGCCGTCGAAGGAGTCGGAGTTCGTCATTGTTCCTTCGCCGGTGAAGGCGCGGCCAGGCTCGGGTTCCCGGCCTTCGGGGGCTGCTATGACGGTGCGGATGGGAAGTCCGTGCTTCTGGGCGAATTCGTAGTCGCGTTGGTCGTGGGCGGGAACGCCCATGACAATGCCGGTGCCGTAGGTGGTGAGTACGTAATCGGCGATGTACAGGGGGATTCGTTCGCCGTTCAAGTGGTTGACGGCGTAGGTGCCGAGGGGGACGCCGGTCTTCTCGCGCTCGGTGGAGAGGCGGTCTATTTCGGTGGCTCGGCGGGCTTGCTCGACGTAGGCCTGGACGGCCTCACGCTGTTCGGGAGCGGTGAGGGATTCGACCAGGGGATGTTCGGGGGCGAGGACCATGAAGGTGACGCCGTAGATGGTGTCGATGCGGGTGGTGAAGGTGCGGAGTTCTCTGGTTTCGAGGCCGAAGTGGGAGATGTCGAAGGCGATTTCGACGCCTTCGCTGCGTCCTATCCAGTTGCGTTGCATGGTGAGGATCTTGTCGGGCCAGTCGATGAGGCCGCTGAAGTCGAGAAGTTCGTCGGCGTATTGGGTGATGCGGAAAAACCATTGCTTGAGGGAACGACGGGTGACGAGGGTGTCGCAGCGTTCGCAGGCGCCGTTGAGCACCTGCTCGTTGGCGAGAACGGTGTTGCAGGAGGGGCACCAGACGACGGGGGCTTCGCCGCGATAGACGAGGCCGTGTTTGTAGAATTCGAGGAAGAGCCACTGATTCCAGTGGTAATACTCGGGGAGGCAGGTGATGATTTCGCGGTCCCAGTCGTAGACGGGGCCCATGGAGCGCAGCTGGCGGCGCATGTTTTCGATGTTGCCGATGGTCCAGGGGTGGGGGTGGATGCCGTTGCGGATGGCAGCGTTTTCGGCGGGGAGGCCGAAGGCGTCGAAGCCCATGGGGTGGAGGACGTTGTAGCCCTGCATGCGGCGGAAGCGGGCGTGGCAGTCGGAGGGGGCCATGACGTACCAGTGGCCGATGTGGAGGTCGCCGGAGGGGTAGGGGTACATAGTGAGCTCGTGCCACTTGGGTCGGGGGTCGTCGTTAGGGGTGTGGTAGATGCGGTCTTGCTGCCAGCGTTCTTGCCACTTGGCGTCGATTTCGCCGGCGGGGTATCTGACGTCGACTCTTCTTGAAGTGGTGGTCATTGCTAGGCGGTTCGTCCTGTCGTTTTATTGACAGGCTATTATACACGTTAGTCAGGGCTGGCGTGGGCGACGGGGCTCTTCACTTCGCTTCGCTCGGAATTGCATTAGAGGCATTAAGACTGGATTCCGGTTTTCACCGGAATGACGAGGTGGGAAGAGGGTCCCTGCCTACGCCGGGAAAAGGGAGGGAAATGACCCTCACCCAACCCTCTCCCAGGACGGGAGGGGGTAAGAAGGGAAGGGTGGGTTTGACAGTGACGGGGGATGATAAGATACTGGCTTCAGACTTGATTGGTTGAAGGAGCGATGTATGAGAGTTGGCGTCGTGTTTCCCCAAACGGAGATAGGAAACGATCCCGGAGCAATCAGGGAATACGCCCAGGCCGCGGAGTCTTTGGGGTATGACCATATTCTGGCGTACGATCACGTGTTGGGCGCTGACGCGGACTATTACGGGAATTGGACGGGATCCTACCGGCTGGAAGACGCGTTTCACGAGCCCTTCGTGCTGTATGGATTTCTCGCCGGCGTTACCGAGCGGATTGAGTTTACGACGGGGATAATCATCCTGCCGCAGCGTCAGACGGCGCTGGTGGCGAAGCAGGCGGCGGCGGTGGACGTGTTGAGCGGCGGTCGGCTGAGGCTGGGGATTGGGATTGGTTGGAACCATGTGGAGTACGATGCGCTGGGGGAGAATTTCAGGAACCGGGGCAGGCGCAGCGAGGAGCAGATTGCGTTGCTGCGGGAGTTGTGGACGAAGGAGATTGTGACGTTCGAGGGGAAGTGGAACAGGGTTGAGCGGGCGGGATTGAATCCGCTGCCGGTGCAGCGTCCGATACCGATCTGGTTTGGGGGCGGCTCCGAGCAGGTGCTGAAGCGGATAGGGAGGATGGGGGATGGGTGGATAACGACGACGAGACAGGTGGGGTTGAACGAGGATTTCCGGGGGATGGTGGAGCGGATACACGGCTATGCGCGAGAGGCGGGAAGGGACCCGGCGGAGATAGGGCTGGAGGGGACGATAAACGCGGGCACGGATACGCCGGAGGACTGGGCGAATACGATTGCGGACTGGAAGAGCTACGGGGCAACACACGTGACATTCAACACGATGAATTCCGGGTTTGAGACACCGGATGATCACATCGACGCGATTCGGCGGTTCAAGGATATTTCTCCCTAGAATCGACAGGCATAGAGGATTGCTGGCATAGGAGGATTTATGGGTCAAGGGTGGCAGGAAGAGTTTCTGGACTACGGAGGAGCGAGACTTCAGATGTACAAGGGGGGAGAAGGTCCACCCTTATTGGTGCTGCACGGGGCGGGGGGTAATCCGGGGTGGTTGTCGTATCACGCCGAGTTGGCGAAGTCGTTCACGGTGTATGCACCATCGCATCCGGGCTTTGATGGGTCCAGCCGGCCTGAATGGATTGATTCCATTGACGCGGTGTCGCATTTCTACCTGGGGTTGATGGAAGAGCTTGGTGTGGAGCGGTATTCGCTGCTGGGGTTTTCGATGGGAGGCTGGATGGCTGCGGAGATGGCGGCGATGTGTCCGTATCCTGTGGAGCGGCTGGTGATTTGCGCAGGGGTGGGGATTCGGCCTGAGAAGGGGGAGATTGCGGAGCTGTTCACGAGGTCGAGGGAGGCGGTGGCGGGGCTGCGGTTCTTCGACACTTCGCAGGTGCCGGACTACGAGGAGACGTATGGGAAGCCAATGACGCGGGAGCAGGCGGAAGTGGAGCGGAGCAACCGGGAGACGGCGAGTCGTTGGTGCTGGAGTCCGTACATGTACAATCCGAATCTGCCGCATTATCTGCGGCGGGTCTCGGTCCCCACGTTGATTGTGTGGGGCAGGAATGATGCGATAGTGCCGGTGGAGTGCGCGGAGCTATACGGCCGGGCAATAAGGGGTTCGAAGATTCACGTGATTGACAGGTGCGGGCATATTCCGCAGTTGGAGAAGCCGCAAGAGTTTATGGATGTGGTGGAGCCGTTTTTGAGTGGAGATTAGGGGTTGTGGGGTGGGTTGACCCCCGTTCATGCCACGTCGGCACCCGGATGACCCTCACGCCTTCGACAGGCTGAGGGCGGGCTCAACCCTCTCCCAGGATGGGAGAGGGGGAAGAAGTAAGAGCGCAGGGTCTTACGCAATAGTTGATTAAGGAGGCGGGAGATGTCGGTCCAAGTTCACTGGTTTACGGAGCAACCGTACAGTTTCACGACTGAGGATATTCTGGCGGAGCATCAGCATGAGTCTTATTTCACGCTGAGCAACCGGTTTTTCGATCCGATGAAGGCGCATCAGTTGTACAACGAGTACCACGAGCAGTATGCCTTTGCGGACGAGGTGGGTTTCGACGGGATTATGACGAATGAGCACCACAACGCATGGTGGTGCATGAAGCCTTCCGCAAACATCGACGCGACGGCGATCGCGAAGGTGACAAAGAATTGCAAGATTGCGATTCTGGGGAACGTGATTCCCGTCACGGAGAACCCGGTTCGGATTGCCGAGGAGATTGCCATGGTGGACGTGATCTCCGGCGGGCGTGTGATTTCGGGATTCGTGCGGGGGACGCCGGTGGAGAGTCTACAGGCAAATATAAACCCGGCGGAGAACATGGAGCGGTTCGAGGAGGCGCACGACCTCATCATCAAGACGTGGACTTCGGAGGGGCCGTTTCGATGGGAGGGGAAGTATTACCACAACAGGATAGTTAATCCCTGGATGAAGCCGATACAGAAGCCTCACCCGCCGATTTGGTACCCGGGGACGTCGAGTGTGGAGAGCGTGGTGTGGGCGGCGGAGCGGGGGTACGCTTACATGAGCCTGGGGAGTCTGCTGGACGTGGCGGTGCAGACGAACGAGTTGTACCACAAGACGGCGCACGCGGCGGGGCATAAGACGGGGCCGGAGCATTACGGATATTTGATTCGGGCGTTTGTGGCGGATACGGATGAGCGGGCGTATGAGATAGGGAAGCATTTCATGTGGAATGAGAAGTACCGGTTCAAGTCGATCGAGGAGCACGCGGACCCACCCGGGTACCGGAGCAGGGACGCGGCTAAGATAGCTTCTCGACGGGTGCAGCCGGGGTTCGGAAGCTGGACATACGACGACTTGATCGGGATGGACAACCTGATTGTGGGGAGTCCAGAGACGGTGATAGCGACTTTGCGTCGGATTCGGAAGGAGTTGAAGGCGGGGTATCTGCTGATTTATGGGCACGAGGGGCCGATGCCGCACAAGGACGTGATGCGATCGATAGAGTTGTGGGGGACGGAGGTTATACCGGCGTTGAAGGAGGATGGGTAGGGGGAATTATTGTGGCCGGAAATGACGCGGAGGCTAAGGTCTCAAGCGACACTGCACGAATGCGGATTGTGTCAAGGACATGCGGGCGTATTCTTAGTTGAATCCATAGAAGCCGAGACTGGACGTTTTCCTGATTAACGGTGAAACGCCGTCGACGGTAGGATGTGGGTCGTCTAGTATCGCCACGTGAGAGGTGGTTCATGGAATGGGGAGAGAGAGGCAAGGACGAACAGGCTGTGGGAATGGCAGCCCCCGATCCAGTTTTGGAATGAGGAAGGATGCGCCCTGGGACGATGAGCCGTTAACTGCGGACGATAAGGAATCCATCCCGGAAGCGAATGCGGACTATGCTGCCGGTAGAGTCGTGTCACAAGAGGAGTTGCGGAAAGAGCTTCCGGCGCTCGGATAGCAGATGCCCTCAACCGATTGGCAACCACTGGCGCAGGCGATATTCGGCGCATCCGCGGCTCGGATGATGATTGGCGGTTGCGTGTTGGTGGATGGCGGATCATTTACGAGTACCGGGATGACGAACGCGAAATCTACGTCAAGAGAGTCAGGCGAAGAG
>CAYQLZ010000027.1:0-3968 GCA_964418665.1 uncultured Dehalococcoidia bacterium | reverse complement strand
GAGATGCCGCTTACAGGCGATAGAAACTGGCGGTGGGGATGGAGGTATTTCCGTCGTCGAAGGAGGATGGGTAGAAGAGGGGGTCGGTCGATCGGTCGCGTCTGCGAGGGGTGGTAGTTTGGGGATGCGGTGGATTGCTGTTGGGTTGGTAGTTGTGGCGGCGGTATTGGGCGCGTGCAGGGATGGTTCCGCGCCTACGACCACGGTATCCGGGGAAGACGCCGTTAAGCCTGCGGAAGAGGCACGACCCACGGCAGCTCCGACCAAGACGGCAACGGCTGCGCCTTTGCCAACGCAGAGTCCTACTGCTACGGCTACACCCGTCAGGATAGGGAGTACGGCAACGGCGACACCGACGGTTGATTCCAAGGCGACGAGGGAGCCCCAAAGGACTGTAATTCCAGTGGGAACGAAAACGATGATAGTTGACCCTCTTTATGAGTGCGGGCCATCCTTGTTTAGTCCGATTTCTTCAGACACCGGGAAGGTGCACTTCCTTCATTGGACTTCCGATGCATCTCGATTGATCTTCAACCACAACGAAAAGCTGTGGAGCGTGGACGCCGAGGGCAGTGTTTTGCAAGAGTTAGTGGACGCCAACCCTGTGGAGGAAGGTGGTTTCAAAGGGTATGGGATGGAGTTTAGCTTCTACGCTGATCCGTCCCCGGACGGTTCCCAAATAATCTACTCCACCTGTCAGTACAATAAGAGAAAGGGATATCAGTATGCCGGATTCTCTGAAAGGTCTTTGTTGGGATATGAACTCGCTTTAGTTGATATTGATGGATCCGAGCCGCAGCGACTTACGAGAGATAGTGACTTTGACCATCTTCCCGTGTGGTCACCGGATGGAACGAAGATCGCATTTATCAGCGGAGTGGATTATTACGGATATTCATTGGCAGATACCCAGCAGAGAGTTATAGATGTAGACACCGATTGGGAAAGAGACGAGGGAATGATAATCACTACTGCCCCGGCGTCCTTGTATCCGGCCGTATGGTCTCCTGACAGTCAAAGGCTCGCGATTACTACGTCTGAACTTAAGGACAATAGCATTACACGAGCTATTCAGACTGTGCGATCCGACGGATCCGAATTGAGGTCATTGGGAGAGGCGACGACAATGCCCTCGTGGTCTCCGGACGGGAAACGATTGGTCTACGGTCACACTGATGAAGAAAGAGCCGCCATTTATACTGTTCGATATGACGGCTCAGAACTGACGCGGATCTGGAGCGGCAAACCAGACGACAGAGAATGGAGCATCGAGAGCGTTACTTGGTCGCCTGATGGCGCCGAGATTCTAGTTGTTCCCAGCTGGTCAGGATGGCCCTGGGTATTGACGCCTGATGGCAAAGAGACCCGTCGCATGGGACCTTCGAAATCCAAATACCCCAGAGCAGTGATTCAGGACGCTGTATGGTCTCCTGATGGCTCCAAGATTGCGGCTGTGTCCGGGTACGATCCGTATGAAGGCGATGACCTTATGATATTTACATTGGATCGCAACGGCGCGGACCTTCGTGTATTGGTTGGCACCCGCTCATCTGAGGAGAGCGGTGAGGTGGATGGGATTGAAATTTTCCCTACGAACCCAGAAAGGACCATAGGTGATGTGGACGTTTCTGTGTGCTCTAAGGGTTTCGTGGTGATAAATCCAGAGGAGAAACCCGGACTTGTACGCGATTGCGAGGTGCTTCTGGGCATTCGCGACAGACTAGCTGGCAGGGCACAGCTGAACTGGGGATCTGGCCTGCCAATTCTTGAGTGGGAAGGGATCGAGTTGGGAGGAGACCCACTTAGAGTGAAGAAGCTGGAGTTTGAAAATAGGGGTCTGACGGGGATAATTCCTCCCGAGATCGGGAAGTTGGATGAGTTGACATCCATTCATTTAAGAGGCGGCAGCGAATTTGGACCCAACCTATTGCGCGGGCCGATACCCGCTGAGTTGGGTAATTTGACCAAACTTGAGGAATTGAGTCTCCGTGGAAGTCTGTTGAGCGGCAACATCCCTTCTGAACTGGGGAATCTCAGCAACCTCAGGGCTCTGGTACTTAGCAACAACTTTCTCAACGGAAGCATTCCAAAGGAGTTGGGGGATCTAAGCAAGCTTGAATGGTTGTTGTTAGGAGAAAACTACGTAAGCGGGGGAATCCCAGCGGAGTTGACTAATCTCGGCAGCCTCGTGGGACTGGGAATTGAAAGAAACTCCCTGAGTGGGAACATTCCCACAGAATTAGGGGAATTGGAGAATCTAGGATTCTTCGATTTGATCGGCAACGCATTTGACGGATGTATACCTGATGAATTGCGTAAGGGGATTGGTTCGGCATCTAGGAATGATAGATACGCTTATGAGGGTGCCAACTTTGAGTTTTGCTCAGAGGTAGAAGCGGGTGGGGAGTGAGTTGGAGGGGTGGATGTGGTGGCTCAGGGGGTGGGAAGGTGGCCGTTTAGCCTATAGGACTGCGGGTTCCTGCCTACGGAGGAGGAATTATTGGGGGGACCCTCACCTCAATGGTCTCCCAGGAAGGGGGAGGAGGGAAGAGGGGGACGGTGATGACGGTTACGCAAGGGTATGTCTTTCTCGGGAGAGAAGAAGGGGCGAGGAGTCTATTTCCATCCAAGCCTTCCCCCAGCAAGGAGGGAAGGGTGAAGAAGGGCGGGGGTGGTGTGCCCCCGCCCGAATTAGCGAAGTTTAGGAGGGGTAGACGAGTTCGCCGCCGGTGGTCTGGCGGGAGGGCTGACGGACGGGGGTGACGCCCTTACTGGCCCAGAACATCTCGGCGATTTCGAGGGTAGCGGTGAGAAGGCCGTTGGCAGCGTCGAGGTTGCGATGTACGCGGGCCTCAGAGGCGGCCTTCATGGCGTTCCAGAAGGTGTCGTGGAGGTTGGGGAACTGGTCGAGATGCTCGGGCTTGAAGTAGTCGCCCCAGAGGATGCGGAGTTCCTGCTTGGCAAGCTCGGCGTGGTGTTCTTTGACGGCGGTCATGCGGGCGATTTTGTGGCTGTAGATCTGCGCTTCGTCCTGGGAGGCGTCGGGGCCGGGCTTTTCGAGTTCGCAGATGAGGGTGGACATTCGGACGACGGTATGGGCGGCGATTTGGGCGAGGTGGGGATCGTAGATGCCGCAGGGAACGTCGCAGTGGGCGTGGGCATCTTTGGGGGTGAAGCGTGACTTGAGGTTGAAAAGGGACATTGGTTAAGCTCTCCTTATGTGTTGTTCAGATGGCTGGAGTATACTGCAATTTGGTTGTTGTGCCAACGATGATTGGTTGTGGGGGAGGGTGGTGGCGATGGGGTGTGGGAGAGAGTGGAGTTCGTGGTTGTTGGGAGAGGTGGGTGTGGGTAGGGAGTGGGTTCCTGCCTTCGCAGGAACAAGGGGGTCTCGCCCACGGGAGGGAGGGTTGTGCCCGGGTAAGTTGTTGAGGGAGGGGGCGACGAGGGTGGTGGCGATGGGGTGTGGGAGAGAGTGGGGTTTGTGGTTGTTGGGAGAGGTGGGCGTGGGTATGGAGTGGGTTCCTGCCTTCGCAGGAACAAGGGGGTTTTGCTTACGGGAGGGAGGGTTGTACCCAGGCGGGTTGTTTGGGGAGGGGGCGACGAAGATGGTGTCGCCTATAGGGGATTCGGCGGGCGGGTTCCGGATTTCGCCGGCATTACGGTGATGCGGAGGTTTTTGGCAGAATAGGGAGAGGATATTGGGAGATTCCGGGATGGTGATTGAGAGGTGTCCTTCGATTGGTAAGAGGTTTGGATGGAGGATTTGGTTTTGCGGAAGAAGATTCAGGTGGGGGTTGATGTCCGGTGAATAGGCTGTTGGGCAGGCTGCCGTGGGTTGCGTTTTTGCGTCGATTGATGGGGGTCAGGGTGTACCGGGTGATGGGGCGGAGTATGGAGCCGAACTATTTTGAGGGGGACCTATTGGTGGTGTGGGGGGTGGCTGGAGATGCAGAAGTGTTGAGTCG
>CAYQLZ010000026.1:0-26559 GCA_964418665.1 uncultured Dehalococcoidia bacterium | reverse complement strand
GACGTAGCCAAGTGGTTAAGGCGGGGGTCTGCAAAACCCCTATTCGGCGGTTCGATTCCGCCCGTCGCCTCCAACTTTCCCTCCATTCATACCTGTATTGCATTGGTGAATCTATCGAATCTCCAGGCCGGATCCTCGGGCAATTCCCGCTTCAGAATGAGTGGCGGTTCCTAGTCCGGTCTACCTACATAAACGAAAATACACGGATGGTGTCACGACCAAGGGCCGGGGTGGCGGAATGGTAGACGCGGCGGACTTAAAATCCGCTACCTTTACCGGTGTGTGGGTTCGAATCCCGCCCCCGGCACCAAGCCCCCTATGCTGACAGAACCGGCGCACTGTGGTAAAACGTGGTAGAACCCAGTCCCAACATCAGAAAGTACGAAAATTTCGGAGGTAGTCCATGGGCAGTCCTGTAATGGAAATGTTGAAACGTTGGCTAGTCTGGTTGGTGCTGCCCATCGCCCTCCTGTCTATTGTCATAGACTTCTCCCCCTGGCCCGGGGCCATGGAAACCCTTGTCTTCGTTTGCCTCGTCCTCATCTGGGGCTTCTTCGTCGCCCGTCCCAGGCTGGACAGATAGCGTCGCCCGTCGGCGCCTGCCCTCAGCTTCACTCCTGATCCCCCGAGCCACCCGTCCTTGCGCAGCCGTGCTATAGTGTTTCCGTAATGGCCAAGCGTTATTTCACCCTGGAAGAAGCCCGTAGCATGCTCCCCTGGCTTTCCCGGCAGTTCGACAAGCTGGAAGCAGCCAGGCAGGAAGAAGACCGGCGCCAGCAGGACACCGTAAACGTCTACAGGATGAGCCGCACCAACGGCAAGGGCGGTGTGGAGAAGGAATTCTCCGAATCCCGGAAAGCCGTCGAAAAGGCTATGAACAGGACGACCGCCCTGGCCAACGAGATCACGGACCGCGGCATCATCGTGCGGCAAATGCGCGCCGGCCTGGTCGACTTCCTATCCCATCGCGAAGGTCAGGATATCTTCCTCTGCTGGCTCCGGGGTGAAGAGGATATCGCATTCTGGCACGGCGTCCATGAGGGATACGCCTCCCGCAAGCCCCTCTAGCCTCCGCTCCGAATCGTCCTTGTGTCCTCCACAGGCCCAGCCGAAAACTCCACGTATTCCAATGGATGCAATTAAGATTACCCCACTCGAAGACCTGGTGAAGGACTACGCCCTGGAACTGGGCTTCGACCTGGTCGGCATCTCCTCCGCCGACGCCTTCGCAGACCACAGACGGGTGACTCTACAGCGTCTCCGTGACGGACTGCTGAACGGCTTACCCTGGTTCAACCGCGACCGGGTCGAGCGCGGCACGGACCCGCAACGGCTCCTCCCCGGCGCCCGGAGCGTCATCTCCGTTGCCCTCAGCTACCACCTTCCCTCCAACGGCCCACCCCAATCCCTCGAAGGTCGCGTCGCCCGCTACGCCTGGGGCGACGACTACCACAAGGTGATGAAAAAGCGCCTCAAGGCATACGTCCGTGGTCTTTCCGAAAAGCTCGACCGCCACATCCAGGCTCGCTGGTGCGTGGACGACGGGCCCATGCTGGATAGGGCCGCCGCCCAGCGCGCCGGCGTCGGCTGGTTCGGCAAGAACACCAACATCCTCACCGCAACCCACGGCTCCTGGGTGTTCCTCGGCCAGGTCGTCACAGACTTGGATCTGCGGCCCGACATTCCCCTGAAGAAGAATTGCGGCGGCTGCACCCTCTGCCTACGGGCCTGTCCCACCGGCGCCCTGCCCGCCCCCTATGTCATCGACAACGAGAAGTGCATCTCCCATCAGACTATCGAGAATCGCGGCGACATCCCCCTGGCCATTCGCCCCCTCATGTCCGACTTGGTCTTCGGCTGCGACATATGCCAGGACGTCTGCCCCGTGAACGTCAAGTCCCTGTACACCCGCGAGCAGGCCTTCAGGAAGAAGCGCTTCACCACCCTGCAGCTGGCGGAAATTCTGGACATGACCGACGACGAGTTTCGCCAACGCTTCTCCGGCAGCCCCCTCAAGCGCGCCAAGCTGGCGGGGCTCAAGCGCAACGCCTGCGTCGCCCTCGGCAATTCCGCCGACCTCTCCGCGGTACCGCATCTAGTCCGCGCCCTCGACGATGCCGAACCCCTCGTCCGTCGCCACGCCGCGTGGGGCCTGGGCCGTCTCGGCGGCTGCGAAGCCCGGTCGGCCCTCCAAAACGCCCTCACCTCGGAGTCCGACGAACCAACCCGCCGCGAAATCAACGACGCCCTCGCGGCCCAATCAACGACGCCTTCTCGGGAAAAAGCTGGAATATGTGCCTCAGACTCCAAGAATCCCTTCCCCCTCGACGGGGGAAGGTTAGGATGGGGGTGAATCTTCACTTCCTCACCCTTCAACATCCGCCTCGCCACGCCGGACGACGCCGCGCATATGCTGGCCATCTACGGCCCCGTCGTCCGGAACACCCCGATCTCCTTTGAACTGACGCCGCCCACGGTAGACGAATTCCGCGGCAGAATCGTCCAAACCCTCCGCAGCCTCCCCTGGCTGGTGTGCGAGTCAGACGGCCGCATCGCGGGCTACGCCTACGCCGCCCCCTTCCGGAGCAGGGAGGGCTATCAGTGGTCTGTGGAAGTCTCCGTCTACGTGGCGGAAGAGCTCCGACGCTACGGCATAGCCTCGGCGCTTTACACCGCCCTGCTTGAGGGTCTGCGCATCCTCGGCTACTTCAACGCCCACGCCGGCATCTCCGTGCCCAACCCCGCCAGCGTCAACTTCCACGAGCGCATGGGCTTCAGACCCGTCGGAGTCTTTCCCTCCGTCGGTTTCAAGCTCGACGAGTGGCACGACGTTGGCTTCTGGCGGCTGGCGCTCCAACCCCACACCCCCAACCCGCCACCACCCAAACCCCTCCGCCACCTCGACGATAGTCCCCGTTGGGCCCAAACCCTCAAAACCGCCGCCGCGAAAATATCCCCCCCAACCCCTTAACCCCACCTCCCGTGTTCCTCCGTAGGCAGGAACCCACGGGCCCGTCCCCCTCAAGCCAACCCCAAAACCTCCGCCAATCTGGAAATCCTCCTCCCATCCCAACCCTGCCGGTCCCCGTCTGCCTGGTCGTAGGGCGCCCGTATCAGCACCGCCGTCATCCCCGCCTGCTCCGCCCCGCTGAGTTCGCCGTCGCTCCCATCCCCGACGTACAGACAGTCTCTGGCATCCACTCCCAGCCTCACCGCCGACAGCGCATAGATCCGCGGGTCCGGCTTGGCCATTCCTACGTCAGACGACAAGACCGCAACGTCAAACATCGGCGCAAAGGGTGTGGAGTCCCACATCACCGACACCTCTTCCATACAGTTGCTGATCAGGCCAACCTTGTATCCCCTGTCACTTAGTTCCGTGTACGCGTCGACTACCCCCGGGCGGGGAATCATTGCCCCACGTGTAAATTCAAATCGCAGTTTCGCGCTAACCCTTATTCGCTCAATGCCGGGATGCTCTCCTAGTCTTTTGCAAATATGCACCAGCGCCGCTTCGATGGAAGGAAAGCCGCCAGTCATGAGTTCATTCATTGCCCCTGCCCACTCCGCGGCGAATTTATCCCTATCAGCTCCGAGAACATCCGCCATTTCGTCCCTGTTCCCAGCATAGTTCGGCAAATCAATCAAAGTGCCAAAAAGGTCAAAAACAACCGCCGAGTACCTCTTCACGTCTGACCGCTATCCCCTCCCCCATACTCCTTCGATGCCCTGCGTTTCTCCAACGCTTTGCCAATGTCGTACTTAACGTCCCGAATCAGGAATCCCAGGCCCGTCAGGAAACTCGCAATCAGCACGACCAGCGCCGGCACGAACGTGGTCACGAAGATGTAAAGCAGTATCCAGCCGAGATTCTCAAGGACTTCCATCTTGGCATTCTACTCCCATCGGATAGGTGGGTAAAGCGCACCCAATTGCCTCCTCTCCCCTCTTCTCCCTTCCCCCTTGACGGGGGAAGGTTAGGCCTGTCCTGAGCCTGTCGAAGGGATGGGGGTGAACTCCCTTAGCACCACATTCGCTATCGTAGAGGTGACTAGGGCGCCGCGATATTCGCCTTGCGACTACCCGTGCCCCAACCTATAATGACCCTGTTCCGAGGGCTTATACCCTCTATCTACGCATGGGGTGACATAATCAGATGGGCGATAGACTGGCGGGAAAAGTTGCAATCCTGGCCGGTGGCGCTACCGGCATGGGCCGGGCCACGGCCGTACTCTTCGCCAACGAGGGCGCAAAGGTCATGATTGCCGACCGCAACATGCACGGCGCCAACGAGACCCTGGCCATGGTGAAGAAGATCACCCCAGACGCGGACGTGGTGTCCGTCGACGTCTCCAAGTGGGACCAGGTCCAGAACATGGTCGACGCTACCGTGGAGCGCTTCGGCCGGGTCGACGTGCTCGTCAACCTCGCCGCCATTCTCATGCTTACGCCACCCCTGGTGGATATCGAAGAGCGTCAGTGGGACCTCATCATGGACACGAACCTCAAGGGCACCTTCTTCACCTGCAAGGCCGCCATCCCCGTCATGCTCAAGAACGAAGGCGGCGGTTCAATCGTCAATATCTCCTCCTCCGCGGGCCTCGACGCCTGGACCCGCTCCCTCCCCTACAACATCAGCAAGGTTGGCGTCATCCACATCACCTCCGTCATCTCCGGCCAGTACACCCCCCAGGGCATCCGCATAAACTGCGTCGTCCCCGGCCCGGTGGACACCCCCCAGGCCCGCGGCAGCACCCAGAGCGCACAGACCCTCGAAGAGGCCGCACTTGAACATCCAATGGGCCGCATCGGCCGACCCGAAGAGATCGCCAACGCCATCCTCTTCCTGGCCTCCGACGAAGCATCCTTCGTTAGCGGTGCCACCTACGTCGTGGATGGCGGCGCCCGGAGCGCCTACGGCAGGAGATAGGTCGATCACACATCACTCGCAGAAGGAAATGTCATGGACAAGCTCAAGGAAATAGCCAAAAGAGCCGTCGAGGACTACGGTTTCCGCCAGATTGCCCAGTGGAGCCCCGACGACCTTGTCGACCAGTGGGATCTGTCCGAAGATGAGGCTCAGGTCCTTAAAGGCCCCCTCAAGGAGCAGATAGACCAACTGCCCGTCCCCGTCGAACCCGTCGATTACGTCGCCGTCGAAGGCCGCCTCAACGCCCTCATAGAAGAGTCCCTGGGTTAAGGCGTTCACATGCCCGGTAGACTCCAGGACAAGGTCGCCCTCATCACCGGCGGGGCCTCCGGCATCGGCCGCGCCGCCGCCATACGCTTCGCCCGTGAAGGCGCGAAGGTCATGATCGCCGACCGCAACGCCGCCCTTTCCGACGCCACCCTCGCCGAACTCCGCGAAATCACCCCCCACGCCTCCTCTGTGTCCGTCGACGTCTCCAAGACCGACCAGGTACAGCGGATGGTGGACGAAACCGTTTCCCGCTTCGGCGGCCTGGACGTGCTCGTCAACGCCGCCGGTGTGCTCCTGCTGGCCCCGCCCCTGGCGGAGATCGACGAACGCGACTGGGACCTGATGATGAACACCAACCTCCGCGGCCTCTTCCTCTGCTGCAAGTCCGCCATACCAGTCATGGAGAAGGGCGGCGGCGGTGCCATCGTCAACATCTCCTCCATGGCCGGCATCTCCGCCTACGCCCGCTCCCTCCCTTACGCCGTCAGCAAGGCCGGCGTCATCCACTTCACCCTCGGCGCCGCCAGCCAGTACACCTCGAAGGGCATCCGGATCAACTGCATCGCCCCCGGCACCGTGGACACCCCCCAGGCCCGGGGCAGCAGCGGCAGCGCGGAGGCCTTTCGCAACATTGCCGAAAGCCATCCCATGGGCCGCATCGGCCGCCCCGAAGACATCGCCGACACCATCCTCTTCCTCTCCTCCGACGAAGCCGCCTACATCAGCGGCGAGACCATCGTCGTCGACGGCGGCTCCCGCACCCTCCCCCCCAACATCTAACCCGACGACATTCCGACCGCAGCACAACCTAGCCGGGAACCCTTTCCCCTCTCTTGTTCCTGCGCAGGGAGACCTTTACATAACCTTAATCTCCGCTCCCTCTTACCTCCTCTCCCGTCCTGGGAGAGGATTGAGGTGAGGGTCATTGGGGTGGAGATGGGGCTGTCCCTTGGGTTACGCAAAGGTCTCCGCAGGCAGGAACCCACGCCCAGCCCCCGCCCCACCTGCGTAAACGCCCGAAACCTCCCACCTCCCGGTAGGGGCAGGTTTCAAACCTGCCCTCCCCGCAAGCGTCGTCCGGTGCCAAGCGCACCTCCCCAACCGCAGCGAAGCCTAGCCGGGAATCCCTACCCCTCTCTTGTTCCTGCGCAGGCAGGAATCCACGCCCAGCCCTCGCCCCACCTGCGTAAACGCCCGAAACCTCCCACCTCCCGGTAGGGGCAGGTTTCAAACCTGCCCTCCCCTCAAACGTCGTTCGGGGCCAGCCGCACCTCCCCAGCCGCAGCGAAGCCTAGCCGGGAACCCTTTCCCCTCTCTTGTTCCTGCGCAGGCAGGAACCCACGCCCAGCCCCCGCCCCACCTGCCAAAACGCGCCAAACCTCCCACCTCCCGGTAGGGGCAGGTTTCAAACCTGCCCTCCCCTCAAGCGTCGTCCGGAGCCAGGCGCACCTCCCCAACCGCAGCGAAGCCTAGCCGAGGAATCTCGCCCCGGTAACCCGCCATCTCCCCCACAGGCAACCCCGCCTCAAACTAACCCTACTCACACGCGTCCCGAACCGCCTCCGAAAGCGCCTTCAGCCGCTCCTCGTTCGACTCCTCGCCACGTACGCCGTTGGTGATTATCGCCACCGCCAGCCGCTCCTCCAGGTCCACCCAACCGATGCTGCTGCCGAATCCGCTGTGTCCGATGCTGTGGTTATATCTGCCCGAAGACCTCTGCGAACCCATCCGCGGGTCGTCCACGGCAAACCCCAACCCCAGCTTCACCTCATTCCCGGAAAGCGCGTCCTCCCCCTCTACCTGAACCGCGGCGATGTACCTGATAACCCCTGATCGGATCACCTCGGCCCCGTCCAGCTCCCCGGACATGCTGAGCATGGCGTAGAAGCGGGCCAGGTCCCGCGCCGTGCTGATGCCGTTGGCGGCGGGAATCACCGCCTGGTGCGCCGCCGGCTGGTTGAAGATTTGCACCACTTCCGGCGTCTCGATCTCCTCCGACACGTACAGCTTGGCTACCCGGTGCTCCTCCGACGCCGGCAGTCCCAGGTACAAGTCATTCATCCCCAACGGCTCCGTCACCTCGTCCCGCAGGAATTGGCTGATTGTCCGACCGTCCACCCGGCGCAGCACCTCCCCCACCACCCAGCCGAAGTTCAGCGAGTGATATGCGATGGCCTCCCCCGGCTGGAACCGCAGCGGGGCCTTGGCGACGGCTGAAACACAGGCCTCCCAGTCGACGAGCTTGTCCGGCGTCAGCTCCGGTGGCGTGTCCGGGAAGCCCCCGGTGTGGGTGAGGATGTGCTTTACCGTCACACCCCCCTTGCCTCCCTCGCGAAATTCGGGCCACCGGTCGGCAATCCAGTCTCCCATCTCCAACTGCCCGCGCTCCCACAGGAGGTGCCAGCAGAAGGCCGCCAGCGGCTTCGTCGACGAGAAGATGACGAAAAGAGTGTCTTTTTCGACAGGCTTTCCCGCCTCCACGTCGGCCATCCCGCCGTACAGGTCCAACACCGGCTTTCCGTGCCGGTACACGGCCATCGCCGCCCCGGGATGCAACCCCTGCTCTATCTGCTCGTTGAACAGCGCTTTGACCCGTTCGATCCCCTTGGCGTTCATGCCGACGGATTCCGGTGCTACAACCATTGCATTCACCCGCCCTTGCAAGATTCTGTTACCCCTAAATCTTCAAACTTCCTTCCGCCAAAGTCAAACGATGTTTTCTGCTTTCCTGAGTCACCACAGAATGCCCTTGTATGACAGCGAGCAGCCGTCCTTGCCGACGAATCTACGGCGCTGTTTATCGCAGGACGGCGAGAATTGTAGCCGCCAGCGCGGTGCGGTGGTCCTTCGTCCACGGCGGGCCCAGCCTGTTGCGAGGATTTAGTAGCACCTCTTCGGCGCGGGCGCCAAGAAGCATAGCTGCATCCGTCTCGGCGGTCCTCGCGTCGTAGAACTCCACCTGCCATCCGCGGGCCCGGGCCGCCGACGCAATCACCCGCCGGTACATGATCCCATCGGCGCGAGACTCGTATGGCGGCCGCAGTTGGGTGGCGACGTCTGCGGGGAAGTCGGGCGGTATTGCGCGGAGATGTACGGATGTCACGGGTCCCGGCAGCGCCGCCCCCAGCCCTTCGAGCGAAGCGGCAGTCGCGCGCCCCGCCGACTCGTGCACACGGGCGACAAGCTCCGTCACCGCCTCGACTGACCAGTCACTCCCAGGATGGTGAATCGGCATGTTCGGCACGCCCGGCTCGATCAGGTCGATTCTCCGACGGTCCACAACGTGATGGTCTCCGGTGGCTGTGACCGCAACTGCCCAGCCCAGGTGGTCGTAGATTCCGACGTGGAGGTTCAACGTGGATTCCCTGCAGGTATGAAGCGGAAACTATCGCCGACCTAGGGCTTTGCCCCCAGCAGCTTCTCTCCCTTGTCCACGAACCCCTCCACCAGCCGCAGCCTGAGTGCTATGGAGTCGGCTGAATACCAATTCTCGTAGAAGTTCTGATGCAGGTTCTCTCCTGCACCAAACTGGACCTCCAATTCTTCGTCACCCGTTTCACTACGCAGAAGATCCATTGCGTCAAGTAAGCTTCGGTGACTCCGATGTCGCCACCCCCGCTCCTGCGCGATAGCCTTCACCATCCGCGACGCTGCTCCCCACCCCTTCTCCGACGCCTGCTGCAGGTCGCCCTTGGCCAACTCTTCATGCGCCTGGGCCAGGAAGACCCTGCTCTGCTCCCCGTATGTGGTCGTGCACTGCACCATTCAAACCTTCCTTTTACGCCGGTCGCCACGCTCTGGCATGCCAAGGCTACGCCCCGAACCCCATCATCGTCAACAGTTTCGTTCTGAATTTCCCAATTCTGTCCTGATCCTGAAATCAAGGGCGTGATCCAACGAATGCGCATCCCCCGTTTGCCACCGGCGAAACCCAAACAGTGACCGATCCCCCTTCGCCAAATATAATAGACGCAGAATCTTGCCGAAAGTTGGGGGTGCACATGAACAACACGGCGGAAGTCGTCGTTATCGGTGGCGGCGTCATGGGCTGCAGCATCCTATACCACCTGACCCGCATGGGCGTCCGGGACGCTCTCCTGCTGGAGCAGGGCGTCCTCGCCTCCGGCTCCACCGGACGCTCCCAGGCCATCCTGCGCATGCACTACTCCAACCCCATCACCTCGGCCATGGCCTGGGAGAGCATGAAGCGCTACCGCGATTTTCAGGACGAGACGGGCCTCCCCTCCGGCTACGTCAACACCGGCTATGTGGTCATCGTCGGCCCGGAGGACCAGGCCGCCATGGAGGACAACATCGCCATGCAGCGCAGTCTGGGCATCGACACCTCCGTCGTGTCTCCCGAAGACCTGCTGGAAATCGCCCCCATGCTGAACGTCCCCGACGCGGGCGGCATCGCCTTCGAGCCCCAGTCCGGCTACGCCGATCCCTACCTCGTAACGGCGGGCTACGCCGAAGCCGCCCGCAAAAACGGCGCACAGGTTCGTCAACGCTCCCCCGCCGTCTCGGTAAACGTGGAAGACGGACGCGTCCGTTCTGTCACCCTCCAGGACGGCTCCGTAATCCACACCGGCACGGCTCTCGTCGCCGCCGGACCCTGGTCCCCCCAACTTCTCCAACCCCACGGCTTCGATATCCCCCTCGAACCCATCCGTCACCAGGTCATCATGGTCCGCAGGCCGGAGCGAAGCCTCCCGTCCCACCCCATCGTCGGCGACATTCTCCAGGAGTTCAGCTTCCGCCCCCACTCCACCGACCTCACCGTCATCGGCGTGGGCGAGGACGCCGTCGAAGTTGACGACTACAACCAGGGCGTGGACCCTGAGACCGTGGAAGACTCCCTGGCGAAGCTGGTCCACCGCATGCCCGCCATCGCGGACGGATACTTCCGTGGCGGATGGTCCGGCCTCTTCACCACCACCCCGGACTGGCACCCCGTTTTGGACCGCGTCCCCGGCGTTGATGGACTCTTCTGCGCCGTAGGCTTCAGCGGCCACGGCTTCAAGCTCGGCGCCATGGTCGGACAGCTCATGGCTGAGATGGTCACCCAGGGCCGGGCAACCACCCTGGACCTTTCGCCCCTCCGCGCCAGCCGCTTCGACGAGGGACGACTCCTCACCTCCCGCTACCGCTACAACGTCCTCGCCTGACCCATTCGCTCTTTTCCCTTCTCCCGCCCTGAAGACCCTTGCATAACCTTCATCTCCGCCCCCTCTGTGCAACCGGGAACCTGGGTAACAGTTAAACCGGGGACATGGGTAACACATTTGCAGGGGAGTGGACCACCTTAAGGGAGTATTCGTCCAGCAAGCCGATGCGGAGGGGGCCATAGATGATGTGCCAGCATCCTGGGGATTGCTGGATGAGGCCTATGGGCTCTCCCTTGAGGGCTTCACTGAGGTACAGCAGGCGACCTTTCCACTTGATCTGACCGTTGGTCCTGACCTTTCGGACGGTGACATGGCTGTGATACTGGGGTGAGGAGACTCGGGTGGGGTACTCCCGTGGGGAAGGCTGATAGAAGAGAGCGGGAGGATGCAGTCCGAGGGCCTCATGGGGGCGCTTCTGGTTGTAGGAGTGTCTGAAGGCGTCGAAGGCCTTCTGCTGACTCCTGGGGCTGGACCTGGGAGGAATTGCCGTCTCCGCCTTGAGGGTTCTGTGAAGACGCTCCAGCCTGCCGTTCTGCTCGGGGTGGCCGGGTTGGATCCGTTCAGGGATGATGCCGAGCTTGATGCACCAGACGGAGAGTGTGGTGAGGCCGCCCAGGCCCACGCTGGCAAAGGGAGGCCCGTTGTCCGTGCGAATGACCCCGGGCAGGCCGTATTCCCTGAAGATTCTCCCCAGGGATCTGCGCACCTGGTATGTTCTGGGCTGATCCAGACCTACGCAGGCGAGGAGGAAACGAGAAGAGGCATCCTGCACTGTGAGGGGGTCCACCCGGTTTCCGTCCCTGGTGCGGAACCAACCTTTGAAGTCCATGGCCCACACGTCGTTGGCATGGACAGCCTGGGCGAAGGGGTCGCTCCATGGAGCGGTCTGCCTGCGGCGACGGCGCCGCTTGACCAGGCCGGCCCGGTCCAGGATAGCGCCTGCTGTGCTGGGCGCCGGCCAAGGGGTATCCGGGTCCTCAGCTCCCAGAGCGGATATGAGCTTCTTGGGTCCCCAGGTGGGATGGGCCCGCTTCTCCTCGATCAACTGCCGGACTATCTCCGGACTCGTCGCGTTGGGATGGGTGTGTGGCGCACTGCTGCGGTCTCCCAGACCCTCGTACCCGCACTCCTTGTACCGGTTGACCCGCTTGTAGCCCGTCTTTCGGCTGATGCCGAACCGGTGGCACAGCTCAGAGAAGGTCTCCTCCCCCGTACGCCATCTGTCTATGAACAATTTCTGCTCACTGAAGGCACTCGATTCCTTCCAGGGCATCACATCTCTCCTCATTAGAATTGCTCCTATTGTGGATTGATGTGTTACCCATGTCCCCGTTCTACCTGTTACCAGTGTACCCGGTCTGTACCCACCTCAATCCTCTCCCAGGACGGGAGAGGAGGTAAGAGGGACACGGAGATGCTGTTTTGCAAGGGTTTGCCTTTGGGGGGAGGGAGAGGGGGTTTTGCCGGGGGTTTGGGTGCTGCATTATACTGGGGTTTTCTCGCAAATGAAGGCGGAGGGTGAACGATGGCTGAACGAACCAACCGGTCGCTGGTGACGAGCTATGAGCAGGTGCGGACGAATGTGGAGGCATTCCATGAGGCCGTGAAGGACCATGAGGGATTGCAGGCCAACCTGCTGCGGTTCAAGTCCTGGTATTACGTGCCGGAGCTGGACGCGGTGGCGCCGAGCAAGTTCATCGGGTTTGAGGCGATGACGGGGGAATTCTACGAGGCCAACCGCAAGGGCAGTCTGAACGGTGGCTTGACGGACCCCAGATTGGGGAGATGGTTCCGGGAGACGGAGTCGGACTCGGCGGAATATGGGGTCATCTTCAACAAGGTGCAGCAGCTGTTATCGGACTGTGGGAAAAGGTTCAAGCAGAAGCCGCATCTGCGGTTCAACGCGCCCCCCTGGTGGAACGCCTCTACCAAGAGTTTGGGTATCGAAAATACCAACCTGCACATCGGAGGGGAGTGGGTGGACTCGACGAGTGGAGACAGCTACGAAGTGCGGAATCCGGCCCACCGGGACCAGGTGCTGGCCGCGGTGCAGGCAGCCGGGATCGAGGACGCCGAGAGCGCTATTTCGGCAGCCAGGGAGGCGGCGGCGGGTTGGGCGGCGACTCCCGCGCCCCAACGGGCGGATATCCTCTACCGTGTGCATGGACTGATGCGGGACCGCTTCGAGGAGTTCGCGCGGCTAATCACGCTGGAGGAAGGGAAGTCGCTGCCGGACGCCCGGGCAGAGGTGCAACGTTCTTTGAACATCATCCAGTACGCCGCGGGAGAGGGGAGGCGGATGTTTGGCTACACCACGCCTTCGGAAGCGCGTGACACGGTAGCGTATACAATCAGGCGTCCGCTGGGAGTGGTGGCGGTCATCACGCCATGGAACTTCCCACTGGCGATTCCGGCGTGGAAGATGGCGCCGGCGCTGATCTGCGGCAATTCCATCGTATTCAAGCCGGCGTCGTCGACGCCGCTGAGCGCCATCAAGCTGACGGAGACGTTCGTGGAGGCGGGGCTGCCGCCGGGGGTATTGAACCTGGTGACCGGGCCAGGCAGGTCCGTGGGGGACTACATGGTGAACCACAGGGACATCGCGGGCATCTCCTTTACGGGTTCCACGGAGGTGGGGGCGAAGCTGTATTCGCAGGCGGCAGCGAGTCTGAAGAAGGTGCAGTGCGAGATGGGCGGCAAGAACGCCGTCATCGTGCTTTCGGACGCGGACATGGAGCAGGCCATCGGGTCGGTGGCGATTGCGGCCTTCGGTTCGACGGGGCAGCGGTGCACGGCCACCAGCCGGGTGATTGTTGAGGAATCGGCGATGGAGGGCTTCCTGGAGGGGCTGGTTGCGAGGACGAAGGCGATGACGGTGGGGGACGGGTTGGACTCGAACGACGTGGGACCGGTGGCGAGCGAGGGGCAGTTCGAGAAGATTATGGAGTACATCGGAATCGGGAGGGACGAGGGGGCGAACCTGCTGCACGGTGGGAGCGCGTTGACGGGAACGGAGTTCGACGGGGGGCTTTACATCGAGCCGACGATATTCACAGACGTGGACCCGGATATGCGGATCGCCCAGGAGGAGATATTCGGGCCGGTTCTGACGGTGTTTTCGTGCCGGGATCTGGCGCACGCCATAGAGATTTCCAACGACGTGCAGTTCGGCTTGTCATCGTCCATATACACCGGCAACGTGCGGAAGGCGTTCCGGTACATCGAGGGGGTGGATGCGGGGATGGTGCACGTGAACGCGCCGACGCTGGGAGGGGAGGTCCATCTACCCTTCGGCGGGTCCAAGGCGTCGGGGGTGGGGCCGCGGGAGCAGGGGACGGAGGCGGTGAACTTCTTCAGCGAGGTGGTGACGGCATACGTGGACTATAGTGGGGGGGCGTAGCGGGTCGGACAGTCGAGGAATAGAGGTGAAGCCGTGTGGTCGGTGCAGGTAAATGTTGAGAAGCACGAGGTATTCCGTCCGAGCGAGATAATTGCGGACCTGCGGGCGGCGGCGGAGGCGTTATATTATCCCTTCAAGGTGGTGGGGTTCTGGGACAGCCACGCGGACATGCACCTGTGTCCGTGGGAGCAGCGTCGGGAGGAGTGTCCGCACCGGTTGCCGCCGGAGGATGCGGGGTTTGTTGCGTATGAGGAGACGGTGTCGAAGGACATGGGGGCGACGCTGCGGGTGGAGTTTCCGCACGCGCGGGTGAGTTTGTATTTGAGGTAGGGGGAATGAGTATGAGTGAGGAGCATTCGAAGATGTCCTATAGAGAAAGACTCGTAGAGAGTTATGAACAGGTAGTTGAAAGCACCAAGGCGTTTAATAGTGGCCTCGAGGTTAAGCCGGAACTATGTGGACCGCATCGAAACTATCCGAACTGGTATTACATCCCTGAGATCGACGCGGTAGGCCCCAGCAAATTCATCGGATATAGGGAGATGACGGCCGAGTTCTATTTGGATCACTCCGGCAAGCGGGACAAGATGGCATGTCGTACATGCAATGGGCTTCATGGAGGCGCAACTCAGAGCAGGTTGAAAAAGTGGTTCGAGATAGCGATGCCTGGTACGGAGGAACATTCTATGGTGTCGGAAATGGTGAAGGACTTGTTGAATCGTCTTGGCGCGAAGCCTAAGAAGAACGCTCGGTATTATGTGCCCATTGGGTCAGGAGGATGCAAATGAACCAACTCCTTGGTGAAGCCTTTGAGGGGGCCTCCAAGTTACCGGAGGAAGAGCAGGAGAGATTAGCCCGCCTGCTGCTGGAGGAGATGGAACCAAATCGGAAGTGGGACGAGTTGTTTGCCACCCGAGAATCAGAGACTTTCCTGGCGCGCATGGTGGACGAGACGGATTCGGAGCGTCGCGCAGGCCTCACCAAACCCCTTTCCATAGGAGATTTGTAGATGAGTGAGTTGTTGACAGCATGGGATGCGGCGTATGAGAGGATTGGGCGGCGGGAGGTTGCGGTTGTGGGGGGCGGGATTGTTGGGGTTTCGGCGGCTTATGCTGCGGCGGTGAGGGGCCAGGGACGGGTGCGGGTGTCGTTGTACGAGGCGGCGGAAGTGGGGCACACGGGCGCCGCGTCGACGGACCTGAACAGGGTGTTTCGCTTCCTGAGCGGACCGGACAACACCCTGACGGCGTGGTCGGGCGAGGTGCGGGATATGTGGTTGTCGTTGGGACGTCGGTGGGGGAGTCCCGTGTTTCGTCAGACGGGGCTGGCACTGCTGGTGGAGCGGGGCGACGGGGTTACGACGACGGGCGGGCACGTGTTTCCGTACGACAGCGCGGCGTCGTGGCTTGAGGACGCGCTGCGTTGCATGGACGAGCATGGGGCGCCTTACGAGCGGGTGAGTCCGGCAGGATTGGCAAAGCTGTACCCGCAATTCGATGGGGGAGCATTGAATGAGGCGGTCATAGACCCTCAGGCGGGTTTCCTGGAGGCTTCGAAGGCGCTGGAGGCAACGCTGGAGCTTGGCCTGAAGGCGGGGGTGGAGTATCACCCCGGCGTGGAGATTACGAGCGTGGAGACGGTGGGGGACGGGTGCAGGCTTGCTGCGTCAGACGGGCGAGAATTCCGGGCGGACGCGGTGGTGGTGGCGGTGAACGGGTGGACGGAGGGGCTTCTGCCCCAGTTGCGGGGAATGCTGACGTTGACGGAGCAGCCGCTGATTTACCTGCGTCCTCCGGAAGATTCGTCGATGCTGACGCCGGGGAGGCTGCCCATGTATATTTCGCTGACTTCGGACTGCTACGGGTTTCCGGTTGTGGGCGGAGAGTTGAAGGTGGCGGACGACACGGCCTTCCGGACTATCGGCCATCCCGACGAACGAGAGGACCCGCCGCCAGAGCACCTTGAGAGGGTGGTGTCGACGGTGGGGAATTTCCTGCCCGCGGTGGCGGGGGCCACGGTGGAAAGGACTCACACCTGCTTCTACGACCGGTCGGAGGACGGACGGTTCATCCTGGATGCGCTGGACGCGGACGCGCGGGTTATCTACGGGTGCGGGATGAGCGGGAGGGCGTTCAAGTTCGGGCCGCTGCTGGGGGAGCGGCTGGCGCGGTTCGCAGTTGAGGGGGAGAGGCCGCCGGACATAGAGGAGTTTCGGGCGCGTTAAGTCCCAGGCGGAAGGAACTTAGTCTGGGGCCTGGTGTTTGCGGATGAGTTCGACGATGCGGGAATCGATGTCGTCGATGCTGCGGCCGCTGTCGATGGAGGCGAGGCCAAGGTGGGCCTGACGGTTGAGGTATTCCCATTCGGGGGTCTTGTACCACTCCTTGCGCAGGTCGGCGAAGAGGGCGTCGATTTCCTTCTTGGTGAACATGTCTCACCTCTCGGGGTTTTCTTGGGATTCCCGTCAGCGGGGACGAGCCGTTGGAACCAAGATAGTTTTGGGAGGCGGGGCTGTCAAGGTGACAGGGTCACTGCGTGACGGCAAACTCTTGAAAGGGGGGAGAGGGTTGGTGCGTGGGGGAAGGCGTTGCCTTTGAGGAGAAGGAGACCCTCATCCCTTCGGCAAGCTCAGGGCAGGCCTAGCCTTCTCCCATGGCGGAGAGATTTGCATATCTGCAACAGCCCCCTTCGCACCACCCCAATCACCCCCTCTGTGCAACCGGGAACCTGGGTAACAGGTAGACCGGGGACATGGGTAACACATTTGCAGGGGAGTGGACCACCTTAAGGGAGTATTCGTCCAGCAAGCCGATGCGGAGGGGGCCATAGATGATGTGCCAGCATCCTGGGGATTGCTGGATGAGGCCTATGGGCTCTCCCTTGAGGGCTTCACTGAGGTACAGCAGGCGACCTTTCCACTTGATCTGACCGTTGGTCCTGACCTTTCGGACGGTGACATGGCTGTGATACTGGGGTGAGGAGACTCGGGTGGGGTACTCCCGTGGGGAAGGCTGATAGAAGAGAGCGGGAGGATGCAGTCCGAGGGCCTCATGGGGGCGCTTCTGGTTGTAGGAGTGTCTGAAGGCGTCGAAGGCCTTCTGCTGACTCCTGGGGCTGGACCTGGGAGGAATTGCCGTCTCCGCCTTGAGGGTTCTGTGAAGACGCTCCAGCCTGCCGTTCTGCTCGGGGTGGCCGGGTTGGATCCGTTCAGGGATGATGCCGAGCTTGATGCACCAGACGGAGAGTGTGGTGAGGCCGCCCAGGCCCACGCTGGCAAAGGGAGGCCCGTTGTCCGTGCGAATGACCCCGGGCAGGCCGTATTCCCTGAAGATTCTCCCCAGGGATCTGCGCACCTGGTATGTTCTGGGCTGATCCAGACCTACGCAGGCGAGGAGGAAACGAGAAGAGGCATCCTGCACTGTGAGGGGGTCCACCCGGTTTCCGTCCCTGGTGCGGAACCAACCTTTGAAGTCCATGGCCCACACGTCGTTGGCATGGACAGCCTGGGCGAAGGGGTCGCTCCATGGAGCGGTCTGCCTGCGGCGACGGCGCCGCTTGACCAGGCCGGCCCGGTCCAGGATAGCGCCTGCTGTGCTGGGCGCCGGCCAAGGGGTATCCGGGTCCTCAGCTCCCAGAGCGGATATGAGCTTCTTGGGTCCCCAGGTGGGATGGGCCCGCTTCTCCTCGATCAACTGCCGGACTATCTCCGGACTCGTCGCGTTGGGATGGGTGTGTGGCGCACTGCTGCGGTCTCCCAGACCCTCGTACCCGCACTCCTTGTACCGGTTGACCCGCTTGTAGCCCGTCTTTCGGCTGATGCCGAACCGGTGGCACAGCTCAGAGAAGGTCTCCTCCCCCGTACGCCATCTGTCTATGAACAATTTCTGCTCACTGAAGGCACTCGATTCCTTCCAGGGCATCACATCTCTCCTCATTAGAACTGCTCCTATTGTGGATTGATGTGTTACCCATGTCCCCGGTCTACCTGTTACCAGTGTACCCGGTCTGTACCCTCTTCCCTCCTCTCCCGTCCTGGGAGAGGATTGAGCCTGCCCTGAGCTTGTCGAAGGGGTGAGGGTCATTCGGGAATTCGGGGCGTGCGGCCTGCAGTTACCCAAAGGTCTCTGAAGGCAGCAACCCACCCTCCACCCACACGAAATCGCCGCTATCATCACCAACTCGCCAATCCCTCGTAGGGGCGACCCTTGTGGTCGCCCTCCCGCATCTATCCCGGTAGAGGCAGGTCTCAAACCTGCCTTCTCCATCCCCCCAAAGGCAACGACCGTCCCCACACACAATCTCCTCCAACAGGCCGGAGCTAGCCGTCATGGAATGACCCGACACCCAGCGTCCCCCTTCCCCGGCCAGTCAATCTCCCGTATCTTATGAATGCCGCCATGGACGAAAACCACCCCCAACCCACGCAATACGCCCTCGGCATCGACGTCGGCTACTCCAAAACCCGACGCTCCACCGGCCTCTGCCTGCTGAAAATGACCCCCACCGCCCTCAGCTGGAAATGCCTAAACACCGGCACCTGCGAATCGCAACGCCTCCAGGACCTCCGCGCCCTCGTCCCCCTAGGCACGAACCTCCTCGGCGTTGGCATCGACGGCCCCCTTACCCCCGGCCTCCGCGTCGTCCCCCACTACCGCAGCTCCGACGCCCTCCTCACCCGCGGCGTCTTCGCAAAGCGCGGCAAGCCCGGCGCCACCAGCGCCCCCTCCGGCCAGCAGCTTCATAAGCACGCAACCCTCCTCGCTGAGTTGGTCCTCAAGCTCCAGAACGAATGTCATTTCACCCTTGACCTCGCCACTCACCCCAACCCCGTAAACCGCTCCCGCATCCTGGAGGTGTTCCCAAACGCCTTCCTCTCCGTCCTGCTCCCCGACGCCGCCTTCCATACCCTCCGCCCCAAGCGCAACGCCTCGGACCTATTCTGGGAAGCTGCAGTCCCCGAGGCCCGCCGACCCTCCTACGTGGGGCCATATCTCATGAGGCTGATCGAGTCCCTCGCCCCCGGACGCAGGCTGGAGACCCCCCTGGAAGCCGTCGTCGACCACGACCACCGCGCCGCCCTCCTCTGCGCCCTCGCCGTCCTGTGCGCCCACCAGCGTCGCTACGTCCTCTCAGGCGACCCCGTAGACGGTGACATCATCCTCCCGCCCCACGAATTCTGGGGTCCCGGCTCCGAAGAATCATCGGCGCCCTGGGCTGAAACCGCCCTGCGAAATAGCGTGAAAGCCGTGCGTGCAAACCTCGGAAAACACTGCAACCACGACAAGGCCCGCGTCCTCCGAAACGGCTGCCACTGGCTCTAGCCGTTCTCCGGCCCGGGACCTATTCCCGTCGGCTCTCCTCCTCCACCAACCCCTCCGTCTTCCCCAGCCGCGCCTCCAGCCGCGACAGCGACTCCTGCGTCGTCCGAATCTCCCGCATCAGCTCCTTCGCAGTCACCGGCGACTCCAGTTCCCGCAGCCGCTCCAACTTCGCCTCGTCCAGGTTGTTGATCAGGATCCCGATGAGCAGGTTGATAACCACGAACGTCCCCACCACCACAAAGCTTACAAAGTAGATCCAGGCATACCCGTTCAACTCCATCGCGGTCGCCATCACCTCAATCCACCCTTCCAGCGTGATGATGTTGAACAGCGTGAGCAGCGATAACCCCAGCGTCCCCCAGTTCTCCGGGTCGTGAGTGTGGAAGAAGTGGTACCCCATGATGGCGTAGATGTATACAATGATGCCCATCAGCACCATCACGTGCCCCACGCTTGGAATCGAACGCACCAGCGCCGAAATGATCAGCCGCAGCTCCTTCACCGCGGATATCAGCCGCATGGCCCTCAGCAGCCGCGCCAGCCGCGCGATTACCGCCAGCTGGCCCGTAGCGGGTATCAGCGCCGCAACGATGACAATGAAGTCGAAGACGTTCCAGCCGTCCTTGAAATACCGGTACGAGCGGGGCGCGAGCGCCACCAATTTGATGATCGCCTCCACGATGAAAATGACCAGCGCCACCTGGTTCCCCAGGCGCATCTGATCGCCGAACCGCTCCTCCAGGCCCTTGGATGTCTCCAATCCCAGAATCAGGCTGTTCAGCACAATTATGGTGATGATGACGGGTTCGAAGTATTTCGAACCCACCACCCGCTGGCATTGGTCCACCACGAATTTCATAGGAATATGACGCCCAAAATCAAGTGCGCCCCAGCATAGCACAAAACCCCCTCCCCCTCCACGCCGCGCCCTGAACGCCGCCGGACTCCCAGGAAAACACAACCCTCCCAAAATACGCGAGTTCTGCTATTCCATTACGACAAAGTAGAAACGCCCACCCCCGGCATCTCACCCCACCACAGCCTGCGTGACAACAATCACGCCGTCCGAAGGCATGCCCGGCGTGTACACCCACACCCGCCTAACACCCCCCCCAATCCCCCAAATCGCCGTCACGCCGCGACCCTCCTCCCCGTCACCAGAAACACCGGGTCGCTGAACCCCCTCGGCTCCGGACTCCGATCCTCCCCCCGGATACCCTCGAACGCCCCCGCCCGCTGCAAATACACCTTCACCAGCGTCATCCGCTGCTCGTCGCTGCACGCCTGCCAGATTCGCACCGCCTTCGTCGGAAACATCCGGTTGGAGAACGTAATCACCACCGGCGCCCCCGGCCTCAATACCCGCCCCACCTCCCGGAACACCTCAACCGGCCGTGTCAGATACTGCACCGAAACCGTCAGAATCACCCCGTCGAAACTCGCATCCTCGAAGGGCAAACGCAGCTCCCGGTTCAAGTTGTGCACCACGTACTCATCCAGCTGCGGGTTCTTTCGCATCTCCACTGCGTTCAACCCCAATCCCACCGTCCGCGCCCTATCGAAGCCCGCCGGCAGGTGCGACCGCCAGCTGCTCATCAGGTCCAGAAGCGCCCCCTCCGCCGGCAGCAACTCGTCGAATATGCGGCCAATCTGCCGGATGGCCGCCTCGTCTATGTGTACGACCAGCCGCGGCTCCCGGTAGAAGAGCGCGTCATCGCCCTCGTCAATCCGCTCGAAGAAATGCTCCTGAAATCCCGCTTCCACGACGCCAATTCTACACGAAAACCACCCCTCCATAACCTCCGCCCGGCGAAAGCCGCGACCGAGCCCCGGCCAACTCCGCCCCTCCATTGACCCAACGCGCCCAAAATTGCTATAATCGCCCCATCCCAAGGCAGCGTCTCAAATCGGACGCTTGGCCTTCCCGCGGGGGTGCTTCTTGGCCAACTACCTTCTCATCGAATCCCGAGATCCCTTCGAATACGGCGACGCCCGCTATATGTACGACATGGCCGCGGACCTCGCTCGAAAGGGCAACAACGTCACCCTTTTCCTCATCCAGAACGGCGTCCTCGTTACCCGCCCCGGCGTCAGGAACAATCCCCTGAACCACCTCTTCCAGCAGAACCAGCCCGTCCGGGTCCTGGCCGACGACTTCTCACTCCGCGAGCGAGGCATCGCCCCCACCCCCCTCGTTGGCGGCGTGGAGGTGGCCGACGTTGATTTCCTCGTCGACATGCTCGCCGAGGAAGACACCAAGGCCCTCTGGCACTGAGCAAACTCGCAACTTCACCAATCCGCAGTCAATAGCAACCAAGGAGCAGCTATGGCAACCATCACCATCGCCCTAATGGACCCGCCCTATGAGGCTGAGACCACCACCACGGCCATGCGCATCATGGACGCCGCCGTCCGCAAGGGCCACCAGGTCAACGTCTTCGCCTACGAAGGCGCCGTCAACCTCACCATGAAAGACCAGGAGGCCCACCCCAACCCGGTCAAGGGCACCACCGCCGAGGAAGAAGACCACCCCGCCAGCTCCCGCTTCATCGCCGGCCTCCTCGCCACCGAGCAGGTCGACTGGATCAACTGCGGCCTCTGTGTCGACGAACGCGGCGCCGGCAACTGGATAGACGGCGCCCGCCGCGGCGCCCCCGCCGACTTCTTCGCCTGGTCTCAGGAAAGCACCAACACCCTGGTAATCGGCACCAAGTAGGAGGGTCTCATGTCCAAAATCCTTTCCATCGTCGAACGCGCCTACCACGGCACCCTGGAGGAGCAGGACGATACCATCCTCTGGATGTCCCACATCCTCAAGAACGCCGGCGCCGACATCTCAGTCCTTCTCCGCTCCAACGCCGTCAACTACGCCGTCCAGGGCCAGGACGCCAGCGGAATAACCATCGGCGGCGTTTCCCTCTCCAACCCACCCAAGCTGGACGAAGACGTGCAGGCCCTGGTCGGAGCCGGCGTAAACACCTACGTCGTGAGGGAGGACGTGGAAGACCGCGGCATCAACGAGTCTGAACTGGTCGAAGGCATCAAACTCGTCGGCCGCGACGGCCTCGCGGACCTCTTCGACGCCCACGACTCCATCTGGCACTGGTAACCCCCTCCCACCTCTCCCCCCTTGATGGAGTCCTTTCCATAACCGTCATTCCGGCGAAGGCCGACATCGGGTCTGTATCCCCATCTTACCCTCTCCCGTCCTGGGAGAGGGCTGGGTGAGGGTATCCTCTTACCCCTCTCCCCTCGGACGGCGGAAGACCTGGCCTGACCTGGGCGTTTCGAAGGGATGGGGGTGACTCCCCCAAACCCCTAAGGCAACGGCCTCACCCGAACACCAACACCCTCACCCCTGCCACAGTAACCCGTCATGTAATGACCCGTCACTCTATAGCGTGTATCCGCCCGTCCTGTGACCGCACGAACAACTTCCCCTCGGCCAGAGAAGGCGACAACAACACCGGCGCCCCCACCGAAACGCTCCACACCTCCTGCCCTGTGTGCCGGTTGACCCCGTAAGCCAATCCCTCCAGCGTGGCGAAATACACCATGTCACCGGCCACAATCGGCGTCCCCCGAATCGCCCCCTCCGCCTGGAACGCCCATAACTCCTCCGGCGTCGTCGGCTCCATGGCCCGGAGCACACCCTCCGTGTCTCCCACGTACAGGTACTCCTCCGTAATCGCCGGCGCCGCGGTTATGAATCCCCTCTCCGGTCCCCACCTCCAACTCGTCCCCTGCTGGGCCGGCGGCCTTGGAATCGGTGCCCCCCAACGCAGCCACAGCGTCCTCCATATCTTCTCCCGCTGCCACCTCCCCGGCGTCTCCCGGATTCCCGCCTTGGCCGTCAATATGTCGTTGGCGGATGGCATGTACACCAGCCCGTGCGACACCACCGCCGGCTCGAACGAAGGCACGCTCCTGGTGCGGAACTGCATCCTTCCCTCTCCCGTCCGGTAGTTCACGGAATACATGCTGTCATCCTGGGACGTGAAGTAAAGCACCCCGTTGTGCAGGGTCGGCGGCGCCGTGATCAGGTTGCCCGTACGGAACTCCCAGAGCTTTTCGCCCGTCCCCGCGTCCAGCGCGTACATATACTTGTCACCGGACCCAATGAACAGGAACCCGTTGTGCACCAGGGGCGCGCTGCTGTTGTAATTGTTGGTCGAATACGTCCACCTGATGTCCCCGCTATCCTTGTCGAAGGCCCACACTCGCGAGTCCGTCGACCCCGCATACACGTAATCGCCTGCCACCGCTGGCGACGAATTAACCAGTCCCGCCATCTCCCGATGCCATCTAATCTCTCCCGTATCGGCGTCAAGCGCATAGAACTTGAAATCGCTCCCGATATAGACGGTGCTGTCCACGATGGCCGGCAGCGACTGTCCCTTGATGAAGTCCTCTTCACTCGACCACAGAAGCCGCCCCTGCGGCAATGACGGTGGATTGGGTATGTAGCTGGTCCTCTCGTAATTCGCAGCCGCCATGGACCACTGGCCCGGCTCCGAAAGCGACGAAAGGTCCGTGCTTGGCATCGTTCTAATCAGAGTCACCGGGTTGGGAATGAAGTGGTAGTTGTGCCATACGATGGCCGCCACAACCACAACGGACATTACGATGAACAGCCACTTGTTCTGCGTCATGAATATCAGGCCCTGCCGCCCGAATATGCCCCTTCGGGGCCCTCGCTGGGCCCACTCCGGAATTCCTTCCGCAATCAGCCGGCCGCACCCCGCACACCTGGATCCCATCTCCTGGTCCATCGCCCCGCAATGGGGGCAAGTAGACCCGGAAAGTCTCTTTTCTTCTTCGCGCATCCTGACGTTCTCCCGTCCACCTTACGAATTTGCTTCAAGGCCGGTTTCCCAATCTACGCCTCAGCAAAGATGAACCTGTCTATTTTGAAGCAAGACGCCCGTAAACGCAAATTTTCTTGCCCTCATCCCACGTCCGTGGAGGGCATTAGCCCACACTCCGTTTCCCCTCGGCTTCCTGCTGTCCGTCATTCCGGTGAAGGTTGTAACCCGGAAGCGGAACCCGCACGAATCCTCCACTAACGTTCATGTGCAGGCGGGAACCCATGCCCCACTTTGCCCATCCATCCCGATGCCCGAAATCGGGCAATCTTTCCAAGACCTACGTGGGTCTGACGACTCCGCAGGCTACCCGGTTGCCGGTGTCCGACTCCTCTTCCCCGTAGGCGTCCGGCCGTTCATGCACAACTATGGCCGAGCCGTCCGCGTCGAACACGGAATGCCGCAACCCTTCGTCCAGGGTGATTCCCACGCTGAAGAAGTCCGCCCGGGCCTCCCCGTCGGAGGCGGCATAGATATTAGGCAGGTCCCCGCCGTGCGCCTCCCCCTCGTCTCCACCCCTCCAATTGGCATGGATGAAGCCGTGGTCCACGTCCGTCGGGTTGAAGTGGTCTCCGGCTGCGTTGAAGTCCGGCGCACACGTGCCGTGCTCATGAATAATGAAGGCGTGGCCGCCAGGGGTTAGCCCCTCCAGATCGGCCATGATCAGGACTCCGGAGCCTGTTTCCCGAAACGTTACCAAGCCCATTTCATCTCCGCCTGGCGACATCATCAGCGCCTTTGCAGTTAGGCCTATCCTGGGCTCATCCGGCTGGCTAAACCGGGCGATCAGCAGGATTATGCCAACCACCAAAATAACCGCTACCGGCGACAGAAACACAATCAAGACCAATCTTCCAGTCATAGCGGGCGGCCTCCTTGATTGTAACAATTCAACGGCTGCTGGGTGCGCTGTACTTATTTTAGTGATACTTCATCTTCCAACAAGTACACTAAAACGATGATACTACCAGATTGCTAGATGATATTGTATATCTTTGGCGGCGTCTGACTGAATGGGCCGCCCTCCCCATCTCCCCCTCACAACCAGGCTCACCCAACTAACGCGCCAAGTGCTATCATTACCGCTAACAAACCCACCAGGAGAATAGAATTGGACGTCAAGCGGCTTAGAGAGCAGATTCCCGCCACCCAAAACATGGTCTACCTCAACACCGGCTGGGACGGCCCCTCTCCCAGGTCCGTCGTCGAGGCCGTCCAGGACCGCGTCGCCTACGAGAGCTTCAACGGTCCAACCAGCCCTCCCGTCTACGGGAGCGGGCGCGAAATCCATCAGAAGGCGAAGCAGGCCGCCGCCTCCCTCCTAAACGTCTCCCCAGACGAAATCGTCCCCACCCAGTGCACCACCGACGGCCTCAATCTCGTCCTCAACGGCCTCCATTGGAATGAAGGCGACGAAGTCATCACCTTCGGCCTTGAGCACAGCTCCGTCCTAATCCCCGCCTACATGCTCCCCGCGCGCCACGGCGTACGGCTGAAGGTCCTCGACCTCGACCCCACCGATACCCACGATGCCATCGTCAGCCGCGTCGCCGAGGCCATCTCCCCCCGCACCCGCCTCCTCTTCTTCAGCCACATTCAGTACACCTGCGGCCTCCGCATGCCCGCCGAAGAGCTTCGGCGTGTCACCAGGGACGCCGGTGTTCAGATGCTCATCGACGGCGCACAGACTGCCGGCCACATCGCCCTCAATCTCCGCGATATGGACTACGATTACTACTCCATCCCCGGCCAGAAGTGGCTCCTGGGGCCCGACGGCACAGGCGCCCTCTACATCCGCAAGGACCTCATCCCCTCCGTGGCTGCCACCCGCGTTTCCGGCCGCGCCGCCTCATCCTACGACGAACATGGCGGCTTTGAACCGAGTACCGACACTATGGACAAGTTCCTCTTGACAACCTCCAGCGCCCCCCTTGCCGCTGGTTTCCTCGAAGCCGTCGCCTTCCATCAGCAGATGGGGTCCGACGCCGTGGAGGCTCGCACCCGCACCCTCGCCGGCCATCTGAAGCAGGCCCTTTCCGAGATCTCCGGCGTCTCTGTCCTCTCCCCCACCGACCACGCCCGCGCCTGCGGACTCACCTCCTTTACCATCGAAGGAATCGCCAACACCGACGCCGTCGAAAGGCTCTGGAACGAATTCGGCATCGTCGTGCGCCCCGTTTCGGAGCTATCCTGCATCCGGGCCGCCACCCACGCCTTCAACAACGAAGAAGACATCCAAAGCCTCGTCTCCGCCGTCGCCCAACTCGCCCCCTGACCCCCTTCCCCCTCTACCCACAACTCCGGTAGGGGCAGGTTTCAAACCTGCCCTCCCCCTCTTTGCTCCTGCGAAGGCAAAAACCCACCTTCAACCCACACACTCAACCCCCGTAGGGGTAACCCTTCTGGTTGCCCTCTTTCCCCTTCCCTTGTTCCTGCGAAGGCAGGAACCCACCCTATGCCCACCCGCAGACCTTCGCATCTCCATCATCTCCGCCCCTCCCTTGTTCCTGCGGAGGCAGGAACCCACCCTATGCCCACCCGCATACCTTGGCATCTCCATCATCTCCGCCCCTCCCTTGTTCCTGCGGAGGCAGGAACCCACCCT
>CAYQLZ010000025.1:0-29333 GCA_964418665.1 uncultured Dehalococcoidia bacterium | reverse complement strand
TCCCCCCGGCCTCCCCCTTCGCCTCAACCCCCTCCTCCAGCATCTGCAAGCAGAAGGGACAAGACACCCCCACCGTCTCAGCCCCCGTCTCCAGAAAATGCTCCGTCCTCACGTGGTTGATCCGCTGCCCCCGGCTCTCCTCGATCCACATATGCCCGCCGCCGGCGCCGCAGCAGAAACCCCGCTCCCGGCACCTCGGCTCCATCTCCACCAGCTTCAACCCCGGTATCGACTTCGCGATCCGGCGTGGCTCGTCGTAGATCCCGTTGTGCCTCCCCAGGAAGCACGAGTCGTGGTAAGCCACCTCTTCCTCAACCCGTCCAACCGGGCGCAGACGTCCCTCCTCAATCAACTCGTCCACCATCTGGCTGTAATGCACCACCTCGAAATCGCCCCCCAGCTGCGGGTACTCGTTCCGCAGCGTGTTGAAGCAGTGCGGACACGTGGCCACCACCTTCTTCACCTCGTACCTGTTCAGCGTCTCGATATTCTGCTGCGTCATTATCTGAAACAGGTACTCGTTCCCCATCCGACGGGCCGGGTCCCCCGTGCAACGTTCCTCCTCGCCCAGTACGGCGAAGTCCACCCCCGCCCTCTGCAGCACCCGCGCCATCGACCGCGCGATGCGCTGGCTCTTCGTCTCCAGCGCCGACGTGCACCCCACCCAGAACAGCACCTCCGCCTCCGGGTGCTCCGACATCGTCTTCACCCCCAATCCCTCCGCCCACTGCGTCCTCGAAAACTCGCTCCCGCGCCACGGATGCCCCCTCTGCTCCATGCTTAAAAGCGCGTCCATTGCCGTCTCCGGCATCTTGGACTCCTCCAACACCAGGTGCCGTCTCATGTCCATAATCGTCGGCACGTGCTCCACCTGCACCGGACACTCTTCCATGCACGCCCCACAAGACACGCAGTCCCAGATTGCCTCCTCCGACACCACACCCCCAATCAAGGCCTTGCCATCCGTTGCTTCTCCACCCTCCCTGATGGAGTCCCCCACCTCCATCAGGTGGTCCTTGATGTCCTCCACCACGTGCATCGGCGAAAGAATCTTCCCGCTGATGTTAGCCGGACACGAGTCCGTGCAACGACCACAAACCGCGCAGGCGTACCCGTCCAGCAGCTGCTTCCAGCTGAACTGCTCTACGCTTCCAGCCCCAAAGTGCTCCGCCGTCTCCAGGTCGATGGCCTCCATTGTCCCTGTTGGCTTCAGCGAGTGGAAGAACGCGTTGAACGGCGTCGCCACCATGTGCATATGCTTGGAAAACGGTATGTACACCGCGAAGCCCAGAATCAACATCAGGTGCGCCCACCAGAATAGCCCATGCAGCAGGTTCGCCCCGTCGACGCCCAATCCCGCGTCCATGAACAGCCGCCCCAGCGCACCGCCCACAATCACCGACGACTCCGGCCCCTCGCCCCCCTTCGCAACGTAAAACGCCTCCGTCAGCAGCGTGCTCGCCATCAACGATCCAATCAGCGAAACAATCACTATGGCGTCCCGGCTCCGCGTCAGGTCGAAACTCAAGCGATGCGGCTTCATCAGCCACCGCCGCACTACCGCCCACCCCAGCATCGCCAGAATCACCACCGCCACAATGTCCAGGTACATCGCGTATGCCCGCGCCCCCGCCTCCGTAAACAACGTCTGCGAAAAAGACCCCCACGCCGAGTCCCCGAAAATAAATATCCCATAGCTCAACAGGAACGACAGGAATCCGAAAAAGATAAGCACGTGCCCAATCCCCGACAGGTCCCGCACCGACACCCGCTGCAGCACCTTCCGCTGACCCAGAAACACCGCCAGGAAATTCCCCAAACGGCGCCACGGCCTGTCGAACCGGGCCTCCGGCCTCCCCATCAGCACCAGCCTTACAACCCGACGATAAAACAACAGCCCCGAAGCCCCAAGCGTCACCGCCAAAGCCGCGTACACTCCCACCCAAATTGGCGCTGCCCCAAAAATCGACTCCGGTGGGACCATCCGCCCTCCTCCTTCAACAATAACTGCGGCTCAAGCCGTCAGCGTAGTTTAACACCATCCCCCATCACCACACACACCCCCATTCGTCTTGTCCCCATCATCGCACAGCCATTCCCTCATATTGACACCTCAATACCCCTTTGCTAGCATTCCGTACATCGTCTAACTATGTATTCTTGGCGCACGCCAGGGGTTTGCATGCCAATCACCACGGGACCCCAAAGCGTTCACTCCGCGAAGAATCGTCCCAAACCCCCCGGTCCGCTCACCCACTATGGCAGCGGCATCCAGTCGGCCTTGGGCGAAATTCTTCCCACCAGCAGCCTCCGGCTCTCCGGCCCCTTCCGGTATCATCTCGGTTGGGCCGACCGGCAGGGTCGTTTTCTGGACGCGCCCCAGGACCCCGGAAAAGCCGTCCGTCCCGCCCTCTGCCTCTTCGCCTGCCAGGCCCTCGGCGGTTCTTGGGAACATGCCATGCCCGCCGCCCTCGCCCTCGAACTCGTCCACAACTTCTCCCTCATCCACGACGACATTCAGGATGGCGATGAAATGCGCCGCCACAAACCCACAGTCTGGTGTGTTTGGGGCCAGCCAAAAGCCCTCGCCATTGGCAACGCCATGCACGCCGCCGCCTATCAGGCCGCCCACGCCCTGACCGAAAGAGGCGTCCCCGAAGCCAAAGCACTCCGCTGCTCCCAACTCCTCGTCGAAAGCAGCCTGGCCATGATCAAAGGCCAGGTCCAGGACCTCCAATTCGAAGACTCCCTCCACATCGGCATAGACGCCTACCTCGCCATGATCAGGCTCAAGACCGGCGCCCTCATTACCTGTGCCGTCCGCATGGGCGCCCTCCTCGCCACCGACGACGACTCCCACGTCAACGCATTTGCCCGCTACGGTAACAGCCTCGGCAGAATGTTCCAGATCCGCGATGACGTTCTCGGTATCTGGGGTGATGAAAAGACCACCGGTAAGGCCGGCCGCTCCTCCGACAACGATGTCCGTCGCAAGAAGAAGTCCTTCCCCATCGTCCTTGCCCTCCAGAACGCCGACCCACCCGACCGCCGCCGCTTGGAGTCCATCTATCGCAAACCAACGCTGGACCAGCAGGACGTGGACGACGTCCTCGGCATACTCGAAGCCGTCGGCGCCCAGGAAACCGCCCAGTACATGATCAACAATGAAGCCGCTCAGGCCATGGAAGCCCTCTCCCCCCTGCCCCTCTCCGACTGGGCCCGGGAAGAGGCCCAAAGCCTCGTCGACTTCCTCGTATCCAGAGATTACTAGAAGGGAACAACCAATTGACCACCGCTACCGAAAGACCCCTCGATGCCCCCACCGCCGTCAAGCCCTCCAGGCGGCCAATGGAGCTGTCCATCCGGATAGCCAAGTACATCCTCACCCAGAAGCTCAAGGGCCGCAAACGCTTCCCCATGGTCACCATGCTCGAACCTCTGGAGATGTGCAACCTCTCCTGCGTCGGATGCGGCCGCATCCGCGAGTACAAGGCCATGATGAGCAAGATGATGCCCGTCGATGAGGCCATCGCCGCCGTGGAAGAGTCCGGCGCTCCCATCGTCTCCATAGCAGGCGGCGAACCCACCATCCACCCACAGATCGCCGACATCATAAACGAACTCGTCAGCCGCAAGTATTTCGTCTACTGCTGCTCCAACGGCCTCCTCATGGAGCGCGTCATGAAGAAGATAAAGCCTTCCAAGTACTTCTGCTGGGTCGTCCACATGGACGGCATGGAGGAGAAGCACGACGAGTCCGTCGACCGCAAGGGCGTCTTCAAGAAAGCCAAGGCCGCCATCGCCGGCGCCCTCGCCCAGGGCTACCGCGTATGCACCAACACCACCATCTTCCGCGGGAGTGACGTCGAAGACCTCCACCAACTCTTCCGCACCATGACTGATATGGGCGTCGAAGGCTGCATGGTCTCCCCCGGCTTCGACTACGAAGCCGTCGCCGACCGCGACCAGTTCCTCCACCGCGCAGAGTCCGAGCGCGTCTTCAAGGAAATCCTCGACCCAGTCCGCTCCGACGGTATCCGCTTCTACAACAACCCCCTCTACCTCAACTTCCTCCGCGGCGAACGCGACTACCAGTGCACCGCCTGGTCCAACCCCACCTACACCATCATGGGCTGGCGGCTACCCTGCTACCCCCTCGCCGACGAACACGTCGACAGGATGAGCGAGGTGATGAAACCGGAAGTCTGGGATAAATACGGCGTTGGCAAAGACCCCCGGTGCGCCAACTGCATGATGCACTGCGGCTTCGAGTCCGCCACAATCTTCAACGCCATCACCACACCCAAAGACTGGTTCACCCTCATCCGGTCCGGCGCCATCAGCAAGAGCGGCATCACCGCCGCCTAGACCGGCTGGGACAGGAACCATAAGATCATGATCGCAATTGTTGCAGCAATGAAGGATGAAGTCCGGAAGCTTGGAAGCATCAAGCGTTCCTCCAAAGGCCACGCCTCCGTAACCGTTACCGGCGTCGGCAAGGACAAGGCCCTCGCCTCCATCTCCTCCCTCCTCGCCGACACCCCCCGCCCCTCCCTTGTCCTCTCCATCGGCTTCGCCGGTTCCCTCTCCGATGACCTCAGCATCGGCGACCTCGTCCTCGCCCGCCGCATCCTCTCCTCCGACGGCTCCCCTCCCCTCGACGTTAACCTTCGCCTGTTTCAGCAAGCCGAAGCCGCCATCCTGGAAAACGCCATGCCCTATGTCCGGCGCGACACTCTAACCACCGACCACCTCGTCCGTACCATCGACGAACGCGAACGCCTCGCCCACCGGTTTCACGCCCAGGCCGTGTGCCTGGAGGACTACTGGGTTTGCAGCGCCGCCTCCCGCGCCGGCGTTCCCTTCGTCTCCGTCCGCGCCATCTCCGACACCACCCACAAGGAGCTCCCACCCTACGTCGAAGAGATCATGCTCCAGCGCGAGGCCCGGCGCGGCATTAGCGTCATCTTCAACTCCCTTGCCCGCCCGGCACGCCTCCCCACCCTCATGTCCCTCGCCGGTGCGGCCAAGAAGGCCCAGAAGAGCCTGGATATCTTCGCCAAGACCTTCGTCAATCAGTCTCTCCAACGGGAAAACCCCAACCCCGCCTAGATATGCGCCTCATGTTCCATCATCATCTATCCAAATGCACACTCGCTCCCGCCGGGACGCCCCCTCTCTGCGCCCTTTCCGAATTCCAACCTCCCCCCATAGAGACGTCCCTTATCGTTGCCCTCCCCCCGAAAGGCAACACCAAATGAAGGTCCTCGTGACCGGCGCGACCGGATTCATCGGCGGCAATCTCGCCAGGACCCTCGTCCACAGGGGCTACGACGTTCGCGTCCTAGTGCGTCCGGAAAGCAACCCAGCCGCCCTCCGGGACCTCGATGTCCAGCAGGTCTCCGGCGACCTCCGGGACCGGGACTCCTTGTCCCGCGCCCTCCAGGGCTGCCAGGCCCTCTTCCACTGCGCCGCCATGTACACCTTCTGGAGCCGGGACCCCTCCCAGGTCTACAGGGTCAACTCGGAAGGCACCAGGATTATCCTCGAAGAAGCAGCGCGCGCCGGCGTGGAGCGGGCCGTTTACACCAGCACCGTTTCCACCATCGGCCTCCCCAAGAAGGGCCTGGGCACCGAAGACTCGCAGGTCCGGCCTCAGGACTTGGTCGGACACTATAAGCGGTCCAAGTTCATGGGCGAGCAGGAAGCAATCACCGCCGCCCGGAACGGCCTCCCCGTCGTCATAGTCAACCCCGCAGCGCCCATAGGCCCGTGGGACGTGAAACCCACCCCCACCGGCGGCATCGTCCTCGATTTCCTCAGAGGCAGACTCCCCTTCTACATCGGCACCGGCATGAACGTCGTCGACGTGGAAGACGTTGCCCTCGGCCACGTCCTCGCCCTCGAAAAAGGCGTCCCCGGGCAGCGCTACATCCTCGGCAATCGCAACATGACCCTCTTCGAGGTCCTCCTCACTCTTCAGGCCATCACCGGCGTCAAGGCCCCACGGGTGAAGCTGCCCATAAACCTGATAATCCTCTTCGGCATGATCGACTACCTAGTGGAAGGAAAGCTCCTCAAGCGAAAGCCCCGCATCCCCCTCGAGGGCATGCGGGTTGCCAAGAAGCCCATGTACGTCAGCAGCGCCAAGGCTGTCCGGGACCTCGGCCTGCCCCAGACCCCCGTGGAAGAGGCCCTGGAAAAGGCCGTCCGGTGGTTCCGGGACCACCACAGAGCATGAAGAAGGGAGAGATGGATGACCCAGGCCACATCTAGAATCGACGAGCATGTCCGGGAGGCCGCGGCGGAAACCGTCGCCAGGTCCCAACAATACATGCTGAGCATCCAGTGCGAAGGAGCCTACTGGTGGGGCGAACTGGAATCCAACCCCACCATGGAAGCCGAATACCTCATGCTCACCCACATCCTCGGCGCCCCCGACCCTGACCGCTGGCGAAAGATCTCCAACTACATACTGGGCCGCCAGCAGGAAGACGGCTCCTGGGCCCAGTATTACGGCGCCCCGGGCAATCTAAGCACCTGCGTCGAATGCTACACCGCCCTCAAGATCGCCGGCATCCCCCCAAACTCGCCGGAGATGAAAAAGGCCAGGCAGTTCATCATCTCCAGGGGCGGCGTGGACAACACCCGCGTCTTCACCAAGATTTGGCTCGCCATGCTCGGCCAGTACCCGTGGAAGAACCTCCCCGCCATGCCCCCGGAGCTCATGTTCCTTCCCAGCTGGTTCCCCCTCAACATCTATGAATTCTCCAGCTGGGCGCGGGCCACCATCGTCCCCATGACCATCATCCTCACCGAAAAACCAACCGTCCCCGTTCCCCCCTACGCCGCCATCCCCGAGCTTTTCGCCTCCAACGGCCACAAGCCCAAGACCTACGGGCGCACCTCCCCCATCGCCAGTTGGCGCACCCTCTTCAACGGCGCCGACAGGGTCCTGCGCCTCTACGAAAAAGTACCCATCAAACCTGGCCGCCACTGGGCCAGGGACCTCGCCGCCCAGTGGATCCTATCCCACCAGGAGTCCGATGGCTCCTGGGGCGGCATCCAACCCCCCTGGGTCTACTCCCTCATCTGCCTCAAGCACCTGGGATATCCCTTGGATCATCCCGCCATGAAGACCGGCCTTGAAGGCTTCGAAGGCTTCGCCATAGAAGAAAACGACACCTGGCGCCTGCAGGCCTGCATCTCTCCCGTCTGGGACACATGCCTGGCCCTCATCGCCATGCTCGAATCCGGCGTCCCCGCCCACAGCCCCGAGATGGAAGCTGCCACCCGCTGGCTCATCGACAAGCAGATCCTCCGCGGCGGCGACTGGCAGGTGAAGGCCCCCGAAACTCCCCCCGGCGGTTGGGCCTTCGAATTTGCCAACGACAACTACCCCGACATCGACGACGTTTCCGAGGTCCTCATGGCCCTGAATCTCGCCCGCCTCCCCGGCGACGAAGATTCCAGACGCACCGCCGCCATCCGGCGCGGCGTAGACTGGCTCCTCGGCGTCCAGAGCGCCAACGGCGGCTGGGCCGCTTTCGACAAGGACAATGACCACACCTACCTCAGCAACATCCCCTTCGCAGACTTCGGCGAGTCCCTCGACCCCCCCAGTGTCGACGTCACCGCCCACGTCATCGAAGCCCTCGGCAAACTCGGCTACGACCGCACCTTCGAACCCGTCCAGAGGGCCTACCGGTTCATCCGGGACGAGCAGGAGGAGGACGGCCCCTGGTTCGGACGCTGGGGCGTCAATTACATCTACGGCACCGGTGCCGTCCTTCCCGCCCTCCAGGCCATCGGTGAAGACATGGCCCAGCCCTTCGTCCGCAAAGCCGTCCACTGGCTCCTCCAGCACCAGAACTCCGACGGCGGCTGGGGCGAAAGCTGCGGCTCCTACGTGGACCCATCCCTTCGCGGCCGCGGCCCCAGCACCACCTCCCAGACCGCCTGGGCCCTCATCGCCCTCATCGCCGCCGGCGAATCCCACTCCGCCGCCGCCCTCAGGGGCATCCGCTACCTTCACGAAACTCAGCAGCCCGACGGATCCTGGGACGAACCCTACTTCACCGGCACCGGCTTCCCCGGCTACGGCGTCGGTCACCGCCCCAAGAAACTCCCCGAACCCGGCGACCCCACCTACCAGGAACTCGACATGGGCGCCGGCTTCATGATTAACTACCACTTATACCGGAACTACTGGCCCCTCACCGCCCTCGGACGCTTCCTCAAAGCCGGCTGACCATGACTACCATCCTGAAATTCGACGACCGTGCCTGGAGCCTGGACGAGGCCTCGGAATACACCCGCACCCTCACCAAAACCCACTACGAGAACTTCACCGTCGGCTCCCTTCTCCTCCCCGGGGACAAGCTCCAGCACGTCTCCAACCTCTACGCCTACTGTCGCACCGTCGACGATCTCGGCGACGAAGCCCCCGGCGACCGACTGGACCTCCTCCAACAGTGGCGCGATGACCTGGAACGCTGCTATTCCGAAAGTCCGCCCACCCACCCCGTCATGGTCGCCCTGCAGCAGACCATCCAACGCTTCCGCATTCCCCGCGAACCCTTCCTGAAGCTCATCGAAGCCAACCGCATGGACCAGGAAATCACCAGATACCCCTCCTTCGATGACCTCCTCCACTACTGCGACCACTCCGCCAACCCCTGCGGCCGCCTCTTCCTCTACGTCTTCGACTACCGGGACGAAGAACGCCAGCGCCTCTCCGACTTCACCTGCACCGCCCTCCAGCTCACCAACTTCTGGCAGGACGTCAACCGCGACTGGCAGAAGGGCAGAGTCTATCTCCCCCTTGAAGACCTCGAAGCCTACGACGTCTCAGAGGATCAGCTCGCCAACCGCTCCTTCGACGACAACTTCCGCCGCCTTATGGCCTTCCAGGTCGAACGCACCCGCCGTCTCTTCCGCCAGGGCGCCCGGCTCCTGGACCACATCGAAGGCCACGCCAGGGTGGACGTCGCCCTCTTCACCCGCGGCGGCATGGCCGTCCTCGACGCCATCGAAAAGCAGGACTACAACGTCCTCGCCAGCCGCCCAAGCCTCTCCCGCTTCCAAAAAGCCCGCCTCCTCCTCTTCACCTGGGCCGCAATGAAACTGGGAAGGACCCCCCGGTTCTAGCGCCCGTCGGCGGAGCCTCTCGAACACAGCCCATGGTCACCCTGACCAATGCCTACGAACACTGCCGCCTCATTACCCGGCGTGAGGCCAAGAATTTCTACTACGCCTTCCTCACCCTACCCGCAGCCAAGCGACGCGCCATCTACGCCGCCTACGCCTTCTGCCGCCACTGCGACGACGCTGTCGACGAAGTCGCCTCCCCCCAGGACAAGCATGACGCCCTCGTAAATCTCGCCGACCGCCTGAACGAAGCCTACAGCGGCAATCCTCAGGGGCCCGTCTTCACCGCCCTCGCCCACACCGGCCACGCCTACCACATACCCCAGTCCTACTTCCAGGACGTCATTCGCGGCGTGGAAATGGACCTCACCGCCACCCGCTATCAGACCTTCCAGGACCTCCGCTTGTACTGCTACCGGGTCGCCTCCGTTGTCGGGCTGATCTGCCTCCAGATATTCGGCTACAGCCACCCCAGGGCGAAAGACTACGCCGTCGACCTCGGTCTCGCCATGCAGCTCACCAACATCCTCCGGGATGTTCAGGAAGACCTCGCCCGCGACCGCATCTACCTCCCGTTGGACGAACTCCGGCGCTTCGGCTACTCCGAGGAGGAACTCAAACGCGAAGTCCGCAACGACGCCCAGCGTAATCTCATCGCCTTCCAGGTAGAACGCGCCCAGACCCTCTTCAAGAGTGGCGAAAAGCTCCTCCCATACCTCGGACCCCGCAGCCGCGCCTGCCCCGCCGTCCTGGCCGCCATCTACACCCGAATCCTTCGCCGCATCTCGTCTAACGACCACAACGTCTTTGGTGGTAGAATCAGCCTGACCAGCGGCGAAAAGCTCCTCGTAATGACAACCACATGGCTAAAGAGTCTACTTCCCCTTCCACGTCCCAGCCACGAGTAGTTGTGCTCGGCGGAGGCCTCGCCGGCATGGCCGCCGCCTGCCATCTGCTCGACGCAGGCTGCAGCGTAACCCTCGTGGAAAAACGCCCCTACCTCGGCGGACGTGCCTTCTCCTTCACCGATCGCGAGACCGGTCAGGTCGTCGATAACGGCCAGCACGTCTTCCTCGGCTGCTGCACCTATTACATAGACTTCCTCAAAAAGATCGGCACCCTCGAAAGGGCACACCTCCAACCCCGCACCCACGTCCCGGTCGTCAAACCCGGCGGCCCCACCAGCTCCATCGCCGCCGGTCGACTCCCCAAGCCCCTCCACATGCTCCCCTCCTTCTTGGCCTACAAACACCTCGGTCTCTGGGACAAGCTCACCGCCATCTACGCCCTCCTCCTCCTGAACGTCACAAACCGGCACAAGCCCCGCCTGCGGCAGGAGACCTTCGGCCGCTGGCTCCGCCGCCACCGCCAGACCCAGCGCTCCATCGACAACTTTTGGGACCTCATCGTCAAGCCCTGCGCCAACGATTCCGTGGACGACGTTTCCGCCTCTTCCGCCATGATGATCTTCCAGGAGGGCATCCTCAAGGACCCCGATTCCTCGCGCATCGGCTATGCCCGTGAGGGTCTCTCTTCCCTCATGGGCGAAGCTGCAAAAGCCTACCTCGAAAGCAACGGCGCAAAACTCCTCACGGGCCACAGCGCCACCGCCCTCCGCCTTGAAGACACCCCCCAAGCGGGCCAACCCACCGTCACAGCCGTCGAACTCTCCAACCGCAGCGCCCTCGAAGCCGACGCCTTCGTCAGCGCCCTCCCCCTCGCCAACCTCCAACCCCTCCTACCCCCACCCCTCGCCGAAAACACCTTCTTCGCCTCCCTCGACGGGCTTGAGACCGCCCCCATCGTCAACGTCTACCTCTGGTACGACCGCCCCGTCATGGAGCAGGACTTCGTCGCACTCGTCGATTCCCCCCTCCAGTGGGTCTTCAACAAGTCCGCCATCATGGGCCAAGACGGCGCCGGAGGCCAGTACCTAACCGTCTCCCTCAGCGCTGCGTTCGATTATGTAAAGCAACCCAGGCTGGAAGTCCAGCAGATGTGCACCGAGGCCATGAAGGAAGCCTTCCCCAAAACTAGAAATGCTCGCCTCACCCGCGCCCTCGTCGTCAGGCAGGACAACGCCACCTTCCGATGTCTGCCCGGCTCCGATAGCGCCCGTCCCACGTCCCGCACCCCCGTCACCAACCTCTTCCTCGCCGGCGATTGGACCCACACCGGCTGGCCCTCCACCATGGAGAGCGCCGTCCGCAGCGGGGTCGCCGCCGCTCACGCCGTCCTGAAAGGCAACGCCCAATGAGGGCCCTTGTTCTCGCCCCCTTCCACCCCCCGACACTGGAGGCCCTCGAACGGCTCATGCCCGTAGACTACGAAAGCTGGACCGAAACTCAGTCCCTCCAGGACCCTGAAGAACTCGGCCACCGTCTTCGCCGGAACCGCACCACCCACCTCATTATCGAAGCCGACTTCGCCTTTGAAGAACTTTTCCAGAACGCCGAACACCTCCGCTTCCTCGGCGTTTGCCGCGCCGCCCTGAATCACGTAGACCTGCAGGCCGCTACCGATCACGGCGTCCTGGTCGTCAACACCCCGGGCCGCAACGCCCGCGCTGTCGCCGAAATCACCCTCGGCCTCATGCTCTCTCTCGCCCGCCGCATCCCCTATCTGGACGGGTATCTCAAGTCCGGCAATTGGGAACACCCCATGGACGGCTACGTGAACCATCGCGGCTCCGAGCTGGAAGGCCGCACCCTCGGCATCGTCGGCCTCGGCGCCGTCGGCAGCCTCGTTGCAAAGCTCGCCAATGCCTTCGGCATGAAAGTCCTCGCTTACGACCCCTACGCCGGCGACGACAGCCAGCCTCGAAACGACGCCACCCTCGTCTCCCTAGACCATCTGCTCCGCCGGTCCAACTTCCTCTCCCTCCACGCCCCCGCAACCGCGGACACAACAGGCATGATGGGTCGCGATGAGCTCGCCGCCCTGCCCCCCGGCGCCTTCCTCATCAACACCGCCTTCTACGAAATGGTCGACGAACCCGCCCTCGTCCACGCCCTCACCCACGGGACCCTCTCCGGAGCCGCCTTCGATGTCCACGAGACCCACCCCATCTCCCCCGCCAGCTCCCTGCTGACCCTTCCCAACGTCATCCTCACCCCCCACGTCGGCGGCGCCACCGAAGACACCGTTCGCCGCCACTCCGAGATGGTCCTCCAAGACATCCAGCGCCACCTGCGGGGTGAGAAACCCCTGAACCTGGCCAACCCCGAAGTTTGGCAGACCCTTGTCTCATAACCTCCTGGCCCTAGACTTCGGGACCAGCGCCCTCCACTGCATGGTCGCCGACCCCCGGGGCCGTGCTCTCGCCGACTGCCACACCCCCATCACCTACTTCACCCCCGAAGGCGAGTCCGAGCTGACCCGTGAGTTTCACCCTCAAGCAGTCCTCGATTCAGCCGCGACCCTCGTCGCCCGCACCCTCGCTGAAGCTCACATCACCCCATCCAGCCTGGCAGCCATTGGCATCACCGGCCAGCGCCACGGCCTCGTCTGCCTCGACAAACAGGGCCACGAAATCTTCGTCAGCCCAAACGTAGACCTCCGCGCCGCCTTCGAAGGCGCAGCCCTCCAGGAAGAGTTCGGCGACTGCCTCTACGAAGCCGCGGGACAATACCCCGCCATGCTCCTCGCTCCAGCCAAGCTCCGCTGGCTTCAGGCCAACCGCCCAGCCTCCCACGCCGAAACCTCCCACGTCCTCACAATCGCGGGCTGGCTCGCCTGCAAGCTCACAGGCATACCCGCTTGCGAACCCTCCCTCGCCGCCGGCATCGGACTCCTCCACCTCCCCATCGAAAGCCGCAATCCTGCGTTCCTTGCCGAATTGGGCATCCCCCTCGCCCAACTCCCATCCCTCCATCAATCGGGAGCCGCCGTCGGAAAACTGGACCCCGAAATCGCCCGCCGCTGGCGTCTCCCCCACCACATCCCCGTCACCCTCGCCGGCGCGGACACCTCCGTCGCCCTCGTTGGCATGGGCCTCACCCACCCCGGCGACACCGCCCTCGTCGCCGGTTGGAGCGCCGCTATCCAGTCAGTGACCGACACCCCTCAACCAGACCCCCAGGCCGCAGCCTGGTACAGCCCGTCTCCCGTCGCCGACCTCTGGGTCTCCGAAGCAAACCTCGGCGACGCTGGCAACGCCCACCGCTGGCTGAAAGACCTCGTCCTTGGCCCCGACGCTTCTTTCGACCAATCCGACGATCTAGCGTCCACCTCCCCCATGGGCAGCAACGGCTGCATCGTCTATCTCGGCCAGGCGCCCCTCACCGCCCCCGAGGCCGGTCTCCGCAGGGGCGGTCTCCTCTTCTCAACCCCCCTCCAGTACCGCTACCCCACCCCTGCCGACATCCTGCGCGGCTTCTATGAGGCCCTCGCCTACGCAATCAAGGCAAACCTCGCCACCCTTGAGCGCGCCTCAGGGAACCCCGTCTCCCTCCTCCACCTCGGCGGCGGCATGGCCCGCAGCAGCTTATTCGCGGAAGTCCTCGCCAGCGTTACGGGTCGGACCATACGCCGCAGCGACACGCTTCACGCCAGCCTCAGGGGTGCCGTAGCCGCTGCTGCCGTCGCCGCCGGAATCCACCTCGACCTCTCCCGGGCCGCCCAAACCATGGCCCCCGGCTGGACCGAAACAAAGCCTGACCCTTCAGACGCCCTCGAATACGAAGATTTCTACCAACAGTGGAAACTCCTATATCATAGAATCCAGGACTGACGAAACTCACCCCTTCGGAGTCGACATCATGCAGCCCACAATCAACACCCCACCCGTCGAAAGGCCCGCCCCGTGACCACCCGAAGCTGGCGCACCCAGCGCGAGACCATCACCGGCGTCTGCCGTTCCCTTGTTGAGTCCGGCCTCGTCTCCGGCTCCAGCGGCAACGTCAGCCTTCGCATGCGAAACACGCCGGAAGACCTGGTCCTCATAACCGCCAGGGGCGCAAATCTGGACGACCTCGGCCCCCACGGCCTGTCCGTCATTGATCTCTACGGCGAACCCGTGGACGAAGACCTCCCCCCCTCCTCCGAGTCCGCCCTCCACCTCGGCATCTACCAAGGCAGACCCGATGTCGGCTGCGTGGTTCACTCCCACCCCATATACTCAACCGTCGCCGCCGTCGCCGGTCGAGAAATCCCACCCCTTATCGACGAGGTCGTCATCAAAATCGGCGGCCCCATACCCCTCGCCGAGTACGGCTTTCCCGGCTCCGAGGAACTTGCCGAAAAGGCCCTGAACGCCATGGGCGAGGGCATGGCCGTCCTCCTCCGTCATCACGGTCTCATCACCGTTGGCCGCACCCCCGCCGAGGCCCTTGAAAACACCCTCCTCGTAGAGCGTCTCGCCCAAATCTTCCTGTATACTAGCCTCCTTGGTGCCGCCATCCCCCTCCCGGAAGACACCGTCGAACTCGAAAAGGAGCTGTACCGCATGAAGAAAGCCGCCGAGAGTCCGGGTGAATGACGAATGGTCCACAACCTGAACTTGGATAGCACTATTTCGGCCAGACTCTTGTCTGCCAGATCGGAAAATTAAGTAGATGGTTTCTATTCCCGGTTTCATCCTCCGTCGCCTCTACGTCAAAGGCAGCCTGCGCAACACCGATTCGGGCTTCGAGTTCCAGATCCTCAATAAGCTCGGCTCCGGGCAGGCCCGCCGCCTCTTCCCCCTCACCGTCGACGGCGACGATCTCCCCCTGGAAAATTGCTCCTTCCTTCTTGAAGGGGAAAGAGTCTCCTTCCAGGACGTCACCAAGGAAAAACCCTTCGCCATGGCCCTAAACAAGGCCACCGTCATTTCCGCTGGCGGCATCACCCTCAGCGAAGGCTCCCACACCATCGGCATGTCCTTCGAGGTCGGCGGCTTCGGCGTCCTCAAGTTCGAATTCGTAGGCGCCATTTCGGCATGACCACCGGCTCCCCCGCATCCGTCGTTGGTGTCACCGGCGCCGCCGGCTTCATCGGCTTCCGGTTCCTTCAGGAGCTGGAATCCATGAACACCCTGGAAAAACTCGTCGCCGTCGACCGAAAACCCCTCCCCCGTCCCCTTCACAACATCCGCACCCACCGCCTGGACCTCAGCCAACCCCTCGACAGGGTCTTCCAGCGCGACTACGTGGACTCCGTAGTCCATCTCGCCTTCAACCTGAAGGAGGGGCGAACCCCCTCCGAGGCGGAGGCCATCCAGCGGGACAACCTCCTCAGCCTCCAAAACCTGCTGCAGGCGAGTCTTCGCGCCCGCGTCGGGTCCATCATCTACCTCAGCAGCCACACCGTCTACGGCGCCTACGCCGACAACCCAATCCCCATCACAGAAGAAGCCATTCCCAGGCCCCTGCCCAACTTTCAGTACGGCCAGACCAAGTTCAAAAGCGAACAACTCCTCCAGTCCTTCGCGGAAGAAAACCCAAACGTCACCGTCACCATCCTCCGATGCTGCATGGTCATGGGCCCGGATGGCGGCAGCCGCGTCACCCAGGGCCTCGACCAGCCCGTGCTCCTCAAGATCGCGGGCTCAGACCCTCCCCTCCAGTTCATCCACAACACGGACCTCGCCCGCATCCTTGCCATTCTCAGCATCAATCCCCAGCCCGGCATCTTCAACCTCGCTGGCAACGGTGTGGTCAAATACAGCGAATTGGCCCGCATCATGGGCAAGCGCATAGTCTCCCTTCCCTCCTCCCTCGCCTTCCCGGTCGTAAACGCAACCTGGAAGTTCGGCGTCCAGAAGGAGTCTTCCTCCGACGCACTGGACTTCGTCCGCCATCCCGTAGTCGTCGCCACCGGCAAGCTAAAGCAGGCAACGGGGTACAAGTTCCGGTACACCGCCCGGGAAGCCATCACCTCCTACGCCAGCAGCAACATCCTTCTCCGCCAGAAGACCGCCGCCGTCCTTTCCCCTTGACGAAATCGCCGCAATGTGCCATCATTTGCCTTGGATAATTGTCAAGTCAATGTATCGACAATTGCTAGTGTGAAACATGTATCAGGGGCCTTCGCCCCCATTCCCCATCTTCATCTCAATGCCCCTTCTGCACCCATTCTGACCCACCTCATCACCAGGCTTTCAAGATGACCATCGCCAATCAAGAACTCAACACCATCGCCGCCGAGGAGTACCGCTACGGCTTCATCACCGACATCGAAGCAGACGTTGCCCCCAAGGGCCTCAACGAAGACATCGTCCGCTGGATCTCCGCCAAGAAGAACGAGCCGGACTTCATGCTGGAATGGCGCCTGAAAGCCTTCCGCCACTGGGAAAAGCTCCAGGCCGATCAGCAGACCCCCACCTGGGCAAACGTCAACTATCCCCCCATCGACTACCAGGACATCATCTACTATTCCGCCCCCAAGTCCAAGAAGAAGCTCGAAAGCCTCGACGAGGTGGACCCCGAACTCCTCCGCACCTACGAAAAGCTCGGCATCCCCCTGGAAGAGCAGAAGCGTCTCGCCGGCGTCGCCGTCGACGCTATCTTCGACAGCGTGTCCATCGCCACCACCTTCCGCGAGGAACTCGCCAAGCACGGCATCGTCTTCTGCTCCTTCTCGGAAGCCCTCCAGGAACACCCCCACCTCATCCAGAAACATCTCGGCACCGTTGTCCCCTACAGCGACAATTTCTACGCCGCCCTGAACGCCGCCGTCTTCTCCGACGGCTCTTTCTGCTACATCCCCAAGGGCGTCCGCTGCCCCCTTGAGCTGACCACCTATTTCCGCATCAACACCGCCGAGACCGGCCAGTTTGAGCGCACCCTCATCATCGCCGAAGAGGGCAGCTACGTAAGCTACCTCGAAGGCTGCAGCGCCCCCATGCGGGACGAAAATCAGCTCCACGCTGCCGTCGTCGAACTCATCGCCCACAAGGACGCCGAAATCAAGTACTCCACCATCCAGAACTGGTACCCCGGCGACCAGAACGGCAAGGGCGGCATCTATAATTTCGTCACCAAGCGCGGCCACTGCGCCGGCGCCAACTCCAAAATCTCATGGACCCAGGTGGAAACCGGCTCCGCCATCACCTGGAAATACCCCAGCGTCATCCTCCAGGGCGACAACTCCATCGGCGAGTTCTACTCCGTCGCCCTCACCAAGGGTAAGCAGCAGGCCGACACCGGCACCAAGATGGTCCACATCGGCAAGAACTCCCGCAGCAAGATCATCTCCAAGGGCATCTCCGCCGGCGAAGGCAGCAACACCTACCGCGGCCTAGTCCGCATCAACCCGCGGGCCGACCACGCCCGCAACTTCACCCAGTGCGATTCCCTCCTCATCGGCGACAAATGCGGCGCCCACACTACCCCCTACGTCGAAGTCCGCAACAACACCGCACATCTCGAGCACGAGGCATTCACCTCCCGCGTCGATGAGGACATGCTCTTCTACTGCAACCAGCGCGGCCTCTCCACTGAGGACGCCCAATCCCTCATCATCAACGGCTTCTGCAAGGAAGTCTTCCAGAAGCTCCCCTTCGAATTTGCCGTCGAAGCTACCCGGCTCCTGGAACTGAATCTGGAAGGAACGGTCGGCTAGAACTCCATGCTTGAAATTCGAGACCTCCACGCCTCCGTCAACGACACCCCCATCCTACGCGGCCTCAACCTCACCGTAAACGCCGGTGAGGTCCACGCCGTCATGGGGCCCAACGGATCCGGCAAGAGCACCCTCGCCTTCGTCCTCGCCGGCAGGCCCGGCTACGAGGTCACCGGGGGCAGCGCCATCTACCAGGGCCAGGACCTGCTGGACATGCTGCCGGAGGAAAGGGCCCACGCCGGCCTCTTCCTCTCATTCCAGCACCCCATCGAGGTCCCCGGCGTCCGCCTCGACCAGTTCCTCCGCGCCGGCTTCAACGCCGTCAACAAGAGCAAGGGACTCGAAGAGCTCGACCCTCTCAAGTTCGACCGGCTCCTCCGCCGTCGCATCAAGGCCGTAGACGTAGACCCTCAAATGACCCGCCGCTCCGTCAACGAAGGCTTCTCCGGCGGCGAAAAGAAGCGCAACGAAGTCCTCCAGATGGCCGTCCTCGAGCCGAAGTTCGCCATCCTAGACGAACCCGACTCCGGCCTCGACGTCGACGCCCTCCGCTCCGTCGCCCAGAGCATCAACGACCTGCGTACCCCTGAGAACGCCCTCCTCCTTGTCACCCACTACCAGCGAATTCTCAACTACGTGGTACCGGATAAGGTCCACGTCCTCGTGAACGGTCGCATCGTCAAGTCCGGCGGCAAAGAGCTGGCCCTGGAAATCGAATCAAACGGCTACGACGGCTTCGAGGAAGCTGAAACACCCACCCTCGCCCAGACCGCCACTCCATGACCACCCTCGCCGCCCCTGAAGCCGCCCCCTACCTCCGCTCTTTCGAGGCCCTGGAGAAGGACGCCTTTGCGCTGCACCCCATCTGGCTCCAGTCCCTCCGGCATGAAGCAATGGACGCCTTCTCTGCCCTCGGCTTCCCCACCGCCCGCCGCGGCAACGAAGAGTGGAAATACACCGACGTCCGCCCCATCGCCCAGGCCGGCTTCCGCATCCCCGCCCTGCCTGCAGACCCCGACCCCAACATCGCCGCCCGCATCGACAACCTCACCGACCCGTCCTGGGATCGCCTCGTCTTCATCGACGGGCGTTACTCCCCTGAACACTCCAGCATTCCCAGCCTGCCAGTGGGCGCAACCGTCACGAATCTGGCAGACGCCCTCCACTCCCACGACGCTCTCATCAGGCAGCATCTTGCCCACCACTCCCCTTTCAAAGGACACGCTTTCACCGCCCTCAATACCGCCTTCCTCAATCACGGGGCTTTCATACACCTCCCAACCGACACCCTGCTCGAAAAGCCCCTCCATCTCATATATCTCTCAACCGATGCCGATCCCCGCTCCCTCTCCCAGCCCCGCACCCTCGCCGTCATCGGACGCGGTAGCAAGGCAACCATCGTCGAGACCTACGCCGGCCCCGATGGCGCACCCTATCTCTCAAACGCTGTCTCAGAACTGGTCCTGGAAGCCAATGCCTCCCTCGACTACTACCGCCTCCAGCAGCACGGCGACCACGGATTCCACGTCGGCTCCACCCAGGCAGTCCTGGACTCTGGCGCAAACTTCTCCTCCATGACCCTCGACCTCGGCGGCGACCTGGTCCGCAACAACCTCAACGCCCTCCTCGATGCCCCCGAAAGCAGCTGCACCCTGAACGGCCTCTATCTCGCTGGAAACACCCAAAAGGTCGACAACCAGGTCGTCATCGACCACGCCAAGCCCTACACCAACAGCCGCGAACTCTACAAGGGCATCCTGGGCGGGCGCGCCCGCGCCGCCTTCCACGGCAGCATCACCGTCCGTCAGGACGCCCAGAAGGTCGACGCCAGGCAGGAAGACAAGAACCTTCTCCTCTCCGATCAGGCCCAGGTCAATGTCAAGCCCGCCTTCTGGGTCTACGCCGACGATGTCAAATGCGGCCACGGCGCCGCCAGCGGCCAGATTGACGAAGACAGCCTCTTCTACCTCCGAAGCCGCGGCATCCACCATGAGCAGGCCTATCGCCTCCTCGTCCGTGGCTTCGCCAACGAACTCATCGACTCCGTCCGCTGCCCCAGCGTCAAATCCCTCATCAACACCCTCGTCGAAGCCAAGCTGCCGGAGCTTTAGGAAATAGAAAATGCTCGACGCTGCAGAGATTAAAAAAGACTTCCCCGTCCTCTCAAAGCTTGTCTACGGCAAGCCCCTCGTCTACCTGGACAACGCCGCCACCTCCCAGAAGCCTTCCTCCGTCATCCAGACCCTCGTCGACTACTACGAAGGCTACAACTCCAACGTCCACCGCGGCGTCCACGCCCTCAGCATGGAGTCCACCCAGCGCTACGAAGAAGCCCGCGAGAAGATCGCCCGCTTCATCGGCTCCCCATCCTCCCAAAACCTCATCTACGTACGCAACACTACCGAGGGCATCAACCTCGTCGCCAACACCTGGGCAAGGGCCAACCTCAACCCCGGGGACGAAATCCTCACCACCGAAATGGAACACCACAGCAATCTCGTCCCCTGGCAGCAGATCGCAAGCGCAAAGAACGCCGTCCTCCGCTTCATCCCCGTCACCGACGAAGGCACCCTCGACCTCTCCGAAATCGACACCCTCATCAACCACCGTACCAGGCTCGTTGCCATGACCCACATGTCCAACGTCCTCGGTACCATCAACCCCGTCAAGGACATCACCGCTAAGGCCCACGCCCTCGGTGCCCACGTCCTCATCGACGCCGCCCAGAGCGTCCCTCACATGCCCGTCGATGTCGTAGACCTGGACTGCGACTTCCTCGCTTTCTCCAGCCACAAGATGCTCGGCCCCACCGGCATCGGCGGCCTCTATGTCAAAACCGAAATCCTGGAGCAGATGGATCCCTTTCTCACCGGCGGCGACATGGTCCAGGAGGTCACCTATGAAGGCGCCACCTGGAACGATCTGCCCATGCGATTCGAAGCCGGCACGCCAAACATCGCCGGCTCCATCGGCCTCGGCGCCGCCGTCGACTACCTCGAAGCCCTCGGCATGGAAAACGTCCACCGACACGAGACCGAAATCACCCAGTACGCCCTCGAAGCCCTCAAGGAGCTCGCCGAAGAATTTACCTTCTACGGCCCCACCGATCCCGCCCGGCGTGGCGGCATCGTCTCCTTCTCCTCCCCCCACATACACCCCCACGACCTCGGCACCATCCTCGACCAGGCCGGCATCGCCATCCGCGCCGGTCACCACTGCGCCATGCCCCTCGTCCGCGAGCGGCTCGGCGTCGCCGCCACCGCCCGCGCCAGCTTCTACGTATACAACACCACAGATGAGGTGGACCTCCTCGTCGCCACCCTCAAGGACGCCCTCCGCTACTTCAGCAAGAGCCTCTCCGCAACCTAGTCCGCCTCCCCCGTTATTCTCGCCATGCAAGAGATGCACCCAGCCCACCTCGACGACCTCTACCAGGAGGTCATCCTCGACCACTACCGAAACCCCAGAAACAGCGGCGAAATCCCCAACCCCCACCTCTCCTCCCGCGGCTTCAACCCCTTCTGCGGCGACGAAGTTGTCCTGAACATTAACCTGGACGACGACCAGAAGGTCGAGTCCGTCGCCTTCCATGGCCAGGGCTGCTCAATCAGCCAGGCCTCCGCCTCCATCCTCACCACCCTCGTCAAGAACAAGTCCCTCTCAGAGGCCGAAGACCTCTCCCAGCTGTTGCGCGAACTACTCCGAGGCAAGGAACTGTCCGACGACGAACTGGACCTCATCGGCGACATGGAAGCACTTCAGGGTGTCCGCCAATTCCCCATCCGCGTCAAATGCGCCCTCCTCCCCTGGGCCACCCTCGACGATAGCATCGCAGACTACCGCAACAAATAACCACCCCTTGTTCCTGCCCTTGTTCCTGCGCAGGCAGGAACCCACCCCCAACCCACACCCAACCTCCCCGTAGCGACAATCCCTTGTGGTTGCCCCTCTCCTTACCTCCCCCCACCCCCCAACCACGTCTTCGCCCAGAAAATATACTCCGCCAACGCCGTATTCGGGTAAAACCCCTCCACCCACTCCTGCGTCACCCACAGCGTACTCCCTCCCCCCAGCGAAACCAGGTACGCCTCTCCCAACAAACGCCGCTGAATCTCCCGAATCGCCTCCCCCCGCTCCTTGCTGTCGAACCCCGACTCCTGCTGCGCCTCAATCAACCCGTCCAACTCCCCATCCCCATGCCCAAGGATATTCCGCTGACCGCCGCTGTGCAGCGCCGAAAACAGGTACCCGTTCGGCCCCGAAGCGGGCGGCGGCGGCCCCAGAAACATCTGATAGTCCCTCTTCCTCCAGACCCGCTCCGAATAGTCCACCGGATTCAACACCGTCATCGACGTCACAAATCCCGCCTCCCTCAGCGCCGACTCAATCCTACCCCCCAACGCTACCTGCTCGTCTCCGAAATCACCCACCAGCAGCTCCACAGCCTTCCCCACCACGTCCACCCCTGTCCCGCCCCCGAAGTAGCCCCGCACAGTCTCTCTATCCAGCAGCCAGCCCCCCTTCACCACCGGCATCCCCGCTCCGAAAGTCTCCTCCCCCGCCAGCGGTCCCTCCATGTACTCCAGCGGCTGCATAGCCCCGAATACCGCCCTCCTCACATCCCCGTCGTCGAAGGGCGGCGCCCCCGCATTCATCGCCAGCATCAGGCTCAGCCCACCCTCCTTGGAAATCACCGTCTTCCCCGTAAAGCCCATCGAGTCGAGAAGCTCCCACTCCCCCGCCTCCGCATCGTAGACATCCAGCTGTCCCGTTACGAAAGCCGCAAACCGCGCCTCCGGGTCCTTGATAACCTTGAAGGTCAACTGGTCTGCGAAGGGCAGCCCCTCCTCGAAGTAGTCCGGGTTCGCCTCAAATTCACTCCCATCCCCATCCACCGTCCGCAGCCACGTCCACGGCCCAGTCCCCACCACCGGCCCCGGCTCCAACGAACCCGACGCAATAACCACATCCGGCGCCACCACCTTGCTCCGACCGTCCGCCAGCGCCAGCAGGAAGTCCGTGTCCCAATACCTCAGCTTCACCCTCACCGTTCGCTCGTCCGGCGCCTCCACGCTCTCAACCCCCTGCAGCAAGGGACTGTTGGCCCAGCCGGAAGTCCTCTGCCGGTTGTAGCTGAACACCACGTCCTGCGCGGAAAGCTCTCGCCCGTTTACCGGCGCCACGTCCTGCCAGCGCACCCCCTCCCGCAGCCGGAACTCATAAACCAGCTCATCCTCCAACCGCCAGCTCTCGCACAGGTCGCATTCCAGCAGCAGTCTCGGCTGCGCAATCTCCTCCCCCGTCCTCAGCCGCAGCATCCGGCTGTACGACACCCCCGGCCCCCGCGCCGCCAGCGTCGGCGATACATCTTCGTGCACGTCCAATTGCTTCGCGTCCGCCCGCGCCAGCGCCACTATGTGCCCCCCGTATTCCCCCACCGGCAGCGTCGACGATGGCCGCGAGACCGCAGGTTCAGCCGTAACCACAACCTGCGTGGTCGGCTCAGACCCGCCCGCCGTTGATGACGGTGTCGACTCTTCGGACGGCCCGCACCCCCATATCAATCCCATCAGCAGCAACAGCCCGCCCAGCCACAAACTCCCCCGTCTCGCCCTAACCATCTGCCTCAATAGACCTTTCCAACATTCCAATACCTTCAAACCAAAATTGCCAACGCCTTTCCCTTCCTTGTCCTTGCGAATGCGGGGACCCACTCCCCATACCCTCTTCCTCCTCTGCCGTTCTGGGAGTCCTTTGCATAACCGTCACCCCCTCGAAAGCCGGGACCTATCTTTCCCTTCCCCCTTCCTTTTTCTCCCTCGTAGGGGCGGTTCGCGAACCGCCCCCCTTCCATCCTCCCGCAGTCAATCCAAACATACTATAATTCAGGGACGCCAAACACCATGCAGGAAGGCAAAATGCCGCCACTAGTTGACTCACACACCCACCTCGACCACTACGAACCCACCGAAATCCCCGGCATCCTCCAACGCGCCGCCGAGGCCAACGTCCGGCTCATGGTCTGCGCCGGCACCACCCTGGTCTCCACCCGCAACTCCGTCGCCCTCGCCAACGAATACCACCCCATCTACGCCAGCGTCGGCTTCCATCCGGCGGACCTCCAGGGGCCAATCACCGACGCCATCTATGACGAATTCAAGACCCTCGCCGAAAACAACCCCAAGGTCATCTGCGTCAGCGAAATCGGCCTCGACTTCCTCCCAACTTCCCCCGACAAAGAAGTCCAACTCCAGGCCTTCCGCGCCCAGATCCGCCTCGCCCTCGAACTCCAAAAACCCATCGTCTTCCACTCCCGAGAGTCCCACCCAGAAGTCCTGCAGACCCTCCGCGAAGAGGGCGCCGACGCCGTCGGCGGCATCATGCACTACTTCCAGGGCGACGAAGCCACGGCTCACCAGGCCATCGACCTCGGCTTCCGCATCTCCCTAGCCAAACCCCTCCTACGCCTCCCGGAACTGCAGGAAGTCGCCAGATCGCTGCCCCTTGAGCACATAGTCCTGGAGACCGACTCCGCCCCCCAGCCCTTCAAGAAGTACCGCCGCAACTGGACGGAACCCCGCCACCTCGTCGACATCTCCGAAAAGCTCGCCGACCTCAAGTCCATTCCCGTCGACGAAGTCATCCAGACCACCACCGACAACCTCCTCCATGTCCTACGCCTGGACCCATCCGTCCTCAACCCCGAAGAATCCCCCTAACCCCGCTCTGTGCAACCGGGAACCTGGGTAACAGTTAAACCGGGGACATGGGTAACACATTTGCAGGGGTGTCCACCCTCTTCCCTCCTCTCCCGCCCTGGGAGAGGTTAGAGCCTGCCCTGAGCTTGTCGAAGGGGTGAGGGTCGCCCTCTTCCCTTGTTCCTGCGAAGGCAGGAACCCACTCTCCACCCACCCCAATCTCCCCCAACAACCAACAATCTCCCCCTTTCTCACCCCTCCTTCACTCCCCCAAATGCCATTCAGAACGCGGCGAAGCCCCCCAACTGTCATCCCGAGCGCAGCGAAGCGGAGCCGAGGAATCTCGCCGCCAGCCACCACAATCTCCCCCCTTCTTGTTCCTCCGTCGGCAGAGACTCACACCCAAAACCATGCCTAGCTCCCCCAGCCATCCCCATCCCCCCGTCCCGGCCGCCTCGGTGCCAGCCGTCCGTACAGGAACCGCGCCCCAAGTACCGCCGCCACCGCCAGGACCGCCACCCCCAGGAGCATACTCTCTACCTGCAGGAATAACATATCTCCGCCATCATCCCGGCCCCCTCCCTGCCCCGCACCATCCCCGCTGCCAACGCCCGACGATTCATCAGGCGGCACGTACCCGGAAGCCCCCATCCACTCCAGCTCCAGCCCATCCTGGTCGAAACCGTACGTGGCGACCAGGGCATCGTCGATGGCCAGTCCATGCCCGAATTCCCACAGAAGCTCCCGGAACTTCTCCGTCCCGTGCTCCTCTATCAGATGCGTCACCACGCTCTCCGACTTTCGGTAGAAATAGCCGATGTCGGAGATCTTCCCCGTTAACGCCTGCATCCCCCTCAGCGGAATCCGTCCCCCGCCACGACTCTCCAACGAACGCGCCGTCCGCGCCCTCGATCCCGGCTCCGCGTAACTCGCAAACCCTTCGTTCAGCCACGCCGGAATCGGCGGCGACGGGTCGTGTATCACAGCGTCCATCATCAGATGCGCAGACTCGTGGACAATCAACCCCTCCTTCAGCCCAATTCCCGCGAACAGATTCCACTCAGAAAACGCGAACCCATGAAAGATCTGCTCCTCGTCTATCGTCCTGCTCAGCCGCGGAAACGCCCCCCGCACCTCTCGTTCGTGGTTGTAGATCACTCCCAGCATGGGCTTCTCCGGCCCCCCTCCCAGCACCTCCTCCACCCTCTCCAGATGTTCCTCCAACGAATCCGCAAATCTCTCCACCCGCCCTCTCGGCAGGTCGTGATACACCAGCACCAGCGGCCCCGCAACCACAGACTCCCAGTTGAATCGCGTATCCGTGTAGAGCAGGCTCTGCAGCGGCGTCTCGGACACATTCCCTTCCGCGTCCTTCACCGTGTAGAAGTACTCCAGCGAAGCCAGCGGTGGAATGTAGATCGCCCCGTCAGTCTCCAGCAGGTGCTCCGCCACAATCCTCGTGCTCGGCTCCACGTCCAGATACACGTAATTCCACGGCCCGTCGTTCGCGTTGCGGAAATTCAGCTTCACCTCCACCACCGGCGCCTCCGCCTCCACCTCCACGTTGAACGTCACCCCCTGGGAGAAATGCACCCGCGCCTCCTGCGAAAGCACTTCCGGCCCGCCACCGGACCCCTCCGCCACAAACACCGCACTCGCCATCAACAGCGCCAGCGCCATTCCAACGATCCATATTCGCAACGAAGCCTTCATCGCCCCATTCCCGTCGACAAGTTCTCCCTTAAGATTGTTACTCCCCCAATAGTATACGAAACATCGCCCCCAAAGGCTTCACCCCCCCTTCTTGTTCCCGCGAAGGCAGGAATCCACACAAACAACTAAGGTTGGGGCGACCGGTTGGTCGCCCTCCCCGCTCAACGACACCATTCATTGGTAGGCGCGGTTCGAGAACCACCCGTCCCCCTCCCCGTTGCCAAACACCGCGTCCAACCCTTAGCCTAGATACCCACAAAACTCCCAAAGGAGCCCCGCCCGTGGTCACCATACCCGAATCCTACATCAACGAAATGATCGCCCACTCCAACGAGGAATTCCCCAACGAATGCTGCGGCGTCCTCGCCGGCTCCAGGGGCAAATTCCTCAAACGCTTCCCCATGACCAACGTCGACGCCAGCCCCTACCGCTTCAGCTGGGACCACAAGGAACTCTTCCACGTCTGGAACGAAATGGAAGACAACAATTGGGAACACCGCGCTGTCTACCACTCCCATACCCACAGCCCGGCCTACCCCTCAGACACCGACGTCCGCCTCGCCGGCTGGCCCGAAGCCTACTACGTCATCGTCTCCCTCGAAGACCGGCAGAACCCCGTCGTCCGCGCCTTCCGCATCATCAACGGCCAAATCTCCGAAGAAGAAGTCAAGGTCTCCTAATCCTGCCAACACTCCCGTAGGGGTTGGCTTCAAACCAGCCCCTACCCACTTTCACGTCATTATCACCGTAGGGGCGACCGGCTGGTCGCCCTCCCTGAACCACGCCCAGTAAGAGGCAACGTCCGCCACTTGCCCCAAGATCTCCGACGCGGGCAAACAACAAGAATGCCCAATTGCCCAAATCCCCCCGCCGTGCTAGTCTAGGAATAACTCCACCCGTCTGAGAACAACCATGAAAGAAGTCCTCCAGGAAGCCGTTAACCTCCTCGAAAATGGCGAACACTGCGTCCTCGCCACCGTCGTCCGAACACGCGGCTCCACCCCCCAGAAGGCCGGCGCCAAACTCCTCGTCCGCAAGGACGGCTCCGGCGTCGGCACCCTCGGCGGCGGCTGCGTCGAAGGCGACATCTGGTTCGCCGCCAAGGAAATCATGCGCTTCAAGGGCGGCCCCGAATTCAAGGACTACTTCCTCAACGAAGAGATCGCCGCCCGCGACGGCCTCGTCTGCGGCGGCTCCATGTACTTCTTCCTCGACCCTCTCTGGGCCGACACCGACTTCCTCCCCTACGCCAAAGAAGCCCTTCAGGCCTACGACGGCGGCCCCGTCCTCGGCATCGCCACCATCGTCCAATCCCCCAGCCCCAACCTCCTCGGCGCCCGCTTCATGGTCCGCGAGGACGGCTCGACCCAGGGTTCCCTCGGCGACCCCGAAATCGAAAAGCTCGCCTTCGAAGCCATCCATAGGGTCTCCTCCCTCGGCAAGAACGACACCGTCCTCACCTCCGACGGTACAGAGCTGTTCGTCGAAGGCTTCACCACTCCCCCCACCCTCGTCATCATGGGTGGCGGCCACATCGGCAAAGCCACCTCCACCCTCGCCGCCACCCTCGGCTTCCGCATCTTCATAGTCGATGACCGCCCCGAGTTCGCCAGCGCCGAACGCTTCCCGGAAGCCGCCGGCACCGTCATCGCCCCCTACTCCGAGGGCCTCGACCAGGTCCCCATCAACGCCAACACCTACATCGTCGTCGCAACCCGCGGCCACCGCCAGGACGACTACGCCCTCGAAGCCGCCATCCAGACCCCCGCCACCTACGTCGGCCTCCTCGGCTCCAAGCGAAAGACCCTCCTTATCTACAAAGACCTCCTGCAAAAGGGCTACGACCCCGCGGTCCTCCGCGCCGTCCGGTCCCCCATGGGCCTCGACATCGGCGCCCTCACCCCCGAGGAGATCGCCGTCAGCATAATGTCGGAGATCATCATGGTCCGCCGCGGTGGTCAGGGCGGCAAGATGCAGATGGAAGACCGCTACTTCAACCGCGCATTGGAACAGGCAAAGGCGCAAGCAAAGGCGTCTCCGTGGCCAGCGTCGGCGCCATCCTCCTAGCCGCCGGCCTCGGGCAACGCATGGGCAGCCCCAAGGCCCTCCTGCCCTGGCATGGACTCCCCCTCGTCACCTACCAGGTCCGCACCCTCCGTCGCGCCGGCCTCAGACCCATCGTAGTCGTCCTCGGCCACCGCGCCGCTGACGTCGGTCCCCACGTTGAAAACGAATACGGCGCCAAAGTTCTCCTCAATCCATTCTATCGCCAGGGCAAAACGACCTCCCTCAAGACCGGCCTGAGGGGCCTCGACCCCCAAAAGACCGACTCCGTCCTCTTTCTGAACGTGGACCAGCCCCGCACCCTCGAAACCCTCACCGCCGTCATCGACCACCACAACCGCAACTCCTCCCTCATCACAATCCCCACTCACAAGGGCAAACGCGGCCATCCCGTCATAGTCTCCCTGAAGCTCATGGACGACCTCATGGCCGTCTCCGAATTCCGCCAGGGACTCAAAGGCGTCATGCGCACCCACTCCACGAAAATTAGCGAAGTCGAAATGGAAACCGGCGAAGTCCTCCTGGACCTCAACACCCCAGAAGACTACAAGTTAGCCCTCCAGACCCACACCCAAGCCTAACCCCTCTTCCCTACCCCACCAACACCCGCGCCGCCCCGTCCGTCAACCACGTAATCAGACGCGGCGCCACCCCCAACGCCAGCACGGAAACCGCGCTCACAGCCAGCGCCAGCCCGAAAGCCACCGAAACCCCGATCTTCCTCTCGTCGCTCGGTTCCGCCATGTACATCAGCCGCACCACCCTCAGATAGTAGTACGCCGAAATCACGCTGTTTATAACCCCCGCCACCGCCAGCCACGCCAGCCCGCTCTGCACCGCCGACGTGAACAGGAAAATCTTCCCTATGAACAACCCCGTCGGCGGAATCCCGATCAACGACACCAGCGCAAACGCCAACGCCGCCGCCAAGAACGGAGACCGCTTCGACAGGCCGCTGAAGTCGTCAATCTTCCGCGTGTCCAGCCTGCTCGCAACCGCCATCACCACCAGGAACGCCGACAGATTCGTTACCGCGTAAGCCCCTAGGTAGAAGAGCAGGCTCCCCGGCCCGCCGGCTGCGCCGTCCCCGTCTATCCTCGATGCCACCGCCGCCAGGTACGTGGTGCCCGTGAATCCGTACACCAGCACCATCCCGTACAGCAG
>CAYQLZ010000024.1:26512-29782 GCA_964418665.1 uncultured Dehalococcoidia bacterium | reverse complement strand
ATACCCCGCGTGCGCCACCGTGCTGTACGCCAGCAGTCGCTTGATGTTGGTCTGCACCATCGCCATCAGGTTCCCCAGCGTCATCGACACCACAGCCAGCACCGCAAACAGCATCGACCAGTCCAGTTCCACCGAAGGGAACGCCGTATAGAACACCCTCATCAGTATCGCGAACCCAGCCGCCTTGCTCGCCACCGACAGGAACGCCACCACCGGCGTCGGGCCGCCCTGGTAGACGTCCGGCGCCCACATGTGGAAGGGCGCCGCCGAAATCTTGAACCCGAACCCAGCCACTATCAGAATCACCCCCACCAGCAGCACAATTCCCCCGAAGGGAATCGACGCGTCCCCCGAAGCGGTCACCGCTTGTCCAATCTCCGCCAGGTACGTGGTGCCCGTGAATCCGTACACCAGCACCATCCCGTACAGCAGCAGCGCCGAACTCACCCCGCTCAAGACCAGGAACTTCAATCCCGCCTCCCCGGACCTCGAAGTCATCCTGAACGTCGCCAGCGCGATCATCGGCAGCGCCGAAAGCTCCAACGCCACGTACAATGTTATCAACTCCGTCGCGGACGCCAGCAGCGTCATCCCCGTCGCCGAAAGCAGTATCAGCCCGATGAACTCTCCCCGCAGCCCCGGCAGCCGGCGTGCGTAGTCCACAGATGCCGCCAGCAGCAGCCCCGTCACCCCCAGAATCAGGAACTTGAAGAACAGCGCAAACTTGTCAATCGTCAGCGCTCCCATCACCCCCACCAGCCGTCCGTCCGTCTCCGACGAAACATCCCCCCACAGCACAATGCTCAACGCCATCGGCAGCGCCAGCCCCGCCACCGCAACCAGCGTCAGCAGCCCCTTTCGACGCACCACCAGGTCCAGCGTCATTGCCAGCAGCGCCAGCCCCACAAGGCTGATCTCCGGCGAAAGCAGATATACGTCGTGACCTGTCATTGCTCTCTATCGACCCAACACCGTCGCTAATGGAATTAAGCCCGCATCGAAAACATCCGTCAGGATGGACGGGTACACGCCCACAACTACGATGCTGATAACCAGCAGCGCCATCGATATCTTCTCCACCAACGTGCTTGGCCCGATGTGGGCGAACCTCTCCCTCTCTGGCCCGAACAACGCCCTCTGCAGCATCCATAGAATATACCCCGCCGCAATCACAATCCCGAAGGCCCCGAATCCCGTCAGCCACGGATACGCCTTGAAAGCCCCCAGGAACACCAGAATCTCCGACACGAATCCGCTCAGTCCCGGCAGCCCCAGCGACGCCAGCCCCGCAATCACGAACGCCACCGCCAGGAACGGCATCCGCTGCGCCAGCCCCCCCAGGTCCGGGATATACCGTGTATGCGTCCGCTCATACAACACCCCCACGCACAGGAACAGCAGCCCCGTGATAGTCCCGTGGGTAAACAGCTGCATCGCAGCGCCCGTAAGCCCCAAGTTGGAGTAGGTCCCCGCTGCCATACCCACCGCTCCTATGCCCAACACCACCAGCCCCATATGGCTGACGCTGCTGTACGCAATCAGCCGCTTCAGGTCCGTCTGTCGCAGCGTAACCACGGCGGCGTACAGAATCGTCACCACCGCCAATATCGTCAAAATCAGCGCGTGGTCCACCGTAATTCCCGGGAACATCCCCACCGTTATCCGCAGCAGTCCATAGCCCCCCATCTTCAGCAGCACCCCGGCCAGCATCATGCTCACCGCCGTCGGCGCGTCCGTGTGCGCGTCCGGCAGCCACGTGTGCACCGGCAAAAGGGGCAGCTTCACCGCAAACGCCACGAAGAAGAACCAGAAAACCACCGAAATCGGTATCACCGTACGCGCCAGGTCCGCCCCGCTCTCCGCCCATCGAATCATATCAAGCTGCGACCCGCCGTCTGCCAGGAACAGCGCCAGTATGCTCACCAGCATAAACGCGCTCCCCAGGAACGTGAACACGAGGAACTTCATCGCCGAATATTCCTTACGGCCTGATCCCCAGATCGAAATCAGGAAGTACATCGGAATAAGCTCCAGTTCCCAGAACAGGAAGAACAGCAGGAAGTCCAACGACACGAACACTCCCATAACTGCCGTCTGCAGCACCAGCAGCCACATGAAGTATTCCTTCACTCGCGTCTTGATGCTCCACGAAGCAAGCACCGCGCACAACCCCAGCAGCCCCGTCAGCAGCACCAGCGGCGCACTGAGTCCGTCCACCCCAAGCTGGTATTGCGCAGTGAAGAACGACGTCGAAATCCACTCGAACCGGTCCAGGAGCTGGAACCGATCTCCGCCGGCGTCGTATCGAAGGAACACCAACGCCGCCAGCACAAAGTCTCCCAGCCCCACCGCCAGCGCAATCAGCCGCGCCATCCGGTCCGACCGTGCCAGCAACAACACGCCCAACGCCCCCGCCAATGGCAGGAACACCACCGATGTCAATATGCCGTCAAACTCGTTCAATCCGGCCTAACCCCAAACAAGATACGCCACCAGAATCACCACAATCCCCGTCGTCACCCCCACCCCGTAGAACTGCACCTGGCCGCTCTGCAGCCGCCCGAAGGCCCACCCCAGGTTCCGCGAGATCCACCCCGCAGCATCCACCACACCGTCCACCACCTGCTGGTCGAACCACTCCAGGAACCCTCCCAGCTTCCCGTAGAACCCCTTTTCCACCAGCTGTTCTTCGTACAACTCGTCCAGATAATATTTCCCCTCCACCGTCCGACGCACCGGCTCCACCGCCCTCTCCACCCCCTTGCCGGCGCTCTTTCCCTTCACATACATCGCCGTCGCCAGCCCGATAAACACCAGCGCCACAATCATCGTCACCGCCGCCAGCATCGAATTCAACGGCAGCACCTTGCCATGCTCAACCACCGGCGGGACGACGAACTCGCTGAACCAGTGCAACGGGATGCCGAGCAGTCCCGCCTGCGGGTTGACGAAGTACCCCCCAATCACAGCCCCCACTCCCAACACCGCCATCGGCGCAATCATCACCCACGGCGACTCCGCCAGGTGCACCTTCCCCCCGTGCGCATCCTCCACCGCGCCCTGCTCCTTCTCCTCCATCTCAACCCCACCGCGGAACTGCCCGTGGAACGTCATGTACATCATCCGGAACGTGTAGAAGGCCGTCGCCGCCACGCTCACCGCCAGCAGCCAGAAGACCACCGTGTCCACGGTGTCGCCTCCCTTCCACGCATAACCCAGAATCTCGTCCTTGCTCCAGAATCCCGCCAGCGGGAATATCCCCACCAGGCT
>CAYQLZ010000024.1:6568-26502 GCA_964418665.1 uncultured Dehalococcoidia bacterium | reverse complement strand
CACGGCATAATCTTCCGCAGACCCCCCATGTACCGCATGTCAAAAGTCCCCGTGGCGTGGTTCACGCTCCCCGCCCCCAGGAACAGCAGCGCCTTGAAGAATGCGTGGGTGAACAGATGAAAAATCGCGGCTCCATACGCCCCGATGCCCAGCGCCGCCATCATGTACCCCAGCTGGCTGATGGTCGAATACGCCAGCACCTTCTTTATGTCCTTCATCACCAGCCCCATGCTGGCCGCGAATAAAGCCGTGAACGCCCCCACCAACGCCACCACCGCCATCGCCTCAGTGGACGCCTCGAACACCGGGAAGAACCGCGCCACCAGGAACACCCCCGCCGCCACCATCGTCGCGGCGTGAATCAAAGCGCTCACCGGAGTCGGGCCTTCCATAGCGTCCGGCAGCCAAACGTGCAGCGGGAACTGCGCCGACTTCCCCGCCGCGCCAGCAAAAATCCCCAGCGCCACCCACATCAGCCCCATCCCGCCGAGGGCCGCAATAGCCCCCGCCTCAATCAGCGGCACCGACGCCTGAATGTCCGCGATGCTCAGCGGGTCCAGCCCCTGGTCCATGAACGCCGCCCGGTTGAAGAACAGGTATAGAATCGCCAGCAGGAACCCGAAGTCCCCTATCCGCGTCACCAGAAACGCCTTCTTTGCCGCCGCGGCCGCCGCCGGCTTATGCGTCCAGAACCCGATAAGCAGGTACGAACCCAGCCCAACCAGCTCCCACATCACAAACAGCTGGATGATGTTCCCCGCCATCACCAACCCGATCATCGCCGCGGAGAACAAAGACATGTACGCGAAATAGCGCACGTACCCCGGATCGCCCTTCATATACCCATGCGAGTACACCTGCACCATCAGGCTCACGGACGTCACCACCACCAACATGATCGCCGTCAGCGAGTCCACCATCAGCCCGAACCGTAGCTCCATCCCTCCGATCGCCCACCACGTATATTCGCTGAACTCGTGCGTCCCGTTGTCGATAACCGAAGCCAGCGTCCCCACCGAAAGCACAACCGACGCCGCCAACGCAGCCACAATCACCAGCATCGACAGGTGTGGCCACCGATTGAAGAACGGCCTCACCACCAGGGCGTTGACCGCTAACGCTCCAACAGGAAGCAGAAAAATAGTCCAGACGGCAGCTTCGGAAATCACCTCAGCCCCTCCCCCTCTTGTTCCTGCGAAGGCAGGAACCCACTCTCAGTCCGCACCGAACTTCCCCAACTCCCATGGGGACGACCGTCCGGTCCCCCTCCCATCTTCTCCCCCTCCCACTCACTCCCTGTAGGGGTGCCCCTTGTGGGTGCCCGCTCCCTCCCCTTCCCAAGCGAAAACGCCGGAATGGAGGCCACCTGTCCTTCAATAATTTCAATCGTGCCCGCCATCCTACAGCTTCCTCAATATCTCCTCGGCCACGTGCTCCCGGCCCCGCGGCACCATAACTCGGAACGATATCCGTTCCTGCCAGTCCAGGATGTCTCCCTCCGGTAGCAGCCTCACCGGCAGCCCCTCGGCCTCGATAGCCTCCTTCCAGATCTCGGCTATCGTCAGGTTTGGCGCCTTCATAAAGTCCACCCACATATTCGCCTACCGGTTCATCAGATTCGCTTGGCTTATGTCCACCGTCTCCCGGCTGCGGTAGAACGCTATGACAATGCCCAGCCCCAGGGCTATCTCCGCCGCCGCCACCACAACGATGAACAGCGCAAACACCTGCCCCGTCAGAAGCGTCTGCAGCACGCTCTCCGCCATCCCGGTCTGCGCCACCGCCTCCCGGCTCGCCACGAAACGCGACATCGTCACCGCCGCCAGAATCACCGCCGTGAACATCAACTCTAACGACATCAGCACCGTTATCACGTTCCGACGCGCCAGCGCACCGTACAGCCCGATGGCAAAGATAATCGCCGATAGTACCAGAAACTTCTCCAAGTCCACCCTATCTCTCCCTCACCAGCGATAGCGCCCCGATTATCGATGCCAAAAGCAGCGCTCCGGCCGCCGCAAAGGCCAGCGCGTAGTTCTCCAACAACAGCTTCGAAAGCTTGAACGTGTTGTCCCTGAACGCCTCATCCTCCAGCGAAACTCCCCTCTCCGACGACAGGTCCGCAATCAGCCTCCAGTCCGTGTCGAAAGCCACAAACGCCAACGCCACCAGAATCAGCGCCGGCAGAAGCACCGCCGCAAACTGAAGCCGGTTCGGCAGATTCCCCTGCTGCACGTTCTGCGTCAGCATGATCGCAAAAATAATCAAAATGCTGATGGCTCCAGCGTAAATCAGCACCTGCACCACCCCAAGGAACTCCGCCGCCAGCAGGAAAAACAGCCCCGCCACCGTCAGAAACACCAGCACCAGCAGCAGCGCCGACCGGAATACGTCCCGCAGCAGCACCACCCCCAAAGCCCCCATCACCGCCACCGCGGCCAGCCCCCAGAATATCAGGTCCTGGAACAGCATCGTCCTAGCTTCCCGCCTCCCCGTCGTCAGACTGGTCGCTCACCCTGCTCGGGCGAAATTCAATCCGCGCCCCCGCCTTCTCCCTCTGGTGCCACTCCCACTTCTCCCGCCCCACCGCTCTCCAGTCCAGCGCATCGTCATTATGCGGATCGTAGCCGGAATCCTCCAGCTGCGGACGGAACCACGTGCTCGGCTTCTTCACCGCCTCCCGCAGCTCGTCCACCGTAATCACCAGCTTCTGACGCTCGTACTTCCCACGCTCGAACCCGCTCCCCATGAACAGCGCGTCATACGGACACGCCTCCACGCACAGCCCGCAGAACATGCAACGCCCGATGTCGATGTCGAATACGTCGATGTCGTAGTGTCCACCCTCCTGGGGCGACCTGCCGCTCTCGCTCGTCACAATCTTGATAATCCCCAGCGGGCAATACTTGGCGCACGAAGCGCACCCCGTGCACCGCTCCTCGTACCACGCGAACTCCTCCCCCCGGAACCGGGGATGCTGGGGTATCCTCTCCTCCGGATACTGAATCGTAAACGGCGGACGGATGAAGTTCTTCAGCGTCACCATCAACCCCTTTGCTAGCCCAAAGCCATACATCTAGTCCACCTCCATGATTTGCGGCGTCCGCGCCAGTTCCTGAAATATCGGCTCCGGCACTCGCACCTTCTCCCGGCTGAAACGTCCAAAGACTCCTATCGAAATCAGCGCCACCGGTATGTTAATCGCCGCCATTATCCACAATTCGTTCCGTGTCAATTCCCCCGGCACGTCCGCCTGGTAGAATCCAAAGAAGTACACCTGCACCGCCGTCACCAGGAAGTTGATCAACGCCAGCGGCAGCAGGAACTTCCACGCAAACGCCATAATCTGGTCAATTCGAAGCCTCGGGAACGTCGCCCGAATCCAGATGAACAACATCACGAATCCCGCCAGCTTCACCAGGAACCAGAAAGCCCCCAGCTGCCCCGACCAGAACGGCCCCGACCATCCTCCGAGGAATATCGTCGCCAGGAACCCGGAAGCCGCCAGCACCCCCGCCATCTCCGCCGCCTGAATCAACGCGAACTTTATCCCGCTGTACTCCGTGTGGTACCCCGCAATTATCTCCGATTCCGCCTCCAGTATGTCGAAAGGCGTCCGGTTCAATTCCGCCGATATCCCCAGCATGAACACCAGCGCCCCCAGCGGCTGCACCAGCAGGAACGGCACCGTCTGCGCCTCCACCACCGACACCAGCGACATCGATCCCACTATCAGCACCACCCCCACCAGCGACAGCACCAGCGGGATCTCGTAGCTGATAAGCATCGCCACCCCCCGCATCGCCCCGAACATCGCGTACTTATTTGCCGACGACCACCCCGCCATGAAGATGGCAATCGTGCTCATCGAACTCACAGCCACGATGTACAGAATCCCAACGTTCAGGTTCACCAGGTAAGTGTTCCGTGCAAAGGGCATCACCGCCAGGCTCAGCAGCAGCGCCATCATCATGATTATCGGCACCAGCGTGAACGCCAGCCTGTCCGCGGCGTGAGGAACGATGTCTTCCTTGATGATCAACTTCAGAATGTCCGCAATCGGCTGGAATACCCCCCACGGCCCCCACCTGTTCGGCCCTCGCCTCGCCTGGAACCGCGCCAACAGCCGCCGCTCCGACCACACGAAAACCGCCGCCCCCAATAGCGCGGCGTTCACCAGAATGAACATGATCAGAAAGCCCGCCACAAAGTACGCCAGCCACTCCCAGCCTCCCGGCAGCAGCCCATCGCCGCCGCACCAGCTTGCGTTGCCCGCATTGCCCCCCAGGAAGCAATACACCTCCCGGAAGACCACGTTCTCCTGCAGGAAAGGCGTCATTACCTGTCAACCTCTCCCATGTTTATGTCAATGCTGCCCAGCGTCACAATCATATCCGCCAGCTTCCAACCCACCAGCAGTTCTCTCAGCACCGTCAGGTTTATCAGCGAAGGCGACCGTATCTTGCACCTGTATGGCGCGATGCTGCCGTCGCTGACCAGGTAGAAGGCCAATTCCCCCTTGGGTGCCTCCACCCTTCCGTAGGCCTCCGCTCCCGCCGGTGGACGCAGCACGAACGGCAGCTCCGCCCTCACCGGCCCTTCCGATAGCGGCTTTTCGATATGCTCCCGCTCCAGTACCAGCCCTATCTCCTCCGCATCGATGTCCGCCCTGACCACCCCCGGATGTATCTCGTCCCGGCACTGCTCCACCATGCGGAGACTCTGCTTCACCTCCTCAATCCGCACCCGGAATCTGTCGTAGTTGTCCCCCCGTTCTCCCACCGGTACTTCGAAATCCAACCGGTCGTAGATATCATAGGGGGCCATCTTTCGCCAGTCCCAAGCCACCCCGCTGGCCCGCAGCACCGGCCCGCTCACCGAGCTCGCAATCGCCGACTCCGCCGAAAGCACCCCCACGTTCTTCGTGCGCACCAGCACAATCTCATTCTTCATCAGGAGCTGTTCCAACTCCTGTATCAACCGTGGCGCCTCCTCCATCAGGTCGTCCAGGGCGTGCCAGAAATCCGGCGGCGCGTCGCTGAACACCCCACCCGGCCTCATGTAGCTGACCGTAATCCGCGCCCCGCACAGCATCTCGAAAAGGTCCAGAATCTTCTCCCGAAACCGGAAGCAGTACATCAGCGGCGTCGCCAACGCCCCCAGGTCCTGAAGCAGGAACCCCGTCGCCACCAGGTGACTCGCCACCCGCTGAAGCTCCGCCGCCAGCACCCTCAGATACTGGCCTCGCAGCGGCACCTCCACCCCCAGCATCTCCTCCACCGCCAGGCAGTAGGCCTGGTTGTTCGTCATCGAAGCCACATAGTCCAGCCGGTCCGTCAGCGTCAGCGCCTGCACGTAGTTCCGCTCTTCCGCCAGCTTCTCCGACCCCCTGTGCAGGTAGCCGAAAACCGGCTCCACGTCCACAATCACCTCCCCGTCGAACGTCACGCGCAATCGCAGCACCCCGTGGGTGCTCGGGTGCTGCGGCCCAATGTTTATCGTTACGGGATCTGTACGAATGGCCATGACAGACTCAGTAAGACACCACGTCTTCGAAGTCCTTGCGCTGCGGATGCCCGGGGAAACCCTCCCACAGCATTATCCGCTTCAAATTGGGATGCCCCTCGAAGGACACCCCCATTAGGTCATAGATCTCCCGCTCCTGGAAGTCCGCCCCGGGCCACACCGGGACCACCGAGGTCGCCGTAGGCGTCTCCCTGGAATACAGCCGCGTCTTCACCACCGCGCTCTGGTTATGCTCTAAGGAAGTAAGGTGGTAAACCACCTCGAAGTGCGACACGTAGTCCACGGCGGAAACTGCGTTTAAAAAGTTGAATGCCAGCCTCGGATCATCCCTCAGAAACTCCGCCACCGCCCTCATCGTCGAGGGCTCAACCCACAACGAAGCTCCCTTCCACTCGCAAACGGCGTCGGGAAACTCCTGCCGCACATACCCGGCCAGCTCCTCGCCCTGAACCGCCCTCGTCATTACCGCCCCGCGGGTCTCCCTTTCAGGCTGTACCGCTTGATCTTCTCGTGAAGCTGCATGATCCCGTATAGAAGCGCGTCCGGCCGTGGAGGACATCCCGGCACGTACACGTCCACCGGCACAATGTGATTGACTCCCGGCACCACGCTGTAGCAGGAATAATACGGCCCCCCGCTCGTGGCGCACACCCCCATGGAGATAACCCACTTCGGCTCCCCCATCTGGTCGTAGATCCGGCGAATCGCCGGCGCCATCTTCCAAGTCACCGTCCCCGCCACAATCATCAGGTCCGCCTGTCGCGGCGTCGCCCGGAACGCTTCCATCCCGAACCGCGCGATGTCGAACCTCGACATCGCCGTCGCCATCATTTCGAAGGCGCAGCAGGCAAGCCCGAACGCTACAGGCCACAACGCCGACTTCCGCCCCCAGTTCAGCAGCGCGTCCACCGATGTCACCATCAGGTTCCGCTGCAGGTCGTCGGGCACCTCTATCAGCGGCTCCGGATACGGCCTCTGGTGCGTGTGCCGCATCTCCTCGATGACGGCCCCCTCCTCGAAGTCCAGCTTCCTGGTCAGCGCCTCCAGCGACAGCCCCTCATTCGTTGTCATCGCCCTACCTCCACTCCAGATCCCGCTTCCGCCACGCATACACCCATCCAAACCCCAATATGGTTATGAACGCCGCCATCTCGATGAGCGCGAAAAGCCCCAGCTTGCCCATCCGAACCGCCCAGGGATATATGAAAATCACCGCCACGTCGAAGATGACGAAGAGCAGCGCATACATGTAATAGCGGAAGTTGAATTGCGTCCAGCGTCCGCCGATAGTCTGCATGCCGCATTCGTAAATGTCCTGCTTCACCGCCGTGGGCTTCTGAGGACGAACGCCCAGCCGGTACAGCAGGAACGAAAGCACCAGCATACTGGTTGGAACTATGAACGCCACCACGACGAAGATGGCTATCAGGCCGTACTGGCGGAAATAATCTTCAAGCACGGGTTGCCCACCTGAAAGGGGGATACCGCAATATAGCATACCCAACCCCCCTTAGCAACAAAACCGGCCTTAATCCACCTCCCATTCCCTCAACCCCACCGCTGACCCTCCGCTATAATTTCTTCATGTTCATAGACATGCATACCCACACCGCCGTCCACTCCTACGACGCCATCCAGTCGCCGGAGGAGCTCATCATCGAAGCCAAGGGCCTCGGCCTCGACGGCATCTGCATCACCGAGCACGACGCCTTCTGGGACCCCGACGACCTCGCCCGCCTCGGACGCCGCTACGGCATCCTCGTACTCCCGGGCTCCGAGATAAACACGGAAGACGGCCACTTCCTGGTATTCGGTCTGAACGAATACGTCTTCGGCATGCACAAGCTGCCCTTCCTCGCGGAGCAGGTGGAAGCCGCCGGCGGCGCCCTCATCGCCGCCCATCCCTATCGGCGGCGCGGCGTCAGCTCCCTCGCCGCCGCCAGCCAGACACCAATCCTGCGCAAGACCGCCAAGGAAAAGATCTTCCGGCACTGCCACGCCATGGAGACAATGAACGGACGCGGCACCAGGGTCGAAAACGCCTTCTCAATTAAGCTCGCCCATGCTGTCGCCCTGCCCGGCATTGGGGGCAGCGACAGCCACTCCCCGGGTGACCTCGGCATGTGCGCCACCCAGTTCAAGACGAGAATTAACGACCTCGACGACCTGGTTTCCGCCCTTCGTTTCGGCCAGTGCTCCCCCATTGTCCCCGAAGCGATGTCACGCCCTCAACTCCCCTCCAAAAGACCCCTCAAACATCACTGGGAATTCCCCCCGCTCTAACGCCCTACCGCAGCACCGCCGCCCTCGCCACCAAAAGCTCCATCCCTTGTTCCTGCGAAGACAGGAACCCACTCCCAACCTCCCCGTAGACGCAATCCCTTATGGTTACCCTATTCCCTTCCCCCACCGTCATCCCGAGCGCACCACCGCCCCACATGTCATCCCAAACACAGCACAGCGGAACCGAGAAATCTCGCCGGAAGCATCGCCACTCTCTCCCTCCTCTCCCGCCAGGCAGGGACTTACCGCAGCACCGCCGCCCTCGCCACCAAAAGCTCCAGGGCCAGGTCCTCGTCCTGTCGGCCCTGCTTGATCGCCAGGTCCATCTCCAGCAGGCAGGCGTACAACCCCTTCAACTTCGCCCACGAAAACCTTCGTGCCTGCTCCACCGTCTTCCTCACCGCAAAGTCCGCCCGTAGCTCCAGCCGCGCCCCCATCTCCCGTCGCGGAACCCCTGTCTCCACCAGCTCCTTCGCCACCGTCACCAGCCGAAGTTGACGCGCAATCATCGCCTGGATGTAGGGCAGCGCCGCCCCGTCGTTCCGCAGCTGCCGAAGCAACCGCAACGCCAGCGAAGGCTTACCCTGCACAATTGCGTCCACCGCCACAAAGATGCTCGCCTCTCTCACCTGTGCCACCATCCCTCTCACGTGCCCCTCATCGATCTGCTCCCCACCGGCATACAGCGACAACTTCTCCAACTCCGTGTCCAGCAGTCGCAGATTCGGCCCCACGTACTGGTTCAACATCTGCAACGCTCCCGGCGAAACGCTCGCCCCCTTGGCCTTCGCCCGGTTACGAATCCAGCGAGCCAACTCCTCGCCCCGGGGCACCGGAAGTCGACGCACCTCAGCGTTGGCCGAAAGCCGCCGAAGCAGCGGATTGTTCGCCCTGAGGGCGTCGTCCACGAAAATCAAACACGTCGTTGATGGCAGCTCCCCCGCGTACTCTCCCAACCCTTCCCACTGCGCCAGCCGGTTCCGCGATGTTCCCCCACCCCTCCGGCGTGGCCCCCCGGCCTCGAAAGACCCCAGCAGCCCCTCCACGATCACAAGCCGGTGCTCCGCCAGGAAAGGCATCGCGCTGCTCACCGCCTGAAGCTCCTCGAACTTCACGGTATTCCCGTTCAACTTGTGCGTGTTCGTCTCCAGCAGCTCCTCCGGCCCCAACGTCCGACGGACCTCGACCAGAGCCTCCGTCACCAGAAACGAGTCCCCATGCAGAACCAAAGTGGGCACAGCGACATCTCCTCCTCATATTCAACCCACCCGCAATCTTAACCAAAATCCCCCTCCCTGACGACACCCCCTCTCCTCCCTCCCCCAGACAACACTCTACGTAACACAAGACCCCCTCTCCCACGCCCAACCCCAAAACTTGCCGTCATGCAATGACCCGCCACGCGGTGACCCCTCTGGCAAATCTCGCCCCCACCAAGTATCCTGAAGCCACCATGGAAGTCGCCCTCATCGGCCTGCGCAGCAGCGGCAAGACCACCCTCTTCAACCTCCTCACCGGCGGCGCTCAATCCCGTCCCGACTCCCAGGATCGCGTCGTCAAAGGCATCAGCAAAGTCCCGGACCCCCGCCTCGACGCCCTCGCCCGTCTCTTCAACCCGAAGAAGATCACCCCAGCCGAGATCACTTTCTGGGACCTCCCACCACCCCCAGCCTCCGACCAGGGTTTCGGCTACTTCCAGGGGACCACCCTCAACGCCCTCCAGGGCGCCGATGCCTTCATCCACGTCGTCCGCGACTTCCAGGACCCCACCGTTCCCCACGCCTCCGACCCCCCATCCCCGCAGCAGGACGTCACCGCTATCTCCGACGAACTCATCCTCGCGGACCTCGCCATTCTCGAACGCCGCAGTCTCCGCGTCGCAGACGGTATGAAGGGCGCTCGCGGACGCGAACGCGACCTGCTCATCAGGGAGAGCGCCCTCCTCCAGCGCGTCAGCCAGCAGATGGAAGCAGGCCATCCCCTGTCAGCCCAGACCCTCACATCCGAAGAGTCCGCCATCCTCGCCAACTACAACCTCCTGGGATACAAGCCCATCATGAACGTACTCAACATCAGCGAACATGCCCTTTCGAAGCTGAATCCCGAAGACGACCCCCTCTCCCTCTGCGCCGGTCTCGAATGGGAAATCTCCCAACTCTCCTCCGAAGATCAGCAGGAGTTTCGCGAGTCCATGGGGGCCGGAGAACCGGGCCGGGACCTCCTCCTCGCCCGCACCATTTCCCTCCTCAACCGGGTCTCCTTCTTCACCCACGTCTCCGACGAAGTCCGGGCCTGGACCGTCCCCGAAGGCGCCGACGCCACCACCGCCGCCGGCGCAATCCACTCCGACATGGAACGCGGCTTCATCCGCGCCGAAGTCCTCTCCTTTGACGACATGATCGCCTGCGCCTCTGTCTCCAACGCCCGACGACAGGGCCTCCTCCGCTCCGAGGGCCGCCGCTACCACGTCCACGACGGCGACGTCATCACCTTCCTCTTCAACGTCTAACCCCCATTCTTGTTCCTGCGAAGGCAGGAACCTACCCCCAACCCTCGCCAAACCTCCCCGTAGGGTCAATCCCTTGTGCTTGCCCTCCCCTCCCCTAATGCCCACCCCCAATTTCCCCTGCCTCACCAATCCTGCTATCCTTTCCCCATCCCAACTTGAGAAACCAAACATGTACGTCGTAGGCACCGCCGGCCACGTGGACCACGGCAAGTCCACCCTCATCCAGTCCCTCACCGGCATCAACCCGGACCGGCTCCCCCAGGAGCAGGAACGCGGCATGACCATTGACCTCGGCTTCGCCTGGCTCACCCTCCCCTCCGGCCAGGAAGTCTCAATCATCGACGTCCCGGGCCACGAACGCTTCGTCCGCAACATGCTCGCCGGCGTCGGCGGCATCGACATGGCCCTCCTCGTGGTCGCCGCCGATGAAGGCGTCATGCCCCAGACTCGCGAGCACCTCGCAATCCTCGACCTCCTGAACGTCCGGCGTGGCCTCGTCGCCCTCACCAAGGCCGACCTCGTCGACGAAGACCTCCTGGAACTCGCCGAAATGGAGACCGTCGAAGCCCTCGAAGGCACCGTCCTCGAACAGGCAGCCATCATCCCCGTCTCCGCCACCACCGGCCACGGCCTCGACGCGCTTCTGCGCAAAATCGACGAAATCCTCGCCGAATCTTCCCCCCGTCCCGACCTTGGCCGCCCACGCCTCGCCGTCGACCGCTCCTTCACAGTCTCCGGCTTCGGCACCGTCGTCACCGGCACCCTCATCGACGGTACCCTCCGCGTCGGCCAGGACGTCGAACTCGTCCCCTCTCAACTGAAAGGGCGCATCCGTGGCCTCCAGAGCCACCGGCAGAAGCTCATCGAGGCGGACCCCGGCCGCCGCCTCGCCGTCAACATTTCCGGCGTCTCCTACGACAACGCCCGCCGCGGCGAGACCGTCACCTCCCCCGGTTGGCTTGAACCCACCACCATGGTCGACGCCAAGGTAAAGCTCCTCGCCGACGCCCCACGACCCATGAAGCACAACGCCCGCGTCTCCTTCCACTCCCACGTCAGCGAGACCGGCGCCAGGGTCCGACTCCTCGACACCCGTCGACTCCGGCCCGGTGACGAAGCCTGGGCTCAGATCCACCTCACCGAGCCACTACCCCTCGTAAAGGGCGATTTCTTCGTCGTACGCGACACCGAGACCACCATCGGCGGCGGCAAGATAATCGACCCCTTCCCTCGCCGTCACCGCCCCTTCACCGAATCCGTCCTGAACAGCCTCCACGCCATGGAAGAGGGCACCGTCGAAGAGCTCGTCCTCGGCGCCCTCGAACAGTGGGGGCCATCGGATCTAAGCGCCATCGCCCAGCGCAGCAACCTCACCATCGAAGACCTCCGCCCCGTCATCGAAGACCTCGCCGCCAACGGCGATGTCGTCCTCCTCGGCAGCCCCAATCCCTCCCCCACCTCCCTCGTCTACTCCCGCCCCGCCTGGCAACGACTCAAACGCCTCTCCGCCAGGACCCTCGAGGACTACCACAATCGCAATCCCCTCCGCGGCGGCATCCCCAAGGAGGAATTCAGAAACCGCCTCGGCGTTTCCGCCACCGGCTTCCTCCAGCTCCTCGCCCGCCTGGTGGAGGAAGGTCTCGTCGACGAAGACGGCGCAGTCGTCCGCACCCCGGGCTACCGGCCCACCATGTCCCCCGCCCAGGAAAAAGCGGCCCAGACCTACGTCGCCCAACTCGACGCCAACCCCTTCTCGCCACCCACCGACGGCGACGTCAATCCCGAACTTCTAGCCCTCCTTATAGACCGCAACCAGGTCGTCAAAGTCGATGGAACCGTCGTCTTCAGCGCAAACGCCTATCAGAGAATGGTCCAGGCCGTCACCCAACACATCCGGGACAATGGCAGCATCACCGTCGCCGAAGCCCGCACCCTCCTCGATTCCAGCCGCAAATACGTCCTCCCCCTCCTCGAATACCTCGACCAGCAGCGTATAACTCGCCGCACCGGCGACAAACGCACCCTCCGCTAACCCCACCCCTTTGCGGGGAACCTTGCATTACACCTCCCCTCTTCCTTCTTCCCCCCATGACGGAGACCATTGCGTAACCCTCTCGCGAGTTCCCATCCCCCCTGTCCCGTCCTGGAGACCTTCGCATAACCGTCATTCCGGCGAATACCGGAACCTGTTTTTTCCTTCCCCCTCGATGGGGGAAGGTTAGGCCTGTCCTGAGCCTGTCGAAGGGATGGGAGTGATTCGGCGATGTTGACACACACAATTACCGGTTGCGCAAAGGTCTCCTACCCTCTTCCTTCTTCCCCCTCGATCGGAAAAGATTGATCCTGCCCTGAGTCTCTCGAATGAATGGGGGGACTCCCCCTCCTCTTGTTCCTGCGAAGGCAGGAACCCACTCTATACCCACATCCAACTCACCCTCATCACCCAAAACTCCCTCGTAGGGGCGGTTCGCGAACCGCCCGCTACTCTGCCCGCACCACTCTCCTACGACCCCAACCTCTCTACAGCCTCACCACCTCCGCATTCCCCACGTGTGCGTACCTCCCCGGATAGCACGTCAATATCACAATCTGACACTGCTTCCCCGCCGCCGCAATCGCCGCCCCCATGCTCTGCAGCCGCTGCGGATCGCTCCAGCCCAACGCGTCGTCGATCATCACCGGCGCCCCCCCGTCCTCCGGACTCACAATCGCCGCGCACGCCAACCGGCTCAACACCCCCAACTGCTCCCGCGCCCCCGTGCTCAGCTGGTCCACGTCCAACGTCACTCCGTTCAGCGTACGACCCACAACCCGCAATTCCTCGCCGTCAAGCTCCACCTCAAACGACGGGCCAAACACGAAGCTGCCCAACCGGTCGATCCGCTCCTTCAGCGGCTTGATATTGCGCTGGTTTGCCAGGCGGCGGTGCTTGTCAAACGTATCCTTCAACAGCTTCGCCGCCTCAGCCCGGCTGTCCTCCGCCTCCTGCTCCCGCCGCATCTGCTCAAATCGGCTCACCGCATCGTCATAGCTCCCCTGCAGCCCCATCTCTCCACGCAGTTCCAGGCTGGCGCGAATCTCATGTCTGCGCCCCTCATTTGTCCTGAGTTGCCCCTCGAAGCGGTTCTTGGCGGCCCTCACATTTTCAAGCCTTGCCTGGATCGCATCCGGGTCTGCCGCCCTGAGCCTTCCCTTAGCCTCTTCTAGCGACTCCATCGAAACGTCAAATTCCCGTTTCGCCTGTTCCAGGGCCGCCACCAGGTCCTCATCCCTCCGACCTTCCCTTGCCGCCTCCAACCGTTCCGCCGCTTCCCTGTGACGACCTTTGGCCACGTCGACCCTCGCCGTCAACTCTGCCTGCTGAAGCCTCACCTGATTCAGATAAGCCTCCCTTTCCTTCCAGACCGCCTCCCTCGCCTGCAGCTCCCTCTCGCAGTCGCCGACCTTCCCCGCCGCCTCTCCCGCAATCCGGCGTGCATCGTCCAGGTCTGCCGGCATTGGCGGGTCCTCCGGCCGTTGCTTCGGGTATGCCCTGACGTTTGCCGCAAGGCTGGCAATCCGGCGCTCCATGAATTCCGCCGTCCAGTCCCTCAACTCACGCTTCATCGCCTCCCGCGCTTCCTCCCGGTTTCGCAGCGCATTCCGCCTCCCCTGCTCCGATCTTCTCGCATCCTCGAAATCCGCCACCCCAACGCTATGGCAAAGACGCAGATACTCTTCGTGGGCCCTCCGACGCTGCTCCGCCAGCACCCGCGCCTCCGGCGCCGCGCTCACCCTGACCCTCACCACATCAGGGATCGACAACTCCACCTGGTCCTCAACGAGAATCTCCCGCCTGTCATCAGCCACCATCTCAATCTTATCGCCGCCGACTTCCAAAGTCAGGTCCGCAAGCGCCGTCGCCTCCACCGTCGCCGAGGCGCTTTCCACCGCCGCCTGCGCCTTCATATCCTCGTTGTATGCCCGCTCTATCTCGGTCAGCGCCTCCTCATCCACCTTCGCCGATTCCAAAAACTCTTCAGATTCCCGAAGTAGCTTTCTGGCATTCCCGTAACGTTCGAAACGCTCCGAGATCAGCTTCTCGTCAATCTCATCCTGACGAAAGTCCCTGTCGCCAAAGGCCCTGTCCTGTCTCTCCCGTGCTACGCGCAACGCGTCAGCAGCCGCCTTCAGATTCTCCGCCGCCTCTTCGCTCTGCCCTGTCGCCGCAAAGAGCGCCGGCGCGGCCAGTTCCGCCTCGGCTTCCAGCTTCCTCAACTCCTCTGCCCCCACCTCCAATTCGGCCTTTAACTCTTCGCGCCGCTGGTGCCCCTGCACCGCCTGCTGATGCTTCAACATTGCGGCAACGTGGAACGCGTCCTTCCGCTCCACGTCCGTCCGCAGCCGGTCGGTGGCCGACCACTCATCCGCCAACTTCCCCTCGCTTTCCACAAGCTCCTGAAGCGTCTGGCTGATGCCTTCCGCTTCGTCTGCCAAACGCACCATCTCCGCCGCGTCCCCCTCTATCCTATCCATCTGCCCCTTCAGCTCCTCAACCCTGGCCCGCTCCCCTTCCACATCCTTCGCAGCCTTTTGACGCTTCCCCGACATCCGGCCCGTCCCCGTCCAGTACTTCCCGAACTCCGCCCGGATCCGGTCCATCAGATCTTCATCTTCCACATCCGATACATCCCCATCCGCCGCGCTCTCCAACGCCCTCCGCATCGACGGAATGGAGAAACTCGGTAGCTCCAACTCCGTCCCCTGCTCTATCTGCAACGCCAGCCGCAGGTCGTCGTCCAGCGTCTCCCTCAGGATAGCCTCCAACCTGTCGTGCGCCTCTCGCCCCGTGTGGTTCTCATTCTCCGGCGCAGTCACCCTCAATGTCGTGGTCGGCCTGCGTATCCATCGCTTCTGGTAAGTCAGCTCATACGGCCCCGTCGACATCTCTATCTCGACTTCCGGCCCCTCGCCCCTGTCCTTCGGCTCCGCGCTCAGAATCTTCCGGTGCTTGGACGAATCCGGATACTCGATGGCCAGCGCCAGCGCCTCCGCTATCGAACTCTTCCCCACCTCGTTCGGCCCCTCGACAATTGTCACCCCCCTCTCCGCGAACTTGACCTCGCTGTCCCTCACCCCGCGAAAGTTCAGCAGCCGTATGCGACGAAGTTTCATTCTCGCGCCCCCGCCAGCCGGTACAACAACGCCAGCGCGTCCCGCGCCACTAGCGGCTCCTCCCCAGACTCCGCCTTCTCCGTCAACTCTTCCAGAGCATCCCGCGCGAATCCCGAAAGTCCAAGACGCTCATAGTCCAAATTATCCGGCGCCACCGCCAGGTCGCCCCTCCTCTCCCAGTCGTCCAACGCCGCAAACGGGTATCGGTTGTCCTCCAGAATATCGTCCAACCGCGCCTTCTGCGCCAGCGACACCGTCCCCACAAACCCCACTTTCACGATAGTCCGGTCCTTGTTCGGCAGGGAAGCAAGCCACTCCTCAAGCGCCCCGATGTCCTCATCCCCGTTCAACGGCCATTCCCGTCTCACAAACTGCCACGTCCCCACCCTGCGTGGTTCCACGCTCACCCCCTCCGAGTCCACCTCAACCACCAGCGCGTTCCCCGGGTCAATCTCGTCATAGTCCGTCGGCTCCGGCGCCCCCGCGTACCACACCCGCCCCGTGGACCCCACGTCCGTCGTCGAATGCCGGTCGCCCAGCGCAACGAAGTGTATCAGCCCCCCCGCTATCTCCTGCTCCAACCGCCCCAACCCAATCAACCTCGGATCATCCGGGTTGGGAGACATCGCGTCCACCGCCCCATGCCCCACCACAACCCGCACCGCCTGCGTCGTCCCAAGCTCCCGGCAAGCCTGCCCCACCAGGTCCCTCGTTGGGTGCTTGTTCCGCCACGGCGCCGCTATCAACTCCACCCCCGGCACCGGCTCCACCGGCCCCGACCCGTCCAACACCTTCACATTCTCCGGCTTCCGCTCCACAAATGTCTTCGAAAGGTATATCGAAGCAGCATCCAGCGGGTCGTGATTGCCCGGCAGCAGATAGAACGCTACTCCGGGAAACGCCCCCATCCTCTCCAACGCCCGCGTCAGCGCCTGCCGCTCTATCTGGTTCGACTCGAAAACGTCCCCGCACACCACCACAAACTCACACCCCTCGTCCATCGCGATGTTCCCTATCTGCTCTACCGCATTCAGCCGCCCATCGTTGAATCGCGCCTGCGCCTCCCCCTTCAGAAAATGCCGCGTCATCCCCAGCTGCCAGTCCGCCGTATGCAAGAACCTAACCATGCTATGATTATAGCTACTTTTGGTAACTTCCACACACTCGGTAGACTCTTCGAAACAAAACCGTCACCCGGACCGAATCCGAATCATTCACACAAGGAGAACGCCCCAGTGCAAGTCCTCGAATTCATGCAAGCCGAAGGCCACGAGCAGCTCCTCATCTGCTCCGACCCCTCCGTCGGCCTCAGAGCCTTCATCGCCGTCCACGACACCACCCTCGGCCCCGCCTGCGGCGGCTGCCGCATCTGGCCCCACGAGACCGAAGCCGACGCCATAGAAGACGTCCTCCGCCTATCCAAAGCCATGACCTACAAGTCCTCCCTCGCCGGCCTCGACCTCGGCGGCGGCAAGGCCCTCATCATGGCCGACCCCCGTGCCGACAAGTCGGAAGCCCTCTTCCGCAGCTTCGGTCGATCCCTGGATACCCTTGGCGGCAAATTCATCGTCGCTGAAGACGTCGGCGCAACCCCACAGGACATGGTCCACGTCGCCAGGGAGACCGCCCACGTCGTCGGCCTCCCCATTGAGCACGGCGGCAGTGGCGAGACCTCCGTCATGACCGGCCTCGGCATCTACCTCGGCATGAAGGCCTGCGCCCTCGAAAAATGGGACTGCGACTCCCTGAACGGCAAGACCATCGCCCTCCAGGGCTTCGGCCACGTTGCCGAGAATCTCGCCCCACACCTCCTCGACGAAGGCGCTAACCTGGTCGTCACCGACATCTTTCCCGACGCCATTCAACGCGCCGAAGCCCTCGGCGCCCGTACCGTCTCCCCCGACGAAATCTACGACGTCGACTGCGATGTCTTCTCCCCGAACGCCCTCGGCGGCGTCCTCAACCCCCACACCATACCCCGCCTCAAGTGCGCCATCGTCGCCGGCGGCGCCAACAACCAGCTCAGAACCCCAGAGGACGCGAGACTTCTCGCTCAGCGCGGCATCCTCTACGCCCCTGACTACGCCATCAACGCCGGCGGCATAATCAACGCTTCCTGCGAAGTCGGCATGGACTACGACGAAGACCTCGCCCGCCGCAAGACCGAGGGCATCTACGACACCATCCAGCGCGTCCTCCGCAAAGCCGCCGACGAAGACATCACCTCCGCCCAGGCCGCAGACCTCCTCGCCGAACACCGCCTCCACCAGGCAAAGGCCATCCGGGCAAATCCGTCGTAACCACCTGCCCCCTATAACGGCACCCCTCGACCCGCACACCCCCTCTCTCAACCATCCTGGGAGGGGCGGGGTTCATACCCGGCCACCCCCCCTCCCCCTCTTGTTCCTGCGAAGGCAGGAACCCACCCTCTACCCTCACACACGTCATTCCAAGCGCAGCGCAGCGCAGCCGGGGAATCTCGTTGACAGAAACCGCCCTCCCCCAATCCCCCCCTCTTGTTCCTGCGAAGGCAGGAACCCACCCTCTACCCTCACACAATCCATCCTCAAGACTGCAACCCCCCGTTGGGGCGACCAACCGGCCGCCATCCCCCTCCGCCATTCCGGTGAAAACCGGCATCCAGTCTTCTCCACCCCTCGGCAGCATCTGCCGCAACCGTAAACAACCTCCTGCCCCACGCCCAACCCTGCCAAACTTGCCGTCATGCAATGACCCCCCTACGAATACCCCAACCGCTCCAAATCCTCCTCACCCATCCCCAAATAATGCCCCACCTCGTGCAGCAGCGTCTTTCTCACCTCCTCCGCCACCTCCTCCCGGCTCCCGCAAATGTCCTCAATCGGACGTTGAAACAACGTAATCTTGTCCGGCCACATGGGAAAGTCGTCCCCCCTTTCCAGCCGCGAAACACCCTCAAACAACCCCAATACCCCCCCCTCGCAACTCGTCCCCGTATCCGACAGCACCTCCTCGCTTGGCCACTCCTCCACCACAATGTCCAAATTCTCCAAATACCCCAGCAACCCCTCCGGCAGCCCCTCGTAGCACCGGACCACCATCTCCTCGAAGTCCTCTTGGCTCAACCGGATCACGGATCGATTCCCAGCCGCGACCGGATATCCTTCAAAATATCCAGATTCTCCTTGTCCGGCCCCTCTTTGTTCATCCCGGGCACCTCCAGGAAGAACGGCACGTCCCGGAACGCCGGATGCGCCATGATGTTCTCGAACCCCTCAACCCCGATGTGTCCTTGTCCGATGTTCTCGTGCCTGTCGATTCCCGACCCCAACGGCGGCTTCGAATCGTTTGCGTGCACCGCCACCAGCCGGTCCAGCCCGATCTCCCGGTCGAACTCGTCCATCGCCGCCTCCAACCCGTCCTTCGTCGAAACGTCATACCCCGCCGCAAAGCTGTGCTCCGTATCCAAACACACCTTCACCCTCGGACTCCCCACCGTGTGAATTATCTGCCCAATCTCCTCGAACTTCGACCCGATGTGACGCCCCATCCCCGCCGTATTCTCAATCGTCAACCACGGCCCCTCCGGCGAGTCCTCCAGCACGTCGATGATGCTCTCAACCGTCTGCTTCAGAATCGCGTCATACCCCCGCCCCATGTGACTCCCAGGATGGAAGATGATCCCCTCCGCGCCGATGTCATGCGCCAGCTCCATGTAGTTCTTCAACGACTTGATCCCCATCTTCACGTTCCGCGTCTTCGGGCTCCCCAGGTTGATCAGGTAGATGCAATGGAAGAAGACCGAGTCGATCCCCGACCCTTCCCGCTTCTCCTTGAACGACGCCATATTCTCCTCCGGTGGCATCTTGAACGACCACCTTTGCGGCGCCGACCCGAATATCTGAATCGCCTCGCAGCCTATCTCCACCCCCCTGTCAATGGAAGTATCGATCCCGCCCGAGGTGGATACGTGCGCACCAAGCTTCACTTTCCTGCTCCCTTTACTTTCATTCTGAACGAAGTGAACAATCCCATTCTGCTAACATTGACCCTATCCAGGATGAAATCCACCTCGTGAGTCATTATCAACCACCCCTCCAATTCCCGCAACCCAACCCCCACCCATGTCCCAGCGAAGGAAGGGACCCCCCCCCAGCCCACCCGGAGACCCCTGCATTACCATCATCTCCGCCCCCTCTTACCTCCTCTCCCGTCCTGGGAAAGGACTCAGGTGAGTGTCATTCCCCCTCTCCTCCCTCACCCCTCGGCAGGGAAGGCTAGTACCTGCACCGACTCTTTCGAAGGGATAGGATGATTGCGCCGGCTCATGGGGTGCATCACGAAGTTACGCAAATGCCCTCCCACCGGTACAATAGCCCCATCACACCAGACCGTGACTAACACATGAAAGCCCTCCTCCTCCACCAAGCCGGGCCCCGGGGCCCCCCGCCCCCCCCCCCCCAGCCCCCCCCCCCCCAACAGC
>CAYQLZ010000024.1:0-6511 GCA_964418665.1 uncultured Dehalococcoidia bacterium | reverse complement strand
ACCAACCCTCCCCCTTCCCCCGCCTCACCCCCACCAACCTCCCCACTCCCCAAATCAGCGACTCAGACGTCCTCGTCCAGGTCAAAGCCTGCGGCCTCTGTCGCCACGACCTCCTCGTCATCACCGGCGCCCTCCGACGCGGCATCCGCCCTCCCCTCATCCCCGGTCACGAAATCGCCGGCGTAGTCACCAAAGTCGGCCCCAAGGTCACCACCCTTCACCCCGGCGACCACGTGGTCCCCCTCCTCACCGACTCCTGCGGCCGCTGCCATTCCTGCGCCCAGGGCCTCCAACGACTCTGCCCCGAAGGACACGCCATCGGCCACGGCATGAAAGGCGGCATGGCCGAATTCATATCCCTGAACGAAAACACCCTCGTCAAAATCCCCCCCGAAATCCCTTGGCCCCACGCCGCCCTCCTCGCCTGCCCTATCGGCGTCTCCCTAAAAGCCATCGAAAAAGCCCAGATCCAACCCAACGAAACCGTCCTCGTCACCGGCGCCTCCGGCGGCCTCGGCGTCCACCTCCTCCAACTCGCCAAACTAAAAGGCGCCCGCGTCCTCGCCATAACCTCCGACGAATCCAAATCCCCCTCCCTCCAGGCCCTCGGCGCATCCGAAGTCATCCCCACCGGCGAACTCGAAATCTCCGAATTCGTCCTCGCCCTCACCGAAGACCTCGGCGCAAACGTCGCCCTCGACACCGTCGGCTCCCCCCTCTTCCCACAGACCCTCCGCTCCCTCGCCCCAAACGCCCGCCTCATCCTCCTCGGCGAAGTCGAACGCGCCAAAGCCGAACTCCCCCTCCCTGAAATCATCTTCCGCGAACTCAAAATCACCGGCTCCCTCGGCGCCACCCGACGCCACGTCGAACAAGCCGCCCGCCTCGCCGCCGAAGGCAAAATCCACCCCACCATCTCCCACACCCTCCCCTGGACCGATGCCCAATCCGCCACCCAACTCCTGCAACAACGCCTCCACCTCGGCCGCATAATCCTGGACTTCCCCCGGCTGGTCTAATCACAACTGCCACTGCCCGGTAGGGGCGGGTTTCAAACCCGCCCACTTGCATAAAAAATACAAAATTCGAGACGCCAACCTCCTCAACATTCAATGCAGTCCACATCTGACCTCTTTAGATTCTTCTCCCTCGCCTTGGCATTCCTCGCCATCGCCGGTCTCGTCATAGCCTTTACCGCCGGACGCAACTGCTCCCGCAGCGCCTCTGAAGCCGACATCGCCGACGAAATCCGCGACATCCCTCCAACCTTTGAATTGAAAGCGCGAGACTTTGTCGAAGCGTATCTCGCAGACGAAGAGGCATCCGCATCGACATACAATGGCGAGGTCGGAATAATCACCGGCATTGAAGCAACCTCTTCGATTGGTGACCTGCGGGACCCGCCCCGCGATCAGTCCAACTCGGTTTACTTCTTCACCAACGGGGTATGGTTTGTCCGCTGCTTCATGTCCCACGATGAGAAGGCAGCGTTTCGCAAAGACCACGGGGGCGGGTACTTCCGTCGACCATTTTCCCTCAAGGGACGCGTGGAAGGCATAAACAACAAGCACCTCACCATCGACCTCCACGGCTGCATCGTCCTCTTTTGACTTCAACCTCCCATGACCCCTCCTGCATGAAAGCCCCACCCTCGTCCTCTTGGAGCAGCTACTATGTCTGACCTTGTAAGATTTATTTCGCTATTCGTAGCCTTCATCCTTATCGTCGGTATCATCTTCGCCTTTACTGCGGGACGCAACTGTCTACGGAATGCCAACGAAGACAACGTGGCAAGGGAAGTCATGGATGCTACTCCCGCATTTCAGTTTAACGCCCCTACCCTGATGAATGAGTATTTGGCGGACGAAGATGCCGCCTCAGCCAAACTTGACGGCAAAGTTGGCATAGTCAGTGGCAGCGCTATACTCAGAGGGGATTTGATTTATCTCCACTATTCTCCCGATGGCAACTGGATAAATCTCTCAACAAACACTTCATGGGCCATCCGATGTTTCCTGACAAGTGACTCACCGTCCCGTCCCGCCCACTATCGGCTAGCCAATTATGTTCTTAAGGGACGGATCGAAGGCATCAATGCCAAACGCCTTAGTCTGGACATCCGCGGCTGCATCATCCTGGAGCAGTCATGGGCAGACGAAGCCACGTAGTCTTCCATCCACTCCCCAAGGCCCCCTATTCCCCACTGGCTCTGGTGAGGAGACCGTCCTGTCTCCTGCGCAGACAGCAACCCGCTCCCAACCTCTCTTCACCTTCCGAAAAGATCGTTGCGGGCTTGCTCCGACGATTTTCCCTGGTGTGAAGCTACCAGGGACACTATCCCTCCGAGAGTCCCGACCCGGATGGAACGATGACGCGGAACGGTAACACTTTTGGATTCTCCGTCTACGGTTACGGCCAATGTCACGTGGCTGCCCTCCGCCGCACAAGCCTGTATCAAAACCGGCGACGCAACAGCGTCGCCAGATCATCGCCAGAGATATCCCGCGGCAGCCTCACATCGCCAGGGCTTCGTCCTTTACAAAATGCAGCCGCACCACTTCGGGCGCAAAATCCTCTCCAAAGTGGCAGAGCACCGCATCCTTGACCATTCCCTTCAAGTGGGCCCAATCATCCCCCTGCGTAAAAATCCCATATCCGAACGATCGAGCGTCGAATCCTCCCTCTTCCGCTTCCGTCACTTCAAAGACAATCTCTTTCGGCGTTCCCATCTCTTCTCCGAATCTTCACCAGGCCAATTTCAGGATTACCGACTCTAAGCATCCGCGATTCCATTCTAAGGCGACATTCCATGACGTGCAATCCAGATTGAAGAAAGTTCCAAGTATGACTCCCTCCGGGCACAGCGAAGCGCCCACTCTCCTCTTGTTCCTGCCGGAGCAGGAACCCACTCGCAACAAACCCCCTCCCACTCTTACCCTCTCCCGTCCTGGGAGAGGGCTGGGTGAGGGTATCTCCCCAACCCCCTCCAACCTGCCAGGGTAAGCCGTCACGCAGTGAACCCCTTATAGCGCACCCATCCGTTTGACGTTACAATATCTCCATCACCTACACCACAGGGGGAACAAACATGACCGTCGCCTACCAGGAAAAATTCATCACCCTAAACGGCGTCCGACTCCGCTACCTCGACTGGGGATCCGATGGCAAAACCCCCCTCATCTGCATGCACGGCCACACCGGCCAGGCCCACATCTGGGACGAATTCGCAGAGGCCATGTCCCCCCACTACCACGTATACGCCCTGGACCAGCGCGGCCACGGCGGCAGCGGCTGGGCCATCGACGGCTACGCCCGCCAGCGCTTCGTCGACGACCTCGCCGCCTTCATCGAAGCCCACGGCATCACCAAATGTGTCCTCGCCGGCCTCTCTATGGGCGGCTGGAACGCCCTCCTCTACGCCGACGCCCACCCCGAAATCGTAGACCGCGTCGTCATCGTGGACATCGGCCCCGAGCGCAGCCAGGAAGCCCTCCGCGCCCAGGTCACCCGAAAACCCACTCCCCCCTTCTTCTACAATTTCGAAGAAGCCTACCAGTGGCACCGAGCCTCCAACCCCTGGGCCGACGAGACCCGACTCCGCAAGGACATCGCCAACAAAATGGTCCAGAAGTACACCGGCAAATGGGAGTGGAAGGCAGACCCTGCCCTCTTCGACAACACCCTCGCCGACAACCAGGACCCCGCCTACATCGACAACTACTGGCGCATCCATCGCAACCTCCCCTGCCCCGTCCTCGAAGTCCGCGGCAAGGAGAGCATCCTCCTCTCCGACGACATCGTCGAGCGGATGAAGCAAGCCAGCGATCTCTTCTCCTCCGTCGACATCGAAGACGCAGGCCACGTCGTCACCGTCGACAAGCCCCAGGAGTTCATCGAAGCAACCGCAGCCTTCCTCGGCGTTGTTGCAGAGGAAGAAGAACCCGGACCCTCCCCCAACGACCTCACCACCGAAGACGTCCGCGCCATGGGCAAAGCCGTCGGCCTCTCCATCAGCGACGCCGACCTCCCCGAGGTCACCGGCGTCCTCAACGCTATCATCGAGTCCATCGACGAAATCAATCCCCCAGGCATAGAATCCGTCGAACCCCTGCCCATTCTGCTGCCCACTAAGGAGGGCTAACATGGACCTCAAAGACCTTCCCTTCCTCACCGTCGCCGAACTCTCCGAAAAGATCCACGCCCGGGAAGTCTCCCCCGTGGACGTCGTCGAGGCCTACCTCGACAGAATCGAGACCCTCAACCCCGTCCTCAACTCATACATCACCGTCACCGCCGACGATGCCCGCGCCGACGCCGAAAAGGCTGAGCAGGAAATCGCCCGCGGCAATTACCGCGGCCCCCTCCACGGCATCCCCTTCGCCTCCAAGGATCAGTGGTGGACCAAGGGCGTCGCCACCACCGGCGGCTCCAACATCCTCCGCGACTTCGTCCCCGAAGAAGACGCCACCGTCCAGACACGTCTGAAGGACGCCGGCGCCGTCTTCCTCGGCACCACCAACCTCACCGAATTCGCCATGGCATACACCTACCACTACCCCTACGGCACCCCCACCAACCCCTGGGACCAGACCCGCATGCCCGGCGGTTCCAGCGCAGGCTCGGGCTCCGCCACCGCCGCCTTCATGTGCGCCACCTCCCTCGGCGAGGACACTGGCGGCTCCATCCGCGGCCCCGCCGCATACTGCGCCCTCTCCGGCCTCCGCCCCAGCCAGGGCCGCATCAGCCGCCACGGCCTCCTCGGCTCCTGCTGGTCCATGGACACCATCGGCCCCATGTCCCGCACCGTCCTAGACTGCGCCATGACTATGCAGCCCATCGCCGGCCACGACCCCAAGGACGCCTACACCTGGAAGACCCCTGTCCCCAACTACGCAGACCTCCTCGACGGGGACATTCGCGGCCTCCGCATCGGCATCGTCCGCGAAAAAGTCTTCAGCGATCACGTCATCCCGGAAATGCGGCGCGCCATCCTCAAGGCAGGCGAAATCTTCACCGCCAGAGGCGCCACCGTCCAGGAAGTCTCCATGCCCACCATCTTGAACGGGCGCGCCGTCTCAAGCCCCATCACCTACCTCGAAGGCGCCACCGTCCACCGGGACCGCATCCGCGGCCCCGAACTCCACCAGTACGACCACAACATGCGCATCACCCTCCTCCTCGGCAGCCTCATCCCCGCCCAGACCTACTACAAGGCCCAGCGCCTCCGCGAAATGATGCGCAACGACTTCCTAGACCTCATGACCAACGTCGACCTCCTCATCTTCCCCACCGCCGCCGACGTCGCCCCTCCCCTCACCGACAAACCCGGCCTCGGCACCAAGGAAGACTTCAAATCGGAAATGTTCTCCCCCCGCCGCACCCTCACCTCCCTCGCAAACGTCGTCGGCGCCCCCGCCCTCTCCGTCCCCTGCGCCTTCAAGGACGGCCTCCCCCTCGGCCTCCAGATAGTCGGCCGCCCAATGGAAGAAGACCTGGTCTTCCGCGCCGGCCACGCCTACCAGCAAGACACCGACTTCCACAACCGCCGCCCCCCCATCTAACCCCCCACCCTTCCGACGCACGCCGGGACCCACTCCCCCTCCTCTCCCGTCCTGGACACCGTTGCATAACCATCATCTCCGCCTCCTCTTACCTCCTCTCCCGTCCTGGGAGAGGATTGAGGTGAGGGTGGTCGAGGCAAAGCGGGGCGCCCCCCACCCCTCTTACTTCTTCCCCCTTGACGGGGGAAGATTGAGATGGGGGTGAATCCCCCTCCGGCTGACCTTTCATTCCGAGGTCAGCGAAACAGCCCGGCTGGCAATGTAAGGTCAGACTCCTAAATCACCATCAAGCATCACGAGACAGGGGATGGAGTATTTTTCCTAACTTCAAGGAAAATTCCGTCCCGAAAGGAGAAACCATGAACTGGCGCAAGTCACTCAAAACAATCGTGAATTGGTGGACCTCTGTAGTGCCGATGGCCGCCCTAATCGCATTCATAATCCCTTTACTGACCCCACCCACAGACGAAGACCCTACTGGAGGAGCAGGACTCTTTGCCCCGGTAGTTGCACTGTGCGTAGCAGCCATAATTCTCACAGAAGCGATTAGGACTGGAAGGCTAGAAATTCGACGGTTTCCAAGCATCTGCATTGGTTTGGGCAGCGTGGGAAGCGCATACTTATGGATGGCAGCAGAAAGTAATGCCCACCCACTAGACCCCGAATTGTCAGTGGCGCTAGTACTCCTATTTGCCTTATCCGCGATATTGCTAGCGATAGTCACGATCGGCCAAAGCAATTCGCGATCAAAGAACTTATCATCCAATAAATGCCCCACCCCGGCCCCACCACAAACCAACCCACCCCCACCCGTTTAAAGGGAAGGCACGGAACCCAACACCACCCCCCCAGGAACCACAGGACACCCAAAAGCACAAAGAAATTAATAAAAAAAACCCCCCCCCCCCCCCCCTTACACACCCCCCCCCCCCCCCCCTTCCCCCCCCCCC
>CAYQLZ010000023.1:0-33432 GCA_964418665.1 uncultured Dehalococcoidia bacterium | reverse complement strand
CGCCAACCTGAACATCGAGTACACCTACCGGGAACGGACGGGGGAGTACTTGGAATTTCCCAATCTGTGCTTCGTGGACACGCTGGACAACATGGACTGGCAGCAGCGGGGTGCGACCGGTGGGGCCGTGCAACGGCAGGGGGCCTTCAACCTGGGGTCTCTGTCTGAAGAGAACTGGATACGGGTGCAGGAGCAGAACGAGAAGCCCATTAGTGTGATCATCGGCAATCCGCCGTATAACGCCAACCAGCAGAACGAGAATGACAACAACAAGAACCGGGAGTACCCAGAGATAGACCGGCGCATCAGTGAGACTTACATCGCTGCCAGCACTGCCCAAAAGACCAAGCAGTACGACATGTACAAGCGGTTCATCCGGTGGGCATCCGATAGGCTGGACGACGACGGAATAATCGGGTTCATTACGAACCGCGCTTATCTGGACTCCCGGCAGGACGACGGTTTCCGCAAGGTTGCTTCCGAAGAATTCACAGACATTTATGTCGTTGACCTTGGTTCAGACGTACGACGCAATCCGAAGATTTCGGGTACCACACACAATGTCTTTGGTATCCAGACCGGCGTTGCTATCGGATTTTTCGTGAGGGAGAAATCTAAGATAGGGTCGTGTGGCATTCACTATGCCCGCCGTGAAGACGCGGAACTGGTGAAGGACAAGCTGGCTTACCTGCGGAATGCTACCGTGGACGGCATCGAGTTTGAGAGCATAACCCCGGACAAGCGGAACGACTGGCTGAACCAGTCGAACAGCGACTTTGAGAAGCTGCTGCCGTTGGCGAACCGGGAGACCAAGTTGGCCAAAAGGGTGAAGGACGAGCGGGCGGTGTTCGGGCTGTATTCGATGGGCGTCGTCACCGCCCGAGATGAATGGGTTTATGATTTCGACCATTCTCATCTTGCCAGCAAGGTTCGTGCGTTCATCAATGAATATGAGGAGAGCCGGGCCGAACATGGCGGCAAAAATGTTGACGACGGCATTCTCGGCACAAAGATCAAATGGACGCGCGACCTCAAGCGACAATTGCGGTTGGATTTGCCCAACGTGTTTGACCGGGCTAGCATCTGCCAAACGCTGTATCGTCCATTCACCAAAAAGCCACTGTATTTCAATCAAAGATTGAACGAAATGCAGTATCAGATGCCGAAGATATATCCAAACGGCAACCCAGGTCAGAACACAACAATATGCTTTTCTGGGACCTCGTCAAGCAAACCATTCTCTGTGTTGGCCACTGATGAAGTACATTCCTTTGACTTGCTGGAAAAGACCCAATGCCTGCCCCTATACCGATACACCGCTGACGGCCAGCGGGTCTGCAACATCACCGTGTGGGGCATCCGTCAGTTCAACGACCACTACCGTCAGCAGTGGGGCGAGGCGCTTGACGAAATCGTCGGACCCGAGGGTATCACTGCCGAGGATATCTTCGCCTATACCTATGCCGTGCTTCACGACCCAGTGTACCGCCACGATTACCGGCTGGACCTGCTGCGGGAGCTTCCCCGCCTGCCCTTCTACCAAGACTTCGGCCTCTGGCGGGACATGGGCCAGGAACTGCTTGACCTGCACATCGGGTTCGAGCGAGCGGAACCTTTTCCCCTGGAGCGAGTTAACCTAGAGAGTGGGTCCGGCAGGGTGGTCCTGCGGGCCGATAGAGAGAAGGGTGCCATCATTCTGGACGACAGAACCACGTTACGGGGGGTGCCTCAGCAGGCGTGGGAATACCGACTGGGCAACCGATCCGCCATTGAGTGGGTGCTAGACCAATACAAGGAGAGAAAACCCAAGCACCCCACCATCGCCCAACGATTCAACACCTACCGCTTCGCCGACCACAAAGAGCAAGTGATTGACCTGCTGGGGAGGGTGTGCGCCGTCAGCGTAAAGACGATGGACGTGGTGGATGACATGGCCTCTCTTGATGACGTTCAGGGTAGGGTTCACTCGCACGGCGTAGTTGGGCAGTCCATATAGTCACACCGCTGGCCTCGGTGGTATACTTGCGGCGTTGTTTGAGCACTTGTTTGGAGGGCCCATGAACGCCTACAGCTTCGACTTTTCAGACCGCATCGCAAGGGGAATTCCGCCCGCGCCCAAAGCCGCTCCCGGCGGCGGTCGCGTGGAATTCGACTTCACTACCGCTTTCCCCGACCCGGATTCGTTTCCCGCCGATGGCCTCCTGGAGGCGCTGGGTCGCGCCCTGAAGGACGAAGGCAAGGACCTGGTCTACTACCCCCACATCCAGGGCCACCCGGCCATGCGGGAGTTCATTGCACAGAAGCTTGAAAAAGAACGGGGCATGAACGTTTCGCCCGACCAGATTCTGCTCACCACCGGCTCCGGCCAGGCGGTGGCGCGGTACGTGGAACTGCTGACGGACCCCGGGGACATCATCCTCACGGAGAAGTTCAGCTACTCCGGCACCATGGGCATCATGCGTCGTCATGGGGCGCGGCTGGTAGGCGTGGACATCGACGAAGAGGGTATCATCCCCAGTGCCCTGGACGAGGTCCTCACCAGCCTGCGGGACAGGGGTCAGAGGGCCAAGTTCCTCTATACTATCCCGACGTTCCAGAACCCCACCGGCACGGACATGAGTCTCGGACGTCGGCAGGACGTTCTCGACGTGGCGCAGCGTCACCGCGTTCCCATCTTCGAAGATGACTGCTACGCAGACCTGCGATTCGCCGGAGATAACACTCCGTCGATTCAGTCATTGGACCAGGAAGGTTCCGTGCTTTACTGCGGCTCCTTCTCCAAGATTGTCGCGCCGGGGATGAGGTTGGGATTCATGGCCGCCCCGCCGTCTATCATCGACGCCGTGAAGGCGATCCACCTGGGGGCGACGCCGAGCCAGTTTTCGGCCCTTGCCACCATGTACTACTTGCAGGACCACCTGGACGATCACGTAGAAGAACTGCGCGAGATCTTTCGCTCCAAGAAGGACACCGCAGTCGCCGCCGTTGGTGAATACTTCGGCTCCAGGGTCGAATGCAGCGATCCTGACGGAGGTCTGTATCTGTGGATGAAGCTGCCGGAGGGCGCGAATACCGCCGCCGTGCTGGCCAAGGCAAGGGAGCGCGGGATTAGCTACGGGCCGGGGACCAACTTCTCTCCCGGCCAGGACGCTTACAACTATCTTAGGCTGTGCTACGGTCACCTGACTCACGATACTATCCGGCAGGGCGTGGCCAATCTGGCGGCATTCCTGGAAGAAGAGGGACTGCTGGACTAGGAAATGCTATGCTTTTGCATGGGCATTTCCACGGCATGAGTCCGGGTTATGAAATTGGGCGTATGCAGGGAGACACAGAGGATGGTGTACGTTTATGAAAGCGCTTAGGTTGAGTTCAGTATTGCTTGCAGCCGTCTTGGCAATGGCGGTGTTAATCGCGGCTTGTGGCGGGGACGACGGAGGGGATGCCCCCGCGGCAACGGTTGTCCCAGCACGGACGGTTGCCCCCTCGACGCCAGCGGCCATGCCGGCGTCAACGCCGGAGGCTGCTCAAGCAGCAGCTGCGGTGAACGTAGGCACCGGCGTGGGCGATACGGGCGCAGACTTCACCCTGACTTCCGTGGACGGCGAGGAGATTAACCTGTACGGCCTGAGAGGAAGTCCCGTCGTCCTCTACTACTTCGCAACCTGGTGACCCAGCTGTTACTCCGCGTTGCGGAGTCTCAGCGAAGTTTATTCCGAATACGAAGGCAGCATTCACGTCATTGGAATCGATGTGGACGGAGGGGAAAGCGAAGCGAAGATTCGGGACTGGAGCAGTGAAAACGGTTTCACGTGGCCAATGGCGGCCTACCACGAGGGCGCCAACAAGGACTACGGCATTACCCGTCAGGCCCAGGCGGTGGTGCTGGATTCCTTCGGCACTATCGTGGACAAGGGCAACTTCAAGGGAGCCGACAACTGGCGGAATCTATTCGATGGCCTGATCGAAAGCTGACCGCTGATCTAGGTCAGGGGCTGACCTTAGAAGAAGCCTTACAAAAAAACTACGAGGCCCTTCGGCGGCCAAACAACCCGAATTTCGGCTAAATGAGTTCTTGGATAGGATGAATCCGGCTGGTATGATGGTGTGCGGATAGAATCGAGATGAACATTAGCGCCCGCAGTCTGACTATGCTTCTTCTGGCGGCTGTCTTCGTGACGGCGGCTATGCTTGCGGCTTGCGGTGGGGACGCGACCGACGAAGAAGCCCCGCCGCCCACAGTCGCTCCCACGTCGGCCCCAGCGCCGACCGCTATGCCGGCGCCCCCGACGGTTCCGACGCCGACACCTGCGGCCACGTCCGCCGTCGCGCCGACTGAGCCGCCTGCTACGGCCGCCGCGACACCCGCACCTTCGACACCGACGCGAGCCGCGTCAACGTCCGCGCCCACCCAGGCGGCAGCCACACCCGCGCCGACCGTTGCGGCAACTGCTGCCCCCGAAACTCCCGTCCCGGCGGCACCGCAGCCCACCGAGGCCCCACAACCCACTCCCCCGGCGCCTACACCCGTGCCGACGGCGGCGACTGATCCCCCCACAGCCACTCCCGTGCCCACCGCGCCTCCCGTGCCGGAGACGACGCCCGAGCCCACTCCGGAACCCACACCAGAGCCCACGCCTGAACCGACACCGGATCCTACACCCGAACCCACGCCGGAGCCGACACCGGAACCCGTGGCGGTGGAAGTTGGGCACCGGGTGGGACAGCAGGGGCCGGACTTCTCGCTGACAGATGTCAACGGCCAGGAGATTACGCTTTCCGCCCTGCGGGGCAGTCCGGTGGTCCTCTACTACTTTGCCACCTGGTGACCCGCGTGCCGCTCCGAGTTTCGGAGCCTCAATAGCGTGTACTCTGACTACGAGGACCAGCTGCACTTCATCGCGATCGATGTAGACGGAGGCGAAACCGCATCCCGAATTCGGTCCTTCGCGGAAGACAATGGCTATGACTGGCCGATGATACCCGCCGATGGCGACGTGCTGGAGGGCTACAGGATAACCAGCCAGTCGACGGCGGTGATGTTGGATTCGAACGGAATCATCCTCTCCCGCTCGGGATACGGAAGCTCGAAGAACTGGCGCAGTATCTTCGATTCCCTCATCGACGCCTAACCAGGCCAGCATCAGCGGGTAGACTCCGCGGGGCGTCCTCCACTTTCGCCTCCTGACATTCCTTAGTTTCGAGTGCTAGTCTAGGCTCCTCTCCTTCTGTACACTTGTCGCTGTCCGACGCTGGCATTCGGTCGGGCAGAACGCACCGGAGGCTGAAGCGCCCTGGCCTCGAATCTCTCCGACAACTCCCAGACAAACCAGGAATCGCCCAGGAGGTGGCGTGCGCTTGCGCTGATGTCGCTGGCGACCCTGCTGAGCCTGAGCGTCTGGTTCAGCGCAAACGCCATCGCCCCCTCGTTGGAGTCGGTGAGAGGCTACTCCCAGGACGACCTGGCATGGCTGACTATGGGAGTCCAGATTGGTTTCGTGGCTGGCACGCTGATCATCGCGCTAACAAATCTGGCGGACCTGATAAACACCCGCACACTTTTTGCAGTCTGCTCAGTTCTGGCGGGAGTGGTGAACGTAGCGCTGGTCTTTCTGCCCCAGGATTTCGCCTATGCGCTGGTCATGCGGATTCTCGCAGGGGCCTTCCTGGGAGGCGTGTATCCGCCGGGAATGAAGATCATTGCCGGATGGTTCCGGTCGGGCCGGGGCCTTGCCATCGGGGCCATGGTGGGGGCCTTGACGGTCGGTTCCGGCTCACCTCATCTGCTGAGCGCAATCTTCACAGCCCAGTGGGAAACAACGCTGTTCGTGAGTTCGGCGCTGGCCGCCGTTTCCGGGGGTGTGGTCTTCTTCCTGGTCTCGGACGGGCCTTTCGACGTGCCCGCGGCCAAATTCAACCCCCGATTCGTGGTGCACGTTGTGAAGGATAGGGCTTCCCGGCTGGTGCTGCTGGGCTACCTGGGTCATATGTGGGAGCTGTACGCCATGTGGGCGTGGATCCCCACGTACCTGCTGGCGGTGTTCGGCTCCCGCAGTCTGGTTGGAGACTCACTTGGGCTGACAGGGCTGATCGCATTCCTGGTATTTGTGGTGGGCGGCATCGGCAGTTTTGCGGCGGGGTGGTTCGCCGAGAAGTGGGGCCGGTGCCTGGTGACCAGCGCGGCCATGCTGCTGAGCGGGGGAATTGCATTGTTCATCGGGTTCATCGATCCCGATTGGGGATGGCTGATAGCAGTGGTCGCGCTGGCGTGGGGAGTGTTCGTGATTGCGGACTCGGCGCAATTCTCTACGGGCATGACGGAACTCTCCGAGGAGGCGTACCGGGGCACGGCGCTGACGTTTCAGACGGGGCTCGGGTTCCTGCTTACCATAGTGACCATCCGCCTGGTGCCTGTGATAGAAGCCGCCGCGGGTTGGGGGTGGGCCTTTGCTTTCCTGGCCATCGGCCCGGCGGTGGGGATAGCGGCGATGATGCGGCTTCGAGCGCTGCCGGATTCGCGGCGGATGGCAATGGGCAGGAGGTGAGGGCGGGGGCTAGCCAGACGATTTAACCAGGGATTCCTCGATGCTTAGGCGGGCCTTAGCCGCCTCGTAACGGGCCTGTCGGCGCATCCAGAAATCTGCAGTTGACCAGCCTATGCGTTCAAGGGCCGCGGCGATTCCAGGTGTTATGCCGGTATGCTCGTTGAGCAACCTTGAGGCTTCGTCTGGAGCGATTCCGAGTTCTGCAGCGAAACGTCTCACGTCCCAGCCTTCGGCTTTTAGGCTGCGACGGAGGCTCGCGGACGGGTGTGAAGGGTTGCGCAACGTCACGGCTCCTCCTAGTGGTAGTCTTCCAAGTTAACGTCTACGGCTTCACTGCCCTCAAAGCGAAAGGTCAGCCTCCAGTTCGCGGACACGCGTACACTCCAAGTTCCCCGCCGATTTCCAACCAGTCGATGAAACCGCAATCCGGGATGATCCATATCTGTCGGACGTTGGGCTGCGTCAAGGTCGTCAAGTAAGTCGGATATGCGATCCAACATGTTCGGCGGTAACCTACGCGTGTCATTTCGTTCCCAAAATCGCCTTAGCGACCTGCTCTTAAACTGCACTGATTGTCCATTGTACCATGTCAGGGCCCGTTGGGGCGGCCTACTGATTCGAGCAGGTACGCCTTCAGAAACTCGTCTATGTCGCCGTCGAGCACGGCGTTGGCGTCGGACACCTGGTGCTGACTGCGGTGGTCCTTCACCATGCGATAAGGGTGGAGGACGTAGCTCCGAATCTGGCTGCCCCACTCGGCAGAGACTCTTTCGCCCCGCAGTTCCGCCAGTTCCTTCGCGCGCTCTTCGAGACGCAGCTGCAGCAGGTGGGCCTTGAGCAGCGTTGTGGCGTATTCCCGGTTCTGGTGCTGGGAGCGTTCCGTCTGGCAGCTCACAACAATGCCCGTGGGCAGATGGGTGAGCCGCACGGCGGACGCGACCTTTTGGACGTTCTGTCCCCCCGGACCGCTGGAGCGGAAGAAGTCAATCTTCAGGTCTTCAGGGCGAATCTCGACTTCGGAGTCGTCTTCATCGGCGGTGGGCAGGACCTCCACCTGGGCGAAGGACGTGTGGCGTAGGTGGTCGCTGTTGAAGGGCGATAGTCGGACGAGCCGGTGCACGCCCTTCTCCGCTTTTAGATATCCGAAAGCCAGGGGGCCGGAAATTTCCACGGCGGCACTTTTGATTCCCCCCCAATCACCGTCGGAGAGGTCCAACAGCTGCGTCTTGAAGCCGTGGCGTTCAGCCCATCTGAGATACATGCGAAGGAGCATCTGGCTCCAGTCCTGGGAGTCGACGCCGCCGGCGCCGGGCTGGATGGAGAGAATTGCCGGACGGCGGTCGTAAGGACCGGAGAGGGTGAGTTCCATCTCCTTCACCTGCAGGTCGGTGAAGAAGGTCTCCGACTCCTCCGTAAGCTGCTCGCTGAGGGAATCGTCGCCTTCTTCCAGGGACATTTCAACCAGTTCAAGCAGAGATCCACCCTGCTCGCGAAGACCCTTCCAGGTCTGTACTATGTCCTTCAATTGGGTGAGGCGCCGCATCTGCGACTGTGCGCCGGAGGGATCCTGCCAGAAGTCCGGGTTGTAGGACGCCTTCTCTATCCGGGCAATTTCACGTTCTTTGGAGGGTACGTCAAAGATGCTCCAGCACCTGGTCGACCTTGCGGGTCATCTCCTGGAGCTTGTGTCTTAACTCTTGCAATTGCGCTTCTCCAAAGTTAGCCGGTGATTGTTGAGGGTCTTCTAGTCAGCCGACGCGCCGTTTGGCGAGGGTGGCGGCAGACGACCGGCGGCGGCCTGGTGGGCCAGGCGGGTGGGTTCGGGCAGGCGATAGCCGCGGGTGCACGAGAGCACCCAGCGGACGGCGTTGTCCAGGTCTATCTTGTGCCCCACGGAAACGTATACAGGGGAGACATTGGTGCGGGTGCGAAGGACCGTACCCAGGTGGTCCTGCCGGTCCATGAGAGGCACCTGGGCGCCCCGGTGCTCTTCCAGGGGATCATGCTTGCCTGTGAGGATGGACTTGCCGCAGCCTATGGAAGGGAGGTCCATGAGCAGTCCGAGATGGCTGGCAATTCCGAAACGGCGGGGATGCGCCACGCCCTGCCCGTCCACCATTATCAGATCGGGAACGGTGTCCAGGGTCTCCAGCGCCTTTACCAGCACGGGCACTTCCCGGAACGACAGCAGGCCGGGTACGTACTTCATAGGAGGTTCGGCCTGCACGGTGCGGATCTCTCGAATGGTAAATGTGGGCACGTCCAGGACTACGACGGCCCCGGTGGCCAGACCCTGACGGTCGACGCCGGAGATGTCCACGCCCGCAATCAGCCGTGCGCCGGTGGGGACGTGATTCTCTTTAAGGACTTGTTGGGAGAGTTGTTGCTGTATGCTTTTTGCTTCCTGGGGCGAAACGTCCCACTGATGCAGTTCTTTCAATTCCATATCTAGATTATACCACTAGAGAGGTGTAGTCGGAATTGGCGGCGATTGTGGGCGGTCATGTATAGTAGCCGCCAATCCCGCAGAAGGATTTAAGGGTAACGGCGTTCGTTGGAAGACTTGACCATTCTCTCTGCACTGGCCTTTGTGGCTCTCGGCGTTGTCGCCAGCAGCTACGGGGTGCTCATCGGCTCCGGTGGGGGCTTCATCGTCGCGCCGCTGCTCATCATCCTGTTCGGCATGGACCACAACGTTGCGGTTGGGACCAGCCTTTTCACCGTGGCGTTGGCCTCCATCTCAGGTTCCATTTCTTATCTCCTTCTGAAAAGGGTGGACCTGCGGTCGGCCTTCCTGTTCAGCTTGGCAGCGGTACCCGGGTCGCTCTTGGGTCTATTCGGATTGAAGGCCGTGGGCGGAGGGCCATTCGAAGTGATATTCGGGTCCTTTCTCTGCCTGATTGGACTTTACGTAATGTTTCGACCGGAGTACAAGGTCAAGCAGCCGATTCAAAGGCATTCCCATGGCTTGCACAGGTCCAGAAGGAATCTCCATCCATTCGGGATAACATCTCGGAGAATAAGGACGACAAACCAGGGAACCTTCAGATACAAGTACAACGAAGTTGGTGCTGTGGCAACCAACGGACTTTTCGGATTCCTGTCCAGCTTCTTCGGCATGGGTGGAGGGCCGGTGCGGACCCCGATGCTTGTCTACCTGTTTCGCTTTCCCGTAATCATCGCCACGGCCACATCGGTCTTCACCCAGTCCATCTACACCAGCATTGGCACCGTCGGACACATCCTGGATGGCAACGTGGCCATTGGAGCGGCGCTGCTGGTGGGCTTCGGAATGGTCTCCGGGGCGCAGTTGGGCGTGTTCATCTCAAAGTTCCTCAAAGGCGGATTGATTCTCAAGCTGCTTTCACTGGCGCTGATAGTGATAGGGTCGCAGCTCATCCTGAAGGGACTGGGGGTAGTGTGACGACGGTGAAATTCGGTTTCACGTTGCAGGCAGAGAGCGGGAAAGCCCGCGCGGGGATGATAGATACTCCCCAAAGGACCGTGAAGACCCCTGCCTTTATGCCTGTGGCCACCCAGGGAAGCGTGAAAGGCCTAACTCCCCAGGAGCTTCGGGATCTGGGTTCGCAGATTGTCCTGGGAAACACCTACCACCTGTATCTGCGGCCCGGCATCGAGGTCATCGAGGAAGCTGGGGGCTTGCACGACTTCATGGCATGGAATGGGCCGATCCTGACCGACAGCGGTGGGTTCCAGGCGTTCAGCCTGGGATCGATGGCGAAGCTGACCGACGAGGCTGTCACGTTCCGGTCGCACCTGGACGGCAGCTTGCACCGGTTCACCCCGGAAACGGCGGTGGCATACCAGGAGCGGTTGGGTGTGGACGTGATGATGTGCCTGGACCAGTGCGTCGCCGCCGACGGTTCCGAAAGAGAAATCCGACAGGCCATGGAGCGGACGCACCGTTGGGCGGCCAGGTGTCGCACGGCATGGAAGAGCAACAGGCAGGCGTTGTTCGGCATCGTGCAGGGTGGTGTGTCGAAGGAGATGCGCCAAGAGTCTGCGGAGTTCATCACCGGACTGGACTTTCCGGGATACGCCGTCGGCGGCCTGGCCGTGGGAGAGACCAAGGCGGAAATGTACGAGATGGTCTCGTTCACCGGGCAGCTGTTGCCGCGAGACAGGCCGCGTTATCTGATGGGTGTTGGTTCCCCGGAGGACCTGGTGGAAGGCGTGGCGCGGGGCATGGACATGTTCGACTGTGCTTTACCTACGAGGGTGGCCAGGAACGGGGCTTTGTTCACCCCGGAAGGAAGGATAAACGTGACGGCGGCGCGGTATCGAGGGGTTCAGGGCCCGGTGCAGGAGGGGTGCGACTGCCTGGCGTGTGCAGGGTTTTCGATGGGGTACATCAGCCACCTTTTCAGGGCGAAGGAATTGCTGGGTCTGCGGCTGGCGTCCATCCACAACCTGCGATTTGTGCAGCGGTTGATGCAGGAGATGCGTCGCCGAATTCTGGCAGGAGACTTCGACGTGTTCGCCGCCGAGTTTCTGCGTCGGTACCGCCCCACGGATGAGGCAGCGCGGATGGCGCAGAAACGACGTTGGATGCGAGAGCGCAGTGGGGCTTAGGGCAACGGATTGAGGAGGGTTTCGCGTTGATGTATCCTTGAGTCAAGGGGAAGTGGGGACGGAAGGAGGAAAAAGCATGATTAAAGCAGTAGATCTGGCGCTGTCGGACAAGAAGCGCAGCGCCCTTGCCGAAATCGTCCGGCGAATCGTCGAGACGGCGGAACCGGAGAAGATCATCCTCTTCGGCTCCACGGCCCGCGGCGACGCGGGGCCTCACAGCGACATGGACTTTCTCATCATCAAGTCGACGCCCAACAGGCGGGAGTTAAGCACAAGCATTAATCGCGCTCTCCGTGGAATTGACGAGTCCGTTGATCTGGTGGTGGTGTGTCCTGAAGATGTGGAGAGGTACAGGAACAGTCATGCCCTCGTAATCAAGCCCGCATTGAAAGATGGAGTTGTTGTGTATGACGCTGCATGAACGCTTTCCGGCCGACGATCCTCGTGAGTGGCTGAACCGCGCCGGGAGCAACTTGGTTATTGCGAAAAGCCGCGTCGCTGGGGTTTATCTGGAAGAATATTGCTTTAACGCCCAGCAAGCGGCGGAGAAGGCGATAAAGGCCGTGATGATTTTGCGCGATGTCGAGTTCCCATACACCCATAATTTGCGGCGCCTGCCGGACGTCCTGGAATCTTCTGGGGAGCAGGTGCCCGAACGGATTCGTCGGGCTGATGTATTGACTGACTACGCTGCAGTCCTGCGATATCCGATTGAATTCAAGGAAGTGTCTGAGGAAACCTGCCAAGACCTCGTGGCCATTGCTGAGTCCGTCGTGCTCTGGGCAGAGGATGTAATCGGATATTCAGTGATTGGGGACGGAGCGTAAGTCTCGAATGGCGCGGCGGGCTAGCCCCCTGCCACTGCGGGCACTATACTGATCTCGTCTCCGGACTTGGTGGCGGTGTCCACCCCTTCCAGGAAGCGGACGTCCTCCCCATTCAGGTAGATGTTGACGAAGTAGCGCAGCTGCCCGGCTTCGTCCATGACCCGTTCTTTGAAGCCGGGGTAGTCGCTCTCCATGCTGTCGATGAACTCGGCAATGGTAGACGCTTCCACCTCAACCTTGTCCTGATTGTTGGTAATGCGCCTTAGGGGTGTGGGCACTCGCACCAGAACTCCCATTAGTTGGTAACCTCCTTGGAACCGTAACGTTGACGTGTTTTTTCCATTATAGCGGATACAGGGTGGGTTCAGCCCTCCACCACGTCTCCGGCGATGGGGTCCACCCGGACGCCGAGGGAACTTACCCATGCGACGCCGCGGTTAATCTCGTCCAGCGAACCTTCCAGTTCCAGAATCACCCAGCCCATCTCGTCGCGAACGTCGGCCCGCCGGATGTTGGTGATCACGTCGTACTTCTTGCCCAGGTTGTAGATGATTGGCTGTGTAACCAGGGCGGTGGGAAAGGTGAATTTCACGCGCTGCTTGTCCAATTATCTCACCTCCGCACCGGCGTTTGGCCGTTCAGGGCCGCTTCGAAGTCTTTCATTGTGGGCTTTATCCTCAGTGGATTGGCAACGTCGCTGATGACCTCCTGGGTCTTCAGCCCGTTGCCGGTAATGAACGCGACGGTCAGTTCGTCCCTGCCAATCAGCCCGCGTTTCACCAAGTTTTTCAGGGCAGATATTACCACGCCGCCCGCCGTTTCCGTGAAAATGCCCTCCGTCTCTGCAAGGAGCTTCATCCCCTCTGCCACCTCTTCCTCCTGTACGCCGTGGGCGGCCCCTCCGGAACGCTTCATGGTCTGAATGGCGTAGATGCCGTCGGCGGGATTGCCGATGGCCAGCGACTTGGCGATGGAGTTGGGCCGCACGGGCATGACCATCTCTTCGCCGGCGTTGAAGGCGTCGACGACGGGGGAGCAGCCAACAGCCTGGGCCGCGTACATGCGGGAGGGCACGGGGCCTTCCATCAGGCCCACGTCCACCATCTCCCCGAAGCCCTTCCAGATTTTGGAGAGCAGCGCTCCCGAGGCCACGGGCACGACGCAGTGGGCGGGGAACCGCCAGCCGAGCTGTTCGGCCACTTCCAGGCCAAGGGTCTTGCTGCCTTCCGCGTAGAAGGGGCGCATGTTGATGTTGACGAAAGCCCAGTGATAGCTGTCGGCGATTTCGCTGCACAGCCGGTTCACCTCGTCGTAGCCGCCGTCGATGGCCATGATGGTCGGACCGTAAATGGCGGCGCCGATGACCTTCCCCGCCTCCAGGTTGGAGGGGATGAATACGACGGACTTCATGCCCGCGCGGGCGGCGTGGGCGGCCACGGAGCAGGCCAGGTTGCCGGTGGAGGCGCAGCTCAGCGTGTCAAAGCCGAATTCCCTGGCCTTGGTTGCGGCTACCGAGACGACCCTGTCCTTGAAGGAAAATGATGGGTTGACGCTGTCGTTCTTGAGATACAGGTTGTCCAGGCCCAGGACTTTGCCCAGGTTGTTGGCCTTCATCAGCGGGGTGTACCCGGCGTGGATGTCAACCGCGTGCTCGGCGTCCACGGGCAGCAGGTCCTTGTAGCGCCAAATGGTGAGGGGACCCTCCTCGATGCGGCGGCGGCTGGTGGCCCTGGCGACGGCCGCATAGTCGTAGGCTGCCTCCAGGGGGCCGAAGCAAAAGTCGCAGACGTTGAGAGGCTCCACGGGATATTCCCGGGCGCACTCGCGACATTTCAGGGCGGTTACGAAAGACATTTGCAACTTTTTCGCGGGACGGTATGTGCCTGTTGGGTGGCAGTTAGCGGTTGGGGATGGTAGCAGGCGGCCCCAATTCTGTCAACGTAGACACGCCAAAAGTGACGCCTTTCGACGAGGTCAGGATGGTTAATGTGTGCGTCATGACCCGTAGTCAATTGCATGGAACAGGGGGCAACGAAAAAGGGGAGGGATTCTTGATTCCCTCCCCTCAGTAACGGCGGCGGGGGCGGTTCCCGCCACATCAACCCCGTTCTAGGACTTGATGGCGATCTTGTGGGCCCGGGTCTTGGTCTCCTCGCTCTTCGGGATCGTAATTGTGAGGATTCCGTCCTCGAAGGAGGCTTCTGCGGCCTCCGGCTTCAGTCCGTTGGGCAGGCGCATGGCCCGGTGGAAGGTGTCGAATGCGCTCTCCTTCATCACAAACTGCTTGTCGTCGGATTCCTTCCGCCCCTTGAGCACTAGCCAGTTGTCCCTGATGCCCAGGTCCACGTTATCCGCCTTGAATCCGGGGACGGCGGCCTCCAAGACCAGGGAGTCGTCCGTGTAGAAAGCGTCCATTGTGGGGAGGGACCCGCCGTTCTCAAGACGGGAGACCGTGGAGCCGAGGTTGCGTGGGAACATCTTGAACATCTCCTCTTCCATTCTGCGAAGATTGCTGAGGGGGTTCCAGCGCTGAATAGCCATTTGGCATTTCCTCCTGATACTGTTCTTGTACTTGGAAGCTCCCGGAGGAGCCTTCCTTAGCTGACAGAAGTGATTATATATAGTTGATAAGATAATGTCAAGTATACTTATTCAGATAGTATAAACTTAAATAATTGGCACAGCGCAAGTTAATTGACTATGTAACATGCAACCACTACAATATCAGTAAGGATGATTGATTCGAAATCAACGCAGGATTTTGGACCGGCAAGAGTCGATATGGGAAACTACTACGACATACTAGGAGTCTCCAAAACAGCCTCGGATGGGGACATCCGGAAGGCCTACCGGAAGCTGGCCCGCAAACACCACCCGGACGTGAACCCCAACGCTCCCGAAGCGGAGGCGAAGTTCAAGGAGATCAACGAGGCCTACCAGGTCCTCTCCGACGAGGAGAGCCGCAAGAAGTACGACACCTATGGCTACAAGTGGAAATACGCCGACCACTTCCAACAGGCGGAGGCTTCAAGTGGCCCCTTTGTCTGGAGTTCCAGCTGGGGCAGAGATGGGAGCGTCTTCGGAGGTATGGACGGGATGGGAGGCATGGGAGGCGACCTGTTCGACGGGCTGTTCGGCGGCCGTAACCGCGGCTTTTCCCGGATGAGGGTGGAGCACCCGGTTTCCGTCTCTCTGGAGGAGGCCTACGCAGGGACCACCCGGCTCTTGGCGGTCCCGTCCGCAACGGGGGAGACGAAAAGGCTGGAGGTGAAGATCCCCCCCGGCGTGGATACCGGCTCGAAGGTGAACGTGGCCTACGACAACGGGCGAAGCGGGGGCGTCACCCTGAAGGTGGAGGTGCTGCCCCATTCCAGGTTCCGCAGGGAGGGAGCCGACCTTCGCGGTGATGTGGATGTGCCCCTGCTGGAGGCGGTCCTGGGAGGAAGCGTCGGCGTGGACACCCTCAGAGGTAGGGTGGAGCTTACGATTCCCCCGGAAACGCAGAACGGCCAGACTTTCCGCCTCAGCGGGCGAGGTATGCCCCACCTCGGCGATCCGTCAAGATTCGGCGACCTGTTCGTGAAGGTTAGAATCGACCTGCCCAGCGGATTGAATGAAGAAGAACGAAGCCTGTACCGGCAGCTTCGCGACATGAGCAATTCAAGGAGATAACTGTATGGCTTTCGAACAAGACCACAGCGAGGAACCCTGCTATGTCATCAGTATTGCAGCCAGAATGGTAGGATTGCACGCCCAGACTCTGAGATACTATGAACGGGCCGGTCTATTGTCCCCCTCCCGTTCCCTGGGCCGCCAGCGTCTATACTCGCCGCTGGACGTGCAGAGGATCCGCCGCATCAAGGCCCTGACGGAGGACATGGGCGTAAACCTGGCAGGCGCGGAGGTGGCGCTGCGGCTCATGGCGCAGATTAGAGAACTGCAGGCGGAAAACGAAGGAATGAAGCGAGAGATAAGACGACTAAAGGCCAGGGCCGCTTCCGGTAGACGGCCGGCCGGGAGGAGGGTTTCCTGATGGTACTGGGACCGGAGCGTTTCACGGAGAGGGCCCGCGAGGCCCTGAGCATTTCCCAAAACCTGCTGCGGCAATACCGCCATAGCCAGTGGGACATGGAACACATCCTGCTCGGCCTGCTCAGCCAGCGCGGGGGCACCATAGAGGAGATCCTCGAAAGCATGGGCGTGTCCAAGGAGGAATTGAGGTCCAAGGTTGAGGCCGTGCTGGCCACCGCCCCCAAGACCGCCTTCGATTCCAACCAGGTCTATCCGACGCCCCGTTCCTCTCGCCTGATGGAATATGCGGCGGACGAGGCCGCGCGGCTTCAGGACGAGTTCATCGACGTGGGACATCTGCTGCTGGCGGCCAGGAAGGTGGAGGAAGAGCACCCCAGCGGCCCAAGAATTCTGGAGGAGGCGGGCGTCACCGAGGAAGGCGTATACCAGGCCCTCCAGCAGGTCCGGGGAGGACACCGCGTTACGGATGCGCGGGCGGAGAGTAAGTACCGCTCCCTGGAGCGATACAGCGTGGACCTGACCGACCTGGCGAAGGAAGGGAAACTGGATCCCGTGGTGGGCAGGGAGGAGGAGATCAAGCGGGTGATGCAGACCCTCATGCGCCGCAAGAAGAACAACCCGGTGATTATCGGGGAGGCGGGAGTGGGCAAGACTGCCATCGCTGAAGGGTTGGCGCAGCGTATCTCCGACGGCGACGTGCCGCAGAGTCTCAAGAACCGCCGGGTGAAGGCCCTGGACATGGGAAGACTGGTGGCGGGCGCAAAGTTCCGCGGCGAGTTCGAGGAGCGTTTGAAGGCGGTCATCGACGAGGTGAAAGAGGCGGACGAAAAGGTCTACCTGTTCATCGACGAAATTCACTCCATGGTGGGAGCGGGTGGCGCGGAGGGGGCCATCGACGCCAGCAATCTGCTGAAGCCCGCCCTGGCCCGCGGCGAGTTTCAGACCATCGGCGCCACAACCATGAGCGAATACCGGAAATACATAGAGAAGGATGCCGCCCTGGAGCGTCGCTTCCAGCCCATCTACCTGGAAGAGCCCTCCGTGGAGGAGACCGTTGAAATCCTCCGGAGCCAGCGCTCCAGGTACGAGGAGCACCACAGGGTCAACATCGACGATGCGGCGTTGGAGTCGGCGGCGAGCCTGAGCCACCGCTATCTCACGGAGCGTCACCTTCCCGACAAGGCCATTGACCTCCTGGACGAAGCGGCCAGCAAGCTGAGACTGGCGGCTGAGAGTCCGCCGGCCCGTCTGAAATCTAAGGAATCGGAGTTGAAGAGCCTGGAGGAGCGGGAGAATGCGTTTGCGGAGGAAGGCGATTATGAGATGGCGGCCGAAATGAAGGCCAAGAAGATCCGGCTCGAGGCTGAGTATGAAGAGGAGCGTGAAGCCTGGGAGGAAGAGAATGAGGAACGGCCCCGGGTGAGCCCGGAGGACATAGCCCAGCTAATCACAAACTGGACCGGCATTCCCGTGGCCCGCCTGCTGGAGGGCGAAGCCGAGCGGCTGCTTCACATGGAAGACCGGCTCCACGAGAGAATTGTCGGTCAGGACGAGGCGGTGCAGGCAATCTCGGAAGCCATCCGCCGTTCCCGCTCCAGGCTGAAGGACCCCAAGCGTCCTATCGGCAGCTTCATCTTTCTCGGCCCCACCGGCGTGGGCAAGACGGAGCTGGCCCGGGCCCTCGCCCAGTACCTGTTCGATGACGAAGAGGCGATGGTCCGCATCGACATGTCGGAGTACATGGAGCGCCATACGGCGTCACGTCTTGTGGGGGCGCCGCCGGGCTATGTGGGCTACGAGGAAGGCGGACATCTGGCCGAAGCCGTGCGTGCCCGGCCCTTCCGTGTTGTGCTCTTCGACGAGATAGAGAAGGCCCATCCGGAGGTGTTCAACATCCTTCTCCAGATTCTGGAGGATGGCCGGCTCACCGATGGCCATGGCCGCACGGTGGACTTCCGCAATACTGTCATCATCATGACAAGCAACCTCGGCACGGGCTTGGCCAACCGGTCCTCGGTAGGCTTCCGCTCCGGCGCCAACGGCGTATTGGACGAGGAGCGGCTGAAGTCGACGGTGCAGGACGCGCTGAAGCGGGCCTTCCGCCCCGAATTCCTGAACCGGATAGACGAAATCATCGTCTTTAACGCGCTCACCCAGGAGCAGATCCGGGAGATAGTCAAGCTGATGGCCAGCGATATCCAGAATCGTCTCTCCGAACAGCACATTACGCTGGAGCTGACGGAGGACGCCCTCGGATGGCTGGTGCAGGAAGGCTACGACCCGGTGTACGGCGCGAGGCCCCTCCGGCGGGCGTTGCAGCGATACGTGGAGAACCCGCTGGCCAAGATGCTGCTCTCCGGGGAGTTGGAGGAGGGCGACGCCATATCGGTAGACCTGAAGGAGGGTTCTCTGGACTTCCAGAAGAAGGAGGCGGCACAGGCGGCTGCGGTGGAAGTCGCCGCGGACGAATAGGCGGGGGCGGGCTATTCATTAACTCCCACCTCTGTGCTATGCTAGGGGGAGCACTATTTTCAATCTCTCACCACGCTCCGGCTTGGGAGAAAATCGGCTTTGCCATATGCACTATTCGCTTTCTTCAGGATTTCCCTCAGGGCCGAGGGGTGGACGGGAGGAGTAGTTAGGCAGCTAGTTAGTTGTTTGTAAGGCTGGCATCCCTTATCGTCTTTGCCATCATAGGATGGCAGGTTAGTCTCGCTTTGTCTCCGGTGGCAGATGATGGCGGGGGATACCTTCCATGGGGCCTTGCCATTACCGCTATCACCGTAGTCAGCGGCGCAGCGGGTGGTATCTACGGGCCTCGTCTCGTCAGCACCCTGACCAGGCTCGTGGACGAAGTCTCCCGGGTGTCCCTGAGTACCATCATTTCGGGCACATTGGGTCTCATAGTCGGCCTTATAGTGGCCGCACTAGTCTCAATCCCCTTCTTCCAGTTGCCGGGTGAGTTGAATTGGATAATCCCCTTCATCATCATGGGCACCTTCGCCTTCGTGGGCCTGTCCATCGGCTTGCATCGGGAGCATGACCTGCACCTGATTCTGCCGGGCGCCGGCGGTGGTTCCAGGGGTTCCACGGGCACCAAGATACGCATCCTCGTCGATACCAGCGCCATCATCGACGGGCGCATCGGAGACCTGAGCGAAACGGGCTTCGTTCAGGGGTCCCTCATCGTGCCCCAATTCGTGCTGGACGAACTCCGGCACATTGCCGACTCCAGCGATGCCCTGCGTCGCACCCGCGGCAGGCGCGGGCTCGAGGTGCTCTCCAATCTTCGTCGGAACAATGACCTTCCCATCCAGTTCACCGATGCCCAGGTGCCGCGGGGCGGCGAGGTGGATTCCGAGCTTGTACGCATGGCCAAGGAGATGAAGGCATACATCTTAACCACCGACTATAACCTTAACCGCGTAGCTGAGTTGAACGGCGTTCACGTGCTGAACGTGAACCAGCTGGCCAACGCCCTGAAACCCGTGGTCCTGCCCGGCGAGACCATGGCCGTCAACATAATCCAGGAAGGCAAGGAAATGGGCCAGGGTGTGGCGTTTCTGGACGACGGTACCATGGTGGTTGTAGAAGGTGGCCGCCGTTTCATGAACTCCATCCAGGAAGTCACGGTGACCCGCGTTCTGCAGACTGCGGCAGGTCGAATCATCTTTGCCCAGCCTAGGGGTATCTATAGATGACAAGTAACGCTTCGCCTTCGTTGGGCACTGTTGGCGTGGTGATTGTGGGTGCAGGCAGGGGCATCCGAATGGCAGGCGTGGACAAGGTGTTCGTGCGACTCCGGGGCCTGCCGGTAATTGGCCACTCCATCCGTACCTTTGCCACCCTGCGGGAAGTGTCCCGCATCGCCATCGTCCTCTCGGAGGAGCGTATGAGGGAAGCACGGCGGCTGATAACCGCATTCGGGATGGGTAAGGCGAGCATGTGCGTCGGCGGGGAGCGGCGTCAGGACTCCGTGCGGGCCGGTTTGGAAGCCTTGGGCGAATGCGACTACGTTGTGGTTCACGACGCCGCCAGACCCATGGTGGACGCCGCAATTGTGCGTCGAGGCCTGAAGGCCGTAACGGAAACGGGCGCCGCCGTATGTGCCGTTCCCGCCACGGACACCATCAAGGTAGTCTCCGATGAAGGCGATGTTCTGGACACTCCGCCAAGGGACAGCCTCTGGCAGGTGCAGACCCCCCAGGTCTTCCGCTACGACACGCTGATGAGCGCCCATGAACAGTGCAACGGGGACTTCACTGATGACGCGGCCATGGTCGAGAGCATGGGCGTGGGCGTGAAGGTGTTTGTGGGCTCCTATCGCAACGTCAAGGTCACAACCCCCGAGGACCTGGTGGTGGTGGAAGCCTTGATGCGGACGCCCAGGGGGGGCACGTTCCGGTGAGTATGCGGTTGGGCATGGGATTCGACGCCCATCCCCTCGCCAACGGCAGGCCGCTGATTCTCGGTGGCGTGGATATCCCCTTCGGCAAGGGCCTTTCCGGCCACAGCGACGGCGATGTCGTAGTGCACGCCATCATGGACGCCATCCTGGGAGCCGCCGCCCTCGGCGACAAGGGCACCCACTTTCCCTCCAGTGATCCTTCGCTTGAGGGAATCTCCAGCCTCGTGCTCCTGGTCCGGACGGCGGCCCTTGTCGCATCGCATCGGTGGCGGGTGGTAAACGTGGATGCTACAATACTGGCTCAGCAGCCCCGACTGGGGCCTTTCATCGACAGAATGCGAGAGAACGTGGCTCAGTCCCTGGGAACAGACAAAGCAAACGTGAGCATCAAGGCCACCACCACCGACCACATGGGTTTTACGGGCCGCGGCGAAGGTCTGGCGGCCTACGCCGTCGCGTTGCTGGAGACCCTGGAATGAGACTGTACAGTACCCTTTCCGGCCTTCAGGAGGAATTCAAGCCCTCGGGGGATCAGGTGAAGATGTACGTCTGCGGCATCACTCCCTATTCCTCCAGCCACGTGGGCCACGCCTTCAGCTCCGTTGTGTTCGACGTGCTGCGACGATATCTGGAGTACAAAGGACTCAGGGTGCGGCACGTCCAGAACTTCACCGATATAGACGACAAGATAATCGTCCGCTCCGCAGAAGAGGGAGTCAGCTTTCGGGAACTTGCGGACCGCTATATCGAGGAGTACACGTCAGAGCTCACCCGGCTCCGTGTAAAGTCCGCCAACGTCTACCCCCTGGCCACGGAGGCCATCCCCCGAATGCTGGAGATAATCAGCAAGCTCATAGAGAAGGGACACGCCTACGAGTCCGGTGGGGACGTCTACTTCCGAGTTGCGGGCTGCGATGGATACGGCAAGCTGAGCCACCGCTCCATCGAAAGCATGATTGCCGGCGCACGCGTCGAGGCCCTGGAGGGCAAGGAGCATCCCATGGACTTCACCCTTTGGAAGGGTGCTAAGCCCGGCGAACCGGCCTGGGAGAGTCCGTGGGGACCGGGAAGGCCCGGCTGGCACATCGAGTGCAGCGCCATCGCGCTTGAGCACCTGGGACAAACGCTGGATATCCACGGAGGCGGGCAGGACCTGGTGTTCCCGCACCACGAAAACGAAATTGCCCAGAGCGAATGCTACACCGGCGTCACCCCCTTCGCCCGCTTCTGGGTCCACAACGGACTGCTGAACATGGGCGAAAGCAAGATGAGCAAGTCCCTCGGCAACCTGGTTGGCGTCTCGGAAGTGCTCCAGGGTCACAGCGTGGACGCGCTCCGTCTCTTCTTCCTCGGGTCCCACTATCGCAGCCCGTTGAATTACAGCGATGAAGGTTTGGACGCCATGGAGCGTGCCGCATCCCGCCTTCGCAACGCCCTCCGTCCCGGCGCCGATAGTTCGGTCAACGGCCAGTTGTCCGCCCGCCCCTTCGAAGACAGGTTCACCGCCGCCATGGACGAAGACCTGAATACTCCCCAGGCCATGGGCGCGCTGTTCGACCTGGCCAGGGAGATCAACCGCGCTAGGGAGCGTCGCCAGGCGGTGGACTCCGCCCAGGCCAGCCTGAAACGGCTGGGGGCTGTGCTGGGGCTCGCCTTCGCCGAGGACGAGCAGGCTCAGGACCTGCCCCTGGACGCGCTCATGGCCCTCTTCCGGGAAACGGGGTCGCAGCTCAACGCATCCGGTCAGCACAAGCTGGCGGGCTGGGTGGATGCTCACCTGCAAGACAAGGATGGCGCCATAATCGTCGAGACGCTGATCGCCATCCGGCGGGAGCTTCGTCAGGCCCGCGAATACCAGCTGGCGGACGCCGTCCGTTCCGGCCTGGGCGACATGGGCGTCACCCTTGAGGACACCGCCGACGGTACGGTTTGGCGTTATCGCCCGTCATAGAAGCCCCAAAGACGGTACGGCCCCCGTCCGTATCGACCATTATGGAAGCATCCCGGTTGCGGCCGGCCCCCACGGATTGAAATGCTGTACTGGGACTTGATCGACAGGCTCAAGTGGCTGCTGGAACCTTCGCGGGTGGTGACGGACGAGGCGGAAGTCCGCCGTTACTCCCAGGACGCCCTCAGCCCAAGCCGCGCCTTCGATGCCGCACCCCTGCTGGAACGTCGCGGCGACGTGCTGGTGAGGCCCAAAACCACCGATGAAGTTTCCTGGGTCGTAAGGATCGCCAAGGACTTCAATGCCCCGGTGATTCCGTACGGCGGCGGCACGGGCGTCATGGGTGGGCTGGTGCCCCTGCGCGGCGGCGTTATCGTCGACCTGGGACTGATGAACACCATTGTGGACATCAGCCCGGCGGACATGACGGCCACCGTGGATGCGGGCGTGATTCTGGAGGATCTGGCGTCGGCGCTGGCGGAGCAGGGTCTCATGCTCGGCCACGACCCCTGGAGCGTGCCCATCGCCACCGTGGGCGGCGCCATATCCACCAACGGCGTGGGCTACCGCGCCGCCGCCGTGGGCCCCATGGGAGCGCAGGTCCTTGGCCTGGAGGTCGTGACTCCCATCGGCGAAGTGATAACCACCAGAAGCGTGCCCAAGACCTCCATCGGCCCCAACCTGAACCACCTCTTCATCGGCTCGGAGGGGGTCTTCGGCATCATCACCAGGGCCACCCTCAGGGTCTACAGGCAGCCGGAGGAACGCGTCTTCTCCACCTTCAGATTCAACACCTTCGAGGATGGTTTCGAAGCTGTATCGGAGATGTTCGCCCTGGGGCTGAGACCGGCGGTGATCGATCTGGCCGACGACTTCGAAGGCGTCCACCTTTACATGGTCTTCGAGGGTTTCAGGGAGATGGTGGACGCCCAGAGACGCCGCTCAGCGGAGATATGCGCAAGCCGGAACGGTCGAGACATGGGCCCCACCGAGGCCATCCTTTACTGGGATACGCGCTACCATGTGGCCGAGGCCTACCGGGACAGTCTGGCTGAATCCGCGGACGGCGATAAGCCCAGGCCCCAGGGTCGCTCCTTCGACTATCTGCACGTGGCGCTGCCCGTCTCCAGGGTGTTGGAGTACCGGCTGAAGTGCGAGGCCATCTTCAACGAGTACGACATCCGCGGAACGGAGTACGCCATCTGGACGGAGCCGGAGCTGTTCTCCATGGTTCTAGTCCCCGGCACGGACACGAAACCGGAAGATATGCCCAGGGCCGTCGAGCGGGCGCTAACCCTGGCCCAGGACATGGGGGGCATCATGGAATACTGCCACGGCGTGGGAGTGAAGCTGGCTCACCTGCTACCACGGGAAATGGGCAACGGCATGGAGGTTGTCCGCGCCTTGAAGATGACCCTGGACCCGCAGAACATCATGAACCCGGGAAAGCTGGGGCTGTAGAATAGGGTTCGTTCTTCTAGCTCCGGAGGGAGGTTTGTCGATTTTCAAGTTGATCGCCCCAAGAGACCTATCCCCAATTCCCTCCCTTGCATTGACGGCCCTGGTAGCCTTGGCAATCTTTGCCTGGACCGAGAGGACGGTTATCGTCGACCCGGACCACCTGTCGGTTTCCCACTGGCCCTGGAAGCTGTGGCAGATCGGCCCGCTGCTGTTCGGGCTTTTCGGCGCCTGGTGGATCTGGGCGAGCACCCGGCGCGTCTCCTGGGTGCGCAGCCTCGCCCTCGGTATTCTGGCCGCGGTGGTGCTGCTGAATGGCTACTCCGGCTTCTTCGGCGACCATTGGGGCAACGTGTGGCGCACCGTCAACCCGCTCTTCATCGGGTCGTCAGTCGTAGCGGCGGCCGCTTTGTGGCGCTGCGGCTGCGCCGAGGCGCGTTTGGCCTCGGTGGTATCCCTGGCTTTGGGCGCGCTGCTGTTTGCCAACGCATATTTCGTGGACAATGGGGTCCTCTGGCAGATTCTGAACCCGGTCCGCATGCTTGCTTTCCTGGCCTGGGCTGCGGGAGCCAGCCGGATCAACGTGGCTGCATCCGACACCGAATAGCCGGGGCGATGTCACCGAAACCGAAGCCGCTACGAGACGCGGCGCACCGTCACAGGCGCGCCGGGCGCCAGGCCAAGTTTCCGGGCGGCGTTTCCGTTCTTCAGCGCCACCTCCAGCGTGTCGAAGCTGCCGATGATTGCCAGCAGCCCATCGGCCTCGGCGTAGCTGTCGCTCAGACCTTCGATGGTGACGCCGCCCGATTCTATGTCTACGACTACGCCCGAAGTCAGCGCGTCGGCAGGGATGTCCGTCACCAGGTTCCCGTATCTGTCCACGTGGACAACCCTCCCCCGCAGCGATTCGCGCCACCAGTGGGGCGTCGACATAGGCAGGCAGTGCAGGCTTTCGATCGCCTCTCCCAACTCCGAAGGCGGGACACCACTGGAAAGATGGGCTGCCACGGGTGCAAAAAGGTCTCTTCCGTGGAAGGTGCGACTCATGGGTTGCAGCCAGTATTCGGGGCTGGTGAGATGGTAGGCCCTCCAGTCCTCCGGAAGTCCCACCGGCCCTCCCCCGGTCGACGGCTGCCCCAGCCCGTGAAGCAATACGTGGGACAGCAGGCCGTTGTCTGGCGCGATGTAGCGTCCGTCGGGAGTGTCAACCAGTGCCGGCCGCCTATCCGTGCCAACGCCGGGGTCCACCACCGCCACGTGTATGGCGTCTCTTGGGAAGTAGGAGCGGCTGTGGAGAAGGAGAAACGATCCCTGTAGCACATTCTGGGGCGCGACCCCGTGGGTAACGTCGATGATGTTTGCGTCGGGGTTGATGCGGTGTATGACCCCCTTCATCAGCCCCACGTATGGGTCCTGCAGGCCGAAGTCCGTCGTCAGGGTGATGACTGGCCTGGAAGGGGCCACGGCGATTACCCTAGACCAACCTCACGCTAAGTATGGAAACGACGATGAACAGTACCACCAGGGCTATGGTGGAACGGAACAGGACCAGTTCGACGCCCCGTCGGACGCGAAATGTGGAATTGGCGCTGCCGAAAAGACCGCTTCCCAGGTCTCGTACCTGGAAGAGAATGACCAGCACCAGGGTCACTGAAATGATTATCTGTATGAAGTTCAGGATGGTTTCCAACTAGCTGCTCCCGTTGCTGTTTTGAAGGTTGCTTAGCTTCTGCTGCATCAGATCATTGACGATGGCGGGGTTGGCCTTCCCCCGGGTAATCTGCATCACCTGTCCGACCAGGAACTTGGACGCGGTCTCCCGTCCGCCGAGGTAGTCCTCAACCGCCTTCGGGTTCTCGTCGATGGCCTGCTGGACAGCCCGGTCGACCACGGAGGAATCGCTGATCTGCACGTATCCCTCCTCTTTGACGATGCGCCTGGGGGCCTTCCCCGTTTCGAAGGCCTTCTTCAGGACTGTTTTGGCCAGGGAATTGCTCAGGTCCCCGGATTCCACCAGGTCCGAAAGCTGCCCCAGGTGTCCGGGCTTCAAAGCGGTCTCATCGATCCCGGCCATGCCGTCCTCCAGCAGCCGGGACACCTCCCCCAGCATCCAGTTGCTCACCCGCTTCGCTCTGTCGCGGGAGGCCCCGTTCTCACCGCCGACAGCCGCCTCGAAAAACTCTGCGGAGGAACGGTTGGCCGTCAGAAGCCCGGCATCGTACAACGGCAGTCCGTATTGGCTGACGAACCTGTCGCGCCTCTGAACGGGCAGTTCCGGCAGGGAGGTGCGGATCTCCTCAACCCACGTGGGGTCTGGCAGGAGTTCCGGCAGGTCCGGCTCCGGGAAGTACCGGTAGTCGTGCGCGTGTTCCTTGGAACGCTGGCTAACGGTAACCGCCCGTTCTTCCTGCCAGCCGCGGGTCTCCTGCACCACCCGTCCGCCGTCCTGCACCACCCGGCGTTGTCGCTCCACCTCGTACTCCAGGGCGCTGAACACCGAGCGGAAGCTGTTCACGTTCTTGATCTCTGTGCGGGTGGAAAGCTCATCGGTGCCCAGGGGCCGGATGCTTACGTTGGCGTCGCAGCGGAAGTTGCCCTCCTCCATGTTGCCAGTGGAAACTCCGATGTACCGCAGAATGGAGCGCAGGGCGGTGAGATACTGCCGGGCCTCCTCCGGGGAGCGGATATCGGGCTCGCTCACTATCTCCATGAGGGGCACCCCGGAGCGGTTCACGTCCACCAGGCTGAAGGTCTCGCCGGAGGAATTTCGGACGTGAGTCAGCTTCGCCACGTCCTCCTCCATGTGTACGCGGGTAATCCCGATAGTACGGACCTCGCCGTCCGTCTCCACTTCCAGGCGCCCGCCGTAGGCAATTGGCATGTCGTACTGGGAGATCTGGTAGCCCTTCATCAGGTCCGGGTAGGCGTAATTCTTCCGGTCGAACTTGGTGCGGGTGGCTATCTCGCAGTTCAGGGCCAGACCGGTGGCGATGGCGTACTCCACCGCCTTCTTGTTTATGACGGGAAGGACGCCGGGCATCCCCAGGCATACGGGGCAGACCAGGGAGTTGGGGTCCGCGCCCTGGTAGTCGGACCGGCAGGAGCAGAACATCTTGCTGCGAGTCTTCAACTGCACGTGGACTTCCAGTCCGATGACGGTTTCGTATTTTGTCTGGGCCTTTGTGGTCACGATAGCTCGTCTGTCAGGGATGAAGTGGAAAAATGCCGGTGCAAGTATATCAACCCGCGGGCAGACGCTTCAACGGAGGGGTGGAATTCCAGTCCCTTTCTCTCCAGTCCCGGGAGAGGAATGAGGTGAGGGTCTCCGTTTCGGATCCCTCGCGCTGCACCTAAGGAGCGGAAGGCCAGGCTTCCCTCCCCACCAGCGGCACGAACCGGCAGCCACCCCTGTACTTGATGGAAACGCCTTCGCTGGTCCTGATGGCAAGGACAAGCTCCTGCTCCTCCCGGCTCCCCACGGGGATGACCAGCCTTCCCCCAACGGCCAGCTGCCTCAAAAGTGATGGGGGAAGCTGGGGCGCCGCGGCGGTGACCAGAATGGCGTCGAAAGGCGCCTTCTCCGGACAGCCCAGTGTGGGGCCCGCGTCAACCACTTCCACGTTTTCGAGTCCGAGAAAGCGCAGCAGTTCATCCGCGTGGCGCGTTAAATCCGGGATGCGCTCCACCGTCACCACGGAGTCCCTATGGGCCAGCAGCGCAAGCACCGCCGCCTGGTATCCGCTCCCCGTCCCCACCTCCAGCACCCGGTCGGACGGCGTGGGTTGAAGAACGCTGGTCATGACTGCCGTCATCAGGGGCTGCGAGATGGTCTGACCGTGGCCGATGGGCAACGGAGCGTTCGTGTAGGCTCGGTGTCGCAGCTCCGGCGGCACGAACAGTTCCCGGGGCACCTCCGCCATGGCCGCAAGCACGCGACTGTCGCGAACCTGGCTGCCCAGCTTCAGGAAGAGAGCGTTCTTGGCATCGGATAATCGGCGGGTCATCATTAATCAAGTATACACTGCCGGGAAGAAGAGCCTTTGTCTGCGACGTCCCTTAGCGTGGTTTGAAATGGATTCTGATAAAATGGCATGAATCAGAGTCCCAGGGGGCGTGACCTGACTTGTCCTCGGTGATGACAGCAAAATCAGGCATGACATCCAGACCAAATCCGACACAGGCGAAGTGAGAAGCCTTGGCTGAACCAACTTTTCCCAGCTACTACCCCGTCTTCCTCAGCCTCAAAGACAGGCTGTGCGTGGTTGTGGGCGGCGGCCCCATCGCCGAAGGCAAGGTCAGAAACCTGCTGAAGCACCCCTGCGAGGTAACGCTCATCAGCCCGGAGGCCACTGACGCGTTGGCTCGTTGGGCCGCCGAAGGTCGCATCCAATGGGAAAGGCGCCCATATCGCGTGGGCGACCTGAAAGACGCCTTTCTGGCCATCGGCGCGACGGGAGTCCTGGAGGTGGACCGGCTCATGGCGGAGGAAGCGGAACGGGAGCGGGTCCTCCTGAACGTGGTCGACTACGTGCCCCTGTGCATGTTCATCGCCCCCTCCATAGTCGAACGCGAGCCGGTCACCGTAGCAATCTCCACGTCGGGCGCCAGCCCCGCCCTGGCACGAAAGCTGCGCGAATCCCTGGAGAAAAACGAGCTTCTGGACTACGCAGAAATCGCCGGACTCCTGTCGAAGGCGCGGGCGGAAGTCAAGCGTCGTGGATTGAAGGTGCACCCGGACCGGTGGCAGCAGGTCATCGACCGCAGCCAGATTGAGTCGGTCCGGGGCGGACGTGAGGACGAAGCCCTGGCGGACATCCTCCGCCGGCTCGCCAGCAGCGAGGTTCCGGAATGAAGCGGGTGGTTGTCGGCACTCGCGGGTCCCCCCTGGCCCTGATACAGACGCAAAGCGTGGTGGACGCGCTTAGGCAGAAACAACCCGACGTCGAGTTCGAAGTGAGGATAGTCCGTACGGCGGGCGACCGGGCCTCTGAAGCCCCCCTCCGCAGTCTCGGAGTGGGCATATTCGTCAAGGAGATCGAAGATACCCTGCTCCGGGGCGATGTGGACATGGCCGTCCACAGCCACAAGGACCTGCCGCCGAAGCTCTCCCCAGAGTTGTCCATTGGCGCGGTGACGGAGCGGATGGACCCGCGGGACGCCCTCGTCAATCGATGGAATTCGAACCTGGAGGACCTACCCGCCGGAGCAAGAATCGGCACCAGCAGCCCCCGCCGGGCCGCGCAGCTGAAGCGTTGGGCGCCCCACGTTGAGGTGCTGCCCATCCGCGGAAGCGTGGGCACGCGCATGGAGAAGGCCGCGGGCGACGACTACGACGGCGTGGTCCTTGCGACGGCCGGGATGCTCCGTCTCGGTGTGGAGGAAAAGATCTGCCAGTTTCTGCCCGCCGACAAATTCGTGCCCGCCCCCGGCCAGGGAGCGCTGGCGGTGGAGGTCCGTTCCGACGACTACTCCACGTCGTGGATGCTTCGAAGCCTGGACCACGCTCCGACGCGTCGTGCGGTGATGGCGGAGATGGCCTTCCTCGAGCGGTTGGGCAGTGGATGTCAGGAACCCTCGGCAGCCTACGCCAGGGCGTCCGGCGAGACTATGGTGATGCAGGCGTTCCTCGCCTCCACCGACGGTCAGCAGTCCTTCTTCGCAAAGGCCCGCGGGCGCGCCGACAATCCCCACGAACTCGCCATGGAGGCCGTGCAGCAGCTCATCGAAAGGGGGGCCGGTCCCCTCGTCCCTGGAGTCGGACGGTGAGATTGCCCTTCATGGACACCATTCCCACCGGCGCAAGGTTGATTCTGCAAACATGGTAGGCCGGATGGGCATGGTGTCGCTGGTTGGAGCCGGTCCCGGAGACCCGGGCCTGATAACCGTGAAGGGCTTGCAGCGCCTGCGAGAGGCTGACGTGGTGGCCTACGACCGGCTGGTGGACCGTCGCCTTCTGGCGGAAGCCCGGCACAATACGGAACTCATCGACGTGGGCAAACGGTCGGGGCATAGCGGCCAGGGACAGAGAAACATCTTTACCATACTCATTGACCGCGCCCACGAGGGCAAGCGGGTGGTGCGTTTGAAGGGTGGCGACCCCTTTGTTTTTGGCCGCGGCGGGGAGGAGGCGCAGGTGCTTTCAATGGCAGGCATCCCCTTCGAAGTCGTACCCGGCGTCTCCTCCTCGGTGGCCGCCCCTGCCTACGCAGGCATCCCCCTTACCCACCGGGACGCCGCGTCTTCGTTCACCGTCGTCAGCGCGGTGGAGGACGCGGAAAAGAGGGAGTCCGCCATCCCCTGGGACGTGTTGGCCCGCACGGAGGGTACGCTGGTGGTGATGATGGGCTGGGCCGCCCTGCCGCGAGTGGTGGAACGGTTGCTGGGCGGCGGCATGTCCCCGTCGATGCCCGCCGCGGTGGTCCAGTGGGGGACGGAGCCGTACCAGCAGACCGTCGTTGGAAACCTGGACAACATCGTCGCGCGGGCGCGGGATGCGGGACTCGGTCCGCCGGTGGTGGTGATCATCGGACGGGTCGTTGCTCTTCGCGAAGAGGTCCGCTGGTTCGAGGACAAGCCCCTCTTTGGCAAAAGGGTGCTGGTGACCCGGTCCAGGGCTCAAGCATCCGTGCTGTGCCGGATGCTCGTCGAAGAGGGCGCCGAACCCATTGAGCTTCCGACCATCGAGATTGCTCCGCCGGAGGATTTTGCGAGTCTGGACGCTGCGCTTAAGAACCTAAAAGAAGTCCAATGGGTGGTGTTCACCAGCGTCAACGGCGTTTCGTCCTTCTTCGACCGGTTGAACAAGCTCGGCATGGACGCCCGCGCTCTCGCCGGCAGCCGGGTGTGCGCCATCGGCCCCGTTACCGCCGCAGCCCTGCGAGAACGCGGCATCCGCCCAGACTTAACCCCGACCACCTTCACCACGGAGCGGCTGATTCAGGAATTGTCGAAGCGGGGCATTGCCGGTTCGCGGGTGCTGTTGCCCCGAACCAACATCGCACCTGAGGATGCCGCCAGAGTGTTGCAGGAACTGGGCGCAGAGGTGGTGCAGCCCGTCGCATACCGGACCCTGACCCCGCAGGGTTCCTCGGAGAAGGCGGGGGAACTGCTGGGCCGTGGTAAAATTGATATAGCCACATTCACCAGCTCTTCCACCGTTCAAAACCTGTTGGATCTCCTGGACGGGGACCCCGCTCCCCTTGCTGACGTGCTTATTGCCTGCATTGGCCCGGTAACGGCCAGGAAGGCGCGGGATTTGGGCCTGCAGGTGGACGTGGTGGCCCGTCGACACACCGTCGCGGGGTTGGCGCAAGCCCTCAAGCGCCATTTTCAATCTCGACTGGAGAATTAAGCCTACGATGTCCATTTCTACCGCCGCGCGGCTGCGCAGGCTGAGAGAAACCAAGACCCTCCGCTCCCTGGTGAGGGAGACGAGCCTGTCCGTTTCAGACCTGATCTACCCCATTTTCGTCACCCACGGCCGGGACAAACGGGAACCGGTAGACCCCATGCCGGGATCCTATCACTTCTCACTCGACAAGCTTCTCGACGAAGTCGACGAGGTGGCTGCCCTGGGCATTCCGGGTATAATTATCTTTGGAATACCCCTGCGCAAGGACGCTGAGGGGTCTGAGGCATACGACAGCGGTGGCATCATTCAGGAGGCCATCCGCGTAATCAAGAAGACTATTCCCAACCTGATGGTGATTACCGACGTTTGTCTCTGCCAGTACACCAACCACGGCCACTGCGGCGTTATGGACGGCAGCCGAATCGACAACGACGCCACCGTGGAGCTTTACGCCCGGACGGCGGTATCCCACGCTGAGGCGGGCGCCGACGTGGTGGCCCCCTCAGGGATGATGGACGGCCAGGTGGCGGCCATCCGAGCCGGGTTGGACGCCGGTGGATTTGGCCATCTTCCCATCATGTCATACGCCGCCAAGCACGCATCCGCCTTTTACGGTCCCTTCCGTGTGGCGGCGGACTCGGCCCCCCAGTTCGGCGACAGGCACAGCTACCAGTTGGACCCCGCCAACGGTCGCATGGCGCTGCGTGAGATTCAGGCCGACATCGACGAGGGGGCCGACATCCTCATGGTCAAGCCAGCCCTGGCGTACATGGACATCATTGCCCGGGCGCGAGACCGGTTCGACCATCCCATCGCCGCCTACAACGTTAGCGGCGAGTATTCGCTGGTGAAGGCCGCCGCCGCAAACGAGTGGATCAACGAGGAGCAGGTGGTGTTGGAATTGCTTACCGGCATCCGCCGAGCAGGCGCAGACGTCATCATCACCTACCACGCCAAGGACGCCGCCCGCTGGCTCCAGGCGAGAATCTAACCTTCCTCTTCCCCTTCGACGGAGGGAGATTGAGAAGGGGGCGACTCCCCCTAACCCACCTCAATCCGCGCCAGCGCCGACGCCGTCCGCTCCCACGATACTTCCCGGTCTCCCCCAGTCAGCACCGGCGATGCAATGATCTCCGTTATCCCGTAGGAAAACAGTCGACGCACGCCCTCCGCCACCTGCTCCCGGCTTCCGTGGATGGCCACGGCGTCGATCATCCCGTCGCTCCACTCCCCCGACTGGGCCTCCGGAAAGCCCGCGTCGACAAACATCTGGGCATAGAAGGGTAACTTCACGTACATAGCCATCTGCTCACGTACGGCCTGTCGGACCGCTTCAGCATCCTCGTCGACCGCTACGATGGCGTGGGCGACGAGGGGCGGCGTAGGTCGTCCCGTGCCCTGGGCGGCGGCAGTCATGAAGGGCAGCGCAGAATCGCGCAGGTATACGGCGGGACACACCCAGCTTATCGCGCCGTCGGCCTCCTCGCCGCAAAGCTCGTAGGAGCGACGTCGCAGAGCCGAAGCCATCACGGGCACGTCGATGGGCGCGTCAATCTCCCCGCGGGCGATGTAGAATCGACCTTCGAAGTCCACCTGCCCCTCTTGCAGCAGCGCCTTCAGGATGCGCAGGTACTCTCGCAGGTGGCTCAATGGTGCGCGAAAGTTCACCCCGAAGCTGTGAATCATGCCGTCTCTATGGCTCGGCCCGATGCCCAGCCGGAACCGTCCCCCACTGAGATGGTGAATGACCTGCACCTGCTGGGCCACCGCGATTGGGTGCCGCGGCCATGTTGGCACAATGGACGTCCCCAGAAGAATCCGGCTTGTCTTGACAGCCGCCGCGGCCAGAATCGTCAGCCCGTCGGGACGTGCCCCTCCCGTAGTAAGCCACGCCGCATCAACGCCCAACTCCTCCGCCCGCTCAATCTGGGCCACAGCCTCGGACGGTGAGCCGGTAATAGCAATGCCTATGCGTTTGGTGGTGGTCATGGTTTAGGAGCCTCCACTGGAATTTCGGGAGCTTTAGATTGTCAGAGGATATATACAACGCGCCTCTGGGTGCTGGATGAGGTAATCGCATCAGTGCGGTGGTACACAGGAAGGAAGCGGATTCAAGGAAGCACTTAGTGTCTCTTCAAATCAATTCTGAAGTTGGAAAGTTGATGTGTTTAAGATAATTAAGAACGTTTTCTATTTCTTTCCCTTGATCGTAGACTAAGAGCCTATCCTAATAACTCAGCTGCCCTGAGGGTAATTAGGGCACAGGCGAA
>CAYQLZ010000022.1:0-37781 GCA_964418665.1 uncultured Dehalococcoidia bacterium | reverse complement strand
TTTGCTGATTCAATCAACGTTCGGCTGAAAACTTCCGTATAGGTAGGTACTTCTGACGCCTCCGGCATTCACCAGGACGGGATCCTGAAGGAACGCTCCACGTACGAGGTGATGGACCCGGCATCCATCGGATGGCCCGGGACGACCCTGGTGCTCGGCAAGCTGAGCGGCCGGGCCGGTCTGCGTTCGCGACTGGAAGAGCTGGGTTACAACCTGGACGCGGACGAGCTGGCGCAGGCCTTCGAGGGATTCAAGCTGCTGGCGGACAAGAAGCGGGAGATTACGGACCCGGACCTGGAAGCCCTGATGTCGGACCAGCGGCGGGCAATCAGCGAGCAGCCAAGCTTCACGATGGAGCACATACAGGTTTCGTGCGGGGACCACGAGATTCCGACGGCGACGGTGAAGCTGACCGGCCCGGACGGGTTCACGACGACGGACGCCGCCACGGGAACGGGTCCTGTGGACGCCATCTACAAGGCGATAAACCGGATAGTGCAGGTGCCCAACACCCTGGCGGAATTCACCGTAAAGTCGATCACCGGGGGGATCGACGCCATCGGCGAGGTGACTATTCGCATCCAGAAGAACGGCGGGGTTTACGTTGGGCGCGGCTCGGACACGGACATCCTGGTTGCGAGCGCGAAGGCGTACCTGAACGCGCTGAACCGGCTGCTGGCCATGGAAGAGGCGAAGAAGGAGTCGGCGACGGGAGTGCCGAATCCGTAGTGTGGAGTCCGGGTTCGTTGGGCGTTCATCCGGTTTTGCCAACAAGAGGCATTGGCGTAACTCCCTGGATGGTCCTCTGCTCCGCCGGAACCACCCCCATCCCTCCGGCAAGCTCGGTACAGGCTCAATCTTCCCCCATCAAGGGGCAATGCAAGGGTGGCACCCGCCTTCGCGGGGGGCACGTGGGGAGTTACCCTAACCTCAATCCTCTCCCAGGACGGGAGAGGAGGGAATTTGATTTGATTGGCGAGACGGTGAGAGATGGCTGCTAGGACGATGTTTGAGAAGATCTGGGGCGGGCACGTGGTGCACCAGGAACCGGGCGCGCCATCCCTGATCTACATAGACCTGCACCTGGTGCACGAAGTCACGTCGCCGCAGGCCTTCGAGGGGCTGCGGCTGGCGGGCCGGAAGGTGCGCCGGCCGGATTTGACCGTGGCTACTGTGGACCACAACACTCCCACCTGGGAGCTAGCTCGTCCCGTCGTCGACCCAATCTCGAAACGCCAGTTGGACGCCCTGGCTGCCAACGTGGAGGGCACGGGCATCGCGTTTTACGACCGGTTCAGCCGTAACCAGGGCATCGTGCACGTCATCGGGCCGGACTTGGGGTACACCCAACCGGGGATGACCGTTGTCTGCGGAGACAGCCACACATCGACACACGGGGCTTTGGGGTGCTTCGCGCTGGGCATCGGAACGTCGGAGGTGGAGCACGTGCTGGCCACACAGACGCTGCGACAGTTCAAGCCCAAGACCATGGAGGTGCGGGTGGAGGGGCCGCTGCCCACCGGAGTGGAGGCCAAGGACCTGATCCTGGGCATCATCGGACAGATAGGGATCAACGGGGGCATCGGACACGTTATCGAGTACACCGGCGAGGCGGTACGTTCCCTTTCGATGGACGGACGGATGACGGTGTGCAACATGAGCATCGAGGGGGGCGCCCGCGCGGGGATGATCGCGCCGGACGAGACCACTTTCGACTACGTGCGGGGCCGGCCCTTCGCGCCGAAGGGCGATGACTTCGAGGCTGCGGTCGAGCGGTGGCGGCAGCTACCGTCCGACGACGGAGCGGCCTTCGACAAGCAGGTCATCATCGACGCCGCCGCACTGGAGCCGTTTGTAACCTGGGGTACCAACCCCGGGATGGTGGCAAAGGTGACGGGTCGCGTTCCTGACCCGGCGTCGCTGGAGCAGGCGGCAGAACGGGAGGCGGCGGAGCGGGCGCTGGCGTACATGGACCTGGAGCCGGACACGCCAATTCAGGAAATCGGCATCGACCGGGTATTCATCGGGGCGTGCACGAACAGCCGCATCGAGGACCTGCGGACCGCCGCGGCGGTGGTGAAGGGGAAGCGGGTCAACGACGGCGTATACGCGATGGTGGTGCCCGGTTCCGCCAGGGTGAAGGCGGAGGCGGAGGCGGAGGGCCTGGACCGCATCTTCGCCGACGCGGGGTTCGACTGGCGGGTTGCGGGCTGCTCCATGTGCCTGGGGATGAACCCGGACGTGCTGCAGCCCGGGGAGCGTTGCGCTTCCACGTCCAACCGGAACTTCGAGAACCGGCAGGGCAAGGGAGGGCGGACGCACCTGGTAAGTCCGCCCATGGCTGCTGCCGCCGCGATTGCGGGGCACTTCGTGGACATCCGCGAGTGGCAGACAGTTTGAAGCCATCACAATCAAGGAAGGAAGCAGGCTGACATGGAACCCTTCACGAAGCTGACGGGCGTGGCCGCGCCCCTGGACAGGGTGAACGTGGACACGGACCAGATAATTCCGGCCGTCCACCTGAAGCGCATCGAGCGTACGGGGTACGGGCAGTTCCTGTTCGGCCCGCTGCGATTCAACGCCGACGGAGAACCGAACCCGGACTTCATACTCAACCACCCGAGCATGGAAGACCCGAAGTTTCTCGTCGCGGGGCGCAACTTCGGCTGCGGCTCCTCCCGCGAGCATGCTCCATGGGCACTGGAGGACTATGGGTTCCGGTGCATCGTCGCGCCCAGTTTCGCGGATATTTTCTACAACAACTGCTTCCAGAACGGGCTGCTGCCCGTCGTACTGACGGAAGAGCAAGTGGGCGCGTTGATGGAAAAGCTGAAGCGGGAGCCTGGCGCGACCCTCTCCGTGGACCTGCAATCGCAGCGGCTGTGGACCGACGACGAGGAGTTGTCATACTCGTTTGAGATCGATCCGTTCCGCAAGCGTTGCCTGCTGGACGGGCTGGACGACATTGGACTGACGCTGCTGCACGAAGAGAAGATTTCCGCCTACGAGGGCCGGGTGGGGCTGTCCGCATGAGTGCAGGGTCAGAGGTCGGCAGGTGAACTATCGCATCGCGGCACTGCCGGGGGACGGGGTCGGCCCGGAGGTAACGGCGCAGGCCGTGGGAGCCCTTCATGCCATCGGCGAGTGTTTCGGGCACACCTTCGACGTGGGGTACGGGGCAATCGGCGGCGGTGCCATGGACGACTTCGCCGACCCATTTCCCTCGGACGCGCTGGAGCTCTGTCAAGAGAGCGCCGCGGTGTTGCTGGGAGCGGTCGGCGGGCCGAAGTGGGACGACCCTCAAGCGGCCATGAGGCCGGAAGACGGACTGCTCGCCCTGCGAAAGGCGTTGCAGCTATTCGCAAACCTGCGACCGGTGAAGCTCAATCCGGCGCTCATCGACTCAAGCCCGGTGAAGCCGGAGGTGCTTCAGGGGGTGGACCTGGTGGTGGTGCGAGAGCTTACCGGGGGGCTGTACTTCGCCGAGCCGAAAAAGCGTTGGGCAGACTGCGACGGCCGGTCCGCCGTTGACACATTGCTTTACACGGAAGCGGAGATCCGGCGCATCCTTCACGTGGGATTCCGGCTGGCGCAGGGCCGAAGCGGGCGGTTGACGTCGGTGGACAAGGCCAACGTGCTGGAGACATCCCGGCTGTGGCGGGAGATGGCCGACGAGGTGGCGCCGGAATACCCGGACGTGGCCCTGGAGCACATGCTGGTGGACAACGCGGCGATGCAGCTGGTCCGCAGTCCGGCTCAGTTCGACGTTATCGTTACGGAAAACACCTTCGGGGACATTCTTACAGACGAAGCGGCGGTCTTGTCGGGGTCGATGGGGATGCTGCCCTCGGCGAGCCTGGGAGACAGCGGCGGGGCGAACCCCCTGGGTCTGTTCGAGCCGATCCACGGCAGCGCCCCAGACATTGCGGGACGGGGAATAGCCAACCCCATTGCCGCGATTCTGAGCGCGGCGTTGATGCTGCGCCTGTCCCTGGGACTGGAGAGGGAGGCGCAGGCGCTGGAAGCTGCAGTGTCGCGGGCGTTGGAGGACGGTTGCCGCACGGCAGACATCGCCAAACCCGGAGAAGCGGCCCTTTCGACCGAAGAGATGGGCGAGGCTGTAATTGGCCGCATCGCGGATTCTCGATAGTCATTGTATGGACTCCACCCCCAGCCCATCCGTAAAGGCGATAGTCCTGGACTTCGACGGGGTGATTCTGGAGTCTAACCACGTGAAGGGGGAGACGTTTCGACGGCTCTTCAGCGACTACCCGGAGCACGGCGAGGCCATCGTAAACCTTCACCGAAACCACGGCGGTCTGCCCCGGCATGAGAAGCTCCGCATCATTTTCGAGGATATTCTGGGTCTGCCCATCGACGACGGAGGCATCCGACGATTGAGCAAGGAGTACGGCAAGCTGGCGGACGCGGAGATGATGGCGTGTCCCTTCGCCCCCGGAGCACCGGAGTTTCTGCGGACTTATTCGGCCGGCTATTCGCTGTTTGTGGCTTCGGGCACCCCAGAGGACGAGATGCAGGGGCTAGCCGAGCGGAGGGATCTGACCGGCTACTTCGATGGGGTGTACGGTTCGCCTCGAAACAAGGCGGCGGTGCTTGGGGATATCATGAGGGAAAGGGGCTGGAGTCCCGAAGAGATGGTCTTCGTCGGCGACTCCATCGACGACTACCTGGGGGCGCAGGCGACGGGGGTGCCTTTCGTCGGCCGGACCGCCCCGGGCAAGGAGGACACTTTCGACGGGGTTGAGGTGAGGCTGCTGGTTGGGAGCCTGGCGGAGCTGCACCGGGTCTGGGGAGGGGTTCCCGTCAGACCATCCTAAAGAGACGGGCGCAGTTTTCCGCTGCAATGAGCCGCTTTTGGTTCAGGGGCACACCCTGCAGGATTTCGTCCACAATCTGGCGCGACCGGGGGAAGGTGGACTCGGCGTGGGGGTAGTCGTTGCCCCACATCAGGGTTTCGACGCCGATGTACTCCCGCATTTGCATGCCTGGCCCGTCTTCCTGGAAGCAGATGAACATGTTGCGGCGGAAGAGGTCACTGGGAAGCATGTCGTTGCTGAAACGACGTCCACCGAACCGTTCCGGGCGGCGGATTTCCTGGTAGGCCACGTCCATACGGTGTAGCAGGTAGGGCGCCCACGAGACCTCGTACTCCACCAATCCCACCTTCAGAGCGGGGTGACGCTCGAACAGGCCGGAGAAGATCATGGCGACAACGTTGTCGCGCATATCGTATTCCTGGTTGATGAACTCCACCATTCCGCGGCTGTTGCCAAAGGTCGGCTTCTGGTTGGGGCTCCACCGGGAGGTGCCGCTGTGGATGGACAGGGGCAAGCGCAGGTCTTCCGCAGCTGCCCATAAAGGCTCGTACATGGGACTGTCGTAGCGACCGAAGAGGGGGCGTTGGGGAATCGTCGCGCCGGCGAGGCCGAGGGAAGCCGCCCGATGCAGCTCGTGGACAGCGTCGGCCACTTGGTCCACGTTGATCATCGCCATGCCCTTGATCCGGTGTGGGTAGGGGGTACAGAACTCCGCCAGCCAGGAGTTGTAGGCTTTGAAAACCGCCGAAAGAAGGTCGCTGGACGGGATAAGCCAGGTCTCCAATCCGACGGAGGGATAGACAACGGCGCCGGAAACGCCATCCAATTCCATGTCCTTCACGTGGGCGTGGGGGTCGTAGCCGCCACGACGGACATCCTCGTAGATGCCGTCGATGCTGATGCTATCGGGCGCATCGAAGCGGCGTCCTGCCTGGGTATCGGAGCCAATGATGCCGAAGCTGACGTCGCCATCGGCGTACCATTGATCAACGCCGTTCTCGCGCACCACCCTGGGGGCACGGTGGAGGTAGGCATCGTCGATATATTGGGTCCAGAGGTCCGGGGGCTCCACCACGTGGGAATCCGAGGACAACAGCCTGTACTCGTGGTTGTTATTCACTTCTGGGGCCATGCCCACCGCCAGCCGGGGAGGTTGACCTTCCAGGCGCCTTGCTCCCACAACATGGGGATAATCAGGCCGGACTTCAACGCAGGGCCCTGCTGCTCTTCATGGTCATCGTAAATGCCCATTGGCAGAAAGGCGAAGGCATTGCAATCGTCGACGTAGCTGGTGGGCGCGACGCCCAAATCTGACAGGTCCTCGAGGGGCCAGTACTTGAGCACAGCCTTCCGGAAGTCGTCGAGCAAGGGTTGGAAGAGGGGGTGGGAGGGGTTGTTGGCGGCCTGGTACACCATTTGCAGGTCTATGCCGCGTTCGGTGGCCCAGACCCCCTGCCGGACGCCGCGGGACTCCATGGAGAGAAGGTCCCACGCGGCTGACATATTGCCGTCACGTACGGCTTCGGCGAAGCGGCCTGCCGCGAGGCCACAGGCGTCCGGGGAATTGCTGCGGTGGGTTCCGGGAATTCGCACGGCTTGCCTCATTCCATTCCAAGGGCTGCGGGCATTCTAACACAGGCGCAGAGGGGGAGGGTTTGGTGGGGGTGAAGGCGGGAGGAACGGTGGGGGTTTAACGGAGGGCGGCGATGAACTCTTCATCGGAGATTTGGAGTTTTCTGAGGGTCCTCAGTAGGGAACTTCTGGCAACCTGTCTTTTGCCCAATAGCACTATGCCAGTAACAACTCGACCGTTGGGCAGTTTACGATAATAGGCTTGATGGCTGCCGCGACCAACCCTGGCCTTGTAACAACCCAATCTTTCGAGGGCATTGACCAATTGCCTGCTGGAGCAGAGAGGGACTCTTGCCACTGAGTGCAGCTACGCAGCCACCAGATGGGGAACTTGCAAAATGTAAGTCCGAACATTCTTACCCTGCATGGTTCCAGCTGCAGGCTCATCGGCCTCGATGGAATCCGGATGCACTTTAATGCCCATTTCCTGGAATTCGCGGGCAAGCTCGCCAACCTCATGAACAGCCTCAAGATATACCTGGAGGGCTTCTTCCAGCATGTCCAGCGCTTCCTCTTCGGTTTCGCCACAGCTGGCTACGTCGAGCTCCGGGCATATGGAGACAAACTGGTTGTCTTCTTTCTCCACGACTCCGGTAAGGATTACTCTTGGCATGGCTCCTCCGAGGCGTGACTTTTGTTCTTGCCCGCGGTAACTGTACTGCAATTGGGTGGCGGCGTTCAAGCCGGGGGGGCGGATGAGGCCGGCGGGGGGACACTGGACAGGAGGGACTTGCCTTAATAGAATCAAGCTCGTACCACCAATTTACGCATTTACGGAGGCCGCAAACATGGAAATGGTCAATCCCGCCCTGTACAGCTCGATGGAATGGCGACTGATCGGACCGCACCGCGGAGGCCGGGTGGTTGCCGTTGCGGGCGACCCAAATGACCCGATGACCTTCTACTTCGGCGCCTGCGCCGGGGGAGTATGGAAGACTAATGATGGCGGGACATACTGGCGGAACATCACCGACGGCTTTCTAAACGTATCCGCGGTGGGCGCGGTTGCGGTTGCCGCATCCGACCCCAACGTGATTTACGTGGGGACGGGCGAGGCCTGCCTACGGGCGAACGTCTGCCACGGCGACGGGGTCTACCGGTCCACGGACGGCGGTCAGACGTGGGCGCACCTGGGATTGGAAGACACGCATCATATTGCGCGGGTACGAATACACCCGCAGAACCCGGACCTGGTCTATGTGGCGGCGATGGGTCACACCTACGGGCCGAACGAACAGCGGGGGGTGTTTCGTTCCAGCGACGGGGGAAAGACCTGGGAGCACATACTTCGCAAGAGTCCGGACGCGGGTTCGGCGGACCTGTCCATGGACCCAAACAACCCCAGGATTCTGTTTGCGGCCATATATCATACGCGGCGCTATCCGTGGATAAACGTCAGCGGCGGCCCTGACAGCGGGCTGTACCGATCCACAGACGGCGGGGATAGCTGGGAGGAGATTACAGACAACCCCGGCCTGCCGGATGGGCTGAAGGGACGCATGGGAGTTTCTATATCACCGGCCAAGTCGGGGCGAGTGTGGGCGATTATCGATGCCAAGAAAGGCGGACTCTACCGCTCGGACGACGGCGGGGACACGTGGGAGCTCGTCTCGGACAGCCCGGAGATTCGAGGGAGACCCTGGTATTACAGCCACGTTTTCGCGGACACCCGGGACGCGGAGACGGTCTATGTATTGGAGGGCGGCGCGTACAAGTCCGTGGACGGCGGGCGCAACTTCGGGCCTGTCTACATGCCTCACGGGGACCAGCACGACCTATGGATAGACCCGGTCAACCCTAGGCGGATGATTGAGGGCAACGACGGGGGCGCCTGCGTGTCTTTCAACGGGGGCGAAACCTGGTCCAGCATATACAATCAGCCGACATCGCAGTTCTACCACGTGACGACGGATAGCCGTTTCCCCTACAGGGTCTACGGGGCACAGCAGGACAACACGACGATGAGCCTGCCAAGCCGCTCCTACACAGGAGCGATTTCGACGGCGGACTATCATCCCGTCGGCGGAGGGGAGAGCGGGTACATTGCGGTCAAGCCGGACGATCCGGACATTGTTTACGCAGGGAATCACTCCAACGGCTACCTTAGCCGCTACAATCACCGAACCGGGCAGGTGCACAACGTGATGGTGTGGCCGGAAGCATCCTCGGCCATCGCCGCCAGGGACATGAAGTACCGGTTCCAGTGGACGTTCCCGATACACTTTTCACCCCACGACTCCAACGTGCTATACACGGCTGGGAACCACGTTTTCCGTTCGACGGACCAGGGAAATTCGTGGGTGCCGATCAGTCCGGACCTGACCCGCAACGATCACTCCAAGATGGAGGTCTCGGGAGGGCCGGTGACGCTGGACGGTACTAACGCGGAGTACTACTGCACGGTCTTCGCGCTTGCCGAGTCTCCAGTGCAGGCGGGGCTGCTGTGGGCGGGGTCGGACGACGGGCTGGTGCATATTACGAGGGACGACGGCGAATCGTGGCAGAACGTAACGCCGCCGGACCTTCCCCCGTGGGCGCTCATAAGCATAATCGAGGCTTCGCCGCACGACCCGGCGACGGCGTATATTGCGGCCACCCGGTACAAGCTGGACGACGAAGCTCCGTATCTCTACCGGACAAGGGACTACGGGGAGACGTGGGAACGCATTGTGGAGGGTGTGGCCGACGATCACTTCACCCGGGTGATCCGGGAGGACCCAGTGCAGCCGGAACTGCTGTACGCGGGTACGGAGTACGGGGTTTTGGTGTCGTTCAACGGAGGCGACCGGTGGCAGCCGTTGCAGCAGAACCTGCCGGTGGTCCCCATCCACGACCTGGAGGTGAAGGAGGACGACCTGGTGGCGGCGACTCATGGCCGGGCCTTCTGGATAATGGACGACCTATCGCCCCTACGCCAGACAGCGGCGGACCCCAACGGAGAGTCGGTGCGGTTGTTCAAGCCGCGCACTTCTCACCGGCACACGCCGCCGGAGACCTTCGGGGTGCCATCGAAGGCGCCCTGGGGCTACGAGCGGACCGACACTCTGGTCGTCGCCTATGCACAGACGCCCGACGACGATGGCGGAGTCGTTCGCCACTACATGGACGGGGGCGCAAACCCGCCCAACGGGGTTTACGTCCACTATTACATGGACGAAGCCACGGATGAGCCGGTCTCGCTGACGTTCCTGGATGCTTCGGGCCAGGAGATCGTTCGGTACAGGCTGCAGGACGAGGAGGACGCTCCCGATTTGGCGCTGGACGAAGAGCGAGGACCCAAGCCGAAGGAGGGACTGAACCGGTTCGTGTGGAATACGCGATACCCAAAGGCGCAGGCGCTACCGAAGGACCCGCTGACGGAGTCGCTGCATCCGCCCGAGATCACCGGCCCGAAGGCCCCTCCGGGGAGTTACGCCGTGCGGCTGCAGGTGGGTGATCGCACCCAGGAGCAGGCTTTTGAGATTGCCAAGGACCCCAGGATCGAGTCCACCCAGGAGGAGATGGAGGAGCAGTTCAACTTCCTGATCCGGATGCGCGACAAGCTCACCCAGACCCACGCGGCGGTGGAGCAGATCCGCAGCGTTCGGAAGCAGGTGGACGAGTGGGCTGGCCGCACAAGTGCGGAAACCGTAGCGGTGGCGGCGAAGGACCTGAATGAGAAATTGGAGGCCGTGGAAGGGGAACTTGCCCAGATCAAGGCCAACGCCCAGATTGACAGGCTGAAGTATCCGGCCAAGCTGAACGGGAAATTGACCGCGTTGATTTCCTGGGCCACAAGCTCAGACGAGAAGCCGACGGAGCAGTCGAAGGAGGTCTTCGGTATGCTGTCGGACCAGGTTAACGTGCAGCTGGACACACTGAAGAAGGTGCTGGACGAGGACGTGGCCAAGTTCAACGCGCTTATCGACGAGTTGGCGGTTTCGCCCCTAAACCCCAATGTCTAGACCGGTACAAGCGGCGTCGGAATAGTCTGGCGCCGCAAAGGAGGAAAGAGTGTCGGCTACCGAAAATCTGATAGCAAACAACGCCGGCTATGCTGAGAGTTTCGACAAGGGGCATTTGTCCGCGCCGCCGGGCCTCAAAATGGCGGTGGTCACGTGCATGGACGCGCGGCTGGACACCCACAAGCTACTGGGGCTGGTGGAGGGTGACGCCCACGTCATACGGAACGCGGGGGGCGTGGTGACGGATGACGTGATACGCTCCCTGCTGATTTCGCAGCGGCTTCTGGGGACGCGGGAGGTGATGGTGATCCACCACACGGGATGCGGGATGGCGACGTTCAGGGACGACGACGTCAAGGACGCCATAGAGGAAGAAACGGGCTTGAGGCCGGCGTTCGCGTTGGAGGCGTTCAGAGACCTGGAGCAGGACGTCCGACAATCCGTGGGGCGAATCAAGGCGAGTCCGTTCATTCCGGCCAAGGACGGGATACGGGGGTTCATCTACGACTGCGAGACGGGGAGGTTGGGGGAGGTTTAGGGTAGGGGGATTCTCTTCGGGGCGAGGAGAATGCCACGGCACCGCGTTAAGGCATCGAGGCTGTATAGTATGCAGAAGCCGACTATCGTTTCGTACGCCGATTATTGCGGATGCGTTCGATTGGCATTATGATTTTGGATATTCGCCAAAAGGATGAGGCAACTATGAAAATCTCCCGGCGAGGTCAGGTGACCATTCCCAAGCATCTGCGGGAACGCTTCGGGCTACATCATGACGTTGAGGTAGAGGTCAGTCCAACTGCAGGGGGAGTGTTCATTCGCAAGAAAGAAACGGCGCAGAACCTCTCCGGCCCCGTGTTTCTGGTTAATCGCGCTAAAGCAAATTCTGAGGAAGAGGCTGTGCGGCTATCGCGAATGTTGAACAGCAGCTGTGAAACAGATATACGCGAAGACCATCCAGTCAATAGATGCGTCGGCATTCTTGACAATGCGGAATTCGACATTGACGAGTATATCGAGGAGATAAGGGGTAGGTGAGGACAGCGATCGATGCCAATATCATCTTCGATATTCTTCTAACCAATGCGCCCAACCATTTTGATTCACTCATACGACTTCAGCGTGCCCAAGACAGGGGAGACATCATCATATGCGACATTGTGTACGCCGAGCTTGTCCCTCAATTCCAGGACAAGGAAACTCTCGATACTACGCTGACGGAGTTAGGGTTAGTTCTCTCGCCAATTGACTCAGCAATTGCCTACGAGGCGGGGCTGAGGTGGAAGCGGTATAGAGAAGCAGGCGGGCCGCGGAACCGGATAATGACCGACTTTCTCATAGGGGCGCATGCATTGGCGTCTGCGGACGCCTTCCTGACGCGCGACCGGGGTTTCTTCTCCACGTATTTTCCAGATCTACCACGGCCCTTGTGGCAATAAGATGGCGGGGCAGCAACAGGGAGTCGTCTGTTTTGTCAAGGGGTGGTGGCGGTTACGCGGGTGATGGCTTCGGCGACGGCGTTCATCTGCCTGGATAGGATGCGGAAGTTTTCGAAGCTCAACGCCTGGGCACCGTCGCACTTGGCGACGGCGGGGTTGGGGTGGACGTCCACGATGACACCGTGAGAGCCAACGGCGATGGCCGCAAGCGCTATGGGCGTCACGAGGTCCGACGATCCGGTGCTGTGGCTGGGGTCCACGATGATGGGCAGGTGGCTCAGCTTTTTGATGACGGGCACTGCGGCCAGATCCACGGTGAAGCGGGTGTAGGGTTCGAAGGTGCGGATGCCGCGTTCGCAGAGGATTACCTGGCTGTTGCCGCCCGAGAGGATGTATTCGGCGGCGAGGAGCCATTCTTCGTAGGAGGATGAGAATCCCCGCTTAAGGAGGACAGGCTTATCGATCTTGCCCACAGCGTCCAAGAGGTTGAAGTTCTGGGCGTTTCGGGTGCCAATCTGCAACATGTCGGCGTAGGAGGCGACCATGCCCACGTCTTCCGGGGTCACCACCTCAGTGACCACGGGCATGTCGTATTCGCGACCGGCGGCGGCGAGGATCTTCAGTCCCTGGACGCCGAGGCCGCGGAAGCTGTAGGGGGAAGTGCGGGGTTTGAATGCACCACCGCGGAGAATCTGGGCGCCCTGCTCCTTGACCTCACGAGCGGTGTCCATGACCTGCTCTTCGGTCTCCACGGCGCAGGGGCCGGCGATCATCACCGGCTTATCGCCGCCGATGGCGACGTCGCCCAACTTAACGATAGTCTCGCCCACTTTGAATTCACGGGTGGCGAGCTTGAAGGGCTTGGAGATTCTCACGACCTCGGCTACTCCGGGCATCAGCTCCATCTCCGGCTGGAGACCGGAGTGAATGTGTCCCACGACACCGATGACGGTGCGTTCAGCACCCTGGGACAGATGCACCTGGAGGCCGTGGCCTTCGATTCGCTTTCTGACATCTTCAATATGTGCTTCCGTGCTGCCTGTTTTCATTACCACAATCATGTGAGTGCCGCTCCAAGTGTCTTGTTTGCTGCCTACTCTGGATCATTCGGGGGGCTTGCGTAAAGACCCTGGGTCCGCAAACCCACAGCTTTCTTCAAATATACGTACTTGAGGTCATTGGGATCCTTGTCCGTGTTGACGAGAAGGAGAACGCGGATGCACATGGGCAATCCCTTGGGGACGATCATCTCGTGGGCGCAGAGGAGGGCCACATTCATCCACCCCATTTGGCGGGCGGCGAGGGCCGGATACTCCGTGTTCAGATCCTGGGTGGTGGTGAACCACACCGCGGCCACCTGCGATTTGTCAACTTCGTTCTCCAACATTATCTGCTGGAGCAGTTCCCTGGTTCCGGCGATGATTGCTTCGGAGGTGTTTTCCTCCACGGTGGTGGCACCTCTAATACCCCAGCATTCAGCCATCAATGAACTCCTTCCAGCGGCGCAGGGGCGCCGCCAACCATCTCAGTGACAAAGGCGGAGGCCCTTTCCACGACTTCTTCCGGCGTTGAATCCTGGACAATGCGGACCAGGGCGCTGCCTACGAGGGCCGCGTCGGCGACCTCTCCGACGGCTTGAAAATGCTCTCGTTTCGACACGCCGAAGCCCACGCCTACCGGCAGCCTCGTATGGCGGCGGATGCGCTCGACGAGCATTGGGACCTGGGAACTGACCGAGCTTCGGGCACCGGTGACGCCGGTGACGCTAACGCAGTAGATGAAGCCGGTGGCGTCGGCGCAGACCTTTTTCATGCGCTCCACGGTGCTCGTGGGAGCCAGAAGGGGAACGAGGGCAATGCCAAAGCGGCCGGCGGCTTCGGCCAAAGGCCCGGCCTCCTCAGTGGGGAGGTCCGGGATGATGAGGCCGTCAACCGTAGCTTCTCCGGCTTCGCGGCAAAAGCGCTCGATGCCGATGTTCAGGATGGGATTGTAGTAACCCATGAGAAGCAGGGGAGTATCCGGCAGTTTGGGACGAAGCCGCTTGATGAGATTCACGCAATCCGTGAGGGTTACGCCCTGCCGCAGGGCATGAAAGCCCGCGGCCTGGATGGTGGCCCCATCGGCCAGGGGGTCGCTGAAGGGGACTCCGACTTCGAGTCCGTCGGCTCCAGCTTCCACCAGGGCGGGAATCAGGCGTTCCGTCACTTCCAGGCTGGGATAACCCGCCATGATGTAGGGGAACAGGCCCGTTCTTCCCTTTTTCTTTAACTGAGCAAACTTGGCTGAAATACGGTTTTCGAACACTTCGGCTCACAAATTTTAGCGATGAGAAGTATAACACAAGGGCTGGAGGCGACGCCCTATTTTTTGCTAGAGGGTTATGGCGGCAATGAAGGCGACGGCGTTCTGGGCGCCGTGGACCCAGACGCAGCCCCACAGGGAGCCGGTACGGTGGTAGAGCCAACCGAGGAGAAGTCCGGCGACGAAGATGGGGATGAAGATTGCCACGCTGGCGTGGGCGATGCTGAAGATGGCGGCGCTGACGACAAGACCAGCTGTCAGCTTCCACTGGTGGGTCAGGCCCCTCAGGACGAAGCCGCGGAAGAAGACCTCCTCAGCGAAGGGACCGGCGACGATGACGAGGAAACCGGCGATGGTCAGGGCTATGGGGCCAAACTCATCGAAGGGGAGTTCGTCGGGGATTAGGAGGTCGACTCCGAACTGATTGACGATGACGACGTAGACAACGTTGAATACCAGCACAGCGAGGAGGATGGCGGGGGGAAGCAGCAACGAGCCACCGGTAGAAGTTTCCGACCTTTTCAGGCCGAGGGAGGCGAATCCCCCGCCGTGCATCGCAGGGCCGAAGAGCCAAGCGGCTGCGAGGACGACTACGACTACGACGGACAGACTTATGTTGAAGATGAGGGGGGCGTTGCCGTTGTTTTCGCCCGCAGCCAGGGAGAGGATGACGATGCCCGAGCCGAGAAAGGCGAGGGCGGTGACGATGGCTGCCAGAACGGCACCCAAACCCCAGGGTCTGGGCGGGAAGAGGGTTTGCCCGGGGTAGTCGTCGGTGGTCGAACCGGCTGTCCAACCCTCTTGGTCGTTGGCGGGTGGCAGACGGGATTGGTTGTAAGACAGGGGGGCGGGGGTAGTTCGTTCCGACTGCTTGTCTCTTTCATGTTCGGGCCTGGTCATAATACAAAGCTAACACGGCTCATCGTCCCTAACAATAGACTCGGGTGCTACAATGCCAAGGGCCGAAATGAGTAGGGGGAGCTTGCGAAAGTGAATGCGATGGACCTGTTTGCGCAGAGAGGGCGGAGGCTCCAGGAGGCGAACGCGCCTTTGGCTGCCCGGATTCGGCCTCGAAGTCTAGACGAATTCATCGGCCAGGAGCACCTGGTGGGGGCGGAGAGCGCATTGAGGAGGGCTATCGAGTCGGACAGGGTACCCTCGCTGATTTTGTGGGGGCCACCGGGAAGCGGCAAGACCACGCTAGCCAATGTTATTGCGGGGCTGACCAGCGCCCACTTCGAGCCGATCAGCGCGGTGGGATCGGGAGTGGCCCAACTTCGGAAGTCTGTGGCCGACGCCAAGGAGCGGTTGGGGCTGCAGAATCAGCGAACGATTCTGTTCATCGACGAGATTCACCGATTCAACAAGGCGCAGCAGGACGTGATACTCCCGCACGTGGAGAACGGCGCAGTTACGCTTATAGGGGCGACGACGGAGAACCCATCTTTCGAAGTGATTGCGCCGCTTCTTTCGCGGTCCCGGGTTTTCACGCTGCGACAGCTTACGGAGGAGCAGGTGGGGCAGCTCATCGAACGGGCCTTGACGATGCCAGGGCGGGGGCTCGGGCATTTGAACGTGGAGTTGGACGAGGAGGCTCGGGAGTTTCTGGCGAACATGTGCAACGGAGACGCCCGGATAGCCCTCAACACGCTGGAGTTCGCGGCCCACGCCGCCAAGGTGGACGCCGGGGGCGGACGAAGGATCACGCTGGGGCTGGTTGAAGACGCTCTGCAACGACGGGCGATGATGTACGACAAGGCCGGGGACCAGCATTATGACGTGATTTCCGCCTTCATCAAGTCGGTTCGGGGTTCGCATCCCGACGGAGCGCTCTACTGGCTGGCCCGGATGATTGAGGCGGGAGAGGACCCGATGTTCATCGCAAGGAGGCTGGTGATTCTGGCTGCCGAGGATATCGGACTGGCGGACCCGGCTGCGTTGTCCATAGCGGTGGCTGCGCAGCAGGCGGTCCATTTCATCGGGATGCCGGAGGGGAGGATTCCGCTGGCGGAGGCAACGGTGTACCTGGCGACGTGTCCGAAGAGCAACTCCGCCTACGCGGCGCTGGACAGGGCGATGGCGGATGTACGCGACACTCGCAACGCGCCTGTGCCGTTGCATTTGCGCAACGCGGTGACGAACCTGATGCGGCAAGAGGGCTACGGGAAGGGTTACAAGTACGCCCACGACTATGCCGACCACTACGTGGAGCAGGAGTTTCTGCCGCAATCGCTGTGGGGGAGACGATATTATGAACCCAGCGGACAGGGAGCGGAACAGGAGATTGAACGTCGATTGAGGCGATGGCGGCGGAGGTAAGAGACCCGGTAGGGGAGGGTTGGGTTGGGTTATTCGGAGGGTTGGGCCATGGCGCGCATGGGGACAACCGTGGTTTCCGCCGGGAGATTGGTCTCGGTGACTGAAAGACGGGTCTGCGCTTCAATGTCCCTAAGGCCCATCTCTCGAAGGAAGGGTTCAAAACCGGCCATTCCGGGGGCGGCGGAGGCGTCGAAGTGCATGGGGATGACTATTCGGGCCTCCAGCTGCCGAACCAGGGAAGTCTGCTTGTCCAGGTCCAGGGAGTCACCCCCGCTTACAGGGACAAAGAGAACGTCCATTGGGCTGAGTTCATCCACCATGTTGCCGGGCATCAGGGTGGATAGGTTACCCAGGTGGCAAACCCGGAGATTGTCAAACTCGAACAGGTAGGCAGTGTTTGGGGGCGGAGGCAACTCGTTGGGCTTGGGGGAAGCCGGAGTCATGAAGCCCCTGATGTAGACGCCGGAGACCCCGTATTCGCCGGGACCGTCCATCAATCTGTACCCGGACTGCAAGCCGGACAGGGAGGAGTAGTCCGGGTGCCTGTTGCTGACGGTTATGATGTCCGGCTCGGACTCCACTTCGGCAACGGAACCGCCGAGAGAGTCGGGAAACGGGTCGGTGAGGATGGAGGCTGTCGATCCTCTGAGACGGAAGCAGGAGTGTCCGAGCCAGGTTACGTCCATTTTGGTCGTTCCCCGAGACGATAACGCATCAGCGCCCAGTATCCGGCGGGCACCAGGAGCGAGGCCACATAGAGCTTTGCCAAGTCGCCGGGAATGAAGGGGTACAACCCCCAGGGGAGGACCTTTTCCCAGGGTACGAAGAAGCCAAGCTGAAGCAGGCCGGGGATGTATAGCATTACATTGCCCAAGAGCATTGCGACGAGGAGAGGGGCGCCCTTGTTCCAGCCTCGCTCTACCACGAATCCCACCAGGAACGCAGCGGCAGCGAACCCTATGATATAGCCGCCGCTGCTCAACTGCCAGACGAGGCCAAAGGCGCCACCAGCGAACACGTGCATGCCCGCCATGCCCTGACACATGTAGGCGAGGGTTGCGAGGAGTCCGAGGCGGGCGCCCAGCACTGCGCCGGTGAGAAGAACCGCGAGGGTCTGGCCGGTGATGGGGACAGGGTTGTCCCCGAAATGTATGGAGATGCGAGCGAAAAGGGTTATCAGGAAGCTGAAGGCGATGACGCGAACAGCGTCGCCCAGCAGCTGCGCCCAAGCCGAGTGATCGGTGGGGACCAGGGAGAACGTGGTTGAGCGGCTTGATGATGAGCCTGCGAGTCCGCTTATCACATGACCAACGTATGCGAAGCCAACTCCGATGCCCAAGACTATGGCAAGATTCTTGGCGCCGTCCTTGGCCAGGCCTAACCAGGAAAAGGGGCTGAGGATGGAGAAGGAGGTGGGGAAAAGGGCTTCGAAAACAGCAGTTAGAAGGCCTATCAGCAAAGCCAGGAAGGCGTATGTAGTTATTTTCGGCGCTGGCAGAATCACCTGCGCGAGGGTGGTGGGTCTTTCCTTCGTTAGCAAAAGCTCCTCCTGACGAGGACGAAATTACGGTTGAAGTATAGTGACTATCCGCATTCTCAGTCAATGTCAGCAGCCGGAGTCGGGGATACCAAGTGAGGCGAAGTGGATTCCGCTATGATGTCTTGACACTATTCCGCAGTGGGTGCTAGAGTCCGAAAATCCCCAAAACTAAGGCTGGAGTGCCCAATGACTCCACAGCAAGACATCTCAACATCGAAGCGCCGGACGTACACGATTCTCCGGACGCTTGTGGAAGCATATATCGGGACCGCCTCGCCGGTGCCATCGGAGAGCATTGCCCGTCTTTCTCCTATGAAAGTCAGTTCCGCAACCGTGAGGAACAAGATGGCGGAGTTGGAGGACGAGGGATATATTCACCGGCCTCACATATCGTCCGGCGGCATACCCTCGACCAAGGGCTACCGGTTCTACGCGGACACGCTGGATGATGGGCTGGAGCTATCCGAGGAGACCAAGCACTGGATAGTCAACAGATTCCAGAGGGGAGAACAGGAAGCGGAGTCGTGGATCCGGATAGCGTCGTCGGTGCTTTCGGAGCTTTCGCGCAACGTTTCCATCGTTACCTACCCGAAGACGCCTGCGCCCCGGGTACGATACGTTCACCTGGTGCTGATAGAAGAGTTTCTGGCTTTGATGATCCTTGTATTGGAAGAGGCGAGGCTGAAGAAGCAGCTGATTCCGCTGGAGGCGCCCGGGGACCAGGAGAACCTGACCAGCGTGGCCAACAAGCTGACGGACGTGTACACGGGGTTGACGTATCGAGAGATGATGGCGAAGACGGTCGAGTTGACGCCTTTCGAGTCCACGGTTACCCGTGGGGCACTTTCGGTGCTACGGGAGGAGGCGGAGAGCGCAGCGGCGGAGTATATTCTCAACGGACTGAGGCTGCTGCTAAGGCAGCCGGAATTTGACGGGCGTGGCAAGGCGCTGGAGGTGCTGGGGGTTTTGGAGGAGCGGACGCTGGTCAATCAGATGCTGGCCGGAGCTCCCAACCATGGAGACGTGACGGTGGTGATTGGGGATGAGAACGACGAGGAAAGCCTGAAGCCGTTCAGCATCGTACTGTGCCAGTATGGAGCGCCGGAAGAAGTGTCGGGAGCCGTCGCCGTGGTGGGCCCGCCACGGATGGAGTATGCCAACGTTATCGGCGGGATGCGGTTCCTTTCGAGCTACATGGGCGACCTGTTCGCGCCACCACGCTAGGCGCTAAAGGCAACTCCGTCGACCAACTGCAATCTACGGGTTGAGGGAATCGTCCCGTTATTCGTATACTAGGGAAGTCCGCAATATTCACTTGGGACGGGTTTTGGCAAAGCGAGATTATTACGAAGTCCTGGAGATTTCCAAGGACGCTTCGGAAGAGGACATACGGAAGAGCTTCCGCAAGAAGGCCCTGGAGTTTCATCCGGACCGCAACAAGGACCCCAGCGCCGAGCAGAAGTTCAAGGAGGTCAACGAGGCCTACCAGATTCTGATGGACTCGGAGAAGCGGGCGCGATACGACCGCTTCGGGCACGCGGGGCTGGGGGCGGAGGCGGGGTTCGCGCGAGACTTCGAGGGGTTCGACATTTTCGGCGGGCTGGGAGACGTCTTTGATTCGTTCTTCGGCGGCTTCAGTACGCAAGCGCGGACGGCGCCCCGGCAGGGGGCGGACCTTCGCGACAGGGTGGTGCTCACCTTCGAGGAGGCGTATTTCGGGGCGGAGAAGGACGTAACGGTCAATCGCACGGAGGTGTGCGGGCGCTGCAAGGGACAAAGGAGCGAGCCCGGGACTTCCGTTATCCAGTGCCAGCATTGCCGGGGAACCGGAAGCGTTCGCCGGTCGCAACGGGGTCTCTTCGGGCAGTTCGTGCAAGTGGTGGCGTGTCCCACGTGCCAGGGAGAGGGTTCCACCATCGAGACTCCGTGCAATGACTGTCGCGGCATGGGCAGGGAACGGGTGGAGGTGTCCCGGGTGGTGAAGGTGCCGCCAGGGGTTGACGACGGGATGCAGGTGCGGCTCACGGGAGAGGGCGACGTAGGCTACAACGGCGGGCCTGCCGGGAACCTGTACGTGGACATTGCCGTTCTCCCCCACATCATATTCCAGCGTGACGGAACGGACCTGCACCTTGAGGTGCCGATCAACTTTGCGCAGGCTGTGCTGGGGACGGAATTGAACATTCCCCTGGTGAATGGGAGCGAGACTTTCAAGGTGCCCGCCGGGACTCAACCGGGGGCCGTCTTCAACCTGAGGGGAAAGGGGATGCCCAAGATTGGCGCCCGCGGTCGTGGGGACCTGCTGGTCAGGATATCCCTGGAGATTCCGACAAAGCTGGACTCGGAACAGCGGGAAGCCCTGGAGCAACTGTCCGAGACGATGGCATGGAACAATGGGTTGAACGGGAAGGGCAAAGGGATTTTCGACCGGATGAAGGATGCCTTCACCGGCTCATAGCCGGGTCCGCTCCGCCGCCATGACCGAAGCCGACTTACTTATTTCCGCCGACAGTTTGCGCAGTTCGTAGTTTCGTGAAGTGGCTGGAGCTCAGCGTTCAGGTGCCCGCGGAGTTCGTGGAACCGGTGTCGTATCTCTTCGGACGCTACGGAAACGGACTCTCCATCGAAAAAGTGGGGAACGGAGAACAGCTGCTGCGGACCTACCTGACGTCCACCGCCACACAGAAGCGCGCCCGGATTGAGGTGGGTGTGAAGCTCATCGGGTCGCTCAGGCCCATCGTCGGCCTTTGCGTCCGGGAGGTGGAGGAGAAGGACTGGCAGGAATCCTGGAAGGACCAGTTCACGCTGCTGCGGGTGGGACGCAATTTGGTGATAAAGCCGCCGTGGATTCCGTATGAGGCGGAGGATTCCGAGGTGGTCCTGGAGATCGATCCGGGGTTGGCTTTCGGGACGGGGCATCATCCGACCACTCAGATGGCGCTGGAGGAGATAGAGCGGCTTTCCCCGGTGGGGATGAGGGTGCTGGACGTGGGGACGGGCTCGGGAGTGTTGAGCATTGCCGCAATCAGGCTTGGCGCAGGGCAGGTGACGGCGCTGGACGTGGACTCCACCGCCGTGAAGATGGCGCGACGGGCCATGCGAGCGAACAGGGTGACGGATAGGGTGAGCCTGGGAAGGGGATCTCTACCTCACAGCCTGGCACCTGTCGGATCGTTCGACATTGCGCTGGCCAACATCAGCGCCAAGGTGGTGGGCAAATTGGCGCCGGAGATCCATCGATGCCTGGACGATGGAGGGACCATGGTGTCCGGGGGGTTCCTGGACAGGCAGGAGTCGGAGGTAGTCGAGCGGCTGCTGGAGGTGGGGTTTCGGGTCCGAGAGCGATACACAATGGAGGACTGGGTGACGCTGGAGGCGGTGAAGGAAGGGAGTTGAGGGGAAGGCCCTTCGGCGGATCGCTATTCCGAGCGGGGCGGGCGTCCCATCAGCCGGGCGACGGCTTCGTTGAGCTCCAAGCCTTGGAAGAGGATCTGGTAGGTGGCCTCGACGATGGGCATTTCTACACCCAACTCCTGGGCCAGTTTGCGAGCGGCGGCGGTGGTTTGCACACCTTCGGCGACGTTTTCCATAGAGCCCAAAACTTCGTCGAGGGACTTTCCCTTCGCCAACTGCTCACCGACGAACCTGTTGCGGCTGAGACGGCTGAAGCATGTGGCTGCAACGTCTCCGATACCCGCCAGCCCAGCGAAGGTGAGGGGGTTTGCGCCTGCCGCCACGCCAAGCCGGGTGATTTCCGCCAGGCCGCGGGTGATGAAGGCAGATTTGGCGTTGTCACCGTAGCCGAGGCCATCGCAGATTCCGCCCCCGAGGGCGATGATGTTCTTGAGGGCGCCCGCGAGTTCGACGCCTACAACGTCGTCATTGGTATAGACGCGGAACCTGGAGGTCATGAGCATACGCTGAACGGTGCGGGCGGCATCGGAGTCGTCACTGGCGACGACGGTGGAGGCGGGCCTGCCGGCGAGGACCTCTTTGGCCAGATTGGGGCCGGACAGGACGCAGTATCGCGGGGAGGATGGGGGTGGCATTTCGTTGCGCAATACGGCGCTCATGGGCATGCCCGTTTCCACTTCGAGGCCCTTGGCGGCGCTGACGACGATTGAGTCTGCTGGAAGGCTATCTCGAATCCAGAGCAGGTTTTGCCGGAACCGCTGGGAGGGGACAGCAAGGATGACTACTCGTGCAGTTTCGAGGGCTTCCGAGGGTGACGAGGTGATGGCGAGTTGGGGCGGAAGGGGTATGCCTGGAAGGAAGCGACGGTTTTCGCCTTCGCCGCTAATCTGGCGGGCTTCATCGTCGGTGCGGGCGAGGAGGGCGGAGGGGATGCCGTTTTGGCACAACTGAAGGGCGAGGGTGGTGCCCCAGGTTGTCGTTCCAACTACGGCGGCCTCGGGGGTCATGGGCTATCGCGATTCTGGTGAAGGCACCCGCTCGCCCAAACGGGGCTCAGTGCCATGTCTGAGCCTTTGCATGTTGTCTGAGTGCTGCCAGAAGATGATGAATGCTCCGATGCCGAAGTAGATGAGGTAGGCGGGGGAGAAATCTAAGAAGGCAACCTGCACCAGTGCGGCGATGACGGCCATGGAGACGCCCGCCAGGGAGGCGAGGGAGACGTACCGGGAGATACGAGCCGTGATTACCCAAGCCAGCAGGCATAGGACGAAGGCTATGGGTGAGATGATGAGGACGGCGCCGGCGGCGGGCATGATGCCGCGACCGCCCTTGAAGCCGAGGAACATCGACCAGTTGTGGCCGGCCAAGACGAGCAGTCCGGCGGTCACTTCGGCCGCGGGGGAGTCTGAGACTACTTTCGCGAGCAGGACGGCGAGGGCGCCTTTGCTCAGGTCCAGGACGAGGACCAATGCGGCACTCTTGAGGCCGCCGGTCCGGAGGACGTTGCTGGTACCTGTACGGCCGCTGCCGAATTCGCGCACGTCGACGCCGTGAAAGAGCCTCACCACCAGGAATCCCCAGGGGACGGAGCCGAGCACATAGACCAGGGGGACGAGGATGAGGTATTGGGGCAGGGGCTGGGTGGTGTCCATTGCCAGGGCGATGGCCAGCACGTACAGGGCAAGCAGGGGCGGGACGATGAGAGGCAAGAGATATTTTATCAAGACCTCTTGCCCCTTTTGAACACCAGCCTGAGATGGGTCTGGCGGAAGTCGAAGGCGGCGCGGATACGGTTTTCCAGATAGCGGCGATATGAGAAATGGACCTTGGTGTCGTTGACGTTCAGCACGAAGGTTGGGGGATTGACACCGACCTGACGGACGTTTCGGATGGCCACGCGACGCCGGCCCATTGAGGCAGGAGGTTGGTTGGCCATGGCGTCGAGGAGCACGCGCTGGAGCTTGCCGTGGGGCACGACGCGCTGCCGCTCCTGATGCAGGTCCAGAGCAAGGCGCAACAGATCGCCTATGCCTTCCTGATTAAGCGCCGACGTGAAGACTATGGGCACGTAGGGCATGAAGTGGAGCCTGCGCCGCACGACCCACAGGGCTTCTTCCTTTGCGGTGCCTGTTGGGTCGTCTATGAGGTCCCACTTGTTTACAACGGCGACAACGCCCTTGAAGCTCTCGGAGGCGTAGCCGAAGACGTGGGCGTCCTGGGCGGTGGCGATTTCTGAGGCGTCCATCACCAGGAAGGCGAGGTCGCTGCGCTGGATGGCGCGGAAGGCGCGGAGGACGCTGTATTTTTCGATTCCGCGCCGCACCTGTCCGCGGCGTCGGATACCGGCGGTGTCCACCAGAATCATGGGACTGCCCTCGAATTCGAAGCGGGTATCCAGGCTGTCGCGGGTTGTGCCAGCGATTTCGCTAACGATTGCCCGCTCCTCGCCAAGGATGGCGTTCAACAGCATGGACTTGCCGACGTTGGTCCGTCCCAGGATGGCTATGCGGGGGACAGCTGGGTCCTCTTCTTCCGCTTCGTGTGAGGGGAGAAGTTCGGCGGTTTTTTCCATGAGGTCGTGGATGCCGAGGTTGTGATATGCGCTAATGTAGAGGGGTTCGTCCAAACCCATGCCGTAGAATTCCGAGGCGGAGAGCTCTCGCTTCTGGTTGTCCACCTTGTTGACGACGGTGATGGTGGGTTTTTCGCGGCGGCGGATCTGGAGGGCGATATCCTGGTCGATGGGGCTCATGCCTTCGGCGCCATCCACGAGGAAGTAGAGGAGGTCTGCGTCTTCGATGGCGGTCTCGACCTGGGCTCTAACCAGCCCCTTGAGGGGGTCCTGGCCCGGGGGTTCCAGGCCGCCGGTGTCCACGAGGGTGAAGGCGAGGTCGTCCCACTCCACCTGGCCGATGATGCGGTCGCGGGTGGTACCGGGAATGTCCGTGACGACGGCATCGCGCCTGCCGACGAGCCTGTTGAACAGGGTGGACTTACCGACGTTTGGCCGTCCGATGATGGCTACAAGTGGTTTATTCATAATGATTGGTTGATTGGTCGAAGGATATCCGAGGTCGCCAGGCTGCGGGTTAGTTTGCGGGACGATTGAGGAATTCCAGGAGGGCCTTTTGGGCATGAAGGCGATTTTCAGCCTGGTCGAAGGCGACGGACTGGGGGTGATCCAACATTCCCGGGGGGACCTCTTCGCCGTAGTGGGCGGGCATGTCGTGCATGAAAATGGCGTCGGGGCGGGCCAGGGACAGGAGTTCCGGGTTGACGTTGAAGCCTCTGAAGGCGGAGAGACGGGAGGCTCGTTCTTGTTCGTCGCCCATGCTAACCCAGACATCTGTGTAGACAACGTCGGCGTCAACGACGGCCTCTCCGGGTTCGGTCAGAAGAAGCGGGGGAGTTCCGCCTGATTTAGCGGCCACGACTGCGGCTTTCTCCACACTGTCGCTATCCAACTGGTACTGCTGGGGGGAGGCGATGACGAAGCTGCCGCCAACGGAGGCAACGCCCAAGGCGAGGCTGCGGGCGACGTTGTTTCCATCGCCAATGAAGGCGACGCGCAGGCCTGAGAGGCCACCTTTTGCCTCAGACATCGTCTGAAGGTCCGCGAGGGTCTGGCAGGGGTGCTCCCAATCCGACAGGGCGTTTACGACCATGACTGAGGCGCAGGCGGCGAACTCCTTCAGGGCATCGTGGGAGTTTACGCGGGCAACTATGCCGTCCACGTAGCGGGAGAGGACCTTTGCAACGTCGGAGACCGGTTCCCTGACGCCGAGGCCGACTTCCTGCCCGCCGGTGTAGAAGCAGTGGCCGCCCAGCTGGTGAATGCCGACCTCAAAGCTACCGCGGGTCCTGAGGGACGGCTTTTCGAAGAGCATGGCGATGGTGCGGCCTGAAAGAGCGTCGGAGACGGCGCCGGTCTTCATGGCCGAGGCCCGCTCCACGACGGACAGGATCTCCGAAGAGCTGAGGTCGGTTACGGATAGGAAGTTTGGCGGATTCACGTAGCCTCCAAGCAAGAAGGATATCTCAAGGGGTGGAGATACTTCAACCTGGGCTTACGAATCAGCAACCTGGAATGATTGGAACGTGAGGGGCGGCGCTTTTGGGCATCAGGCCGGCCAGCCTGGGGTCTTCCGTGATTTCTATCTGGCGCCCGTAGGGTACAAAGCCGGACCGGAGGTAGAATTCGACGGCGCCGGGGTGGTCGAAGGTGCAGGTGTGCAGCCAGAGTCTGCGGATTGGGCGGGACCAGGCGATTTCGAGGGCCTGATTCATGAGCCAGCGGCCCGCTCCCTGGCCAAGCATGTCCGGGGTCAGGCCGAAGAAGCTGATTTCAGCCTCGTGTTCGCACCGGAAGTCGAGTTCCAGCAGCCCATGATTCCTGCCGGATACTTTCAAAAGGTAGGTTTCATATTTGGGGTGCGCAAGAATTTGACTGAGGTCTTCATCGGATAGCCGGAGGCGAGAGAACCAGAGCCAGTTCTGTCCCACCCGCCGGAAGATGTGACGATAGTCTTCCATTGCTGAGAATTCGGCCTTGTCTATGGTCCACGATTTCTCAGAGGGGCCGGGCCGGGCGGGTGGACGGTGAAGCATTTGCAGGTAGGTGACCACGGCGGCCACCCTGCCCGGGGGAACGTCGAAGAAACCGTCACTTAGAATCATTCCACTCCTGAACTGTCGCATGGAAAATTCGGAATTCTGAGAATTCCATTTATCACCGAACTGTAACAGCAGCCGCTAATTCTGCTCAAGTCCTTCATGGGAAGGCCAGGATTCAAACTCAGTCCGACCGGGGAAGGAAGGGAAGGCGAGTGTATCGGGATAGAGAAATCCTGTGCGATCTGTTGACAATTCACCCAGTTGACATTAAAATCTTGCCAGCTATTTCTGATAGCCAATCTCACAAGTTGAAATCGAGAGAATCAGAGATTTCGGAAGGCACGGCAAGGGTTGAATCCCAGGGGAACATAGCCGTTGCCTTTTGCTAATGAAACCAAAACTCCAGGATTACCTCAACAAAAGCCCAAGCGAAGCCACAATCTTCCTTTAAAATGTACGCCATGCGGCGGTCAGTCTTTGTTATTGACGCAGAGGCATGCGTGGCGTTGACGAGTCCGATTGATTTGCTTCACGCGAGAATATGACGAATAAATCCGCCTTCCAGAACGTGACAACTATTTTACGGAGGGATACATGATACGATTTCGCAGCTGGATGTTGCATAAGGTATACATAGGTACGCTGCTGCTATTGGGGGCCATGGCCCTGGCGGCAATGGCGGCGTGCTCCAGCGATCCTGAACCAACAGCTACTCCGGCGGCTACAACGGCGGCGACGCCTGCGCCTCCGGCTCCCCAGGCGACCGCAGCGCCCGCGACAGCTGCGGCGACTCCGGCAACCCAAGAAACACGGACGGCGCCAGCAACAGCTACCGCGGCGCCAAGCACACCGGCCCCGACGACCGCGCCGGCGGCGCCTTCCGGTCCAGTGGTGAATGTGGTTACAACTACGAACTTCGTTGCAGACTGGGTTGAGAACATTGGGGGAGACAGGGTTGAAGTATTCAGCCTTCTTTCGCCCGGCAGCGACCCGCATTCGTACCAACCCGGAGCGAGAGACGTGGCAAGAGTCGCGGATGCCGACCTGGTGCTTAGCGTCGGACTGGGGCTCGAAGCCGGCTGGCTCACGGAACTATTGCATAACGCAAGCGTCGATGAACACGGTCTTATTGCATTGGGCGACCATATCGACCCCATCGAGACCGCGGAGACCGGCGGGCATGGACATGAAGAGGAAGAGGAGGAGCACGGCTCCGCCACGGGAAGGCTGGTCATTGCCGACAGGGAGCAGGCGGCTCTCTCCGTGCTTGACCTGACCACCGAAGGCCTGGCCGAGCTACGCATCCCCGTCGCCGCTGCAGGCGCAAGCGTCTATTCCAGCCCCAGCGGACGCTTCGCTTTCGTCACCGCCCGCGGGCCGGAGGACAACGACGACAGGGTCCACGTCTTCGACGGCGGCGTCTACCTGGAGGAGCACGACGGACACATGGACCTGATTGCCGATCCGGTAACCCTCATGGAGGTGGGAACCACGGACGACAGGCCCATCCACGTATCAGTCCACAGCGGCTGGACGGCCATTTTCCACGACGGGACGGGACGGGCCGCCCTCTTCGAGGAGCACGACCTGATAGAGGAGTATCACGACTATGAACCCGTGTGGCTGGAGGCAGGACTGCAGCACGGCGCCGTAGTACCCCTCGGTGAGGACTTCTTCATGGTCACGTCCAACAACCCCGACTACCCAGCCACCGCCACCAGCAGTCTGCCCATCGGCGGGGAGATCCGCACCGTCGACAACGAGGTTGTCTACGATGCCAGCAACCGCTCCTGCCCAGGCATGCACGGCGAAGCAGCCAACCATGACGGCGTAGCCCTGGGCTGCGTGGGCGGCGTCCTGTTCATCGAGGGTCACGATGGCGAGTACGAGCACGTCTTCATCGACAATCCGGCGGAGATGAGCGAGGCCGGCCGCATCGGATCTCTGTGGGGCCACGATGACGCCGAGCACTTCTTCGGCTCCGCTTCCTACAGGCACGAGGGCGCCTCCGTGTACGATGGCCTCTGGATGATTGACGCCGAGGGTGGAGAGATCACCCGCGTGATGCCGTCCACGGACGAGAAGCGGGTCTACGGCGCGGCCTTCGACGGCCACGGCGAGGAGTTCTTTGCTCTATCCGCCGACGGGATGCTGAACGTCATCAACCCGGAGACCGGCGAAGTGGAAGAAACCATGGCGATGATGGAGCCTTTCGACGGCGACTCCTCGCCTTCGTTCATTGTCGTCGGCGAGATGATCTACGTCTCCGACAGAGCCGGCGGACGGATCTTCGAGTTCAGCGTTGAGGACGGCGAAATTGAGCGCGAGTGGTCAATCGACGGTGTGCCCGGACGTCTCGCCTTCGTGGGCGTAGGCGGAGGGGAGAGCTTCGAGGAGCACGACCACGGGCCGCTGGACCCCCACTTCTGGTTCGACCCGCTACGGGTGAAGATTGCAGTGGATGAGATAGTCCATCTATTGGAGGAGGCGGACCCGGACGGAGCTGAGTTCTACGAGGCCAATGCAGAAGCGTACAAGGCGCAGCTGGACGAATTGCACAGCTGGAGCGTGACGCAACTGGAGCAGATACCGACGGAGAACCGGCTGCTGGTAACTTCCCACGACACGCTTTCCTACTTTGCGAAACTGTACGGTTTCGAGGTAATAGGGACCGTGATTCCCTCCACGCTTTCGACGGAGGTTGACCCATCGCCCCAGGAACTGGGCCACCTGATCGAAGAGATTGAAGAATTCGGCGTAGGCGCCGTATTCGGGGAGACGACGGTCAGCGAGCGGTTGGCCCAGACAATTGCAGAGGAAACGGGCGCCAAGCTGGTACGGCTGTATTCCGGATCCCTAGGAGATGCCGACAGTGAGGCAGCGACGTTCATTGCTATGCTACGGACGAATGTGGAGAGGATTGTAGAAGCGCTCAAGTAAGTCAACCAAACACAATTCGCGAAGCCCCCCGAACCCCCGCGGGCTGGGCTAGCGACAGCCAGAAGCCGCGAAGCCGTGGCTTCAATTCCAACGGCTGAGGGCGTGGACCAACCCAGTCCAACTGCGAGAGACACGTCCGAAGCCGAGGGCAAAAGGGGCGGTCGAATTGACCGCCCCTTTTGCTTTTGGAAACCTTTGCGTAGCATCAAAGGGCAGTTTAATAGTGATTGGGAGAGATTTCGTGCCAAGACCTCCGAATCTGGATTCCGCCTTTCGCCGGAGTTACGGTAATGCAGAGGCCGCCTTCAAGGGAGAAGGGGAAGGGGGCGACAACAAAGGTCGCCCCTACGGAGTGAAGGGGAATGGGGGTCCTGAGAGAGGTGGGTGCGGGATGCGAGGGGGTTCCTGCCTTCGGAGACCTTTGCGCAACCAGTAATTGTGTGTGTCAACACCCCGGAATCACCCCCATCCTAACCTTCCCCCATCGAGGGGGAAGGAAAAAACAGGTTCCGATATTCGCCGGAATGACGGTTATGCAAAGGTCTCCCTTCGCAGGAACAAGGGAGGGGGAGGTCCCTTTTGGGAGAGTGCGAGTTAGGGGTTTCAGGGATTTGCGGGAGGAGGGGAGATGGCCGGTTTGGGGTGTGAATGTCTGGGGAAGATGGTTCGCGACAGGAGTGGGGAAATCAGGCGGAGCCTTCTACGTGAACAGTGACAATGTCGACGCCGTGGAATTTCTGGTGGCGCACGGCGGAGGCGTGGTAGCGCAACAATCGGAGGGATAGATTGTCGGCGGTGGGGACGGAGGCTTCGTCGGTGAGGAACGCCAACTGGTCCTGAATGTTCTCCCGGCGGATTGTGGCGATGAACTCGAGCTCGATCATTCAGTCCTGGGGGCGAGCGTTGATTATCAGGCGGGGGCTTTCAGAGTTTTCGGATTCATCGTCCTTGGACAGGAGGCTGACGAGGGTCTCCTCGCCTGCGGACTGGAGGCGAAGGGTGGAGGACTGGTCCCATTCCATCCTGGAGGCCAGTCCGGTTAGGAATTCGTTGATGGAGGGGAGGGAGTCCATGTGGAGCTTGACCTCGAGGCGGGAGCGCCGGGTACTGATGGATTCCAAGAGGAAAGTCATGCTGATAGCGACGACGGTGCCAATGGTTACGCCGTTACCCAAGAGAGCGCCAAGCTCGTCGCCAAAGATGTCTTTTGTGAGGGGATGACCATGGAGTCCCAAACCGAGGGCGCTGGCAAGGGCGACTACCAACACACGTTGAGGGTCTATACCATCGCGGAGGATGGTCTGGATGCCGGTGGTGAATAGGATGCCCATGGCGAGCATGAGGTAGGCGCCCAAGACAGGGCCGGGGATGGAGAGGAGGAGGGCGGTGAATTTGGCGAAGAAGGCGAGCACTATGGTGACGACGGCGACGCCGATGCCCACACGACGGGCGGCGACGCCGGTGAGGCTGATGAGGGAGATGCTGTAGGAGGAGTTTGCCATAGGGGGCAGGGTACCTGCGAGGCCGGAGAGGAACATACCAATGCCGTTTACGCTGACCATGCCCTGAATCTGTCGAAAGTCGATGGCTTTGGGCAGCCGACGGGAGGCCTGTTGGATGGCGACACCGTCGCTGATGGTCTTGATGCCCAGGACGAGGGTCAGGATGGCGAAGGAAGGGAGGAGGGCCCAGAATTCGCTGCCGGGGGTGAAATCCAGGGAGAGGTCGGGCAGGTCCGGGATGCCGAACCATTTGGCGTTGGCGATTGCGTCCCCGCTGAGGACACCGAAGGCGGCGACGGCGCATCCGACGAGGATGCTGAGGAATGGGGCGACGATACGCCACCGTCCGCTGGCGCGGAGGGCGACGAAGACGGATACGAGTAGGGTGATCCCGGCGATGGTGGGACCGGCGGCGGGCGGGGCGTCGGCGGGGAGGTCCTGGACGGTGTCGAAGGCGATGGGCAGGACGCTGACGGCAATCAGCATAGTCACCGTGCCGGAGACTACGGGCGTGATGATGCGTCGGAGGACAGGGAGCCACCAGGCGAGGGCGACCTGAATGAAGCTGCAGACGACGAGAAGACTCGCGAAGGTGGAGGGGCCAGCCTGGGTGATTGCAGCGACGGTGATGGCGATGAACATGGCAGCGGGCCAGGTGAGGACGAGGTGACCGGCGCCGAATCGCCACAATTGACGGGAGTGCAGTGCGGTGATGGCCGCGCAGATCAACATTGCGGCAAAGACGCTCCAGGAGAGATAGCTGTCGTCGAGGCCGGCGGCGCGGATGGCGATGGCGACGTTCAGCACGGTTGGAGCGAGGACGAGGGCGGAACCCTGGGCGCCAACGACGAGGGCTACCCAGGGAGAGCAAGGCTCTTCGGGTTCAAAACGGATGGAGTCTTCGGCGTTTGTGGCGGTCAATTTTCAGCCGGTTGCATCAGAGTTCGCCAGAGGGAGACTGTACGGGCAATTCTAGCCTTTTGGGGGAGGTGATTGTAAGGGTGGTTGGAGAATTGGGGCTGAGGGGCAATTTTGATAGATTCGCCCGGGTTTGCGGGGTATTCCGACCGGCTATCGATCGACGCGGCGGGCCTTGCCCTCTCTGCCGCCATCATGGAACACCACCCGGGTCTTCTTGCCGCCATGAATTTGCGGTTCTTTTGCCAGCTTGCGCCTGAGCAGGTCGATGGGGCCGTGAGGGTGCACGAGGGATTCGGGGAGGCCAAGCACGTCCGTCAACAGCCTACGGTCCAATTCAGCGCGAGCGTGATCCGCGTCGATCCGGGCGAAGGGGAGGGAGCGCAGAGGCCGCATATCGTCAAAGGCTTTCCTGGCTGCGGCGATCTGGGCGTCGGTCAAGGTTCGGACGTCGAGGGTGGGGATGTTGGGGATGCTTGTGACCGTTACGTTTCGCTGAAACGGCTTGGGATTTGGAAACCGGACCGTTCTTCTTCAACAGGTCCGGGGCTGCCAGTGAACTCGGCAGGAAACCAAAGACGACTTCCGCAATAACCTGCTCCCATTTCCAAAGTTTAAAAAGTCGTATTACACGTCGACCTATGTGCCGTTTCGCACATCCATGATACCCGTGGTTTTCAGCGCAGGTGCCAGAATCATCAGTGAAATTGCAAACCGCGGGCAGGGAAAAAAGAACAAGTTTCATCGGGCAGATTGGCAACTTCAAACGATGAAAAGTGAAAGGGCAAATTGGCGCTTTTCATCTACCGCACCCCGTTTGGGTAGTGTAAAAATTGGTGTGCCTGTCGCCGAATAGCACATAGCATCTTGTTCAGGAGCTGACAATAGAAAAGTTGATTCTACTTCGACTGCTCCAGCATGGGATAGCCGGATTTTGCCGGAGTTCGACCGGTAAGTCGTTTGACGCACAAGACTTGTGAGGCGGGTGTGGTGCGCATGGGTAACGTTTGAAACGATGAATATCAGCAGCGGAATAGTCTGGGGCGCCGGTTCCAGAGAGAGCGTGTCAGCCGTGGGGAGAATCTCCAGCGCCGGGGATAGGATCACGGGGAATCCGGGTGCTTTCCAGGTAGAACGATGATAAGGAGCAGCAACCAGATGCGCAGATGGTCAATCTCCCTCGTCCTTCTAATCCTCACAGTGGCGCTGGTGGCAGTTTTTCCTTCAGGCCTGTTCGGCCAGGCGGCACCGACGGTTACGGGGACTTCGATTACATCGAATCCGGGTGGCGACAATACATACGCGTTCGACGACACCATCACGCTGCGGTTCACGTTCAGCGCGGCGGTGACTGTCGACACGACGGACGGGAAGCCCTACGCGGTGATGGACATCGGGGGGCAGAGGCGGAACTTCGTCCATTCCGGGACCGGGGCGAGTTCGACCACCCAGGACTTCCAGCACGTGGTGAAAATGGGGGACTACGACCCGAGCAACGGTATCCAGCTGGTGGCGAACAGCCTGACGCTCAACGGGGGCGAAATCGAGGCGTCCGGGACGGCCGCCAACCTAGCCCATCCCGCGGAAACGTTTACGAACCACAACGTGAATTCGAGGAAGACGCTGATCTCCAACCTGGGGCAGACGGACGCGACGAGCAACATAGACGTGACGAGTTCGACGAGCCAGACCTTCACGCTGAATGCGGCGAACAGCAAGAAATTCGACCTGATGGAGTTGACGGTAGACGTGGCGACGGCGTCGAGCACGCTGGACGTAACGGCGGTTGTCACGAGCGGGGCGACTCCTCCGATAATTCCGCCGATCACGTACCAGACGCGGAAATTGAGCGCGACGGGGGAGCACGTGACGCTGACCTATGACGGTCCGTATCTCAAGCCCGACGGCACGTTCGCGGGGGGCCTGAGATACACGGACGGCGACCAGGAGCCGGTGCCGGCGTTCACGGTAGACGTGTCAAACGATCACGGCGCCGCATTCGTCAACGGCAATGTTCTGACGATCGAGTTCGGCGTTCAACTCGATGACACGGTGGCGCTGGACCCGGCCGACTTCGAGGTGTCGCGCGGCTTCGACGGCACGGTGGCCGTGGTGAGCGCGAGCATCTCGGGCGACACGGTGACGCTGACGCTGGCGGAGTCGATCCAGAGTCACGAAGAGGTGTATCTGTACTTCGAGAACAGAGCCGAGACTGCGGACTTGTGGGATGAGCCGATCCAAACCGACATACGGGACATGGACGGCAACGAGCTGATCCACATTCCGATCCGGCAGGTGGGCCCGTTATTCGTGTTCCCGCCGACCCCGGTGAAGGTTCTGACGCCGAACACGGCGCCGGAGTTCGAGCGGGCCAGCGTGCCTGCGAATGATCGCCAGGTGTTGTGGGTTGCGTTCAACGAGGATATGGACGAGGCATCGTCGGCTCCGGGTTCGGCGTTCACGCTGACCGCCCGCTCGCCCGACGGCGAGACCAGCACGATCCTCGGCACGGGGCAGGCGGAGTTCGTGGCGCAGGCGCTGGGCAAACTGCGGGTACACCTGGCCTCCGCGCCGCCCGCTGACGCGACGCTGACGCTGTCATACAGCAATTCCTCCAACCAGATCACCGACGCGGCCGGCCTGGCGCTTGAAAGCTTCGCCGACAAGACGGTCAACAACGGCGTGCCCCGGGTGGTCGGCGTACAGATCGCGTCCGATCCCGGCGACGATCTGGCTTATCTGCCCGGCGACGAGATCACGGTGCGGCTCACGTTCAACGACGCGATCAAGGTGTCCACTTCCAACGGCACGCCGCGGCTGCGCATCGATCTGTATTACACCGATCTGGACCGCACAGACGGGCGTCCGTGGCACGGCATCGGTCAGCCGGACACGGGCGAGCGGCACGCGGCGTATCGCAGCGGCAGCGGCACCCACGAACTCGACTTCTCCTACACGGTGTCGGATTCAGACAGATTCTGGCCGCGGGGCGTCGCGGTCGTGGCTGACTCGCTGGAACTCGACGGCGCGATACTTCGCTCGTCGTGGCGCTCGGACCGTGTCGGCCTGTCCCACGCTGGCCTGGACCACGACCCCGCCCACCTGGTCAAGAGAGAGGTCAATCCGCCAGTGCCCAGCCCAGCGATGGTGGTCAACCCGGAGACCATCGCGATCAACTTCAATGAGGCGCTCGACGAACGGTCGGAGCCCGAGCCGTCCGCCTTTGAGGTCACCGTGAACGGCGCGCGCAGCGCGGTGTCCAGCGTCACGGTGCGCGGTGGGTCGGTCACGCTCACCCTCGACGTGCTGCTGTATCACGACGACACGGTCGACCTCGTCGCCTACACCCCGCCCGAGACGAAACCGCTGCGGGACCTCCGGCACAACCTCGCCGCCGCATTCTCGTTCGACACCGTCACGAACACGACCCAGGCGTTGCAATGGCACACCCAGTTGGCCGTCGCCCAGATGCCGTTCGACGGCGGCCGCGGCTGCCACCCCCTCGACTGGTTGAGGGAGCTGCCGCAGGACCGGCAGGCGCGGTGCGACAGCGAGCCTAGTTCCACGGCCAACCGAAACACCACCTACCCAGGCAGCCGTCTCAGCGTCGACGACTTCACCTACCGCGGCGTCGAGTATCGCGTCACGGAGGTCATCGACTCCCACCCCGACCCCGACAGCGGCTGGCATGGCGGCTCGTTCCATATCAAGCTCGATGAGGTCTGGCCCGAAGGGCTGCGCACCGCGACCATGTGCATCGGCGACACCGCCCTGTTGCTCGCCGACGCCGAGTTCCCCGAAACCCAGAACGGGCGCGTGGCGTACTGGCCCACCGGCAGCAGCGCGCTGAGCGCCATCGCTACAACCTTCCGAGAGGCTGCGGACAGCGCCACCGTCCGCGTCCTGATCAACCTGTACGAATCGTCCGATGATGCCGGCTGCCTCAGCGATGACGGCGCAGGCGGACAGGGCCAACAGCCGGAGACCTCCCCCAGCACCGCGGCGCCCACCACGGTCACCGCAGTGGCCGTGACCTCGGACGCTGGCGCGGACGACACCTACGCGCTGGGCGACGTGATCAGCGTCGCTGTCACCTTCAGCGGCGCGGTCAAAGTCACCGGCGCCCCGCAGATCACCATCGACATGGACCCGGCGAACTGGGGCAGCAAGCAGGCCACGTACGCGAGCGGCTCGGACACCAACACCCTCACCTTCACCCACACCGTCGTCGAGCCCAACTACTCAAGCCAGGGCATCGCCGTGCTTGAAGACACGCTGGCGCTGAACGGCGGCACCATCCGATCGGTGTCCTCCGGCAAGAGCGCCGACCTGTCGCACGACGGTCTGGCGCACGATTCGGACCACAAGGTGGACTGGCAGCTGTCGGGCGGCGCGGGCGGATCGTCAGGCAGCACGACGCCCACGGTGACCGCCGTGGCGGTGACGTCGGATGCGGGCGCGGACGACACCTACGGCCTGGGCGACGTGATCCGCATCACGCTCACCTTCAGCGAGGCCGTGGACGTGACCGGCAGCCCGCAGTTGACCATCGACATGGACCCCGCCGACTGGGGCAGCAAGCAGGCGGCCTACGAAGGCGGCAGCGGCACGACCACGCTCACCTTCACCCACACCGTCGTCCAGCCCAACTACTCCAGCCAGGGCATCGCCGTCCTGGCGAACACCCTGGCCCTGAACGGCGGCACGATTGAGTCGACGGCGGCGAACGTGGATGCGGACCTGTCCCACACCGGCCTCGCCCATGACGCCGACCACAAGGTGGACTGGCAGCTGGCCAGCGACACCTCCAGCGGCGGGGGTGGCGGCACAGGCAGCTGACCGGGGACGTTACGCAAGGCGGACCGGGAGCAAACGGGGAGGCCCGCACACACGGACGGGCCTCCCCGCTGAGCGTACCGGAGCCGAATGGGTGGCGCCGGAAGGGGCGGGCTCAACCGCCTGTTCACGGAGTGAGGGGCGTGAGCCGGTGACGGTTGTCCCCGCAGGCGCCGGAAACGCAAGAAGAGCGGCGCACATGCCGCCCGGCGAAGCCCAAACAACCCACTAAACGCAAAAAAGCCGCACATATCCCGCCCAGGGAAGACCATCCCCTGAAACGCAAAAAGGGCCGCATACATTGACGTGAAGGGGGAGGACACCGCCACGATGTCCTCCCCCGTATTTCGCCTGTATGCCCTAGAAAAGCCTCAGCGTCTGCGGTTCGGCCTGGGTCTGCTCCGTCTCCGCATCGGAATCAGTTGAGTCCTGGGTCACACCCTGCCGGGGCCGTCTTCGGCGCCGTGGCGGAGGCACGGGCCGCGCGTAGGCCGGATACTTGGGAGCGTCCTCCCACCTGGCCCTTGCCCGTTCGGTGACGGCGAGGACCTCGTGAGCCAAATCCAGTATGTCGGCGGCCTCGAAGGTCTCGATGTGAGGGTCTGCCGAGGGCTTCTGGACACCGATGGTTGCCTTGCCGCCCTTGATGGAGACGACCACCTTCAGGTCATCCTCAGTCGAGGCGCCCTCGTCTCCGGCGTCACCTGAGTCCTGCGTCTCCTGTTCGCCCTCAGCCTCCGCTGCGACATCGGAACCCTGCGGGTCCTGTTCACTCTTGTCGCCAGCCTCCTTGTGTCCAGCGTCACCTGTTCCCTGTTGCTGCTTCGCGTTCTCGGCGTCGGAGTCCTGCTTATCGACGGCGGCTGAGTTCTTGTCGTCCGCCGAGTCGCCGAAGAGGGCGTCGTCCACGCTCGGCGCGTCCGGGCGGGTTGGTTCCGTTCTAACTTCGTCAGGCATGGTCTTCTCCTTTCATTGTTCGATTCCGTGGCTGCGTTGCGGGAGGAGTTGGCTAGGCCGCCATCCTCGACGACTGCCCCCTGATCTCGCCGATGGCCTTCGGCTCCCAGTAGAGGTCGCGCTCGATGGCGGGGACGCCGCCGAAGACGGTCGTCGCCGCCAGCTCCGTGAGATGGAAGTAGCCCCACTCCGTCTCGAACCCCTCGACGAGGCCGAAGCACTCTCCCGTCCCGGCGTTCCACTCGGTGATGTACCAGCGCCAGCCGTTGTAGGGACAGAAGAGCTTGGCGGCGGCGAGGACGGCGTCGGCATCGGCGACGTTCTCGTTGGCGCGGAGGGGAGGGATCTTCTCCCCGAGTTCCCTCGTCATCAGCTTGTGGCCGCGGTTTCCGCCGTTGGGGTCCTGCCACATGATCGTGGCGTTTGCGTTAGGCATGGTTTCTCCTTTCATTTCTGAATGTATGCGACTGCGCCGATCACTCGACGTGGGTTCCCACCATCCGCTCCACCGCCTCCGGCGTGACGTAGGTGGGGTTGACCGTTCCCAGGTCCATGTCCAGGTAGAGGGCCATGAAGGGGCAGGTTCCCGC
>CAYQLZ010000021.1:19064-39196 GCA_964418665.1 uncultured Dehalococcoidia bacterium | reverse complement strand
CATTCCGAGCGCAGCGCAGCGAAGCCGAGGAATCTCGCCCCGGTAATCGCCCAATTGTCATCGCGACCCCTCCTCTTGTTCCTGCAAAGACAGGAACCCATACCCCGCCCTCACCCCACTCCTGCTTACCGCTACCCCCAAAAGAAAAGACCCGCTCGAAAGCGGGCCTTTGCATTTGACAGAATCATAAGCCGTCGCTAGCTATCGCTTTCCCCGTCTCCCTCTTCCTCTTCGTCCCCGGCTTGGCCCAGAATCTCATCGATGATCCCATACTCCAGCGCCTGCTCCGGCGTCAAGTAATAGTCCCTGTCCGTATCCTGCGCAATTTTGTCGTAAGCCTGGCCCGTGTTATCAGACAAAATCGTCCGAAGCTTGTCCTGCAACCGCAGAATCTCCCGCGCCGCAATCTCCACGTCGCTAGCCTGGCCCTGTGCCCCGCCCATCGGCTGGTGCATGTGAATCGTCGAATTCGGCAGCGCATACCGCTTCCCCCGCGTCCCCGCAGTCAGCAAGACCGTCCCCATGCTCGCCGTCATCCCCACGCTGATTGTCGAAACATCGCACCGGATGAGCTGCATAGTGTCATGAATCGCAAGCCCCGCCGAAATCACCCCGCCGGGACTGTGGATGTACAGGTGAATGTCCTTGTCCGGGTCTTCCCGTTCCAGAAACAGCAGCTGCGCGATTATCAAATTCGCCGTCTGGTCCACGATAGGCGTGCCCAGAAACACAATCCGCTCCCTCAACAGCAGCGAGTATATGTCGAATGCCCGCTCGCCCCGCGGCCCGGTCTCCACCACCATGGGTATAATATTACTTGGGTTGAATGTCACTCTATTCTCCTCCTTGTTCCTCATCCATCTTAGTCTCGGCTTCAGACGAAGATTCCTCTTCTTCATCCTTGCCCTGCACAATCAGCGCAAGACGCTCCAGCGTCTTTTTCGTCTTCATATTTGACGCGATCGAATTCCTGAACTCCTCCGACGACACAGCCTCCCTCACCGAAGGATCTCCCGCTCCGCCGGAATCTACCACAAGCTGGTCAATCGCTCCGTCCAGCTCCTCCTCGCTCACCTCCACTCCTTCCTCTTCCGCCAGCTTCCTCAAAATCAGCGAACGCACCATCCCCTCCCTCGTCCCGGGCTTCATCTCCTCCCGGATCTCCTCCTCAGTCTTCCCCACCTGCTGCAGATAGGCGTCCATGTCCATCCTCTGCGCCTGCAGCGCCTGCGTCCTCTCGTGCCACATGTGGTCCAACTGCCGCTCCAGCAGCACGTCGGCAAACTCCACCTCGGCGTCGGCAATCACCCGCTCCATCGCCTTGTCGTACAACTCCTCGTTAGCCTCCCGCTCCGCGGTGGTTACCAGGTTCTCCATCACTGACTCTCTCAAGGCTTCCAGGGTGTCGAAACCGGGCCCAATCCCCTTCGCAAACTCGTCGTCCAGTTCCGGTAGCGCCCTCCGCTTGATCTCGTTGATTACAACGTGGAAGCGGCACTCCTTCCCATCGTACTCCTCGTTCCCGAAATCCTCCGGCACCGGCAGGTTGAACGTCTTGTCGTCCCCCTTTTTGGATCCCTCCAGCATCACCGAAAATCCGGGCAGGGGTAGTCTGTTCTCCATGGACGGAATGAACTCTATGCCCTTGTTGTCCACAATCGTCTGCCCCTCCACCGTGCCCGTTACGTCCAGCGTCAACTGGTCCCCAAACTGCACCGGCTCCTCCACTGGCTCCCAGGGCGCCGTCTCCGTCCGCAGACGCTCCAACACGTCCTCCACCTGTTCATCTCCCACGTCCACAGTCTGACGCTCAATCCGAAGACTCCGATAATCGCCCAGCTTCACCGTGGGTTCAAGGGGGACTGTAGCCCTAATCTCAAGCGGCTCTACGCTGGTAATGTCCATGTTGGGCGGAATATACGACTCCAGGCTCTCTTCCTTCATCGCCCGCTCCACCAGACCCGTCACTGCCCGCTCCAGCGATTCGCTCAGAAGCTGTTCGCGACCGACAATCTGCTCAAGGATGCGCCTGGGCGCCTTACCCTTCCGAAAACCGGGAATCCTGACCCTGTTGACCAAGCGTCTGTACGCCCAGTCCAGATAAGGTTCCACGTCCTGTTCGTCGCATTCGATGTTGAGGACCACCTCCGTAGGGAGGTCTGCCTCGCGAGTTATCTTCAACTAATTCACTTCCCCATTGCCCTGCATAAATTATATCACAGGGCGAATTTTCTGGAACAATCCCAGATTATCCAATTGCGGCATGCTAAGGCGCAAGCCTCAGCCCCAACTCCGATAGATGCTCCTCCCCAACCTCCGAAGGCGCCCCGAATAGCAGGTCCGACCCGCTCTGTGTCTTCGGAAAGGCGATCACGTCCCGGATGTTGTCCGCATTCGCCAGCAGCATCACCAGCCGGTCGATGCCCATGGCGATTCCTCCGTGGGGCGGCGCCCCATACTCCAACGCGTCCAGCAGCTGCCCGAACTGTTGCTGCATCCCCTCATCCGAATGCCCCATCAACCGCAGTATCTTCTCCTGCTGCTCACGCCTGTGGTTGCGGATGCTCCCACCCCCCACCTCGTATCCGTTGCACACCATATCGTACTGCTGCGCCTGCGCAGCCCCCGGTGACGAATCCAGCAACCCTGCATCCCCCTCGATTGGCGCCGAAAATGGATTATGCGGCGCGTCCCACCGCTCCTCCTCCGGCTGCCACTCCAACAGGGGAAAATTCACTATCCATGCGAACGCCATCTCATTGGAGTCCGCCAACTCCAGCCGGGCTCCCATCAGTTCCCGCAGGTGACTCAAGCTGTTGTTCACCACCTCTTCCGGCCCAGCCACAATCAACAGCAGGTCCCCCCTGGACGCCCCCATATCCTCCGCCATCTTTCGCACTTCCTGAATCGTCAAATGCCTGGCAGCCGCAGACCGCACCTGCTCCATCGTCAAAGTATCTAATGTCCCCTCTCCCTCTCCAATCGCCACCGTCACCAGTCCCCGCGCACCCCTGCTACGCGCCTCGTCAGTCAATTGGTCAAGCTGACGGCGCGAATACCCCGCACAACCGGGTGCCGCGAATCCCTTGACTACGCCCCCACTCGAAGCCACCGACCTGAAGACCTGGAACCCGCTCTCGGCCGCCAACTCAGTCACGTCCGCCAGCTCAAGCCCAAACCGCAGGTCCGGCTTGTCACTTCCGAATCTCCTCATTGCATCCCCGTAATCCAGCCTCGGAAACGGCCTTGAGACCCTCTTCTCCGGCGTGATGGTCTCTACGATCTGAACATACAACTCCTCGATAAGCGACAAAATATCGTCCTGCGTGACGAAGCTCATCTCCAGGTCCAGCTGCGTGAACTCCGGCTGCCGGTCCGCCCGCAGGTCCTCGTCCCGGAAACATCGCGCCATCTGGAAATACCGCTCGAACCCGGAGACCATTAGCAGCTGCTTCAGCTGCTGCGGCGACTGCGGCAGCGCGTAGAAGCTCCCGTGATGCAGTCGGCTCGGCACCAGGTAGTCCCTCGCCCCTTCCGGCGTGCTCTTTATCAGGATCGGCGTCTCAATCTCAAGAAAGCCCCGTTCATCCAGAAAGTCCCGGATGAACTTCACCACCCTATGACGCAGCACCATGTTCCGGTGCATCCCCTCCCGCCTCAGGTCCAGGTAACGATGGCTCAACCGGATCGCCTCATCCACCTCCTGCTCCTCGTTGACGTAGAACGGCGGCGTCTTCGATGCATTCAAGACCTCAGTCCCCGTGGCATGCACCTCTACTTCCCCCGTCGCCAGCTGCGGGTTCACCGTACCTTCCGGCCGCCTCGCGACCTGCCCGGTTATCCTCACCACCCACTCCGACCGCACCTGCTCCGCCACCCCGTGTGCCTCCGGCGCCGTCTCAGGATTCACCACCACCTGGGCAATTCCTGATCTGTCCCGCAGATCAATGAATATCAACCCTCCGTGGTCGCGCCGCCGATGCACCCATCCGGAGAGGGTCACCTCGCTGCCCACGCTCCCAAGCCTGAGTTCACCGCAATTCGTTCTTTCGACCACGCACGCCTCCATTCCTGGTTCATTGCTGCAACACAAACGCCCCTCTGGGCGCAACTACCTATTCTAGACTACCCCGTCTCCCCCATCAACGATTTCCTCCTCCCTCTTCCCTCCTCTCCCGTCCTGGGAGAGGATTGAGGTGAGGGTCATCGGGGTGGCGGCGGGGCCGACCCTCACCCCTCCCTCATAAGCTCCTTCCCGCGAGCCATACGCTCCTACCCGTGTGCCATTTCAACCGTAGCCCCATCCGCCCCCTTGGTGTAAACTGGTGCATAAACCATCACTGAGGAGGTTCCCACGTGTCCCTTTCCACAGGCGACAATGCCCCAGACTTCACCCTCACTGCCACCGATGGACAGGACGTCTCCCTGAGCAGCTTCCAGGGCAAGCAGAACGTCCTCCTCGTCTTCTACTGCCGCAACAACACCCCCGGTTGAAACCGCCAGCTCCAAGCCCTGCGGGACGACAGGGCCGAATTCGTAGCTGCCAACACAGCCATTCTTGCCGTCAACCCTGCCTCTGTGAAGTCGCACCAGAATTACAAGGCGAAGTTCGACCTTCCCTTCCCCCTCCTTTCCGACGCCGACCGCTCAGTTTCCAATGCCTACGATGCCGTCAAGGCCAACGGCAAGAGCATCCAGCGCTCCGTCCTCATCATAGACAGGGACGGAATCATCCGCTACCTGAAGCGTGGTATGCCAAAGGACGCCGAACTGCTGAAAGTCCTCAACGGGCTCGACTCCTAGCTCCCTGCGTTCTTTGATGTGAACCCTACCAACCCTCATTCGCACCCCCACCTGCCCCAGTGCTCGGGCAGGTAAGGCTGACCCATGCTCCCCGTAGGCGACATAGGAATCGAACGCAAAACGATACCCTACCTCACCTACGCCCTGATCCTCGTCAACGTCCTGGTCTTCCTATACGAACTCTACCTCGGCGGCTCCCTCTTCTTCACCGACAACATCGACGTCACCGTCTTCTTCCTCCAGTGGGGTCTCATTCCAAGCGAACTCACCGGCGGCCCCGAAGTCGCCGAGTGGCGCTTCCTCGTCAGGGAAGGCCGCGACATCGCCGTCCTGACCGCCGACGTCTCCTCTCCCGTGTCCAGTTGGGGCACCGTCTTCTCTTCCATGTTCATCCACGGCGGCTGGATCCACCTCCTCAGCAACATGCTCTATCTGTGGGTTTTCGGTCGCAACATCGAAGATCGATTCGGCCATCTCGTTTTCCTCCTCTTCTACCTCGCTGCCGGCGTTGCCGCAGTCTGGACCCATGTCGCCCTCAACATGGATTCCATCACCCCCCTCGTCGGGGCCAGCGGCGCCATCGCCGGTGTCACTGGCGCCTACATCGTCCTCTTTCCCTTCAGCCGCATCCGCACCCTCGTATTCTTCCTATTCATCATGGCCATCGACATGCCCGCCATCCTCGTCCTCGGATTCTGGTTCATCCTTCAACTCTTCCAGGGCCTCGGCCAGTTCGGCGCTTGGGACGCCGGCGTTGCCTATTGGGCCCACGTCGGTGGTTTCGTCGCAGGCATTCTCGCCGGCTTCATATATAAACTGATCCGACGCGAACCCCTCATGCCCGAGCGCAGCAGCCCCTGGGGTCGTCGAAATCCTTGGGATCGATTCCCTCCCGGCTACCGCTAACACACCACCTCCCCCTTGTTCCTGCGAAGGCAGGAACCCACCCTCAACCCGGACTACACCTCCACAATTGACACCCCAGCAAAACCCATACTAGAATCGCCTCACCCTGAAACTTGGTTTCAACTCCCCAAATCCCCCAACTCGACTTGAGCTAACGGCAGCAAATCCTAGCAAGGAATACTCTTGGCCCCCCAACCCAACAACACCCCTTCCCAAGACTCCAGGGTCCCCGACGTCGTAATAGACCGTCTGCCCCAATACGTTCGAATCCTCCACACCCTCATGGAGTCCGGCGTAGAAGTGGTTAGCTCCCAACAGTTGGGAAGGCGCCTACAGGTAACCCCCGCCCAAATCCGCAAAGACCTCAGCTACCTTGGCCGGTTCGGCAAACAGGGCCGCGGCTACGACGTTCGCTATCTCGCCTCCGAACTCAAGCAGATCCTCGGCCTCAACCGGCGCTGGAACGTCTGCCTCGTCGGCGTCGGCAGGCTTGGCCGCGCTATCCTGAGCTACCCCGGCTTCGCTCCGGAAGGCTTCGAAATCGTCGCCGCGTTCGACACCGACGATCGCGTTGTAGGCGCCAAGCTTGGCGACCTCTCCGTGCAGCCAATTACCGAGTTGGGAGAAACCGTGAACCGCCTCAATATCAGCATTGGAGTCATCGCGGTCCCCAGTTCAGTAGCACTGGAAGTCATGAAACTGCTGACTGAATGTGGCGTAGAAGCCATCCTGAACTACGCCCCCGTCTACCCCCATGTACCGGAGCGGGTCCGCGTCCGAAACGTCGACCCCGTCCTGTCCCTCCAGTCTATGACCTACTACCTCAGCCGCCCCGACGGCGAAGACTAACCGACCCTGGGCGAGTCGCCCCGCTGGGCCCGCGCTCGTCTCCTGCGTCGCGCCACCGCCAGCCGGACCGTCGCCCGCCTCAACTGCGAAAGCGCCTGCTCCAGGTCCACGTCCGCAGACCGCATCGCAATCCGCTCCTCGGCCAACCTCATCGCCTCCTGCGCCCGCTCCTCGTCAATCTCTTCCGATCGCTCCGCAGCGTCCGCTAGGATGCTGATGCGATTCTCCATCACCTCCATGAACCCGCCCGTAACCGCCAGGTAGGTCTCCTCCCCATCCTTTCGCACCATTAGCTCACCCGGCTGCAGCATAGTCATCAAAGACGCGTGATGAGGCAAAATCCCCAGGTCCCCCTCCGTTCCGGGGGCCACCAGAGCCTCAACGTCGTCCGAATAGACGACCCTCTCGGCGGTGATTATCTCCAATCGCATCGTAGCCATGTCGACTAACCTACTTCCTGGCTCTACCCGCCTGCGTCGGCCAGCACTTCGTCAATCGTTCCCTTCATGTAGAACGCCTGCGTTGGCACGTCGTCGTGCTTGCCTTCAAGAATCTCCTTGAACCCCCGCACTGTCTCACGAACCGGCACATACTGGCCGGGTATGCCCGTAAACGTCTCTCCCACAAAGAACGGCTGCGTCAGGAAGCGCTGAATCTTCCGCGCCCTCTCCACCGTCAGCTTGTCCTCTTCAGACAGTTCCTCAACCCCGAGAATAGCGATGATGTCCTGCAGGTCCCGGTACCTCTGCAGCACCTCGATAACCCCACGGGCCACTCCGTAGTGTTCCTCCCCCACAATGTCCGGCTCAAGCACACGCGAGAACGACGCCAGCGGGTCCACAGCCGGATATAGGCCCTGCGCCGCCAGCGCCCGCTCCAACGCCACTACTGCGTCCAGGTGACCAAACGTAGTCACAATCCCGGGGTCCGTGTAGTCATCCGCCGGCACGTAAATCGCCTGGAACGACGTAATCGAACCCTTCTTTGTCGAAGTAATCCTTTCCTGCAGCGCTCCCATCTCCGTCGCCAGCGTGGGCTGATACCCTACCGCCGATGGCATCCGGCCCAGCAACGCCGAGACCTCCATCCCCGCCAGAATGTACCGGTAGATGTTGTCGATGAACAGGAGAACGTCCCTGTTCTCCTCGTCCCTGAAATACTCGGCCATCGTCAGCCCAGTCAGCCCAATCCGCGCCCTCACCCCAGGCGGCTCGTTCATCTGGCCGAAGACCATCACGGTCTTGTCCATCACGTTGGCCTCCTGCATCTCTTTCCACAGGTCGTTGCCCTCGCGGGACCGCTCGCCCACACCGGAAAACACCGACACCCCACTGTGCTCGGCTGCGATGTTCCGGATAAGCTCCTGGATGATAACCGTCTTGCCCACGCCCGCACCGCCGTATGCCCCAACCTTGCCGCCCTTGATGAACGGCGTCACCAGGTCGAAGACCTTGATTCCCGTCTCCAAAATCTCCTGCGAACTCAGCTGCTCTTCAAACGAAGGCGGCGCCCGGTGAATCGGCCATCGTTGCGGCGCCTCCACAGGGCCCAGGTTGTCCAGCGGGTCTCCGGTAACGTTGAACAGCCGCCCCAGCGTCTCCGGGCCCACCGGCACCGGAATCGAGCTGCCGCTGTCCTCAGCCTCCACGCCCCGAGCCAGGCCTTCCGTCGGTCCCAGCGCCAGGCACCGCACCCAGTTGTTGCCCACGTGCTGCTCCACCTCCAACACCAGCTTCTCGCCGTTGTTGTCGAGCGTCAAAGCGTTATACACGGCGGGAAGCTCGTCCGGAGGAAACTCCACGTCCACCACCGTGCCTATTACCTGTACTACACTACCTTTTGCCACCTTGGTCCTCTCTTTCCGGCTCTCTCAAGCCCTGGCCGAGATTCCGTCAGCCCTGCAGGCTGACCGCTCCGCCAACTATGTCCAGAAGCTCCGCGGTTATGCTGTCCTGCCGCACCTTGTTCAATTCCAGTGTCAAATCCCCCACCATCTCATTGGCGCTGTCCGTTGCGTTCCTCATCGCCACCATCCGCGCCGACTGCTCGCTGGCGTTCAACTCCAACATGGAGTGGTAGACTTCCATCTCCACGAATCGCGGCAGAAGCAGGTCCAATACCGCCCTCGGATCAGGCTCGTAAATGTACCCAACCCTGGATTCCGCCGGCAGCTCCGAAGGCTCAATCGGCAGAAGACGGACAATCTTCGGACGCTGCGATGTAAGCGTCACGAATTCCGGGTACGACAGGTAGACTTCGTCCACCTCTCCCTCGTTATAGTCGTTCAATATAATCTGTGCGATCGGCAGTATCTCCGACATCGGCGGACGGTCGCCCAGGTTCACGAACACCGCCTGCACGTCCTGCCCGGTCCTGACCACGAAGTCCCGACCTTTCCTCCCCACCGCCACTATCCGCACCGGCGTGGGCCTCTTCTCAACGATGAACTGCGCCACCGCCCGGTTTACGTTCCCGTGCAGACCGCCGCACAGTCCCCTGTCCGGCGTCATGTGCAGCAGCGTAATCCGCTTCACCGGCCTCTGCGTCAGCAGCGGGTGAATCTCTTCCGTGTCCTGCCTTTGCGCCTTCAGGTCGGAAATTACCTGCTGGATCTTCTCGGCATACGGTCGCCCCGCCAGCACCGCACCCTGAGCACGCCTCATCTTGGAGGCCGCAATCATCTCCATCGCGTGGGTCACCTTGGCGGTATTCTCAATACTGCGAATCCGCCTTCGAAGCTGTCTTAAACTTGGCATCTCAGCCTCTCGCCCGTTTCCTCTCTAGTCCCTACGCTGCCGCGAAGGTCGCCTTGAATTCGTCCAGCGCCTTCTTCAGCACCACCTCAAGTTCATCGGTAATTTCCTTGGCTTCCATTATCTGCCCTTCAAGCTCGGGCGCAGCCGTCTCAATGTATCGACGCAGCTGCTCCTCGAAGGCCCTGCATTCCGGAATCGGCACCTCGTCCAGGTAGCCGTTGTTCAACGCATAGAAGATAACCGCCTGCCGGCCCATCGAAAGCGGCTCATACTGCGGCTGCTTCAATATCTCAATGCTGCGCTGACCCCGCTCCAGCTGTGCCCTCGTATCCGCATCCAGGTCCGCCGTACCGAACTGCGCGAACGTCGCCAGCTCGCTGTACTGCGCCAGGTCCAATCGCAGCCGGCCCGCAACGCTTCGAATAGCCCGAGACTGCGCCGCTCCGCCTACCCTCGACACCGAAAGTCCCACGTTCACCGCCGGGCGAATCCCCGCATTGAAAGCCTCTGGCTCCAGGTATATCTGCCCGTCCGTAATCGAAATAACGTTGGTCGGCACATACGCGGATACGTCGCCCGCCTGCGTCTCAATCACCGGCAGCGCCGTCAATGAACCGCCGCCGTGCTCGTCCGCCAGCTTCGCCGCCCGCTCCAGCAACCGGCTGTGCAGATAGAATACGTCCCCGGGGTAAGCCTCACGACCCGGTGGCCTCCTCAGCAGCAACGACATCTGGCGATACGCCCACGCGTGCTTCGTCAGGTCGTCATAGATGATAAGCGCCTCCCGCCCCGACTCCATGAACTCCTCGCCCATCGCGCACCCGGCGTATGGTGCTATGTACTGCATCGGCGCCGGGTCCGAAGCGTTCGCCGCCACCACCACCGTGTGCTCCATCGCCCCGTGTTCCTCCAGCGTAGACACCACCTGCGCAACCTTGCCCTGCTTCTGGCCGATGGCAACGTAGATGCACAGCAGGTTCTCGCCCTTCTGGTTGATTATCGTATCCAAAGCGATGGCCGATTTCCCCGTCGACCGGTCTCCGATGATCAGCTCCCGCTGTCCTCGTCCAATCGGAATCATCGAATCGATGGCCTTAATGCCGGTCTGCACCGGCGTATCCACAGACTGCCGGATGACCACGTTGGGAGCAATCCGCTCGATGGGACGCGTCTTCGTCGTTCGTATCGGCCCCTTTCCGTCCAGTGGCCTCCCCAAAGCATCCACCACCCGACCAACCAACTCGTCCCCCACCGGTACCTCGATGATGCGTCCGGTTGAACGGACCGTGTCCCCCTCCTTCACCGCATCGTCTCCACCCATGACTGCGGCTCCGACCGTGTCCTCCTCCAGATTCAGCGCTAGGCCCAGCACGCCATCCGGAAACTCCAGCAATTCGCTGTACTGCGCCCCCTGCAACCCCTGAATTCGGGCAATCCCGTCCCCCGCCTCCACTACGGTCCCCACGTCCACCATGCGGAGTTCACCCTGAAACTCCTCAATCTGGCGCCTGATTACCGAAACGATGTCTGAACCGCGCGTGGTCATCTATTTGCCTCCTGCCGCGTCAATGCGTCTGCGCATTGGCGCGGGTTCCGTATCTTCCTTATCTTTCTATGCCGACCCCGATATCGGGGCCCCTTCCAACTCACCCCTCAGACCCTCAAGCTTCGTGCGCGTGCTGCCGTCCAGCAGCTTATCCCCAATCCGCAGCACAAGCCCGCCGATTATGGCCGGGTCTACGTGAGTCTCCAGTTCTACCTTCTTCTCCGTCATCTCCTCCACATAGCGGGCTATCCTCTTCTTCTCTCGGCTCCTCAGCTGTATCGCCGAGTAGACCGTCACCCGCTCTACCCCTCTCCGTGCGTCCAGCAGCGTCCGAAACTCGGACTCAACCTCCGGCGCCATGTCCGAAAGTCTCTGCGAAACCATCACGCAAAGCACATTCAACGCCAGCGGGCTAACCCGTTTCCCCAGCGCTTCTTGCACCGCTTCCACCTTCCGGTCGAAGGGCACCTTGGCATGCTTCAGAAACACCCTGAATTCCTCGCTTGCCAGCGCCTCGCTTATGCGACGCAAGTCCTTGGCCCAGGCGTCCAGTGTCTTCTCCACCTGCCGCGGTTCCGACCCGGTCGCAATCTCGTAGATTGCTTGCGCGTACCTCTTTGCCCTGAGACTGCTCGCCATCTCTCGAATGCCTAGCCTTTCCCGACTTCCTGGCCTTCTTCGAGCACCTGAACAATCAGTTCCCGGTGCGCGCTCGCATCCAGCGACTGCCCGATAACCCGTTCAGCCGCCTGGATTGCCAGGATGGCAAAGTGCCGCTTCACTTCTTCCACGGCGCTGTCCCGCTCCTGCTGGATCTCTTCTCGCGCGCGGGCCACGAAAGCTTCCGCCTCCTGGCGCGCCTTGGCCATCTCGTCTTCCCTGTACTTGTCGGCCAGCGCCCGGGCCTGCTCCAGCAACTGCTGCCCCTGCCTGCGGGCTTCTTGCAGCTGCTCTTGCGTCCGGGCCTCTGATTCCGCCGCCTCCTGCCTTGCCTGCTCCGCCGCCTCCAAACTCTCCCGAATCCGCTCCGACCTCTGGTCCAGCATCTTCAGGATTGGCTTGTACGCGAAGAAGTACAGGATCACCAGCAGGATGGCGAAGTTCACCAGAAAGACTATTAGGCTCGGTATATTTAGACCTAACTCTTCCAAGGGTTACCTCTCTTCCCATCCAACCTTCGCACGCCCGGGTTCTAGGCTACGAAGATTATGATGACAGACACAATGAGAGCGTAAATGCCCAAAGCCTCGGCGAAGGCGATTGCCAGAATCATATTCTGCAAAATCGCTCCCCGTGCCTCCGGGTTCCGCCCGATGGCGCTCATGGCAGACGCTCCAAGAATTCCTATGCCTATGCCAGGTCCCAGCAGCCCCAAGCCGATCGCCAGTCCTGTGGCTATCGCCTTGGCTCCCGCGTCACTCAACGCCTCCTGGGCCCCTACCGACATCAAGAGCTCTAATCCAAGCATGGGTCCTCCTCAACCAATTTTATTGTTTCCCGATTTCCGTGGTCTCTAGTCCTGACGGCTGGCGTAGATGGCGAACACCCCGGCCAGCGTCCCCAGCGTTGCCACGCTGGTCACTATTGCAAATAACAGTATCAATATATCCATCTCTCTCCTCCGTTGTCGTTTTCGCCCCTCTCCTCTACTTCCTCCTCTTCCACTCTCCAATCCCTATTCGTCATGATGCGAAATCGCCAGGGTCGCAAACGTTAGCGTCAATCCCGCAAAGATCATCGCCTGTATGAACCCCACCAGAATCTCCAGCCCGTAGAAGGGAATGCTGAAGACAAACGGCACCAGGAACGCCGAAACCAGAATCAGCAGCTTCCCCGCCAACATATTCCCAAACAGCCTGAACGTGAAGCTCACCACCCGGATGAATTCACTCAACCCCTCCAGAATCCCCACGAACAAATCTATCGGCCCGTTGAAGAATCGGCTCGGTCCCTTTATCAAAGTCTTGAATCGGAAGAACTTGGCCAGGTACCCGAAGCCCAGTCTCCTCAGTCCCCAAATCTCGACGAACAGGAACGCCACCACCGCCAGCGCCAGCGGCATGTTCACGTCCGTGCCCGCCGGTCGCAGCAAGTCAATCCTCGGCGTCTTCCCCTTCTCCGCATGCTCAACCACCAATGTCCCGCCCGACTTCATCGCGTCGAACTTCACAATCTTCCCCACCGCGCTCTCGGCTATGCACGGCGCCGGCGTGCATCCCTTTGCCAGCTCTTCCCCTATCTCCGACTCCGCCTCCAGATGGAACGCAGTGCCGTCCTTCAGCGTAAACCCGTCGTCGCTGACACTGGAAATCGTCCCATGCAGGTGCATCGCCTTCCCTTCCTTGGCCTTCGCTATGTACTCGGCGTTGGCCTCCTCGGAAGAATTGAACCCCAGCGATGGATAGATCGGAAGTAGCCCCATCCATGCGTTGAAGAGCACAAACAGGAAAATTGTCGCGATAATCGGAAAGAAAGCCCGAGCAACATCCTTACCCGATACCCCTTCCACGAAATTCAACAGCCCTTCGACAATCACCTCCCCGAACCCTTGTAGCCGCCCCGGCACCAGCTTCCTGCGGGATGCCGCCAACACCAGGATCACTATCAACACAATCGTAGTCAGCCACGATGAAACCATGGAGTTCGTGATCGCAAAGCCGGTGAATCCCAGGTTCCCGCCCCTCGCCGCAATCTCCCGCTCTTCCGCCGGGAACACCGCCGACGCCGGTAGATGTACCTCCGGCTCTTTGACTATCGTGCTTGTCCCGAATAGCTCCGACCCTACCGCACCTACCACAAACCCGAATATCAGCAGGGCTACGAGGCTCAATCCGGCCCCGATAATAAGTGGCTTAGCCAAGGCTGACTTGGCCATCAACACCCTTCATTCTTTCCATCTGGTCTGTTCTGAGATGAGTCCTGTAGAAATGGGGCCATCAACTTGTACATGCCGTAAAAAGCCGTTACCACTCCCAGCAATGTCCCACCGAGTAAGAATATGGGCGAAGTTTCAAACCTACCGTCCAGCCACAAACCGGCTAACACTCCTATGACGATGCACACCGCCACAAACCACCCCAAACCCACCATCTGCATAGCCAGTCGCAAACCGGACATACGCTACCTTCAAAACTTGGTGAACTTTATCACTAGCAATTTTCAAAGTCAACAAGAGCGCCCTGCGACAGGCCATCTCCAACCCCCTCCTATACCCCTATTCCTTCGGCTGCTCCTTGGACTCGCCTTTGCCGATGTCTTCCAGGTCCAGCGTGTTGATGAAGTCCGTGAACGCCGACATCCTCTGGAGCTCTTCGTCCCTCACCTTCGTCGGCTTGTCTTCGTCCACAGAGGTCATTTCCTCCTTGGTGATGGGACGTCCTGTGTCTGCGTCAAGCTGAATCCCCGCCTTCTCCAACACGTCCTCTTCCGCGTAAATCGGAACCTGCGCCCGCACTGCCAGCGCAATCGCGTCACTCGGCCGCGAGTCCACCTCCACCTTCTTCCCATCCATCGAGACGCCAATCTTCGCGAAGAAAGTATCGTTCTTCAAATCGTTAATCCGGATATGACTGATCTCCGCCCCCAGGTTATCGATGACGGACTGCAGCAGGTCGTGCGTCAATGGTCGAGGAACGGATATCCCCTGCAGCTTGACCGCTATTGCGTCAGCCTCCGCCGGCCCGATCCAGATGGGCAGGTGCCTATCGGATTCCATCTCCTTCAGAATGACTACTCGCTGGTAGTTCATCAGGCTGACCCGAATACTATCGACGGTCATCTCCTGCATATGCACCTACCTCCTACCTCGACTGTTGCTAATTCTAGTTTTCAGCTTCAAGAAGTGTCAAGCTAGTCCACTCCAGGCCTCTCCATTGCTGGGGAGAGATTTAGCCATGCCCTCTGCCCGTCCGGGGGGCAAGACAACCCCCACTAAAACCTGCGCATCTCCGGGAACGCCCCCGCCTCCGCCAACCACCCCGTTCGTTGCGCCAGTGCCTCCACTTCTTCGGGCCGAAGCAGTTCCGCCAGTTCCTTCATCAATCCCTCCGTCGCCGAAACTACACCAAGAAACCCCTCCATGTCCTCAACCATCTCCGGCTCCAATTCCTCCCCCCAGAAGTCCCAGATCACCGTCCTCAACGTAAACGCCTCGTTAAACGTCAACCCGTGGTCGATCCCCCACACCCTCCCATCCAACCCCCTGATGCAATGCACTGCCTTCCGATCAGCATTGTTCGCAATAATGTCAAAGCAGGCGATTCGCTTCAGCTCCTTCCGGTGAGTCTCTCGAAGCTCCCGGTACGTCACCCCCGCTTCGTGCTCCACAAACCTCTGCATAGAGCCTACGCCGTAGGGCCCTTCTCGGATCACCGTCTCCGGAACAAACTCCCACCCCAGAATCTGGCTGAATATATATGCTGCGCACTCCCGCTTGTAAAGCGTCCCCGATTCGAAGTCCCACAATGGAATCTCGCCCTTCATCGGCTTGTAGATCGCCCGCATCTCCAACCCTTCTTCATCACGCAGCTTCGCCAGAAAAGTGTAGTTGGAACCCACCGGCGTCAGAATGCACGATACCACCTCCCCCTCCCTCAACAATCGCGACTGTCGAGCCTCCTCCCCCTCAGTCGGGGACGAATCCCCCGGCTGCTCAGGGGTGCAGCGCCTGGTGCCCATTCGAGCGAACGCACATGTGACCTTCGGGATCGATCGCCACCCCACACAGTACGCAGCGAGGCCTCCCCGCAGCGCACACTTCCAACGCCTCCTTCGAAAGCTTCAACGCCATCTCCTGCGACACCCAGAAACACAATTCTGGAGTATCCTCCCCAACCGCCTCCCGATCGTGCACCAGGAACAGGAACGAGTCCACGTCGGCATCGTGCCCCATCGAAAGACTCCCCACCTTGAACTCAAGCCTCACGTATCCTCCGTCATAAGATGGCTCAGGCTCCCGTCTCCCTCCCCCTCCGCGTTCCCTCCTCGACCCCTCTTGGTCGATCTCCTCGATGTACACCGCCAACTGCTGCAACTGCTCTTTCTCAAGCCAGAGTTGCGCAAAGGCCGCCCCCGATTCAACCAGCAGCCGGAAAGTTCGCTTCCCCGGCTCACCAAGAGCCTCCACGCTGATCCGGGTCACGGTCCCAAAGTTATTGTTAGCTTCAAAGGCCGGCATTCCCTCCGCCCCCTCCATTCTTCGGCCACAGGACTTGACTCTCAGCCTCGCCGTCCCGGGCGCCGCGCCCGTCTCGGACGCTTTTTCACGCCTATCTTAAATGCTGGGCCCAACCCTGACAAGAAGGAACAACCCCACCTCTGTTGTGGAGAACCCTCTTGACCATCCTTCTCTTCCTTCACCTCCCCTCCCGTTCCACCCGCGAAGGCGGGCGCCAACTCTTCCCCTCCTTCCCCCTAGGGGGAGACCTCAGCACAACCACCACCTCCACCCCCTCTTGCCTCCTCTCCCGTCCCAGAGACCATTGCATAAATGTCACTCCCTCGGAAAACGGAACCTATTGTGGATTGATGTGTTACCCATGTCCCCGGTCTACCTGTTACCAGTGTTCCCGGTCTGTACCTATCTTTCCCATCCCCCTCTACGGGGGAAGATTAAGCCTGTCCCGAGCCTTTCGGAGGGATCGACGTGACTCCCCCAAAAGACCACGACCGCCCCGAACACGAACCCCCTCCCACTCGCCAGAGTCAGCCGTCACCCAGTGACCGCCCACACCCATCTCCCCCTGCGGCGGCTGAAACTCTCCCACACATCCCGTATAGTATCCTGTACCCGCAACAACACTGAAACTTGGAGAACCCCATGCCCACCGTCAGATTCGGCGTCCAGACCGGTCAGCAGGAATCCACCTGGCCCCAACTCAGGGACACCTGGCTCGAACTCGAACAGCTCGGCTTCGATGACCTCTGGGTCTACGACCACTACCTCCCCACCGGCACCACCCTCGAAGACGGCCCAGTCCCCGACGCCTGGAGCCTCCTCGCCGCCCTCTCCCAGGTCGTCCAGCGCCCCCGCATCGGCACCCTCGTCACCAGCGCCACCTTCCGCCACCCCGTCGCCCTCGCCAAAACCGTCACCACCGTCGACCACACCTCCAACGGACGCGTCATCCTCGGCATCGGCGCGGGCTGGCACCTCCCCGAACACCACGCCTACCACATCTACTTTCCCGGCATCGGCGAACGCATCCGCCGCCTCGAAGAGTCCATCCGCCTCATCCGACTCCTCTGGACCGAAGACCGCGCCAATTTCCACGGACGCTACTTCCAACTCCGCGACGCACCCTTCCAGCCCAAGCCCCTCCAGCAACCCCATCCCCCCATCCTCGTCGGCGGCGCCGGCGAGAAGCTCACCCTCCCCCTCGTTGCCCGCGTCGCCGACGACTGGAATTGGAACATCACCGGCACCCCGGAAGACTACCGACGCAAGCTCAAAATTCTCCACCAACACTGCGAGACCGCCGGGCGCGACCCCTCCGAAATCTCACTCTCCCTCAACATGGACTTCCTCGTCAGCGAAGACCCCAACCGCATCGCCAATGCCCTCCGCGTAAACGCTCACACCGATGGCACGTCCATTGAAGAAATGCTCAAAAAAACCCTCGTCGGCAGCCCCGACCAGGTCCGTCAGCGGCTCGAAGAATTCATCGAACTCGGCGTAACCACCTTTATGTTCAGCCTCCGCGCCCCCTTCGACGAAGCCGGCACCCAGGCCCTCCCCGACATCCATCAGCGCGCCCTCCGCTACCACACAACCATGGACGACGTTCGACGCATGGCCAACGAAGTCCTACCTCCCCTCCGCCAAAACCTTGCATAACCGTCATCTCCGTCTCCCTCTTCCCTCCTCTCCCGTCCTGGGAGAGGATTGAGCCTGTCCTGAGCTTGTCGAAGGGGTGAGGGTGTCCCACTCCCCGTGAAACTCTGCAAATCAATAACAGGAGCCGCCTGATGTCCCAATCCCAAAAACTCCTCCCCCTCCCCGAAGACTGGCATCGCGCCCTCGCCGTCGCCGCCCACCCCGACGACCTCGAATACGGCGCAGCCAGCGCCATCGCCCGCTGGACCGGCCAGGGCAAGCAAGTCGTCTACCTCCTCGTCACCAGCGGCGAAGCTGGCATCAGCTCAATGCACCCGGACAAGGTCGGCCCCCTCCGTGAGGAAGAAGAAAAACGCAGCGCCGCCGCCGTCGGCGTCCACACCGTAGAATTCCTCCACCACAAGGACGGCGTAATCGAATACAGCCCCGCCCTCCGGCGTGACATCGCCCGCGCCATCCGCAAACACCAACCCGAAGTCCTCATCGCCCCCAACTACCACCTAACCTGGGGCGGCCCCAGCTTCAACTTCGCCGACCACCGCGCCGCCGCCCTCGCCACCCTCGACGCCTCTCAGGACGCCGGCAACCCCTGGATATTCCCGGAACTCACCGACGAAGGACTCAAACCCTGGAACGGTGTCAAAATGGTCTGCATCGCCGGATCCCCCAAGCCCACCCACGCCGTCGACGTCACCCACTCCTTCGGAAAAGGCGTCGCCTCCCTCGAAGAACACCGCGTCTACCTCCAAAACCTCCCCTTCAACGTAAACCCTGACGAAATGCTCCGCTCCCACGCCAAGTCCGTCGGCCTCCAATTCGGCACCCCCCTAGCCGTCCCCTTCCAAGTCTTCACCCTCTAACCTCCCCACACCTTGTTCCTGCGAAGGCAGGAACCCACTCTCTACCTTCACACAATCCATCCTCGCAACTGCAGTCCCCGGCCGGGGCGACCCTTGTGGTCGCCCTTCCCCTCTTGCTCCCACATTCCGCCCTTTCCCCTACCCTCGTCTCCACACATCCTCCCGAACCCGGCCCAAAATTTCGACGCCTCACGTCTTCCTCCCAACCACACCTCACAACATATGGAACGCTTCCCCCACAAACCGCATATAATCCAATAGAGACACCAACCAACATGACTCGCTTCACAACCAAACTTCCAAAACTCGGCGTCTTCTTCACACTGCTAACCCTCCTCGCCCTCCCCCTCCTCCTGACCGCCTGCACCTCCAAAGACGAACCCCCGCAGGAACTAACAGACCGTGACGTCCTCCTCGCCCTCTACAAGGCTACCGATGGCCCAAACTGGCGGCACAACACCAACTGGCTCGGCAACGAACCCATCGATTGGTGGTTCGGGCTCACCACTAATCGGGATACTAAGATCACCAGACTCCTGCTCAGCGAAAACCAGTTAAACGGGAAAATCCCAACGGAGCTTGGTAGCTTATCCAAGCTGGAAGTAATGGATTTGAGCATTAACAAGATTACTGGAGAGATACCAACGGAAATAGGTGGCCTGACCAACCTGCAAAGGCTGAGTTTTGAGAACAACGAGTTTACTGGGGAAATTCCTACGGAATTGGACAATCTCTTCAACTTGGAGGAGCTTAACTTCTATTCCAACCAACTGATAGGGGAGATTCCTACGGAACTTAGACAACTCCCTAACTTGGCAGAGCTGCTACTCGGCGATAACCAATTGACCGGGCTGATTCCATCCGAATTAGGCCGGCTATCAAATTTAGAGCGTCTATGGCTTAACTCAAACCGCCTAACCGGTAACATCCCTGACGAACTGGCCAACCTTTCTAATTTGGAAGTCCTGAGCCTCAGCAACAACCAATTGACCGGCCAAATCCCGCCGCAACTAGGCAACTTGCCTAATCTAACAACCCTATACATCTCTCAAAACTACCTTGCAGAAGAGATTCCACCTGAACTTGGCAGACTCTCTGACTTGAGAGTTTTGGACCTAGCAGGTAACGAGCTGATCGGGGAGATCCCTTCAGAGCTTGGCAACCTAACAAATCTGAGACTACTCCACCTGAATAACAATCAATTGAATGGCGAGATTCCAACCAAATTGGGCAATCTCTCAGAACTGTGGCTCTTAGACCTCAGAAACAACCTGCTGACCGGCGACATACCAATTGTGTTAACCGATATGCCCAGACTGGACCATCTCTACCTCTCAGGCAACCAACTGACCGGCTGTATCCCCGAAACCCTGCTTTCCATCGAATCTAACGACTTGTCCGCACTAGCCCTCCCCACCTGCCCCTAACCCCCTTTGCCCCACGCCCAACCCTTAAACTCACCGTCATGCAACCACCATTCCCCAACCACCCCCCCCCCCCCAAAAAAAACCCAAACCCCAAAAAAGAAAAAAACCCCAAAGAACCCCAAAAAAATAAAAAAAAAAAAAACCACAACG